>DAIDHK010000006.1 GCA_027459725.1 Candidatus Levyibacteriota bacterium
TTATAACTTTAAAGCACTTTAGCTTGTCAAATCAAGAGAAACAGCGTATTATTACCACACTAATTCTTAATTAAGCCTAGATTCTTTTTATATATTATATTTAATAGTGAATGTTTGTGATTGAGTTATATAATGAAATCTACTTTTCTGCTTTATGAAATTCCAACAAATATTTAGTGTATTTACCAGCTCGTTCTGATGTGAGACATTGCATAGTCCATTGTGCCGCCAACTTTTTTACCAGGATTAAAGATATTGTTAGGATCAAAAATTTTTTTGGTCTCTTCAAATAACTTATTTACTTCTTCACCATACATTTGCTTCAAATAGGGTGTACGGATAATCCCATCATTATGCTCTGCGGTGATGGTACCATGATACTGCAGTACTAGATCATAAACCTCTTTGCCCAGCTGCGGAATGATTTCGCGTTGTTTAGGATCTTCAATTTTCATCAATGGAATAACATGGAAATTTCCATCACCTACATGCCCAGCGACTGTGTATATTAAACCGTGGTATTTAACAAAAATGGCATTTAATTTGGGAAGAAATTCAGGTAAATATTTAGGTTCAACGGCAAAATCATCAATGAATGGTGCGGTATGCATATCTTTTACTTTTTGTCGTAAAAGATTGAAGCTTTCACGTCGTATCAGCCAATATTTCTGCTCCTCTTTCTCATTATGAGCAATCCTGGTTTTAGGATGAAGGGTTTTAAGTTTTTCCTTTAGTTCCGCTATGTCCTTATCGAGCTGTTCACGATCATCAGATTGAAAATCAATTTGTAAAATGAGTTTAGGTAAACCGCCTGATATCACCATCATAAATTCAGGAAAAAACTGCAAACCTGTTGAGATGAATCCTTTAGTTCCGAGGAATTTAGCGAATTCAGGAAAGAACTTAAGAGCTAGCTTAAGAGTGTTATCATCATAAGTCTCAAAAGTATCAGGTTTAAGTGGCAAAACCATGTTAATAATTTCACCTAAATGATCAATATCATGCAGGAAGAGAATCATCATTTCGGCATGTTTTTTAACGGGAACTAGTTTGATATTGGCGCTAGTTAGAAAACCAAGTGTGCCTTGAGCACCGACAAATAATTTACTCAGATCAAATATTTTCTTTTCTTTATCATAAACGTTCCATAGATAATAACCAGCTGAGTTTTTGGAAACGGTCGGTTTATGCTGTTGTAAAAGTTCATAGTTGTCATTTATGAGCTTAAACATTTTCTTATACAAATTTCCTTCAAAATCAGTCTGAGCCATTTTTTTATTTAATTCTTCTTCATTAAGTGGTTTTAATTCATACTGATTGCCGTCAGATAAAATAACCTGCAGGCTTTCAATATATCTTTCGGTTTTTCCGTATTGCAGAGATTTTTCCCCACCTGAATTATTGTTGACAATTCCTCCCATGGCACAGAGTTCACGTGAAGCTGGGTAGGAGGGGAAAATTAAATTATACTTTAGCGTTTCCTTTTCAAAATCCCGATAAAATACACCTGGTTGTGTGGTCGCGGTTTGTCCGACAACTGTAGGAGCATGGTTAAAGAATTTTTGGAATCCAACCACAATTGATTCACTCAAAGGTCCTCCTCCCATGTCAGTGCCGGCTGACCTGGCGGTGAGTGATAATTCCGAATGACCATGCTTATGTTTTTCTACAAATTTAACAAGACTTTTAACATCCTCTTCGTCACGTGGTAAAACAACAACTTTGGGCTTTATTTCAAAAAGTGAAGCACAATGACTGTATTCGACTAAAGTTTCTTCATCGGTATGTACTTCGCCTTTGATAATTCCTTTTAATTCATTAAGTAATTGTTCGTCCATATCTAAAACTTATCCCTTTCTATTAATTACTTTCTTAACAGCCTCTTTAATGGCCGGTGCATCCATTTTATATTTTGCTAATAATTCCTCTGGTGTACCGGACTCTGCAAAAGTATCCTGCAAACCGACAAATTCCATGGGAAGTGGTCTGTGTTTTGCTAAACATTCTGCAATTGCTCCTCCCAGGCCACCCATCACCTGATGATCTTCTACGGTTACAACTGCCTGTGTCTTTCTAGTTAAACTTAAAACTCCTTCAACGTCAAGGGGTTTGATAGTTGAAACATTGGCGACAATCACCTGAATACCTTCATCGTCTAATTGTTTAGCTGCCAACAAAGCTTGATATAAAAGATATCCTGTGGCAAAGATAGTAACTTGGGGATTATCTGAGATCCAGAAATTCTGTATTTTACCAACCTCAAAAGGGGTCTCATCTGTTGTTAGAACAATGGATTTATCCCGAGTAAAGCGAAGATAAACAGCAGTATCGATTTTAGTACTGGCAATAGTGGCTTTTTTACCTTCTATATTGTCGCAAGGGATATAAATCTGAATATCGGGCCAGCAGCGTGTAATAGCAATATCTTCAGTAGCCTGGTGGGTAGCACCGTCAGGTCCAGTCATAACTCCGCTGTGATGGCCGGCGATTTTTACATTAGCCTTGTTGTAAACTGCTGTTGTACGGATTGTCTCCCAGTTTTTACCTGGGGAGAAGGTAGCATATGAGGAAATGAAGGCAACTTTTCCTGCTTCTGCTAACCCTGCAGCAATAGCAGCCATGTTTTGTTCAGCGACTCCAACTTCAAAAAATCTTTCAGGATGCTCTTTAGCGAATTTATCTGTGCGTGTTGAATCTGATAGATCAGCTGTCAGCACTACAACATCAGGGTTGGAATTGCCTAATTCTACAAGTCCTTCTCCAAATCCGTCACGAGTCGCTTTTTTCTGCGCATCGTCTGAAAACATCTTTTCATTTAGTTTCAAATTAGGATTTAACATATGTTTGTTCTATTGATCCGCTTCTATTTTACCCTGTAAAGTTCTTAACTCATCAAGTGCCTGTTTGGCCTGATCTGCATTAGGTGGTATGCCATGCCATTCAAATTTATTTTCCATGAAGTCCACACCTTTGCCAGGAATGGTGTGAGCGATGATAACAGTTGGTTTCTGATGAACTGCTTTGGCTTCATTAACACTGTCAACTAACATTCTCATGTTATGACCATCGATTTCCAGAACATTCCAGTTGAAAGCAGCAAATTTATCTTTTAGTGGTTCAATCGGCATAACATCTTCAGTAAATCCGTCAATCTGGATATTATTACGATCTATGATTAAAGTTAAATTTGATAATCTGTTTTTCCCTGCAAACATAGCTGCTTCCCACGGATTTCCTTCCTGAAGTTCTCCATCAGAACCAAGGCAATAGACATGAGCACTTTTATTATCCAGTTTTAGTGCTAAAGCCATACCAATAGCCTGAGAAAGTCCTTCACCTAAAGGACCCGAGGTGGTCTCAATTCCAGGTAATACTCCGCGATGAGGATGCCCCTGTAATCTTGTGTTAATTTTGCGAAGAGTTTTTAATTCTTCAAGAGGAAAATAACCTGACATTGCAAGGGCAGCATATTGTACAGGACAGATATGTCCATTGGATAACACAAGACGGTCTCGGTCTTTCCAGTCAGGATTGCGTGGATCATGATTAAGTACATGAAAATACATGGCAGTGAATATATCAGCCATACCAAGTGGTCCTGCTGAATGGCCGGACTTTGCTTCAAGGAGCATTTCTATAATATGCTCTCGCATTTCTACAGCTTTTTCTTCTAGATGCTTCAATTGTAAATCAGTTAATGAATCAACCATATCAGTTAGGAACTCCAAGGGATTTTTTCCCTATGTTTTTTTTATATACTATTATTAAATCAGAAACGTTGGATGAAAGTCTATCGGTAATGATAGCGTCGCCAACTTTACTGAAAAATGGTGAACTATTATGCGCTTGTAAAAAAGATTGGGGATCAGCATTCTTTTCCTCTGCTTTGATCAATGTTTGTTTATCACCAATTGCACCCGCGATAGGAGAATTGTCCCATCCATCAGAATCAATGGCGGCTATTGTAATTTTTTCTCCTAAATAGGGTAGAGCAGCTAAGACTAGTTCCTGATTTCTCCCGCCTTCACCACCTTTACCTTTGACTTTAACCGTGGTTTCTCCGCCTGCAAGAAGTATAGTATTCTCCGGTGTTACATCGATAAGTTTTTTACCGGCTGAATCTGCATCAGACTGGAAGGAATTAGAATAAATTTGTACATTTACATTTCTTTCCGTGGCCAGATCTTTCATTTTGTTCATAGCGGTCATATTAGTATCCATTAACATGTTGTGAACGTTTGCAAAGTAATTATCATCTTTGGGAGTTTCAAAAAAGTCACGTTCTTTGAGTTTAATAGACTCATTAATCTTGAATTTAATATACAGATCCCAAGCTTCACCCACAGTTGAATCATCTTTTACCAGAGGTCCTGAGGCAATAACTGATAGGTCATCACCCGGAACATCAGAAAAAACCAGATTTATGACAGTAGCAGGATACAGATGTTCTGCCAATCCTCCACCTTTGACTTTGGATACATGTTTTCGCATGACATTCATATCGTGAATATTGGCTCCGGCGTGTAATAGAGCTTGGTTAAAGCTTGTTAATTTTTCTAGATTAAGACTATGTGGCTTTTCGAACATTACAGAGCCGCCACCGCATGTAACCATAATGATTAAATCAGTTTTATCCAGTTTACTTAACACATCCAGAACCTGTTGCGTGAAATCAAGATTAGCTTGGGAAGGAAGAGGATGAGTCCCAAGAGTAAACTTAATTTTGTTAAACTTATGTTCCTTGGCGTCAATGACGTAACCCTCTGTCAGTTTATCACCAAGTAATTTTTCTATCAGAAAAGAAATCTCACCAGATCCCTTGCCGAATCCAAGAAGGAAAATTCTCTTAAAAGTCTGCAGATTAAATTCCTTCTTTTGTACATATAGATGATCATTCTTAATAGTAAAGTGGTTGTTGATAACTTCCTCTGGCTGAATAGCTATTATAGCTGTGTCTATTAAATCTAAAATTAGTTTTCTCTCATCAGTACTGGCTAGCGTATCGTAGTTTTTGATATATTTTACCATCTATATATATATTAGTTACAGCAGAGGAATTTGTAAAGCATTGTTATAAGGATTACAGTTATGGTTAAGATTCTCTAATGTAGTGTATATTGAAGTGTACTATGATCAGTTCTGATATTGTTAATACAAGATTGAAAAATCAGAAACTTATTACTCCCAGGTTTAATACTTCGGCTCAGGTAGTTGATTGGTTCGGAGCGATTCAAGCTCAGGATTTTGTTGCGGCTAAATGGGTGCTTAGTCTGTGGCAAAAAAATAAAACATATACGGAGATTGAGGAAGAATTTAATAAAGGTTTGATTTTGCGTACACATTTTATGCGTCCAACATGGCATTCATTGGATGGTAAATATTTCAGGACAACAAGCTCAAAAATAAATTTAAGAAATTGGATTTAAAGATAAAGCTGGTAAGTAATGAATGTCTTCAGTATCCTTTCAGTTAGGATTGTTAAGATAAGATTATGAAAGAGCAACATAAGAGTCTTTTACTTACAGGCTTGCTGGTGGTAATAGTAGCATTTATTGCATTTGTAGCTGGTACTACTGTTGGTCGCTGGCATGCAGTAAGCGGCTTACGTTCACCTGCTTCTATAATGAATAGGCCCGGCTGGGCTTCGGGCAAGTTAAATTATAATCCAAGAGCAAGAATGTTGGATAAGGGTAAAGTAAATCTTAATGGCACGATTACCGCGATTAATGGTAATCAAGTAACTTTAAGAATGACTGATGGAACTAGTAGAACTGTCACTCTCTCTTCCTCTACGCAGTATACTCAGCTCACGTCCGTTACTCAGACTAGTTTGAAAAACGGTCAGAATGTGACAATTTCTAATCTTCCAGTACAGAATGGTTCTTCCAGTGCCCAGGTTGTGCGCATTAATCCAACTCAGTAATACAATTATAGATTATTTAAAATTTATTCTTTATACTACTTAAGCAGGTGAATATGAAATTGTTCTCCGCATGTAATATCTATATTTCCGAATCAAAAATTGAAAATGCAGGGATGGGAGTGTTTGCCAGTCATGATATTAAGATTGGTGAAATAATTGAGAAATGTCCGATTATTTTGCTTGACGAACCTGATATTTTAGAGATTAGAAAAACCAAACTGCGCAATTATTATTTCATGTGGGGGAATGATAAGAGGTATCATAAAGGGGCTATTTGTCTGGGATTTGGATCGATATATAATCATTCTTATTCACCTAACGCTACATATCGTAAAGTGTTTATAGAGGGCAAGATTGAATTCATTGCGATCAAAAATATCAGCTCAGATGACGAAATAACGGTAAATTATAATCATGGAAAGCCAGATGATAAGACAAGATTGTGGATAAAAGAGATTCCCCCAGCTAAAGAGTAATTATATGAATAAATTTGTAGTAACAGAATTATTATTAGATGGGGTATTTGAAGCGCCCGGTCATAATGGATCTGGTTTTAAATATGAAGGATGAAAAATGGTGTATGGTAATGAAGAATTCATGAAATTTATATTATCAGAAATTTAAACAACAAGATTTAATAGAGGAGTTGTAAAATTAATATATAAATTATGAAAAAAATATTTCTATTCATGATGACAACTCTCGATGGATTTTTTGAAGGGCCTGAACATGATTTATCTTGGCATAATGTTGACAGTGAGTTTGTTCAGTTTGCTAATGAACAACTGGATGAGTCAGACATGGTTCTGTATGGGCGAAGAACATATCAACTGATGGAGAGCTACTGGCCAACAGAATCAGGACTAAAGAATGATTATGAAACAGCCAGAAGAATGAACAGTTTGAAGAAAGTAGTTTTTTCGCGGACTTTAAAAGAAGTCAAACAGACAAATATTTGGAAAAATGTAACACTCAAACATGAAATAGATCCTCAGTTTATTAATCAACTAAAAGCTCAGCAAAGAAAAAATATTATTGTTCTAGCAAGTTCAAATTTATGTTTGAGTTTACTGAGATTTGGATTACTAGATGAATTGAGAATAATGATTAACCCTGTGGTTCTAGGAAGGGGTACTAGATTACTTGAAGGAATTGAGAGGAAATTAGAACTGGATTTAATTAAAATGCGACATTTTGGCAATGGGAATGTCTTAAATATCTACAAGATTAATAAATAAATATAGCTATTTTCCACTTGACTGTGCCAATTTGTGATGTGAAGCTACAAGCCCAACAGTAACATAACATAAATAGACAATGCCTGTGAAACAGATTTCCGCTAAGTGAGAAGAATATTTGAAGATCAGCATTGTCCCAGTTATGAATGTTATGCCTATTAATACGTAGTTAATATATATCTTATTTAAGCTTGGTTTGATGAACAAGAAAAAAGTAAATAAAACACTCAGACAAGCAATAAAAATGTGAAATATTAATAATGCGTCCATATAATGGTCTGCCTATATTATATCTAACGGTGTTTAGAAGACAAGATGTTTAACTATATCATTTAGGGTAGCCAGAACGATAAGCAAAGTAATAGACAAAAAACCATTAATGTAATTAATGAGAATTTGAAAACTGATTTACCCCAGAGAGTTTCATTAGTAGTATGTAGACCATTTATGCTTAACTTAAACCAGTATAACCCCAGTCCCAACATAATAATAATGTAGGTGTAACCTGTATAGTGGTAATAGAATAGTAAATATATAGCCACCAAAAAAGCTATTATATAAATAATAATATCCCATTTTGCGACATTTACTCCCTTTTTTACTGGAAGTACCGGTATTTTAGCTTTTATATAGTCGTCTAAACGATAAATAGCTATTGCGTAAAAATGGGGCATCTGCCACATTGTCATGATGATAAAAAGTAATAAGGCTGCAGTATCAAAATTATTGGTAACTGCACAGTAGCCTCCCACAATTGGCATAGAACCTGCTATACTTCCAACTAATGTACCATATGTAGATCTACGTTTGAAAAATCCATATATTATTACATAGAAAAACCAGCCTATAAAACCTAAAGCAAGTGTTAAGAGATTAGTGAAAATAAATAAAAGGACAAACCCTACTAATCCAAGAAATGTTCCATAAATCAGAGCATTTTTTGGAGAAATTAAACCTAAAGCCAGAGGTCGCTTAATAGTACGTTGCATCTTTTTATCAATTTCGCGATCAAGGTAATTATTAAACGTACATGCAGAAGCAATGACTAAGGAGATGCCAGTAATTGTCGTAATAAAAAGCAATAAATTAAAATTTCCTTTGGAGGCAAATAAAAAACCAGCTACTGCAGATATGGCATTCCCATAAACCATTCCTGGTTTTGCAAGTAGATAATATTGTTTGATCATATATTTAACATTTGTTCTTTATGAAATATAATTACTACTGATTTTTTTAGAATCCTTCTCCGTATTGCATCAGGTTATTAAGTTGTAACAAACTCATACTATAATTAAGATGAGCCATAATCCATATTGAACCTCCCACAATAATTAAGATAATACCTACAAATGAAATCATTACAGCCAGTTTCCATCTTGGCTTAGTTTCACGCCCCAAGTGCAAAAAGAATATTAATTGAACTATCATCTGTAATAGTGCAAAAAAAAGTATAACAGTCAACAGTACATATGTACTTCCTATATGATTTGTTACCAGAAAATAGGGGATTAGGGTAAGAAAGATCGATGAAGCAAAGCCAGTGATATAAGTTGATAATTTTGGTCCTCGATTCTCTTTTAAGTTGTCCGTTGTTTGTATAACGTTTGTCATATTAAATTCCACTCATTAAATAAACTATGGTAAAAATGAAGATCCATACGATATCTAAAAAATGCCAAAAAAGGCTAAGTAACGTTAGTTTGCGTGATAAACTAGAGGTCAATCCTTCCTTCCAGATTTTGAATAAACAGATTATCATCCAGATCAGACCAGCAGTAATATGTAATCCATGTGTCCCTACCAGAGTGAAATAGGCGGACAGGAAACCACTGCGCTGCCAACTGTTGCCTTCACTGATAAGTTTACTAAACTCACTCAATTCTAAAATCAAAAAAGTTATACCTAAAATAAAAGTTAAACTAAACCACAAAATAACCTGAATTTTGTTTTTCTGTTGCAAAGCCAGAATAGCTAGGCCACAAGTGAAACTGCTGGTTAATAAAATTAAAGTTTCAGATAGTGCAAAAGGTAGGTTAAACACATTACGATCCATTGGGCCACCGAATGTATTACCTCGCAGTACTGTATAGGTAGCAAAAAGTACTCCAAACATGACCAAGTCGGTCATAAGATAAATCCAGAATCCTAGAGTGGTTTTATCATTATTTTCTGTTTCTTTTTTTAAATTTAATGTTGTCACACTGTTCATAGTTTAAACCGTTAATCTGTACTGTTTGTCAAGTTTTTCAACCTCACTGGCTGGTAGAACATATTCGGTGTTTTCATCAAAAGTTCTTTTTATCATACAAATGATCGCGCCAGTTAGTCCGATTATTGCAAACAGAGTAGCTTGCCAGACCATAGCCAAACCAAACAGGAAAAGAAAAGCGGCCAGATAAATACCCATCGCTGTATTTTTTGGTAATACAATATCTTCATATATAATGGGTGATTTATTTTTCTGCTTTTTCATCTCCCAGTAAGCATCACGGCTGTGAACCTGAGGGATGACGGGGAAGTTATAAAAGGGAATGGGTGAGGGTGTTGACCACTCCAGCGAACGTCCATTCCAGGGATCACCAGTTGTATCGCGCAGTTGCCTGCGGTTTTTAATACTTACGATTAACTGAACCACCTGTAAAATCACAGCTACAACTATAATTAATGCACCAATTAGTGAGACCAAAAAAAGGTATTGCCACCCAGTTGAAGGAGAGTAATGGTCCATACGGCGCGTGGCTCCCATCATACCTAGAATATATAACGGAACGAAAGAAGCGAAAAAACCGACTAGCCAGGTCCAAAAGACATATTTACCTAGTTTCTCATCCAGTTTAAAACCGGTAATTTTAGGAAACCAATATGTAATTCCGGCAAAAATACCAAACAAAGCTCCACCCACAATCATTGTATGGAAATGGGCAACTAAAAATAAACTATTGTGTATTTGAAAATCTACTGGGGGGAGTGCCATCAACATACCAGCCATTCCACCAAATGTAAATGTACTTATAAAGCCAAAGAACCAATAAATTGGGGAATAATACCTTATACGTCCACGAAACATTGTAAGGAGCCAGTTTACGATTTGAACTCCTGTAGGAATACCTATATACATAGTCATGATGCCAAAAAAAGCATTTACATCAGCACCGGCGCCCATGGTAAAAAAATGATGCAGCCAGACAGTGAATGACAATAGGGTAATTAAGCCAGCCGCTGCTACTAGGGATGGGTAGCCAAATACTTTTTTCTGAGCAAAAGTTGATACTACTTCAGAATAAATACCAAAAGCGGGAATGATCAGAACATACACTTCAGGATGTCCCCACATCCAGATTAAATTCCAATACATCATCTGATTACCGGCATTGTTCAGTGTGAAAAAATGCATTCCCAGATAACGATCAACAGTTAAAAGAGCAATAGTCATAGCAAGGATTGGGAAGATGGAAATAACTAACAACATGCTCATCAGAGAAGTCCAGGTAAACATTGGCATACGCATAAGACTCATGCCTGGAGCTCGCATCTTAAGAATAGTTACTACGAAATTTATACCTCCGATGAGTGTTCCTAAACCAGAAATTTGCAAGCTCCAGATCCAATAATTTACCCCAGTCCCAGGTTGAAATTGAAGCTCGGATAAAGGAGCAACAGCTAGCCATCCAGTGGCTGCAAACTCTCCACCTAACACAAAAAACATGTTAATTAATATTGCTCCTGCAACGTATAACCAGAAACCTAATGAATTTAGAAAAGGAAAGGCAAGATCGCGCGCGCCGATTTGTAGAGGGACGATTAAATTTATTAACCCAAACAGAAAGCCCATGGTAACAAAGAAAACCATGATATCGCCATGAGCAGTAAAGATTTGCTGGAAGTGATTAGCATCAAGATAGCCGTGTTTTGCTCCAAGAACTCCTGGGCCAACAGTTAGAACCTGCTGTGAGAAAAGCATAAGAGCATCCAGTCCTCCTCTTACAAACATCAAAAATGCCATGATAAGATACATGACGCCGATTTTTTTAGGGTCAGTGGAGGTAAGCCAATTTTTCCATAACCATCTCCAGCGCTTTGTTATAGTTAAAAAAACAGCAGCCGCACCTAACATGGTAAAAATAGCTCCGGTGCCACCTATGGTAAACCACTGGTGCGGAAGATCTGCCCAAGTAAGTTGACCAATGATAAAAGATTTCCAATTCATATTTAGTTTTACATTTGCATATCTTGCATAGAATTGTTTGGCTTCATATGAGGATATGAGGTGGGAGCCATGTAGTTCATTATAACCGAAGTAAAAAGATTATTTACAGGTGAAGAATAAGTTATGGGGGATACGTTTTCAGTGGGTTGCGTTAGTTGATTAAATACAGACCGATTTAACTCTATGGAGTTTTGTTTAACGTTATATACCCATTTATTAAATTCTGTTTGGGATACAGATATTGTGATAAATTTCATCTCCGAAAATCCCTTGCCATTTATCTCCGTGTCTGTTCCATAAAACTGTCCCGTGGTGTTAGCCATTAAATGTGTTTGCGTGGACATACCTGACATAGCATAGATTTGTCCACCCAGCTGGGGAATCCAGAAAGATGTCATAGGAGACTGGTCAGCTGTTAGTTCGAACTGAACAGGAGTTTTCTCAGGTATCTCCAGTAAGTTAAGTGAAGCTATACCTAGTTTGGGATAAACAAATAGCCATTTCCAGCGTAACGCGATAACCTGGACGGTGAGAGGTTGATTGATGGAAGCAATAGATTGACTGGGGTCTAAGCGATGTGTATAGTTCCAGTTAATAAAACCCATCGTACTGACCATAAAGATTGTAAAAGCCCACCAGAAAATCTGAATGCCATGATTATGATCCCATTCGGGCAAATATTTTGCCTCACTATTGGACTCTCTATATTTTATTGCGACAAAAATAGCGAAAATAAAAACCGGTACAATAACAATCGACATCATAATAAGGGCAATAAACATTAATTGTCTTTCCTGGACAGCAATTATTCCTTCTGGGTTGAGAACGGCAAAATTATAGTTATGTAGTAAGATCCAGCCTATCAGGATAACATCAAAGATAATGAATGAAGAGATAAGAAGTCTAGCAAAGTATTTCATCGGCCTTTTTAGTATAACTGGTAAAAACTAAAAATACCAAGTTGATAACAATACGTCAGCCGTAGAAGGTACAATACATCAGCAAAATTATCCTTCATGATCCATCAGTAGTTTACTTTATTGATATACTTTTATATGCTGTTAATATGTTTAATAATTTTCGTGACCGGTTGCTATTTATAAAGTTATCAAGAGATGAACAATATGCACGGCTTGCATTTTTTATTTTGGGAGTGGTGTGTACGGCGATTGTAATTGATCTTATATACTTAAATTTATTCCTTCTTAACCGCGGGAATAATGCCGTTTTTACCAGTAGCTCTATCAAACATTCAATTACTTCAGTTCCATCACCTATGATGGTGGATAGTCTGTCTCCAACTTCAATTCCTACACCAGTACCTACCACGATTACCTCATCGGGTAGTAGTGGAGTACAAAGTGGGGGTGTAAAAGATTTATATATTCCTTTGGGATCAGGTACTACTCAATCCAATGTCTGGACCAATATCCCCGGAGCAGAAGCACAAATTGATTTTGGTCAGTATCAACATATTAAGGAGGTACGCTTCGAAGCTTCAATATATGTTCCCGACAGCAATGAAGCTGTATCGGTGCGTTTGTACAATATAACAGATAATCATCCAGTATGGTACTCGCAGGTTACAACTAATAGCAACAACAATAACTATCTAATCTCAGGACCTGTTAGTTATGTTTTTGGTCAGAAGTTATATCAAGTACAAATGGAAACACAATTGCAGGCACCTGCTAATTTGGTTCAGTCGAGAATACACGTTATTCTAAACTGAAAATAGTTCAGTTATGGTAATATATTACTTTTGAGTGGAGATTATAGTTTGATATGCATTAATATAATTATCTGTCATTCTTTTCTCACTATCATCAAAAAATTTTCCACCTGCTCTGTTTACGTTTATTACATTATTCGCTATAGATTGGCATTGAGGCATGATTGGGGAGATGATAAAGGAAACGGGGATGGTATTATCTGTATAATCTACAAGAGTCAGGTCTGCAATCAATGTCTACTATGGATTATGAGTTAAGGACATTATGAAACATATCACATTACCGCTTCACATTAATTGACAGATCAGCTAAAATATGCGCAATGTTTAAAATACAGAAATTAGATTTTTTAATTGCTTTTTATGTCACATGTGTGATGATTTCTGAGTTAATGGGATCCAAGACATTTCCTATTGCTACTATTGTAGGATTCCATCTCAGCGCAACAGTAGTTATTTTTATTCTGCCGTTTGTTTATGCGGCTAATGATATTATTGTTGAGGTTTTTGGTAAAGCTAGAGCTCAAAGTGTAGTTCGCTCAAGTCTATTAATGATCTTTTTCTTGTTTTTGTTTTCAATTTTGGCTACATTGTTGCCACCGGATGCGCGTTTTACCCCACAAAACAGAGAATATAGTGATATTTTCGGTATTTCCATCCGTTTCTCGGCAGCCAGTTTGATTGCTTTTGCTGTTAGTGAGTTTTTAGATGTATATATTTTTGCACGCATGCGCCAACGTTTGGGGAAGAAAAAATTGTGGTTGCGCACTAATGTTTCAAATTTTGTTAGTGAATTTTTTGATACAGCACTATTTATGACACTTGCATTTTATACTTTCAATTTATCTATAGGAGATAATATTAACTTTATTGCAGGTTTATCCCTACCTTATTGGCTTTTACGTTGTGGAATGTCGGTTATAGAAACACCGTTAGTTTATATTGGTGTAAGGTGGTTAAAGAGCGAAAAAGTTAGAGCATGAACATTATCTTCATTGCAGTCACTTCCGTAGATGGAAAAATGACAAAAGGAGTCAATCCTCTGGTGCACGAATGGACTTCTTCTGAGGATGCGAAGCATTTTCTTAATACTCGAAATGAACACAATCTTATTGTTATGGGTAGCAAAACTTATGATGTCGTAAAGCCCTTAGCAGAAAAGAGTAGATTAAGAATTATCCTTACCCGAAACCCTGATAATTATGCTCAAGAAAAAGTTGTAGGACAGATTGAGTTCTCTAGCGAATCTGTAACTGCTTTGGTTAAGAGAATGGAAAAATTGGGATACCAAAAGATGTTGCTTGTAGCAGGTCAAAAAGTAGCAACCGATTTTTTTCTTGCTAATTTAGTCAACGAATTTTGGTTGACAATTGAACCTAAACTTTTTGGTATGGGGAATAGTTTACTTACTCAAGAAATGGAGATTGATTTAGAATTGTTTAGCCTAGAAAAGCTAAATGAAAAGGGAACATTATTACTAAAATATAGAGTGAAAAAGAGATAGAGAAAAGTAATTTTAATTTTCCTCTTTATATATAATAACAAATATATTGACGCTTACGTTACGTAATAGTTTATAATCCCTGTATATGGAATACACAGTTAAGAAACTAGCCAAGTTGTCAGGTATTACTGTCAGAGCACTTCATTATTACGATCAAATCGGATTACTAAAACCCAATAGTGTCAAAGCGAACGGTTATCGCGTTTATAATGATCGTGAACTGGAAATGTTACAGCAGATTATGTTTTTTCGCGAACTGGGATTTTCTCTAAGAAAAATAAAACAGATTGTGCAGGATAATGACTTTAATGTTTTACAGGCTTTGACTGAGCAGAGAACTCTGTTGACAATAAAGAAAAAAAGGCTGGAAAATTTACTGTTGACTATAGATAAAACTTTTAATTCTTTGAAAGAGGGTGAGAGTATGAGTGATGATGCGAAGTTTTCAGCTTTTAGTGACCAGAACTATCAGAAATATAAAAATGAGGTAGAAAGTCGTTGGGGTAACACAAAAGCTTACATACAATCCATGAAGAAAGTAGGTAAGATGTCAAAGAAAAATTTAGATGATATAAAAGTAGAAGCAGAGGATATCTATGCGACTATCGCTAATCTGTATATGCAAGGCTTAATAGTCGAAAGCTTAGAAGTGCAGAATCAAATTGAACGTTTCTATCAGCATTTAGGAAATTTTTATGAGCCCAGTTATGAAATGTTTAAAAATTTAGGTTATATGTATGTGGATGATGAGCGATTTAAGGAGTTCTATGAGAAACGTGCCAAAGGTTTAGCTCATTTCATGCGTGATGCGATGGCATATTATGCAAACAAGCATAATAAAAATGCTTAATCTCTAATTGGCCTTTTCGCGAAGGGCCAGGGGATTTATAGTTATCTGACTACAGCAAAGAATAACGCTACAGCGGCGAGAATAGCAGCTACTAGCCACATCGTTTTATTATTTTTTAAACTATTCAAATCTAAATTCATGTTTATATCTTAAACAAATTTGATTTTATACACAAGCGAGAAATCTCTTGTATTGCAAAGTTACAGCAGATGTGCTAACTTTAATAATTGTGCGAAAAAGACAAAATGAAAGAAAAATAAAGTAAAAGCTCATATCTATCCCATAAAGAATATATAGAATTAAGGCGATTGTTTTAAAAAAGCTTCCAATGAAAACCATTCAACAAACATATCACATACAAGCTTCTCCTGCGGATGTCTGGAGAGCTTTGACCAATGCTAAAGATATTGAGAACTGGAGTGCGGGACCAGCCAGAATGAATGATCAAGTAGGTACTGAATTTTCTTTGTGGTCCGGTAATATCTGGGGTAAAAATATAAAAGTTGTCCCTCAGAAGCAGCTAATACAAGAATGGTACAGCGTAGAGGACAAGCCGTGGGATAAACCTTCGGTAGTAAATTTTATGCTCTGTGCAGAGAAAAATGGAACACAAGTAGAGCTATTACAGACTGATGTGCCGGATGAATATGCAAAGGGTATTAGCGATGGATGGAGAGAATATTACTTAGGCCCTCTTAAAGATTATATAGAACAGTAAACATCGTAATTTTAGTTACAGCCCTGCTTGACATGAGTAGATCCTAGAGATAAGTTAAATACACGGTATTTATTTTCTGCTCATGCGAATTGAAGAATTAGAAAAAAAGATTTATGTTTGCTTGGATGAACTAGCACACGATGATGGTTTCAATGCCTCGGGAAAAAGTGAGGTTTTCGGCTGCATCTTCGGTCGGGATAGTTTCATTACTATATTAAAGCTTCTGCGGACTCTGAAAGTACGTCCGGATGGCAAATTACTGTCCACTTGCAAGAAGAGTTTACTCAAACATATAGAGTTGCAGGGAAAAAATTTAAACATCGAGAGTGGGGAACAGCTAGGGAAATTTATTCATGAATATAGAGTAGACAAATATGAAAGATTAACCGCTCGTAGAAAACCTTGGTATGTCTATCCGGACAAAATATTGCGTAATTACGACAGTATAGATGCTACACCGCTGGGTTTGATCGCGATTTATCGTTATTGGGAGTTGACCAATGATGGCCATTTCTTACTAACTGTTTTACCTTCTGTCGAAAAAGGTTTGAACTGGATTATGTCTTATGGGGATATGGATAAGGATTATCTGCTGGAATATTCTTTACCTGCAGAGCGTCTCCATGGAGGTCTTGCAGTTCAATCCTGGGCTGACTCTATTCCATCTCTAGCTGATACAGCAGGAAAGTTACCTGATTACCCTATAGCACCCGTAGAGGTACAGGGTATAGCGTGGTTAGCTCTCAGATTATGGTCTAATTATTTTTCCGGTGCTTATAAAGAGACTCAAAATATCCGGTTTAGTAAAAAACTAAGATTATTTGCAGATAAAATGAAAAAGCGTTTTAATAGAATGTTTTTAATGAGCACCTCTGAGGGTTTATTTCTTGCTCAAGCATTGGATGGACATAAAAGACAAGTCAGAACAGTAACATCACATCCTCTGATTTGTCTGTGGTCGGCCATTGAAGAAAATGATCACTATGAATCAATAATTGATGAAGTGTATATAAATTCAATCGTACATCGTGCGTTTGAAACGGATTTATTTGTCCCTGGTGCGGGAATGCGTACTATGAGCACTAAATCATCGACATTTGATCCAACTGAGGCTTCTTATCATAATGGCAGCTTCTGGCCTATGCTTAATGGTTTGATTATTGAAGGTTTGCATAATTTTGATTATTTTACAGAGGCAGCTAAATTGAGTAATGCTAGCTTATCTGCACTGCAGTATTTTGGTCTGCCTATTGAATTATACATTCAAAATGAGGGTAAATTTTCAATTTACAGAAATCCCCTCAGCGGTCAGCAAAGCTGTTTAAATCAGGCGTGGTCAGCTGCTTCTGCATATGATTTATTGCTTTCTGTGATAAAATAATTTCCTCTTGCGCTATTCTTACTTGGTTATGTTTTAAATCTTAAGCCACAAAAGTATACTGCTGATGTTTATGAGAATTGCACAAATAGCACCTCCTTACGAAAGTGTGCCTCCGAAAAAATATGGGGGGACAGAAAGGATTGTGTCTGCTCTTACAGAAGAACTCGTAAAAAGGGGTCATGATGTTACTTTATTTGCCAGTGGGGATTCTTCCACTTCAGCACGTTTGATCTCGACTTTTTCCAGGGGTATAAGAGAAGAATTTCCGCATGATATGAATCCTTTTGATGATGCCCAAAGGACCATGGCTTTTGTACAGCACTTGGTAAAAGTATATAAAATGGCTGGTCAGTTTGATATCATACATGATCATACTACGTTGCGCAGTTTGCCTCTGGGACTTGCGTTTGGACAATATAGTAAGGTCCCGGTGATATCTACCTTACATGGAGTATTAAGCGAAAATAATATTAAAAATTACGAAAATCTTAATAGGGCCTATCTGGTGGCCATCTCTGAATCTCAAAAAAGACCCGCTCCTGATTTAAACTATATTGCTACTGTTTATAATGGGCTTGATATGGCAAAGTATCCTTTTTGTGATAAGCCTGGTGACTACTTATTACATGTTGGACGTATTAGTCATCTGAAAGGTGTACATCATGCAATTTCCATTGCTAAAAAGTTAGGCCTTCCCTTAATTATTGCTGCCAAACTTGATGAGATTGATAAACCATATTATGAAGAGAAAGTTAAACCCTTTATTGATGGTCGGCAAATTAGGTGGGTAGGAGAGGTTAGTGAAGATGAAAGAAATATATTGATGGCCAATGCCTTATGCTTTATGCATTCATTGGAATGGGAAGAGCCATTTGGTTTAACTTTGATAGAATCAATGGCTACTGGCACTCCTGTTGCAGCTTTTAATCATGGATCAATGCCTGAAATTATTCAGCAGGGCAAGACTGGTTGGATAGCTGATTCGGAAGACGAGTTGGCGGAGCTAATTAAAAATAATGCCTACAGTATAAATCGTCATTATTGCAGATCTTATGCTTTAAGAAAGTTCAGTGCCAAAAGAATGGTCAATGATTATGAAATGATTTATGAAAGTATTGTGGGAGCTGAACAATTTCCAACATTATGGTACCGAAGACATCAAGTCAAACAACTTAATTTATCTGACAATAATTAGTTTTGGAATTATTTTTGAGAAACGGAGGTGATGTGAATGGCAGATAAAAATAACAATTATGATCATAAACGCGAAAATAAGAAAAATACACGTGATAAAGATGTAATCAATTCTATGGTGGCTGGTGCAGCTGGAGCGGTGATAGGAGCGGGAGTAGCAATTGCAGGAGCTGCAGTTCTTAGAGATGAAAAAAATCGTGAAAAAGTTAAGTATATGTTAAGCAAGGTTAAGGATCAGGCCACTGAGACTCTACATGATGCGCGGGATACCGCAATGGAAAAAAAAGATCAAGTTCAGGATAAGGTACTGGACGGTAAAGAAGTCAAAAGCAGAGATAGAAAATCGCTCGAGTGAGAAAGAGGAAATCTTATTTGCTTATAATCTTCAGGTGATGTGGATAAATAAGATTTGGGCGGTTGAGGTTTTGTTAAAAAAATAAGGGCTATTTTTTCAAATACAGATGGATATTATCCTTTATAGCTTCTTCTTTCCAGTGTAAGAAGGGGAAGTAGTTAAGGAGTACCCTAGCGCCTGGGTGTAATTCTTCTTTTAGTTTTCTTTCCAGGCGCCCCATTATTGAGGGCATAGGATAACATACTATTATGCTGTAAATAGATAAGTTAACGGTCCAGAAATCCTTATTAATTAGATTAATATTTGTTAAATCTTCTTTTTTTATTAAACTGGATGAAAGTTGTCTAAGGTCATCATTAATCTCGTATGCGTCTATACGTTTTATGCCTGATTTAGCCAGCGCAATAGAGATACGACCATCGCCGCTGCCTAAATCAGCGGCAATATCGCTTATCTTAGCTTGTGAAAGTTCTACCATAGTGGTTACCCGATAACGGGAAGTAGTGAAATATGGTATTTTGGGTATGCCTTGCATATCTGTTTTATGATGAAGTTTAATTTCCGGAATTTATTTTCACTTAGCTTAATAAGTATAATTTACAAATTTATAACAAATTTTACCAGATATATGGTAAAAGACGATAATGTACGATTTGGCAGTAGTTATAA
Organism: Candidatus Levyibacteriota bacterium; assembly: GCA_027459725.1. Taxonomy (GTDB): domain Bacteria; phylum Patescibacteriota; class Microgenomatia; order Levybacterales; family UBA12049; genus DAIDHK01. The sequence goes on from DAIDHK010000006.1 coordinate 19,772, forward strand.
TAACCGGGAATATTTTTGCATATATACTTATCCTCTTCAAAAAGACGTAGAATCATCCCGTAAAATCCCACCAGCAAAAAGATAAAGGTCCACGGAGAGTTTAAGGCCAGATGGGTGGCAAGTAAAATAATGGAGGCACCAAGACACATCGGATGTCCAATTATTAGAGTGAATTTCAAAGAATGTATCCACCTTCATAACTAAGTTTGCGGCTTCAAATTCTTATCGTAATCTTGCATAACTTTCACTCGATCGTAATACTGAAAAATTAAGCTATTAAATATAAGAAAGGAGGTGCATCAAGGATGGAAAACAAAAACCAAGCGGTCATAGCAAGTTGGATCACTGTAATTGCAGGGATCTGGTTGATTGTTGCGCCATTCGTATTAGGATACGTTAATGGTACACCGCGTACAAATGATATTTGGTTGGGTATTATTGTCGGCGTGGTAGCACTTATTCGTGCGTTTACACCAGCAAATACAATCTGGTTAAGTTGGATAAATATTCTTGCCGGCATTTGGTTGATTATCGCACCATTTGTGTTGGGGTATGCTAATAGTGCTCCGCGACTAAATGATATCATTCTGGGTGTTATTGTAGCCGCTGTAGCAATATGGACCAGTGCAGCAGATTCTGGTAGTAGTCATAACACACGTGCGGTTGTATGACATTAAGGTGATTAAATAGTTGCTATTGATGGAGATATGGAGTCTTCAATAATAGAGACATCTCATGTTCATTGTCGTTAGGTGTATAAATAGTGTGTAAGTAATGGTTAAGATCATATTCTTATTAAATATACAATATTGTGAACTCTCAACTGCTTGATATGGAAAAATTATTATTATTTCTATCTTAGGAGAAATAGTAGGGGGTTGGTAAGCGTACTGATGGTTAAGGCTATCTATATTTATTACAGCTTCTGAGGATAAAGAATTAATAAATAAATCTATCATAAAGATGATAGATTCGAGAATAAATGTTTTTTCTTCCCTAAATATCAGCGATGCGACAGAGGGTAATAAATGAGGTAGCTATTACAAGTGAATAACCAGATATGATCCAATGTATAATGGATAATTTAGTACTTAAATCATGCAGGATATAAGGAATATACACATTTAATATCGTATTATAGATTACAACGATTTAAATTAGAGTAAGAATGTTATGACATATTAATAAGTTTTTATATTGTGCAAACTAGCTTCATTTCTGTCTAACTGTGTTGTGGAGATATAGTTTTCACTACGCATTTCTTTCAGGACGAGTGCAGCTTCAGACTTGGCTTGTGCTTTATGGATTGCAAAATAGGAAGGGGCATTAATTAAACCTAGTAAGTAAGCAGACTGAACCAAAGACAAATTTGATGCCGAAGTACTAAAATATGTTTGAGCAGCTGCATTAATTCCATATGCTAATTTTCCAAAGTATATTTCATTGAGATACATTTCTAAAATTTGCTGTTTGGTAAACTTTTCTGTGATAAAAAGAGCATATAGTTTAGTAAGAATATCAGTTTGTAGATTATCCTGGTCGTTGAAATAGACATTTTTGGCAAGTTGCTCTGTGATAGTACTAGCGCCCTGTCGTTGTTGGTTTGTGAGTGTATAAAAAATAGCACGTAATGTTCCTTCCAGATCTACACCAGGATTGGTATAAAATCTCTCATCCTGGGAAGCAATAGCAGCCAGTGGAACATATTTTGATATTTTATTCAATGATACATATATAGCATGATGCTGTGTCAGTTGTTGTCTGACCGATAAAGGCATAGTTTGTAATTTTGCTTCAATGCTGGGTTGGAGAATTAAATAGATATAAGAATCTATAGTGATAATAATAATCAATAGGACTATAGACACGATCAAAATTTTTTTTATATACTTTGACATATAGAATAGTATTATAACAGTAAAAAGATGGATGATGTTTAATCGTAATAATTAGTAGGTTATAATTCAGATACAATACTGGGATCATTAAATCCTAAATTATATCCAGCAAGAGTAAGCGTAGAACCAGTGTTAATCGTAAGTCCTGAAACATTATCATTTGCTCTCATAGTTGGCTGGTTTATGCCGCTTCCAATAGTAACTAATGTATAAGGATCAGGAACAGCACCAATATCCCAGTTGCTACTATTTTCATAATCAGTTGAAGTTCCATTAGTCCAAGTAACCGATGTATAATTTCTTGCTGCAAGTGCAGCAATTTCCGTTGAAGGTAATGCACGACTATACATTCGAATATCGTCAAGGCGGCCATTATAATAGACGTTCCAGTCTTGGCTTTCTCCAATATTCATAGCCAGTGAATTTGTCGTATCGTCAATATTTATACATGACCACGTTTTATCCAAGACACTATTCTTATACCATTTTACTGTTTGGGCTGAAGCATCATAAACTACTGCCCAATGATGCTACTGCCCTATGGTAATTGCTGATGCAGAATAAAGATAGTAATTTTTGCCATTGGTACCCATAACACGCAATTTAATGAAAGGCTGACATGCAGTGCTCGGTGTCAGGCAACTGCTATATCCATCATCATAAATAACATAACCCGGATGGACTGTACCTGAATCATATTTCTTACTAATTATTCCTGCGCTTGAACTATTATCCCACGTAGTTGGTTTCATCCAAAACGCAATTGTAAAACTTCCCCTGAAATTAAGACTTAAGTAATTTGGAACACTAACGTACTTATTTGATCCATTAAAGCTAAGGCTTCGAGCATCGAGAAAAGTAGTATATGGAACACTCTTATTGGGTATGGAAGAGTTTTTTGGGTTTTCATTATTGCCTATGCCGGCGGAATTCGTTACTGTTGATCCTGTGCTGGTTTTGTCAAGTTTCCAATACCCAACAAGTGTATCATTTGTAATAGTTGCCAAAGCATTGTGTCTAACAAGGAAAAATGCCACAGTAAGTAAGAAAACAAAAATGAGTAGATGTAGATTTTTTTTCATTTCAAAATATCTTAAAGCGAGGCTACATTCAGAAAACTAATGGAGAATATAATTTCAAGATGGATAATTATATCCAATACGCATCTGAAAAAGATGAGAATACCGTGATATAATTAGCTTTATGAACTCTTTGATTTTATTAAGGGTTTATGTATATAAAATATGAATTTTTCTGTCGGAATAGTGGGATTACCTAATGTTGGTAAATCTACTTTGTTTAATGCATTACTAAAGAAACAGCAGGCGCTGGCAGCGAACTACCCTTTTGCTACTATCGAACCAAATGTGGGAATAGTAGCTGTGCCTGATGAGAGACTGCAGAAGCTGGCAGAGATAACCAAAGATGAAGAAAAGATGTCTGGTTTACCTCCGTTGAAACCGGCTACAGTTGAATTCGTAGATATTGCCGGTTTGGTTAAAGGCGCATCAAATGGAGCTGGGTTGGGTAATAAATTTCTTTCACATATTCGCGAAGTTTCAGTAATCTGTCATGTTGTACGAGCTTTTGTTGAAGAAAATGTGATTCGTGAGGGAAGTAGCGATCCGGAAAATGATTATGCCACTATACAAACTGAATTAATTTTATCAGATCTGGCGACTGCGCAGAGCGTTCAATCCCGTATCAAGCGTAATGATGATCCAATGTTGAAAATTGCCGTAGATAAATTGATAGATAATCTCAATGCTGGTATTCCTGCTCGTGAGATAAGTTTTTCTATAGAAGAATTGGCTCACATCAAACCGTTATTCTTACTCACTTACAAGCCAGAATTAGTCGCACTTAATGTAAGCGAAGACGAATACAGTCCAATACATGCAGCGAAACTTGTAGAACGTTACTCCAATTTACTGCAATTGAATAAATCTAATCTAATAGTCATTTGTGCCAAAATTGAATCAGATTTGTCATCACTCTCAGAAGATGAGCAAAAGAGCTATTTACAGGAGTTAGGATTTGCGAATTCTGGCTTGGAACGTCTTATTCAAAAGGCATACGATCGTTTGGGTTTAATCAGTTATTTAACATGTGGAGAAAAAGAAGTTAAAGCTTGGACGATAAATAAAGGAGAGACAGCTCCAGAAGCTGCTGGTGCTATTCATACTGATTTTACTAAGAAGTTTATTAAAGCAGAAGTTGTTTCATATTCGGACTTTGTTCAATTTGCTGGTTGGAAGGGGAATCGAGAACAAGGAAAAGCGAGATTGGAAGGAAAAGATTATGTGATGCAAGATGGGGATGTCGTAGAATTCAAAATCGGTACATAGTCTAATCTGAGTAAGATAAATACTAGCTAAGATCTATTACTAAAATAAAAAGATAAGGAGTACTGAAGTAAACCTTCTCAATGAGTTACAACACATATCTGCTCAATCTGTCAATCCATTTGCCAATCTGGGCGAAAATTTCTCTACTGTTATTTTTTTTTCATGGCATGACGACTAGTAATAAAAATTATATCCCATTAGCAGAAAAACTTGCAAAGAATAATGTTTCTGGATTGGCATTAAATTTACGTGGGCATGGAAATAGTAAATGACAACGATAGCTGATGGTCTGAATGCTTATGCCTATTAAATTAAACTGGGTGCCGTGCCATCACGTATAGGACTTTGAGGTACTAGTTTAGGGAGCAGCGCTGCATCTGTTTCAGAAAAATGGTTAATATGGCGTATGGTTTTACGGGTCACGGATGCTTATACCAACGAAATGCTTCAAATGCGCTACCCACAAATTAAGGGAGTAGAAATTGTAATTTTTCAGGAAAAATAACATTGATAATTTTGAATATCAAGGATGAGGTCTATTTCCCGCAAATATTAACTACCACTTGCCTCAAGAGCGCGAGTATAGTAAAATTACTGCTACATATGCGAAATTATGAATTAACTTTGGTTCTTAGATCCAAACTCGATGATAAAGCCAGAAAGAAAGTTTTAGAATCAGTCAAGACATGGTTAAAAGATTTACAAGTAACCAAAGAAGAGGAGTGGGGACAAAAGCCATTGGCTTATCCTATTAAAAAAGAAGAAGCTGGATATTATGTTATGTTACAATTGGAAGGAGAGAATCTTCCTTCAGATGTAGAACGAAGACTATTCTTGGCAGACGAAGTATTAAGACATTTATTAATTAGAACAAAATAATGGCTAGAAGTTTGAATCGAGTACAATTGATTGGGAATTTGACACGTGATCCAGAATTGCGTTATACGCCAAGCGGTACAGCAGTGTGTTCGTTTAGTTTGGCTACTAATCGTTCCTGGACAACTGACACGGGTGAAAAACATGAAGAGACAGAATATCATCGCATCGTTGCCTGGAATAAGTTAGGAGAACTTTGTAGTCAGTTCTTAGTAAAGGGACGAAAAGTGTATGTTGAAGGTCGGTTATCAACCCGTAGTTGGACGACACAAGACAATCAGCAAAGAACTACTACCGAAATTGTGATTGATGACATGATTTTGCTTGATAATAAAGGTCAGAGTGCCGGTGCAAGTGAGCCAGCTCATGAAGAGGCTGCTCCATCTAGAAAAGCTAATGTACCAACTAAGCATGAAGAAAAAGAAGAAAAAAGAGAATCTCAAAGCGGTGCAGAAGAAGAAATCTCGCCTGATGATATTCCTTTTTAAACAAGAAAAAATTTATTAAATATTAAAAAAGCATGAAAAAAATTGTAACAAAAAGAAGAATACAAAAAGTACAGACTCCACGTACGGATTATTTTGTGGAAAATAAAAAGACACCATATTATGGAGATGTAAATACATTGAAGATGTTTTTGACTGAAAGAGGTAAGATTATACCACGTAGTCGAAGTGGTCTAAATGCAAAGAATCAGCGTCTGTTAACTAAAGCCGTAAAATATGCTCGTCATTTAGCTCTTATTCCATTCATCTCACGTGGATAGAATTTATTTTCAGTATTTCTTCAGAAAGTTGCTTCAGTATTATGTTGGATAGTCCTTATTATAAATTATGGAGTATGGCTATCTTAGTGTAAAAAGATTATAAATTTACCATTTCAGTAACTTTGCTTGCTAGACAAATCATAATACTTTATACTAAAGATGTCTTATTTAAAAATTACATACTATGGTTTCCTTGCCCATTTCATTACCTAAAGAAGCCACAATTTTTGTTAAAGAAGGTGATGCTGTCAAAAAAGGACAATTAATCGCCAAGGTAGAAGCATCTGCAGAACACGTTATCCATCTTGCACAAGTACTCCATGTCTCGCCACATAAAGTCGAAGATCTATTACTGCGAGAACCCGGAGATAGTTTGGAAAAAGGAGATGTTATTGCGGCCAGAAAAAAGAGTTTTGGTTTTTCCAAAATTAAATTATTAAGCAATATTTCGGGTATGATTACTCGTTTCGATCGTGAAACAGGGGATCTGACTGTAGGAGGGGAGATTGGTGATGAAAAAGAGATAATATGTCCTATTGATGGTGTAGTGCAAATGTGTAATAATGATCAAATTGTCATTGATACCAATGAAATTGTTGTGCAAGGAATAGGAGGATTTGGTAAGAGTGTACAAGGAAAAATCTATGTCTTGCCAAGTGTAGTTACACCCGCTGATTCACAACAATTGATGATCCAGCTTAACAGCTCGATTACCAACAAGGTTATCATGGCAAGGTCTTTACATAGAGATGCTTTAATCAAAGCGATAGGACTGGAAAGTTTGGGGATCATTGCAACGACAATCTTACCTGAGGATATAGAATACTTGATTCAGCGTAATATGCTGATACCAATCGTTTTGGTTGGTGAAGATCAGGTGGAAAAATTAAGCAAAAAATCAGGTAAAAATGTTTACCTTGTGGGATCAACAAATACCATTTTGTTTTTAGAATGATGCTGAATTTAAGTATCTTTCGGAAAGTTAATTTCAATATGAAACCTTCAACACTTAGAATTATTCTTTTTGTCATAATTGCTGGTATTGTAGGATATCTATTTGGGATATATAAAGTCACATTGGATTGGCAAAATTATCGTCCTCAATTATCCATAATAAATCAGGATCCGCCATCTGGTATGCAAACTATGGATATGACTCCGTTTTGGACGGTTGCACAGGCAATTGAGACTAGTTTCTATGATCGTAAAGCTATTAATCCGCAAAATATGGTCAACGGTGCAATCTCAGGCATGATTAGTACTCTTAATGACCCATTTACGATGTATTTACCCCCAACCAATAATACAGCGTTCAAACAGCAAATATCTGGTCAATTTCAAGGTATAGGAGCAGAATTGACCACAAATAATAAACAAGTGCTTATTATGGCTCCATTAGATGGTAGTCCAGCTCAGAAAGCAGGTTTAAAGTCTGGAGATATTATTGAAAAAGTAAATGGCGAGGATATTACTGGTATGGATCTAAATAATGTAGTTAATATGATTAAAGGTCCTAAAGGTACTAAAGTAACACTAACAATTCTTCCTAAAGGAAGCAAGACTACTAAAGATTTTGTCATTACCCGCGATACGATTAATGTAAAAACAGTTAGTTCTTGGATTAAAGCAATCAAGGATATTCCGACTATTAATGAAAAAGCTAGTGCATTCGCAAATCAGCAAAATAAGGAAATTGCTTATATCCGCTTGTCTGAATTTGGTGAACAAACTGATCAGGAGTGGACTCCAGTAGTAAATAATTTAGCTTTGCAGTTAAAGAAAAACCCCAATATTAAAGGGGTAGTATTGGATCTGCGTGAAAATCCGGGTGGATTGTTAACAGATGCTTTATATATAGCGTCGGAATTTTTACCTCAGGGTGCTACGGTTGTAAAACAAGAGGATGCGTATGGTAATATCAAGTCTTTAACAGTAGATCGGAATGGTGTTTTGCAAAATGTTCCAATGGTGGTGTTAATAGATGGTGGATCAGCTTCGGCGAGTGAAATAGTATCGGGTGCTCTAAGAGACAATAATCGAGCTAAATTGGTAGGAGAGAAGTCATTTGGTAAAGGTACAGTACAAGATGCTGAAGATTTAGCGAACGGTGCTGGTTTGCATGTAACTGTTGCGAAGTGGCTTACTCCGAATGGTACGTGGGTTGGTAACGGGAAAAATGGCATAGGTTTAAAACCAGATGTAGTTGCAGCTCTGAATCCTAAGGATCCTACACATGATACCCAATTGGAAGCAGGGATCGAGACATTATTAAAAGAATAAGGTTTTCTTTCAGGTATATTTAAGGTTAAGGTATTAATATTTTTTGGATGGTAAATTAATATGAGAAAATTAATAATTTTGATAGTCGTATTAGTCGTAATATTAGGAATTTACAGTGGGATACAAGTTTATCTGCCTCAAGTAGGTAGTTTTATATCCTCACAAAGTATTAATAATAACTTAAATAATTCTAATTCAGGTCCACAAGAGAAGGTAAAAGTGGTAAGCGAAGAATCAGTTACTATAAATGCAGTTAAAACCGTTGGACCTTCAGTTGTTACAGTTGAAGAAATTTCTTCAAATAGTCAAAATCAGCAACAACAGTTAAACCCGTATTTTAATCCATTTGGCGGAATGTTTGGTTCACCTTTTGGCAATGGGGGAGGAAGCAGCAATGGGGGTAATAGTTCTGGGGGTAATAGTTCCGGCGGAAGTATCAGTAATCCAGTGGCTATTGGTTCAGGGTTTATTATATCTTCAAATGGATTGATTGTTACCAATAAGCATGTTGTCTCTGATCCAGGTTCATATGTTGTTATTACTAGTAACGATAAGACATACAAAGTTCAGCAGATTTATCAGGATCCACAAAATGATATTGCTGTAATTAAGATTAATCCATCGGATAATCCAGGCCAGGTATTAAAACCGGTGACTCTGGGGAATTCAAATAATCTACAAGTCGGACAATTTGTGGTTGCCATTGGAACTGCATTGGGAGAGTTTAGAAATACGGTTACAACAGGTGTAGTCTCTGGATTGGGTAGAGGTATTACAGCTGGAGATCAATTCGCAGGTGAGACCGAGAATCTAAGTGATGTAATCCAAACTAGCGCTGCGATCAATCCAGGCAATTCGGGTGGACCTTTAATTAATGACGCCAATCAAGTAATTGGTATCAATACTGCTGTTGCTCAAAATGGTCAAAATATTGGTTTTGCTTTACCGATAAATACAGTAAAGGATGCTTTAAACAACTTTAATCAAAACGGTGGTAAATTTACATATCCGTACTTAGGAGTGCAATACAAAATGGTGGATCGCAATCAAGCTATTTTGAATAATGTTCCTCAAGGGGCATATATAGCTCAGGTTGTCTCAGGATCTCCTGCAGCTTCTGCCGGTTTACAACAAGGAGATATTATCACCAAAATAGATGGACAATCACTCACTACCACGAATGCTTTATCAGATATTATTTCTAAGAAGAAAGTTGGTCAAACAATTGTGATTACTTATTGGAGAAATAATAATATTGCCACATTAAATGCAACTTTGGGTAGTGCGCCAAATCAATAACTTGAATACAAAGATATAATAAAAAAATAATCTGCTGAGACTTAAAATTGAGAATCTTAATTTTACAAGTAAACTTTCTTATACAATTTCACCTTTGTAATGCCCATAAGGATAATTAAATTTTTTTGTGTCATATACAAGTCCATGTTTCTTGATGTATAGGTAAGTTCGTAGCCAAAATATGAGCAAACCGACTACACCTTTCTCTCTGGCTCGTCTTGGGGAATGAAAAACTTTCAGGGAAAAGAAAAAATGAGGTTTGGCTCCTGATAATAATGATCTATTTCCGTAATCAGTGTCTTCACCTAGAATAGCTTTTTCATCGAATCCATTTATTTTTATATGATTCCTTTTTGTTGTAAAAATAAATCCTGCTCCCACTGTGGGATGAAGAAGATAAATTATAATTATAATTGGATATGCAATAGCTAAAAATAAATTATCTAAAAAACGTTTACTTGCAGTCCATACTAGCACCATAGAAATAAAATCTTCTTTGGGTTCAGTTTTATATAAAAGTCTGGCTATAAAATTATCTGACAGGATCATATCGGCATCTAAAAACAAAATATACTTATATTTTGAGTGTTTAGCTCCTATATTTCGTTGGTGTCCTGTGCTTCTTTTTGCTGTAAATATTGATAGGTTTTTTAATCTTTGTTTAAAATTCTCTGCGACTTGTAAGGTTCTATCGTCTGAGTGTCCATCAACAATTAATACTTCAAATTTATCCGGTAAATTTTGCTTTTGTATGGATTGTAGAGTTTTGGCTAAATAATGTTCTTCATTATAAGTGGGAATAATAATAGATAATTCATTAATCACCTTATGATTATACTCTTGTCATCGAACAAAACAAAATTTATCATGAGTGATAATAAACAAAATTTAAGAAAATTAATCTTTTATTATAATGAATATATTTGTCTATAAAATATATTTTTCTTTAGTAAATAAATTAATGATGAAATTACTATTTGCAAATTTCTAATCTTTGATTTACAATACGACCATATTAAAAATATGGCAACAAGATCGTTATCATCAAAAAATAAAAAAACTTCCATCAAAAAAACAGCTCCTGCAAAGTCATCAAGAGTTAATACGTCTAAGAGATCTACAAAAAATAAGAGTTCTAATCACCCAATTAATATCGAAAATGTTACAGAACAGTCAGTTGGAGTTAAGCCAGTTGATCATTCCCACATTAAGAACAGATTAAATTCAATGCAAATCAAAAGATCATATATAATAGCTGTATTGGCTGCTATTGTTGTGTTAGTTATAGTTTACTCTATTAGAAGTTGGTTTGTAGCCGCATTGGTAAATGGTCAGCCAATTTATCGGTTAGATGTTATAAATCAACTTGAGCAACAATATGGAGATCAAGAAATGCAGTCTTTGGTAACACAAGCTTTGATTAAACAAGAAGCTAACAAAAGACATATTACAGTAAGTCAGCAAGAAATAAATTCTCAAATGACTACTATAGAAAATAATTTGAAGAAGCAAGGTGAAACATTAGATTCTGCCTTACAACAGCAGCATATGACTAAACAGCAGTTAACAGATCAAATAGTTTTACAACAGGAAATTCAGAAGATGGTGGGGAATGTGAATGTTACGGATCAGCAGGTAAAGGATTATATGAATCAAAATAAAGGTTCTCTTCCAGCAGGAACTACTGCATCTCAGGTAAAACAGCAATTACAACAGCAGGAATTACAGCAAAAAGAACAACAATTCGTAACTGATTTACAGACCCATGCTCATATAACTTCTTGGGTAGACTATTACTCCGGATAATTAATTTAATCTTTAGTTTATGCTCTTCTTTATAAATTAGGTATAGAGACTTTAGTTTCTTTTGGTATCATTACAATACTTTAAATACTCAATTCTTTAGTTTTACGAATTATTATATGCAGATTGTTAAAGAGTGTTTTTTTTACATTTAGTATCACTAGTATATATTGACAAGTCTTCTGTTAACCCTCTATTATAATTATGTTATGGCAAAAAGGAGAGCTGCTGTTAAAAAAGCAAAAAGTAGAAAAGTTAGTGTCAAAAGTTCATCGTATTCAAGTAGTCATCATGATAATAATACATTATTGTTAATTCTGGCAGGAGTAGTTGTGGTTATTTTATGCTTGTATTTGCTAGGCATGATTAAGTTTAATCAATTTAATGCAAATCAATATATGTCAGGAAATCAAATGTTTCGTAATAATGTTCAATACAACGTCAATCAAGAAACAGTCATGCCATCTCCTGCTAAAGATTCACTCCAACATCCTTAAAATCCAGTTGAGATAGCAACTTTATCGAATTTAAATTTTTCTCATGGTTAAAAAATCTGCGTAATATGTTATAAATATCTAAATCAAATTCGACATCTTTGATGAAATCTTTTGTATTGCCGCTTTCATCCACACGCACATCTCCGAAATAGCACCATTTATCTACCAAGAAATATTCCAGTTTATTAGTAAAAATATTTCGCTCTTCAATAGCTATGGGTCCCCTAAATGGCCATGGTTTTACTTTTAACCCAGAGAATGCAGTTGTGAAGCGTAGTAAATACTTTACGACTGATTCTTTTTTTACGCAGGCACCTTTACATGTACCCAATCTGTGTGCAAAACAACTGCCTGGGGTTTTTTCAAGACCCAGAAGTTTTTCACACAAATTATACTCTTTTACCATGCGTGCTAGATATGTTTTGGCTTGTCTTCTCGAACGGAAAAAACCTATGAATTTATCCAACGCAGAGGCCTCTAATTTGTTAAGAACCTTCAAGGATACAACAGGATAACCGCTTGGATCTGTTTCTCTATATAGACCAATTAGCTCTGTTTGACGACGCAATTGTCGGTTATACAAAGGCAAAAGTTTTTTAATTAATTTTGACTCGGTAAAAAGTGCCCCTAATTCGCCAGCGGTAGTAATAGTTTCTATATTCCTTACTTGTTGGCTCATTTGCATTTCTATACTTGATCGGATGTCAGCATTGAAATGAGAGAGAATTCTTTCGTGAATATTTTTACTTTTACCAACATAAAGAGGTATATTCTCTTGTCCATAAAAAATATAAACACCAGGTAGTTCTGGGAGGCTATCTATATCGGCCTGTTTTAATTGCGAGGGAAGAGATGGTCTATTCATAGCTACTTTTAATGCTGACATAAATTTTTCAGTTGGGAATAGATGCTGAACTTTTTGATAAAATTGATAAATTAAAAAAGCATCTGAATATGCACGGTGTCTTTTATCACAGGATAATTGCATTCGATTCATCACGGCGTCTAAATTATGATGACGTTCTTCCGGAAATAGATTACGCGATAGTTTAACCGTACAGCACTGTTTGGCAGTAAAAGAAATTTCTTCACGATTAAATTCATGCTTAATAAAGCCATAATCAAATCTAGCATTGTGAGCACAAAAAACAGCATCTTTCAATAACTCGAATACTTTGTCTTTAATATCATGAAAAGTTGGCTGATTTTCCAGATCTCCAGCACGAATACCGGTGAGCATTTCTATTTCTGGAGGTAAATAACGTTGTGGATTAAGGAGTTGGTTGTAAGTCTCGATTATCTTATTATTTTCTACACGAACAATCCCTATCTCGATTACTCGGTCATAAGGAAAACGTGTCCCAGTAGTTTCTAAATCAACAAAAGCAATCTTGGCAGGCAACATAAGTTAAAATATTTTAAATAAAAGTCTGTGTTTAAACTTGAGATCTGGCTATAATTCTGAAAAACTTCACAATCGATTAGTTTATGAAAAGTGGATACATACTAGCAAAAATAGATAGTAATGACAATGATTGTAATGTAATAAAACTTTAAGTTAAATAAAGCTGAGTTTGCAGTTTATCTATCTTTATGAAATGCTGATGAGACATGATGATACTATTCTTTTTTGCATTTCTTTCTGGATTAGTTACCATATTTGCTCCTTGTATTTGGCCTTTATTGCCTATTATTTTAGCTTCTTCCTCCCAGAGTAAGGGGCATTGGCGTCCCTTAGGAGTGACTCTTGGATTGATGCTTAGCTTTGCTTTCTTTACACTCTCAATTTCTTGGTTAATTAGTCTTTTCCACTTAGATCCTAATATCTTGCGTTGGTTTGCAGTAGTCATATTGTTTATTCTTGGGTTGGCAATGGTAATTCCCGCATTTTCAAGATTACTGGAAGGGTGGATTAGCCGTTTTAGTGGTAAATTCTCAATCGTATCTGGTTCAGATAAGAATGAGTTTTGGTCTGGTTTTTTATTGGGTGTGTCTTTAGGTATCGTCTGGACACCTTGTGCAGGTCCTGTTTTTGCAACTGTTGCAACTTTGGCTGCTGTCGGGAACGTTTCTTTGACTTTGATATCTATCTCTCTCTTTTATGTACTGGGTGTAGGTATACCTTTGTTTATCTTTGCATATGGTGGAAGTCTGTTACTGTCCAAAACTCGATCATTCTCAAAATATACTCTGATTGTACAAAGAATATTTGGTATTCTAGTAATTTTAATTTCTTTGGCAATTGCTACTAATTACGACAAAGTAGTGGAGAATGATCTGTTAAATCTATTTCCAGCTTTAACTAACGGGGTAGAGAACATTGACAATAATCATGCTGTAATAAGTCAGTTGAATAAGCTAAAACATCCGGGTCAACAGTCAAGCAGCGTGTCAAATTTTAATACACAGTCTCTGTTAAACACAGATTATCCGGCTCCAGGATTAAATGGAGGAACAGCTTGGCTGAATAATCCGAATGGGGCAGCTACCAATAGTAAACCGATAACTATGAAACAATTGCGTGGCAAGGTTGTACTTATTGATTTTTGGACATACACATGTATCAATTGTATTCGGACTTTGCCTCATGTAACCACGTGGTATAACAAATATCATAAAGATGGTTTTGTTGTGATTGGTGTACATACTCCTGAATTTGCTTTTGAGCACGATACATACAATGTGTTGAATGCAATCAAAATGTTCAATATTCACTATCCCGTAGTGCAGGATAACAATTACACGATATGGAACGCTTACAACAATGAATATTGGCCGGCTGAGTATTTGATTGATGCCAATGGTAACGTAAGGCGAACAGATTTTGGTGAGGGACAGTATACTCAGATGGAAGAAGCGATTCAGTTGTTGCTGAAAGATGCTGGCAAAAAAGTGAATAACGACTTGTCTTCAGTTCCTGATAAAACACCACAGGCCCAAACATCACCCGAAACGTATATAGGTTCAGACCGTGTAGAATATTATTATCCCAACGGTTCATATCCTGGTGGAATGTATCACTTTGTGCTGCAGAGTCCCAGTTCGAATTCATTTAGTTTGGGTGGTACATGGGACATTTATAATCAATTCGGTCAGACAGTAGGCAAGACTGAATTGCAATATAACTTCTTAGCGCAGCATGTTTACCTAGTTTTGTCTGCTGGTTTGAATAAATCAGCTATTGTAAAAGTTTTTTTGGATGGTAATCAAATCTCTGATTCAGAAGCAGGTAGTGATGTACAGAATGGAGTAGTGAATGTTAATACTGATCGGTTGTATAATTTGGTTGATTTGCATGGTAATACTGAAAACCATATTTTGCGTCTGGAATTTGAAACATCCGGTACCCAAGTCTTCGCGTTCACATTTGGATAATAATTGATAATTTGTATTCTCATGTAAAGTGTTTATACTAATACATATGGACCATAATACAGAAATTAATACATCTGAAATTAGTGAACATAATCCTGAATCTCCTGAAAATTCTGAAGCCAATAATCCAATATTTGCGGAAAATAGTTCGATTAATAGGATAGTACCACCCAATGCATTTAATAGGAGAAGTGAAATTAAAATATATCGTAAAAGGGGTGAAGAAGATGTGGATATTCCAAAAAAGTCGGAGATAAAGTGGGGTAGAAAGATATTCCCGCTAGCATTATTTGGAACTCATTTGCATCAAAATATTACCAGTAAAGTTACAGGAACAGAGCATACATACAATAGCACTGCTGAAAATGAGTTTCTGGATGCAAATCCTGCATTGAAACAAAATTGGCCAGAAATATTGGAATATGTAAATGGTAAGACTTCAGAACTTCTAGATCCTGAAGGTAAAAATGTCTGGATTGCCAAGGTTAGGTTTCTTCTCTCAAAAAATCAATGGCGCGCTGCCCGTGAAATGAATAAAGCGTTAAAGAAAGATGATATTACTGAAGAAGAGTTATCGAAGATGTTAAGAGGAATAGATTATGGTAAATCGCTAAATACTTCTTTGGAGTCAAATGGATATATGCTTGATTTTCTTCGTCATAGACGTAAAAGAAAAGCTTTTGTAGGAAGCACAGCGGAAGCTGATTTGATTGGTTGTTTGGTACTTAAGCCACAATATGCTTGGATAGCTGAAACTTTTAAAACACTGGAAAGTAGTAAAAATGGAAAATTCAATTTTTTGAACTTTGAAAAATTAAGAGAAGAAGAAATATCTGTGAATATGCCAAATGTTTCAGGTAAAATAGATGTGAGTAAAATTAGTTACGAAAGTTTTTTTACTCATGTAATAGATGCCATATTAGATGATGGAATTAAATTAGATTTAGTTGAAATCAAGACTGCTTCAATACCTCAAGGTTCTCAAGTTAACTCGGAAGAAATAAAGAAAAAACATCAACATGATATTTCTCATACATTGCGAGTTTTGTTGAATTTTTTCGGTGGTTTTTATGCTTTAGAACGCTTGGATTACGAACTTGAAGCTGATGAAGTACAAAAACATCTTAATGCACTACAACAAGACAATTCAGAAAATGATTCAATATCTGACTTGCAAAAATTGAGCGAGAAAATATATACTAATCAGCGATACAAACAAGCAGTTGAAACAAAGCTCAGAAAATTGATTTCAAACATAGATACACATATCATTTCCGTGCTTATTCCTAATTTAAGATCTGATATTCCAAAAGAAAGAGTTAGGACCGGATTGCTACAGCCTTCAGATTTCGTTGCTATTTTACCCGAAGATGTCTCTATTGAAAAAATAAGCATAGACTTCAGGGGAGATGAGAGAGTCATAAAAAGTTTTGGAATTGCCGATTATGTCGCTCATTATAGAAGACAGATGCAACCCCCAAGAGTTTATGCAGCTTGAGACTGGTCAGTTAAAAATAAATCCTTTATACTAATTTAATGGGGACTATTTTTTTAGACATTACCGTCATTATTTGTGTAGCAGCAGGACTCTCATTGATTTTTCGTTTATTCGATCAGCCCGCCATTTTAGCATACATTCTAACTGGAGTGCTACTTGGACCATTGGGTCTGTTCCATATTGCAAGTACCTCGGATCTTCAATCCTTCGGTTATGTGGGAATCACTCTGCTGCTTTTTATGTTAGGTCTGGAGTTGAGATTAAAAGAACTTGCCTCAATAGGCAAGACTGCTATTGTCATAGCTATTTTACAGATGTGGTTTACATTTGTCATTTCCTTCATTACTCTACGTATCCTGGATTATACCATTACTCCTGCTTTTTTTACTGCTATTGCTTTAACTTTTTCTAGTACTGTAATTTTAGTAAAAATATTTTCAGATAAAAAAGACCTAAACAGCCTGCATGGTAAATTAGCAATCGGTATCTCCCTAACCCAGGATTTAGCGGCAATAATTCTGTTAGTATTTCTATCTAACAATAAAATCTCATTGTCTCCGCTTAGCTTGACAGAAGAGATAGGTACTTTAGTAATAAAGATTGTTATAGTTTTCGCTATAATAACTTTTTTGAGTTACAGCATATTTCCAAAAATAACTCGTTATATTGCACGTTCTACAGAGTCATTATTCTTATTTAGTCTTGCTTGGGTATTTTTATTGACAGCTGTTTTAGCTTCACCATGGATTGGCTTTTCCATCGAAATAGGTGGGTTTTTGGCTGGCCTTGCATTGGCTAATACGAACGAGACATATCAGATTGTAGGTAGGATGAAACCTTTACGTGACTTTTTCATTACTATCTTTTTTGTCATGCTGGGGTTGCAAATGACCTTTGCCCATGTTTTTTCAATTTTACCTATGGTTCTAATTCTGTCTATCCTTGCCTTAATAGTAAAACCTGTTATATTAATATTACTTGCAAGTGCATTTGGTTTTCGTAAAAGAACTTCATTTTTAGTAAGTGTTAGTCTTGGACAAATTTCTGAGTTCAGTTTGCTTGTAGTATTCTTGGTGAGTAGTCTGCTTACTCCGGACGTAGTGACTACGATTGTTCTAGCAGGTCTTGTGTCATTTGCTATATCATCTTATGTTACTCAAAACAATAATTTTTTCTATAAGTTAGTAGGTGATAAATTAACATTTCTTGAAAGTTCACACATTCATCATCTGCAAGATGGAGAAAATAAGGAAGAATTATTAAATTTTAAAAACCACTTGGTAATTATTGGTGGTCATCAGATGGGTAATAGTGTATTGGAATCTTTAGAAAAAGATGAAGATGTAGTTGTAGTTGATTTCGATCCAGATGTAGTCAGGAGACTTCGCCAGAAAGGTGTTAAAGCATTCTTTGGTGATATAGCAGATCCGGAAATACAGGATAGAGCAGGGTTGGATAGAGCCCGGTTGGTTATATCAACTGTCCCTGATGTAGAAGATAATTTATTACTTATAGAACGTCTAAATAAAGAAAATAAAAGAGCCAAAATTATTGTTATGTGTTATGAAATCGATGATGCAAAGAGACTCTATAAATCTGGTGCTGATTATGTGGTATTGCCTCATTTAGCAGGTGGTAGGCATCTTGCAAAAGTATTAAAAAATGAAGAATTAGATGAATTTGAAAAGTACAAGAACAAAGATCTTCAATACTTCAAGATCTAAAGAATTTTGGCTGCTTCTTACATATATTTTACAATTCCCACACTTCAATATAAGCTCTATAAGCTAATATACAGAGGTGAAATTCCGTAAACCTATTTTATATCTAGTTATAATATCTTTCGTATTTACATTTAGTTTTTTTCCGCCATCTATTCTAGCTCAAACTAAAAATGAGGGTGGACGCAGAATAATAAGACTTGATGCTACTCCTTTTCCTACTACAGAGTTATCACCAAGTCCGTCAGTATCATCTTCTCCCACTCCTAGTCCCGATGTTTCTCCGTCACCTTCTCTACAACCATCTCCGAGTGTAGACCCTACGGTAACACCTTCATCGGTACTTATTGATACTCCAACTCCGTCAAATACACCCTCTGTTACACCCACCCCTTCCGCTCCAACACCCACACCATCTCCTATGAGCCCTACACCAACTCCGGTTCCACCTGTAATTTATCCACAATCTGAAGTCACAGTATCACCTACACCTGCTGTATTAGGTATTTCACAACAAACCACTCCAACGCCTCAGTTGCAGATAACTCCTACACCCACTACTGCTCCCTTGTTGCAAAGGACTTTACCAAAACTTATGGAACTCTTAAATTACGGTAATAAGACTGAGTTTTATGGACAAACAGGTTTTACTACGCAAGAGACTAGGGTGCTTGTGTCTGTGGCGCTGTTTCTTCTGTTAGCAGGTATATATTTATTCTACTACGAAAAAATAATTTCATTTTTTAATTATTTACAAAATAAATTGTCTTCTATGACTAATGATAGACATCTAGATCATATTGTTTTCCCTTTACATAAATGATGAATATGAGAAAGTATATAGGATTAGGTTTAATTATATTAGCTGTGATTGTTTTACTTGGAGTGTGGTACATTAATTCTCCTTATAGCTCAACCACTAGAACTTTTTCTGCTTATACCTTACTGAATTCGTCATTTCAAAAGTATAAATCTCAATTTATTAATTCTGATGGTAGAGTAATTGACTATTCCCAAGGCTCTATTACTACATCAGAAGGTCAAAGTTATGCCATGTTGCGTGCAGTTTGGACAGATGATACCGTGACATTTGCCAAAGTTTGGAATTGGACAAAAAATGATTTACAGCATAAATCAGGTGATCATTTATTCGAGTGGCGTTGGGGTAAGCGTAGTGATGGTACTTATGGTGCTTTATCTGGGGGAGGTAATAATAGTGCGACTGATGCGGATGAAGATATTGCTTTGGCATTAATATTAGCTGGACATCGTTGGAACAACCAGACATATTTAAATGAAGCTGCTCAGATAATACCTGATATTTGGAAGTACGAAACTGCTGAAGCTAATGGACATAGATATATAACCGCTGGAAATTGGGCTGTCAACGGAAATGAAATTGTGATGAACCCATCATATTTTGCTCCTTATGAATATAGAATCTTTGCCAATATTGATACTAAGGATAATTGGAAGTCGTTGATTAATCCAGGATATCAAATGCTAAACAATGTCGGTAGTGCTGCATTTAATACAGGCTCAGGAGTTGGTTTACCTCCAGATTGGTTTACTATGCAGAAAGATAATGGTACTATCAAAGTTGCCTCTATTCCTAATGCAGACAGTAATTATTCGTTTGACGCTATCAGAGTTCCTTTTCGTGTTGCGCTTGATTATTTCTGGAACAAAGATCCACAGGCGAAAGAGTATCTTCTAAAAAATTATAGTTTTCTGTTAAGTCAGTATGAAAAAACCAATCAGTTAGTTTCAGGATATACTCACAATGGCAAACCTCTAGATAATAATCAAAATCCTGATATGTACTCAACTAGTATAGGTTATTTTATGATCGCTGATCCGCAGATAGCTAAGGATATATATAACAACAAGATTATTAAACTATATTCCAATGACAGTAATAGTTTCAATTCCAATCTGGGCTATTACGAACAAAACTGGTTATGGTTTGGTGCTGCAATGTATAACAACGCATTGCCTTATTACTAAATATGGAAAAGTTTAAAGTTAATTATTCCCGTTTACAAAAAAATATTTTAATTCTCACTATGGCGTGGGGAATAATTTATTATAGTTGGTGGTTTCAATTCTATAATGCGGGTAATTTAATTTTATACTCGTTACTTTTTATTGGGGAGACTTACCATATTATCATGGCTTTTCTTTTCTGGCACACTGTCTGGCCAAAACGAAATAAGAATAAAACAATAAACTTGCCTAATGAATTTTTGAAGGAAGCCTCGGTTGCAATTTTAATTCCAGTTGTTTCAGAGCCTGTATATGTAGTTGAACAGACTATATTACATGCCAAAGCTATTAACTATAAAAATAAAAAAATTTATGTCTTGAATGATGGTTATGTAGCGTCCAATCCAAATTGGCAGGATTATGAAGAATTGTGTGAACGATTAAGTGTAAAAATAATTACTAGGAGATTACCCGGTGGTGCAAAAGCGGGTAATATAAATCATGCATTGACCAAGTTAAAAGAGGATTATTTGGCTATTTTCGATGCAGATATGAAGCCAAAAGAGGATTTTTTGAGTAAGACTATGCTCCATTTTGCAGATAGAAAGGTTGCTTTTGTCCAAACGCCACAATATTATGAAAATTACTCAGAAAATCAAGTTACCATGGGTGCCTGGGAACAGCAAGATTTTTTCTTTGGACCAATTATGGTTGGTAAAAATCACTATAATGCTTCGTTTCTTTGTGGGACTAACTTCGTTATCAGGAAAAAAACATTACAGGAAATAGGTGGTTTTAATGAAAAAAATATAGCTGAGGATTTTATTACATCATTGAGGATTCATCAGCAAGGATGGAGGAGTATTTATGTCCCAGAGGTTTTAGCGAGTGGGTATGCGCCATTTGATTTAGGCGCATACTACAAACAACAACTCCGGTGGGCAAGAGGCTCGTTGGAAGTATTATTACTGCATAATCCATTATTTATACGTCATCTTACTGCCTCTCAGAAGTTGCAGTATTTATCATCAGCGCTTTTCTATTTTAATGGGGTAGTGGTGCTAATTGATATGGTAATTCCTCTGCTATTTTTATTTTTTGGCTTACAACCGGTAGGAGTCTCGACAACCCAATTTTCGTTATATTTTATACCTTATATTTTATTAAGCCTATACAATATTTATCAGGTTTCGGACGGCACGATTACTTTTCGGTCATTTTCTTTCACTCAATCAAGTTTCTATCTACAATTAGTTGCTCTGTGGTCTATTTTAACCGGTAAAAAAATGGGGTTTGTGGTTACTGATAAAGAACAGAAAGTGGGAAGAAGTTATCTTATGTTATGTTTACCTCATTTTATGTATATCGCGATCTCTGTATTTGCAATCTCTTGGGGTTATTTCAACCGAGGGTTAAATCCTGCTTTTATTGCAAATGTTGCATGGGTACTATTTAATGTAGTTCTATTTATACCATTTATATTATCTAGCATAAGTTGGAAAAAATCTATTAATATTAATAAATCATTCCAAACCTCCTTAACTTAATTGAAATATGATCAAACATGAAAAAATATCTACTATAACAAGCGGACGAAAATTATTTTATATTTCTTTATGTCTCCTAATTGCAATTTCTATAGGAGTAAATTTAATTACTGTTACTGATCAGTCAATTCGTTTAGATGAGTCACAATCATTATGGGCAGCTACCAAATCAGTAACTGGTATATTGAAATATATATCTCAAGATGTACAAGTTCCTTTATATGAATTGTTATTACATTTTTGGATACAAATCTTTGGAACCAATATTGTTATAGCACGAGGTCTTTCTTTTATTTTTTTTATTTTTACACTACCTGTTTTATACAAAGTTTACCGTCAGGTCGCGGGTAGGTCAGTCAGTTTATTAGGTGTAACTATTTTTTCTTTATCACCATTTATTCTTTGGTATAGTAACGAGGCACGTATGTATACGATGTTTGCCTTAGCAACTAGTCTAGATCATTTGTTTTTCTTAAAGTTGTATAAATCAAAAGGCAAAAATGGCAAGCTAGGATATTTTCTCTCTACCTTATTTGGAATGTTCTCCCATTACTTCTTTATCTTCTTCTTGTTCACTCAATTTGTGTACGTCATCTTTAGTATTTTTTTAAATCGAAATACAGAAAGTTTTAAAGCCAAGATTGCTATTAGAAAAAAATTTTTAATTAGTTATATTACAATTTTATTTCTCGATGGTGTTTTTTTCCTTCCATGGGCAGTTTATTTCATTTTCCGTGGTTTAGCGGGCAATACACAACCTTTAATACCTCCACCCACATCATATGATATTTTTGCAACATTTATAAATTTTCTTTTTGGCTTCCAGAGTACTCAAGTTCAAACCTTGATGGTATCTTTATGGCCACTAATTGTCTTGGTTTTATTTTTTATTTTTACTCGTCGCAATTCGACTCATGTTTTATATAAAGGATATTTTATTTTGACCGCCTTTTTCCCGATACTTATGATTTTTTTGTTGTCTTTTTTTAAACCAATTTTCTTATCTAGATATCTTATCTTTGTAACTCCATCATTATTTTTTATAGTTGCGTGGATTTTATTAAGCTATTCAAAAAAAACTTCCTATATTCTAATTACTATATTTTTAATGTTATTATTAGGCTTATTGTTTTTTCAAAATTTATCACCGTTTACTCCTGTCAAAGAGAATTATGTGGGAGTATCAGAGTTTCTTGATCAGAAGGCTACAGCATCTGATCTGATTGCTGTTAGTGCTCCATTTACAATTTATCCTGTTGCATATACTTACAAAGGGGAAGCAGGTATTGTGACTATCCCCAAATGGGATCTTTATAGTCATGGGGCAATTCCTGCATTTTCAATAGCAAATTTAAAAACTGACTTGCAATCTTATAAGAAGGAGTATAATAATATTTTCATAGTTTTTTCATACAATCAAGGATACCAACAGCAGATCCAGAATTATATGGATACACACTTCAAACGTTTAGTAGCAAAGACATTCTCTCCAGGTTTGGAAGTAGATGAATATCAGCTTAGATATGATCTATTATCCAATAATAAGCATTAGGTATATGGAATTATTCACTTTCTTCATTCTCTGAATTGTCGGAATTGCTGATATCTAATTGAGAATAATCTGCTTGCGGGATTTCACCCTCCATAATCACTGGTAGATTAGACCAGGAATGTTTTATTCTATGATCGGTCAAGCGGTCCTGGGGGAAATTATATGTTTTAATTTTTTCAGAACGCATACCTCTTCCTACCTGAGTTGACTTAAGGGAGGATATCTGTGAAGTCTGTTTTTCCATCTCCATTTCCCAGAGTTTTGCACGAAGCATTTGCATTGCTATCTCACGATTTTGTCCTTGAAAGCGTTCTGTACGACAGACTACAACGATT
This sequence comes from Candidatus Levyibacteriota bacterium, assembly GCA_027459725.1. Taxonomy (GTDB): domain Bacteria; phylum Patescibacteriota; class Microgenomatia; order Levybacterales; family UBA12049; genus DAIDHK01. Next base: position 43,553 of record DAIDHK010000006.1, read on the forward strand.
CCGGTTGGCTTATGTACCAAACGCACGGCAGTAGAAACTTTATTAACATTCTGCCCTCCATGACCACCTGCCCGAAAAGCTTCAAAATCTATATCATCAGGATTAATATGTAGATCTATATCTTCAAGCTCAGGCAATATCGAAACAGTAGCGGTTGAGGTATGTACACGTCCACGTTTTTCAGTTTCTGGAACTCTTTGTACTCGGTGTACACCAGCTTCATATTTGAAGCTTTTAAATGCGTTGAATCCTATGATTTTTATTACACTTTCATCAAGAACCTCGATTTTAAACCCATTTATTTGAGCATAGCGAGAATACATCCTAAGCAATTCTTGTGCCCATAATTTAGCTTCATCACCACCTGCGGCGCCTTTTGTTTCCAGGATTACATTTCTTTCGTCCAAACCTTCATTAGGCTCTTCTGGTTTCATGGTCTCCACAATAGCCTTTTTTTGTGCTTCCAAGTTGGCGATTTCTTCCTTAGCCATATCAGACAAAGAAGCATCTTCCAATAGTGGTATGGTCTCAGCTATTTTTTGCTCAAGTTCTTGAATTTGAATGTGTCGGTAGTCGGTCATATTAGCTTCCTTTCATTGTAACGTCTAATTTTGTAGGAGCAATAGAGTTCCTTAAATAAAACCAGACTACAACATGAAGTGGCTACTTTAATGCCTGAAGCATCTCCCGAAGAGTCTTGGGGCCTTCTTGCTGTTTGCGTTTTTCTTCTTTCTTTTTGGTTACTTGAACTTTGTGAGCTTGAGCCTGATCACGTTTCTCCTGGAATCTGCTTATTCTAGAACCAGTATCCACAAAACGATCCTGCCCAGTATAGAAAGGATGACACTTATAACATAATTCTACATGGATGACATCTTTGGTTGATCCCACTGTGAATTTGTTCCCGCAAACGCATATGACTTGTGCTTGATGGTTATATTTTGGGTGGATAGTAGCTTTCATAGTCCTCATATTATAGCCTAGATCACTGTTATTGGCAAGTTGGCGCATTACCTCACTGAAAATCTTGGTTTACTCTATTCGTTACCTCAAATAATATTCTTGGTGAAATATAGTCCATAATACTACAGATCGGGAAGGTGTGAAACCATGAATTTGAGAATAAAACATGTATTGATATGTCAAATGGCATCAATATACAAAAAAACTTTGCGAAAACTATATTTAACATTATATCCCGTAAATGTTCTTCGAGAGATATAAAATATTACTGATCAATTAAACTCTATTTAGGAAATTTTCTGCTCAAAATTATACTACGATTTTCAATGAGGTAACGAGTAATGTTATACTAAGATTCTTGCTTGAAATATGCGGTTGGGTGAAACTTGTACAGAGACTAAGGCGTGGTTATATTGCTATCATGATTCGGTATAATAATTTAGTAAAAATGGTAAGAGAAAGGTAAGTTTTATTGACAAAATATTATTTTTTAGATATGTTGTTCACAACACATGGTAAAAGTTGAAACACTTTTTACTCACCCGTCTGTACCTCTCCCATCGATGGAAAATAGATTGAGTGAGATTTATCGAGAACTACATTTACAAGTCAGGATAAATCAAACATCTAGAGTAGGTGAACAAGGGAAGATAGTAAAGACACGTCTACCATTTTCCGCAACTAATTTTTTTCTAACATATGGAATTGAAGAAAGTTTCTACCCTCAATCTGAAACTTTTCAAGCAATGACGGTTATTTTACTTTGTGAACTGTCTCGCAAGCTTCCTTTAGCTTCAAGAATGTTCATAGAAGGAAGAGCTAGAGGAAGAACACCCAGTAAACTGTATGATTTCCTCACAATTTCTCCAAGGGAACAAAAGACTTATTTAAAGGAATGTTTTCCTGCACAAGTAAGTGATCCTGCATTTATTGAAGATGCCAATATGCTAAAGCGAGCTGTCTCTAAAATTAGTAATCCACTTGGTAGTAAAAATAGATGAGTAATTTATTTTAATATTTCAATTACCTCATCGATTGAAAGTGTTTTTTGTTCACGTGACTGTAAATTTTTCAATATTAATACATTTCTTTCAATCTCATCAGGTCCCTGAATGATTACAAAAGGGATATTTTTTTGATCTGCATATTTTAGCTGCTTCTCCATTTTTGCATTACTATCTGAATAAAGTTCACATAGAATGTTCTCCTCTCTCAATTTAGCAAAAGTAGCAACTGCATTATCCTCTGAGTCCATATTGAAGATACTGATAAGAACCTTAGTATTTTGTAAATTAGTGGGGAAAAGATTATTTTCTTCCATAGCATCCAATAAACGGTCGAATCCTAGCGCAAAACCTACTGCAGGGATCTGTCGAGTTGCAAACATTCCGATTAAATTATTATATCTTCCACCTCCTGCTACCGAACCTGCAGTATAACCTTCTATTTCTATTTCAAAAATTAGACCTGTATAATAATCTAAACCACGCGCTAATGTGGGAAAAAATATAAATTGCTCAGACTTTAGTCCCATTCTTTTTAAAAGATGAAATATAGTTTTTAAGCGCATTGTCGGTTGTTGATTTTGCATGGATTTTAGGATAAGTTCTGCTTTACTTTTTTCAAGGCCATTGCTGATCATTTCTTCAATCACTTTTTCTTGACCAATTTTTTTTAATTTATCAATTGCACGAATAATTATAGGTAATTGACTGTCTTCAATCTTTAATTGTTCATTAGTAGCCAATTCATTAAAAATATTCCGATCGTTAATGAGGATTTTGAAGTTGGGGAAGCCAAGAGCCTCAACGGCCTTACCTGCTGCAACTATAGTTTCAGCATCTGATAGGGGAGTATCTACCCCAACAATATCACAATCGCATTGAAGAAATTCTCGAAATCTACCTTTTTGAGTGTTTTCTGCTCGCCAAACTTGTTGGATTTGATACCTTTTAAAGGGCATCACTAGTTTTTCACCATATTGTGCAACCACGCGCGATAGGGGTACAGTTTGATCGTAGCGCATAGCAACACGACGATCACCATTATCAGTAAAACGGTACATTAGTTTATCACCTTCTGCTCCATATTTTCCCATTAACAGCTCTTCATATTCGAGAGCGGGTGTTTCTAATGGTTCAAAGCCAAAAGAAGAAAAAGCAGTTCTAATTTTGTTGATCATGTATTGTCTTTTTCTGGATTCTACAGGCAAAAAGTCTCTAAATCCTTTTAAATTATGAACATTCATAATTGCATTTTAGCACATAGAGAATATGTTTACATTTAAGTAACATAAAATTCTTTGAAATTTTCTACTTAATCGGTTTGGAAGTTATAGTTGCCGAAGGTCCGGCAGTAGGTGAAACAGATAAACTAATAGCAGGGTCTTTAGGTGCCCCATCGAATTGTAAAATTCGGTTAGCAATTGTCATTGTTTTATCCGTTTTACTAGGATAACCATATATTATCACCCGATCACCTTCCGATAACTTAGAAAAACCTGATCTAACAAAATTAGCTCCCAGAGCGGAAGAGTATGTTTTTGTAAAAGCTTCGACGTCGATTTTGTGCTGAGTATTTCCGCTCACTGCAAGCATAAACGTTCCATTTACTCGATCAATTGAGGCTATTTCACCAGTCAAATATGTCGGCATTGCGTAGATATTGATATATCTGGCAAGTAAATGCTCCGAATCTTTATTCCACAATCCTAGGGCAGTTATTACAGCTCCTTTGGGTAAGTCGGAAATACCTATCGTATTTCCGTTGAGATCATAGAATTTAGTAATCTCATCTGCATCGATGAATCTGGTGTTATTTTGTAGGTCGTTAATAGTTATTGAGGTACTTCCAATGCTTACTATTGTGCCCATAATTCCACGTTTTTCGACCAAATTCATCTGCGAAACTTCTTTTTTGATTTTATTTAAAATTGCTTGTTCATTAGCAGGGGTAGTAGGACTTACAGAGGCACTGGAAGAAGCATTTGATTGAGCCTCTATTGTGGATGGAACAATAAATGACATCAGACCGATTAGGACAAATAATATAGCAAAATATATTTTAATGTTAATTTTCATAGTTTAAAATTGTTGAGTTGAATAGGTCAGAGTTCTGACCATTGTTTGCTCAGTCCCATCAGGGAAAATCGCTGTAATATATAAAGGATTGGTATCATTGTCAATAGTCGTACTCAAAGAATATGTTCCATCATTCGCAGCTACTCCTACCTGATCACTACTGGTAGTTGAAACAACAATAATACTTCCCTTAGTTGCTTTCCCACTAACAGTTATGGCATGGGTAGTAAGGACGCTTTCATCAGTTGGCTCGGTAATTGTAAAAAAATCACCTTTGGGAGCTGAGGTGGGTGAAGGAATAAGTGTAGGTTTTACTGTGATTATTTGTACTGCTGGTTTAGGAGCAGATTTGAAATAGTGATCATAAACATAAAAAGTACCTCCAGCGACCATCAGACCAACCAAAACAGCAATAAAAGATAATATGACACGTTCAGCTTTCATAAGTAGTAACAATACGGGTGATCAGATAATACGTTATCAGACATATCTTGTCAAGAAACATAAATGTGTGTTAGTATGGTGCAGATGGAAATAACATCATTAGCAAAAAACTCATTGAAAATTAAAGGTAAACAGACATCAGTAGTCGTAAATCCACTGGATAAATCTGTAACGTTTGAGGCTGCTGTGGTTTTTGATAGTCCCAAATCATTATTAAAACTTAAGTCTGATATCTTGACCATTGATGGGCCGGGTGAATACGAAATTGGTGGATTGAAAATAACTGGTGTTAGATATGAGGATTCAGTTTCATATACTTTCATAGTCGATGATGTGCGTATAGTTTTGGTTGATAATAAAACGTTGGCAAAATTTCATTCCAAGCTTCCTGATGTAAATTTGGTTATAGTAATGGTTTCTTCAGAAGATGATTTATCTAGTGCTACTAATGTTGCTGGGTCAGCTGTTTTGTATATGGGTGACAAATCTGATGAAGTTGTAAATAAATCTATTAAAGAAGGTGTAACCAAAACTAGTAAGTATACAGTTACCAAAGATAAATTGCCGACAGAAGTACAACAGCTATTGTTAGTTTAACGATATAAATTTAAACAGAGGTATAAGCTGAGAGGGTAAGGTCTAAGAAAATTCTCTTATTGCAAACTACTTATGTCTTTTACTTATCTATGTCCACTATTAAAGTTCCTCCACATAATGAAGAAGCAGAACAGAGTGTTTTAGGTGCAATTCTGATAGATAAAGAGGCAATTTCAGTGGTCTCGGGAATTCTCAGACCTGAACATTTTTATAGCGATCTTCATGCTTTAATTTATATAGCCATGTTGGATATTCATGAGGAGAGAAAGCCAATAGACGTTCTGACAGTTTCGGCACAGATAAAAAAACATGATAAAAATAAAACAGTTAGAAGTTCATACCTTAATGAGCTGGTCAATGCAGTTCCTACTGCTGCCAATGTTGAAGAATACTCTCATTTGGTGAAAGATTTAGCTACAAAAAGAGCTCTAATTCACGCAGCATCAGAAATAGCCGAATTAGGTTTTGAAGAAGATAAGGAGGTAAAAGATTTGCTTGATCGGGCAGAGTCGAGCATTTTTACTATCTCTCAAAGCAGTATCAAAAGAGATTTTATTGCCATTAAGGATACTTTGACAGAAAGTTTTGATCGTTTGGATGAATTACATCGTTTAGGAGAGGGATTAAGAGGAACAAAAACGGGCTTTTCTGATTTAGATCGTATTTTATCAGGTATGCAAAAATCCAATCTGCTCATATTAGCAGCTCGACCTGGACAAGGGAAAACAGCACTGGTAGTGAACATAGCTCAGTTTATAGGTGTGATGGAAAAAAAAGCCGTGGCAATTTTCTCTTTGGAAATGAGTAAAGAAGAACTGGTTGATCGTTTAATGGTTGGTCAGGCAGATATCGATGCTTGGAAACAAAAAACTGGACGTTTGAATGAGGAAGACTGGACAAAACTATCGAACGCAATGGGTGAACTTGCCGAGGCACCTATTTTTATCGATGATACCCCTGGTATTTCTATTGCCGAGATGCGTAGTAAGGCGCGTAGGTTACAACTGGAGCATAAAGATTTAAGTTTGATAATCGTGGACTATTTACAGTTGGTGGATCCTGGACAAAAATTTGAAGGACGTGTACAGGAAGTAGCCCATATCTCAAAGTCATTGAAAAATCTAGCTCGTGAGCTAAATGTGCCAGTTTTGGCTGCATCACAGTTATCTCGTGCAGTTGAGCAGAGGACTGATCGTAAACCTCAATTAGCCGATTTACGCGAATCAGGCACAATTGAGCAGGATGCAGATGTGGTTATGTTCATTTATCGGCCCGACATAGAAGGTAATCCCATTAACATTCCTACTAAATTATTGATAGCTAAACATCGCAATGGAGCTACTGGAGAAATTGATTTATTGTTCCGGGGTGATCGTATCAAGTTCTACAGTGTTGAGAGACAGCAACAGGTATAACAGCAGTTTTCCGCATTTAGCATTTTTGTCATTGTTGTCACCTTCATGTCAGGGAAATTACAGTAACTGTAATAAAAATGTCTATTTAAGGTCAAGTAAATTAATTATTTTTATTACAAAATACCTTTGCATGATAGAAGGTAAAATTACACCCACACAAGTTGCAACCTTAGCTGCTCAAGATCATAGAGTCGGCTTATCATTTAATAATAAATTATATGGTGGAGTTAGTGGTGATGTAGTACACGAAGGCTACTTACAACATTCTTTATCTCATGACAGACAAAAAGTAGTAATAAAAGTAGGCCCTGGAGTGGGAAATCGAGAAGTAACAGCGGCTAGGCGTATACATGCTCAAGCTCCTTCATTTCCTTTGATACAAGATTTACTTTCAGGATATGATTATGTAGTATATCCTTATTTATCAGGCGATACAATTGACCAAAGAGTAAGGGCAGGAGTTCCTGAATCAACAGAGGAATTCAGTATATTTGCCAGATTACACGCTCAGCTTTGGGAACAAACGCAAAAAGATGGAATATCAGTTTTAGATGGTTATCCTAAGAAATTGGAACAGACCAAAGAAATTCTATATAAGCTTGCGCTCAAGGATAATGATGGCAAAGAAATACCCGTTGCTGATATTGCTCATAGAGACTGGAGAGTAAATGGTAGGTCTATAGGTAGGTTAGAAGATGTGATTGATACGACTTCGGCAAATATTAGAAAGTCAGGTATGGGTGTTTTGACTCATGGTGATGAAGGAGCAGGGAATGCAATAAAAGAAAAAAATAGTGGAGACATAATTTTTATTGATCATGGATCGGCAGGGGTCAGGGCACCAGAAGAAGCAATTGCAAAAATTCTCTTGTGGTTTGATGCGACTAATGTCAATGGTAGGGGATATTCATTAAATTTGAATCCAAAAGGGGTAGAATTGCAAACCAAAGAACAAACCAAACCGCATATTCACAGATCTGTTGCAGCAGCACAAACAGCATTGCAACCCTATCTCAAAGACCTTTCTTCTGATTCAGCGATTTCATCTTATATGATGGTTTATCTTTGGAGAGAGTTGCACTGGCTGGAGCGAAGAGGAAGGCAGGATGCGATGCCGTATTTACTAGCAAAATCTTTATCATTTGCGCCTGAGTTGCAGACTTCAGGTAGAGGACGTAGCAGCTATATTTAGTGAGATTATGTGGCAAGAACAAAACTCATTTATACCTAATGTCAGTGAATCTATTAATCCACGAACAGCATTATGGACTATAAATACACATCATGATATATCAGAGGTAATTGATCAACTGAGTAGTGATCTTAATAAAGTCAGCATTGTCGGATTTGATCTGGATGGTACAGTTTTAGGAAATGGAATAATTTTCCCGGGTAGTGGTATGGCATCTCTAAATGAAAAAGGTAAAAAGGTAACCATAGTTAGTGGTGCTGGGCCAGTGAGTATTAGAAAAAAAATAGTTGGAGCAGGACAGATTTTACGAGGAGATAAGAGGTTGGTGGAAATACCTTTTGCTGCTAACGAAGGATCTCAAATCTTTCATGCAGGAGCTTTAGATGGAGATCTAAGTCCAAATCATTTATTATATGAACAAGAAATCTCTTCACATGGAACGAGAGAGTTATCAAGTTTTGCTCATGAATATCAAGATTTTGTTGACTTTTATGGTTTTTATCCCTCAGGTAGAACATCAGACCCTTTTAATTACGTTCTTTATACGAGAAGGGATTTGATGAGAGAAAAACTCATAGAAAAATATCCTAAATCAGTGATTACGGAAGATTTATTATACTTTTTAACTTTGTTAGAAGAACAAGGAGCATCTAAATTTATTGCTAAGTCTCAAAACGAGGATACTTTTAGAAAAGTTGATGCTTTTCATCATTTGCGTGGTGTAAATAACGAAGGGTTTTATAATATAGTAGACCGTGATGTTAATAAACTTACTGGATTGATTAAATTAGCAGGCTTGCATCATATGAGGACCGTTGCAAGTGAAGAATTAGCATATTTTGGTAATGACTGGAATGATAGAGAAGCACTGGTGGGGGCTAAGGTGGGATTTATAGTCGATTCAAAATCTACAATTAGAGATAGAATGGTCCCAGATTTATTGGCTTCTAAAAAAGGTGGACATCTTGTTGTACTTAATCCATCTTTAGTAAACGATTGCTTAACAGGAATTGCTAAGATATAACTTAAATATGGCAAAACTTGAACAAACTCTTTGGATTATTGATATTGATGGAACGATCATTAATGTGCATAAAAATCAAGTTCCTGCCTGGACAGAAGCACTACAACAGGCTTTTTCTATAACGCCTGATGAGTCGACTCTGGTGAGTTATTTCGGTAAACCATTTCAATCAGTTCTTAAAAATGTGGCGATGTATTATTCTATTTCAGAAAAAGAAATATCTAAAAAAGCGAAGTTTGCAGAAGAAATTTATGTCTCCTCAGTAAACAAACATTTGAAAAAGACAGGAGGTAGTATCCTGCCTGGAGCTGAAAACTTTCTGAGGTTATTAGGAGAAAATGGAGCAAAAAGAGCCATTGCTACAGGTAATCCCCGACGTGAAGGTGAGTCTAAGCTTATATATTTTGACTTACTCAAATATTTCGATATTACTGTTTTTAGTGACAATCGGAAAGAGAGAATTGAAATGGTTGAGGAAGCAATTAAACAGGCAGAAAAGAAATATCATTTAAAATTAAGATCGCATCCGAAAAGAGTTGTTATTATAGGAGATTCTATTCATGATATTGAAAGCGCTAAGCTTATCTCTGCTTCAAGTATAGCAGTTACAACTGGTCATACTTCAAAATATAAATTACAAATTGCTGGTGCTGATATGGTTCTCTCTGGTTTGAGCGATTTTTCATCAATTAAACAAAAGGTTGCATCACTAATAATTTAAATTTACATTCATAATTAGAATGACCCTGACATGAATCTGACATGTCTTGTAAGTTTCTCGTAACTTTTATACAATTGATCATCGCATGGTCATTGAAGCTACATATCCTATTAATTTTCGCAAAGCTGATGCTGCAAGTTTGGGTGAACAAATCAAAAATAGACAATCAGTAGTTTTAATTGGTTTGAAAAGAGTAGGTATCAGTAATTTTTTGCGATTTTTTCTCTACCATAAGGATATTCTCTCCACGTATTTAGGTGCAGAAGAAAATCATTTGTTTATTCCTGTTGACTTGCATGATTTAATTGAAAGGGAGCTTTTCCCCTTTTGGGTACTTACTTTAAAACGTGTTTGCGATTCAGCCATGGAGTTGCCTCTGGACGATAAGGTCAAGAAACAAATTGAATCACAATTCCTCAACAGTATACAAACCAGGAATACATTTATTGTTTTTGATTCTGTGCGCAGTGTGATTATGAAACTATGTGAGTTTGGTTACATGCCTACTATTTTCTTCATTCGTTTTGATCGTATGGAGGATGTCATGAATCAAGAATTTTTCTCCAACATTCAAGGACTAAGAGATGCAACGCATCAGCGTTTGTCCTATGTTTTTACGAGTTTTAAAAGTCTGGATATTTTGTTTCCCGAAATATTTAATAAACAGGCTCTAAATGTGTTTGCTAAAAATATATATCTACAGCCAGCAGAGGCCAAAGATATTGAAATAATTTATGAGACATATAGTGCAAAATATACTAAGCGAGACTTAAACAAAATAAAGAAGGATTTACTTAATTTGACAGATGGTTATGTTCAATTTCTTCAATTAGGGTTGATTGCTCTGCATGAAAAACAATATCCTAAACTTTTACCAGAGGAATTATATGATTTGTTGTTGAATGACGAAAGATTTATGCTACAGTCGGAAGAGATTTGGGAAAGTCTGTTACATACCGAGCGTGAAATTCTTCACAAAGTTAGCAACAATGAAGAACTTACTAATATTGAAATGGAAGAAGCTAAATATTTATTTGAAACCGGTATAATAAGGAGGAACTCTAGCCAATTAGAAATTTTCAGCCCCTTATTTCAAGGCTACATCTCGAGTCTAAAAAATCATACAACTTTAAAGGATGATTCAATAGAATTTTCTAAGAAAGAAAACCAATTGTTAAATCTACTTCTACAATATAAAGAGAATATTGTTGATAGAGATCAGATTATCGAATTGGTTTGGCCCGAAGTGGAGTCTTTTGGTGTGACAGACTGGGCGATAGATAGATTAGTCTCTCGATTACGGCGAAAATTAAGAATGCAAAGATCTAATTACAAGATCAGTACAATCCGCACCCGGGGATACAAACTGACTGTGGTATAGTTTATCTGTTGATTGCCTTGTAAACAGGAGAGAGCATTATGATAATTAGTTTTTCTATAAAAAAACTAAATAATACAAAACCAATAATCATTCCACTCACTGCGATTAGTTTATTTAAATTGGAGATTTCATTGCCTTGCTCTCGGTGGTGGCGTAAATACACTCCATAAATGACTTGTACAAAGATTATCAATCCTAAAATACATAGATAGAACCAACTAAGCCAGTTCTTTTGGTTAGTTAAGGCTTTATCCAGAGCTGTGAGCTGGGGGACTACAAAAAAAACAAATACAAGAGTAAATAAAGTTTCAATACTAGATAGAATAAAAATGGCTGAAGAATATTTCTCCATTTTTCCAACGGTAGTGCGGATTCTAAAAAAGGAAGTTCGTTTCAAAAGAGACGTTTTAGTAACATTATTAGAGGCATTTGTTGTATTCTCCATAATTTTATTACAAGAATATACTTTTATAGTTTAAGCGATAAATTAGAAATAGACAACTACATAAAGTTACTATTTTTAAGCAGAAAATAAAAATGTAAAAGAATAATTAAGGGACAAGAAAATTTAAACTATATTTTATCTTGTTATATCGAAGAAGTCATTAACTTTAAATTTTGAATGTTAGGTCAAGTGCCGGGAGAGGGACTCGAACCCACACAGCCATTATAGCCAGTAGTTTTTGAGACTACCGCGTATACCATTCCGCCATCCCGGCATTTGGTATATATTATATCAGAAATTAGCTTTATTTTTTATAATCTTGGTGCTAGAATGACATCTATGCAGTTTGAGATCTCCCAAAAAGCTCCACAAGACATAAATTCCGATATTTTAGCAATTTATAGCTTTCAAGATGAAGAAAAAAAAGCTGAATTAGTCTGGAATGATACACTTTTACAAATTGACAAGTATTTAAATGGACAGTTATTAAACAATTGTCTTAATGAAGGCTTTCAGGGTAAGTGGGGTAGTATATTTAGCATGTTTACCCTAGGTATGATTATCCCGAAAAAAATAGCCATTATAGGATTGGGGAAGAAAAGTGAATTTGTCTTAGAAGATCTGAGACAGACGACTGGTCAGTTTATTAAGTCCATAAATAAAAAAAATAAGACAATAGCTATAATTTTGCCAAGTGGGACACTAGAAAATAGTAAAGAACTGCTTGATTCAGTAGTCCAAAGTGTAGAGTTGGCTAACTACGAATTTGACAAGTACCATACACAAAAAGATGAACAAATTAAATTATCGAATGTTCTATTTATTTTAGAAAAAGGTAAGGAAATATCTCCTTTGAACAAACAAATTAGTCATTCTCGTTTATATTCTCAAGCTGCAGTTTTAGCACGAAATTTGGTTAATGAGCAGCCAACCATTGCTACTCCGCATTATTTAGCAGAGTTGGCTAAGAGTATCGCTAAAGATAGTACTGAGATTAGCTGCAAAGTGTTTGATCGAGTTCAAGCAGAAAAGATGGGCATGCATGCTTTTTTGGGTATTGCAAGAGCCTCTACTATAGAACCTAAATTTATTTTTTTAGAATATAAACCAAAGGTCAGTAAAAGTAAAAAGAAATTAGCGTTGGTAGGTAAAGGTATTACATTTGATAGTGGAGGTATAAATGTCAAACCAGGCAATCACATGCAAGATATGAAAATGGATATGGCAGGGGCTGCTTGTGTATTGGGAGTATTTTCCGTTATCGCGGAGATAAAACCAGGTTTTTCGGTTATTGGATGCATCGCTGCTACACCTAACTTAATTTCTGGTAACTCAATTGTCCCAGGAGATGTTGTTAAAGCCTATAATGGCAAAACCATTGAGATTTTAAATACTGATGCAGAAGGTCGAGTAACAATGGCAGACAGTCTGTCTTATGCTGTAGAGCAAGGGGCGACTGAAATTATTGATTTTGCAACTTTGACTGGTGCAGCTGTTGTTGCTCTGGGTACGGATATAGCAGCTATGTTCTCAAATAATAAGGATTTAGCTCAAAAAGTGAAAACAGCAGCTTATGAGGCTGGAGAAAAAGTGTGGGAGCTGCCGCTTGAAAAAACATACAAAAAGTTGAATAAAAGTGAAGTGGCTGATGTCGCAAATATTCCTAGTGGTCACTATGCAGGGACAATTGCAGCAGCATTGTTCTTACAAGAATTTGTGGACGATAAACCTTGGGTACATTTTGACATTGCTGGGCCAGCCTTTGCTGATACTTCCTCGGGATTGCACCCAAAGGGTGGAACTGGATTTGGTGTGACTACTGTGTTAAAATTGTTAGAAGTATAAGTCAGAAAGACAAAATTATATGATTGGAGTTACAGATTTACGCGCCGGTACAACGTTTAAAGAAGATGGTAATTTATATCAGGTTGTCTCTTATGAGCATATCAAAATGGGACGCGGTTCTGCGAACATTAAAGTAAAAGTAAAGAATTTAAACAATGGTTCTACTATTGAAAAAAGTTATATTAATGGTGCAAAAGTTGATGATGTCACAGTAATAAAAAAAGATTTACAATTTTTGTACAAAGATGAAGATAGTGCATATTTCATGGACCCAAACACATATGAGCAAATACCGGTTAGTTTGAAAAGAATTGAAGGGAATGAGTATCTAAAAGAAGGAGAGAGTTTTACTGTGAGTTTTCTAGATGATGAGGCACTATCTGTTTTGTTCCCTCCAAAGATGGTGTTTAAAGTTATAGATACCGCTCCCGGTATCAAAGGTAACTCAGCTACAAACGTTTTCAAAGACGCTGAATTGGAAAATGGTATTAAAACGAAAGTGCCTCTATTTATCAATATCGGAGAAGCAATCCGTATTGATACCCGAACAGGAGCTTATACAGAAAAAGCATAACTTCTTGATAATTTATATTTCATTTTTGTTTGTTTATTCCTGCTGGTGAGATTGAAATGATGTTATAATATAATGGCGTGAATTTAAGATGAAAAATCATATCTTTTTAGCCTTCAAGGAGAGATCTTTTCTATTTTTGTGGATTGGAGAGGTTTTCACGCAGTTAGCAGGGAATCTTTTTACTATTTATCTTGTCTTAACTACTTTTCCTCTAACCAAATCTAACACTGCGGTTTCAGGTGTTGTTTTGACATTTACTCTTCCGGCAATAATTTTCGGTGTCTTAGCTGGTACACTAGTCGATCGGTGGAATAAAAAAAATGTCTTAGTAATTACAAATATTTTACGTGCTCTGGCTGTGTTAATATTGGCTTTTGTTAATACTAATTTAATAGTGATCTATTTAGTATCTTTAATTGTCTCTTTGTTAACACAATTCTTCATTCCGGCTGAAACGCCTATAATTCCGCAAATTGTTAAATCAGAACACTTGTACTCGGCCAATGCTTTATTTGGGTTAGCCATCAATGGTTCAATGCTGTTAGCTTATGTTATCTCAGGAGCTGTATTGGTGACGTTTGGTCCACAAGGTTCTTTATTCTCTTTCGCACTGTTGTTATTGTTGGGTTCACTGAGTATATTTTTTGTAAAATATCAGGTAAGGGAGGGGAATACCCCAAAAGTAGTTGCTAATTTAAACTGGCGAAAAGAATTGCGCAAAGCTTTTTTACTTTTAGTTAAAACTAAAAAAGCTTACAGTGCCTTATTCTTACTGGCTTTGACACAAACACTGGTCTTAATTTTAGCCACAATTACACCGGGTTATGCAACGGATGTTCTACATGTAGATATTAGTAAATTTCCTATAATTTTTGTTACACCAGCTGCCATAGGTATGTTTTTGGGTGCTTTAGTTTTGATCAATAAATTCCATAATGTCTCAAAAGAAAAGATAATTGTGACAGGATTATTTTTATCAGGTATTTGTATGGTATTATTACCATTTGGTTCTTTGATTACTTCAAAGGAGTTTGTCTTGAATGTCAATCGTATGCTGCCTCACTTTTTGATTATTAGTGATTTGCATATTGTGGTAGTCCTAGCTTTTATACTTGGTTTGGCAAATTCACTAGTGTTTGTACCTGCAAACACTATGCTTCAGGAAAGTGCTACAGATGACACGAGAGGTAAATTATATGGATTACTTAATTCTATAGTAGGTATCTTTTCCTTACTGCCTATTATTGCTGTAGGAGGGTTGTCAGATTTGTTAGGAGTGAAGAACGTTGTGCTGGGAATTGGGGTTTGTTTGCTATTCATAGGTCTGTATGAGTACATTTTGCAAAAAAGAGGATAAAATAATATTATGACATGGTTTTTGATTTGTTTAATATTTTGTTATACAGTTTTTTTATACGATGTTTATCGTTTAGGTAAAGGTGATTTCGTACTCGACAGAAAGGATGTCCCTTTAGAGAGATTATTCAACTTTACCTTTATAACTACTTTGATGGCAATTTTCTTTGGAAGGTTGTCATATGTAGTTTTCTATGGTAATACTAGTTATTTAAATCCGCTGAAGTTTTTAGTCATACCTTATTATCCAGGATTAATTTTACCAGGAGGAATTGTAGGCGCCTTTGCTTATTTATGGTTTATACATAAAGGGAAAAAAGTCCCTAGTGGAAGGCTGATAGATTTTTATGCTACAGCACTACTTATGATTATGCCACTGGTTATGTTAAGTGAATTATTTCTTTTGCCAAATCAAGAGTATTGGCTGCAGGTTATATTAGCTGCAGTTTATCTATTAGTATTCTTGCTTTTTAATTATATCTTACTACCAAAAGTTGGCAGGGGAGAAATAAAGGATGGAACAATAGGACAAATATTTTTAGCTATTTTGTGTGTTGTCTCTTTTCTGCAAGATAGCTTTTTAATCCATAAAGGAATTTTTTATTTCTTGCGCTTAGAAGATATTTTTTACCTTCTAGTAACTTTCTTTGTGCTATTTATAGTCGTAAAACGTGAATTTATACCGAACAGAAGATCACGTTGAATTAATATGCATCCCATTAAAATTATATTTGAAAATGAAGATTTGCTCGTTTTGGATAAACCAGCTGGGATAACGACTAATAGGTCAGAGACTACCAGGGAGCCTACAATTCAGGATTGGACTGAAGAAAAACTGCATATAAATAAGGATAAGATTTCTAGTGAAAAAATTGAAGATTATTCAAGCGATAAGTATTTTCAACAAACTTTCTTACAACGTGGAGGTATCGTGCATCGTTTAGATAAGGAAACATCTGGTATATTATTAGTTTCCAAGAATTGGCAGTCTTTCAAGAATTTGCAGTCTCAATTTCATGATCGGGTAGTTTCCAAGACATACCTTGCTTTAGTGCATGGTATTTTAATTCCAAAAGCAGGAGAAATTTCAATTCCCGTAGATCGTTTGCCCTGGAATAGACATCGTTTTGGTGTTGTTCCTGGCGGCAGGCCCTCCGTTACAGTTTACCAAACACTAAATGTGTATAATTGGAAAAACAAAAAAAATGAGCATCTATCTTTGGTTAAGTTATATCCTAAAACAGGAAGAACCCATCAAATCAGAGTACACTTAAAATATCTAAATCATCCGATTATCTCTGATATGCTCTATGCTGGAAGAAAAACGAGCAGAGACGATCGTAGAGTCTTAGATAGAGTCTTTTTGCATGCAGCAGGTATTAAGTTCAAAGATCCAAGTAATGGTGAAGATGTTGAGTTCAAAAGTGAGTTGGCTTCTGAATTAAAAGAGTTTATGGACAAGCAGCTAGAACTTGAGAAGTAGGAAGGTTTGGTTTTGTTGATTAAGTTGGTTATAATATAATGGTATTAGCTTTAAACTAATACAGTAAACGGAGGTGAGATTATGGCTGGTAACAATGGATTTTTTAAAGGTGAAAAGAAAAAAAAGAAAAAAGAATCTCTTAATAAACAATCATACGGTAGTAATGCTCCGACTTTTGTTTTGCCCAGATTAATTGAAAAGAAAAGAAAACCCGAGTAATGAGAAAAAATCTAGCGGCCCATCACGGTTCTGGGTTGAAAACCGCGCTGTTGTTTTTTGTAATAGTTTGTTTTGTTATACTGATTTCGCTTGCAGTTAGGTTTTTTGTTGCATTTAAAAATAGCAGTTTTGATGGTCAACACCAGTTTGTTTTGTTAGTGCGTTCTGACAATAATAAAGGTATGTTAGCGCTTTTTCAGCCAAATTCATCGTTTTCTGTTATGGTTGTGCCATTAAGTAATATAAATAATCAGAATATCTCAGCTGATTTACACATAGGTATTGATGGTAGCGTTAGGGGAAATATCGATAAAATCGCTAATAAGAGTGATGTTAAATCAATTATTTTCAATTCCATATTTCATCTTCAACAACAAGGTAGTCATGTAACATGGTTAGATTTAATGCGTTTATGGTTTATTGCTAATACAACTCCTGTTGTTTTCATGCCAGTTGATAAATTGCCCCAAGATAATATTGTAGGCACTATGGGGTTACAACTTTTCATTGACAGTGGTATCCAAAAAGATAATCAAACTGTGCAAATTATTAATAGTACTCCACAACCTGGTTTGGGAACTAGAATGGCATCGGAATTAACTAATATGGGAGCTGATGTAATCGATGTTCGCTCTTCTCCTACAGAAGTTGAGCATTCAGTCATAAATTATGATAAAATTTCTTATACAGTTACAAGATTAGAACGTATTTTGCAAATGCCTGCTATGTTGACTAACAATCCAGGAATTGCTGATATACAGATTATTATTGGAGCAGATGATGCATATCCGAAAACCTTTTAAAAAGGTTAGATAATTTGAAAGAAGATAGATGGTATTATTGAGAAAATAATCTTATATATGTATTAATATCATTATTATGACAACTTTAGTTATTATTCTTATAATTGCTTTGATTTCAATATTATGGGCGTATTGGTCTTTCCGGCAAAATACAAAACATGAACGATTAAATGAAGTAAAAAGAGACCTTAATAAGGGGAGAGTGGTATTCTATTCACAAAGTAGTAATAAGAAAGAGAGTATTAATTAATTTATTTAGTTTTCTTGATCCAAATGACCAGCAGGTTCATTGTCTTCATCCCTTATTGTTTTAAAAGTAAATTTAGTTTTTTCCAATGTAATAAATGATGGTTGGTTTTTAAATTTGCTCACTCTTTTAGTCTCTCGAATAAAGATAACTACTTTATTCTCTTGACTACTTTTAATGAACGTCTCATATAAATTTCCAGCTTCGATTAATTTGATTAATCTTTTTCCCAGGTCATCAGGTAACATCCCAATAAAATGTTTTTGTTGTGAGATAACAAATATTTTCATTCTCTTGGTCTGTAATTCAACTTTTTCTCCACTACGTAGCATGGTTAGAGTTTTTTTATCGGCTAAGTTAATTAAATCCACTACCTTTGTTCTTCCTGGCTCTTCAATGAAAAGATTAGTAAAAGATAGGGGAGCTACTGAAGTATATTGTTTACCGTCACTGCCATTTAGGCGTTTAATATTCCTGGTAGCAATCGGATTATGCTCATCAATATCTAAAACCTGTTGATATACTAACCTGGCTTTCTTAATGTTTCCTATGCTGCTCCATGCAAATGCCAAACGATTCATGGTTTCGATATCATGAGGGTTTTCTTCTAGTAGTTGTTCATTTATCTTTATAGCGCCTTCCCAATCTCCTGCCAGGGCGGTTTGAATGGCTAGTGTTTTTGATGCGGTCATAGAAGTTTGTATAGTTGGACTGATAGCTTCAAATTGTAGGCAATTCGGTTGCAAAAGTCAATAGAGGAGCGGTATAATATGCAAAGTGTCAAGGCTTGGAAGCGTATTAATGGTATAAGAGGATAATGTTTGTTTATATCCCAATACATTTGATATCTATTCCTCTTTGGTATTTTTTATATGAGTGGACATTCAAAATGGAAAACAATTAAAAGACAGAAAGGTGCTAATGATGCTAAACGTGGACAAGCGTTTACGAAGTTATCGATGGCTATTACTTTAGCTGTTAAGCAGGGTGGTGGGATTGGTGATCCAAATAAGAATTTTAAACTTCGATTAGCTGTAGATGCAGCTCGTGCTGTTAACATGCCAAAAGATACCATTGAGAGAGCTATTGAACGTGCTTCAGGCAAACAGCAGGATGAAATGGAAGAAGTACATTACGAAGGTTTCGGCCCAGGTGGAGTTAGTGTAATGGTCGATGCGATTACGGACAAAAAACAACGAACTACACCGGAGATAAAAAGCTTGTTTGACAAAAATGGGGGAGTTTTAGGTAACCCAGGTACTGTTGCTTATCAATTTCAGCAGGTAGGTCAAATTATCCTTGAAAAACCGAGCATGAGATTAGATGACATTTTCTTGTTAGCAGCTGATACGGGAGCAGAAGACGTCATACAAGATGGTGAAGATATCGTGATATATACTAAACCAGAAGATTTGTCTAAAGTAAGCGATGCATTGCAGAAAAATAATTTAACTGTTTCTGAGAGCGCAATCATCCAAAAACCGACTATATATAAAGAATTACTAACTCAAGAAGAAGCAGATAAATTTACTAGTTTTATAGAAAAA
The DNA here is from genome assembly GCA_027459725.1 of Candidatus Levyibacteriota bacterium. GTDB lineage: Bacteria > Patescibacteriota > Microgenomatia > Levybacterales > UBA12049 > DAIDHK01. Next base: position 62,889 of record DAIDHK010000006.1, read on the forward strand.
ATCGAAGATCATCAAGATGTGCAAAATGTCTTTCACAATGCAAATTTTGTTTCAGACATACCAGTTTAAAAATACTAATTGCTAGTTGCAGATTTAATTATTAACCCCAAGATTCTCATTTATTATTTTTATTGATGTATAATAGTTAGATGAGATTTTTTAATCCGTTTAGGTTACTTCATAGGCTAGATGCTCCAACCGAAAACAGGGAAGAGACTAAGCCAATTGTAAAGCCAGTACATAATATTCAACATAAAGAAATGACCCAGGGTTTTTTTGACAAACGTCAAAAATTTATAATCGGTATTATCATTTTATCTTTAATTTTTTTATCGATCCAATTTAACATTGGTCAACAAGACATTTTTATAGTTGTTGCATTAGCAATACTTACAAATGTCTTTTTATACTGGGCAATGAGACACGATTTAAAAGATAATATGATGTATACAATTTTTATTCTACCTTTTTTTTATAGTTTGGCTTTTGGATTGTTCTATTTACTTATTCCGACACGGATTATATTTAGATTAATTTTAACTTTTATTTATGGTCTTGGATTGTATTCTTTATTTCTCAGCCAAAATATCTTTGTAGTAGGAGCAATTAGAACTATTCAGCTACTTACTGGTGCAAGGATCGTTTCCTTCATGATAGCTATTTTATGTTTTGTTTTTTTAGTTAACACTGTAATTTCTTTACATTTTGCTTTACCGATAATTTTAGGTTTACTATTGCTTTGTATTTATCCGTTGACATATCATTCTTTGTGGATTTATGTTTTACAAAAAGCTCCATTTAGATTATCTTTATGGAGCGGGGGAGTTACATTGTGTTTATTGGAGATCGCTACGGTTTTATTATTCTGGCCCAGTAGTCCAACTGTATTAGCTCTATATTTAGGAAGTATATTCTATTTATTCGTTGGACTCTCGCATGTGTGGATTGAGAGAAGGCTATTTAGAAATGTAATGTGGGAATTTAGTTGGATATTGATTGTGGCTTTTTTATTTTTGTTCTTGTTTACAAGTTGGGGAAATTAAAAGTATCGGGTTAGAAATTGAGGCAGGGGAGCAAGAGAGTAAATAAGTCCTATAATAAATATGATATATATTGATATAGTATGAAAATAGTTACATTAACTTTTCACGAGTGTGGATAAGTAATTATAGGATTCTTACAAAAGATGTTCAGTTGTGCCTAAAAACAGCCTAACGCACTCAGGGTAGTGCATATGTTTGTATACGGGAAATATTACTTAAGTTATCTCCTCTTGGGTAAGACTGCTAATTGAAATGAAAAAAATACGAAAATACTTTTCACGGCTGGGCTTATTTCGCTTTGAGTAGAACTTCTAGAGGAGGGGTCAGTTTAGGCAGCAGTTACTGCTTTAGGAGAGAATAGGATATGTTTAACTTCAGAATTATAAATTCTATATTTATCTTCTCTTTTCAACGTATGGATCTTGTATCTCTCACGTCGCACAATAATACTTTTGCGACGCCACTCATGGTCATACTACGAGGGGAGGGTCTACTTTTGTGTACATTTCTATGTGCTTTTCCTGATGTAAGATCTAATTGTTAGCTAAAATCATGATTAATTCTCCACAAATTTCCCTCAATATTTGTTATGTACTTTTTTCGTATGCTTTTTTAGACAGTTTTAAGAGTTTGAGTTTATATATATATCAGGGATTCATATTAGTTACAGACATTAGATATATTAAAATGTATAAGTAGTCAGCTTTTCAATAAAAACGAGTCCTAGCGCATTCTGGGGGCTTGTTTTTAAGGCCAAATTAATACTAACAATAGTAAGTATAAGCGGTCTAAAGATTAGTCATTATAAGCACATAGTATTAATAAAAACTTTATTGATAGATCCTGGTACATAAGTTCAGTTATATTTTTGAAATAAAATTAAATTTACACAATATATCCAAAATTATCAGCAATGATCTATGGCATGGACTTATATTTAGTTTTTTTGAAATATATCTTGGCGTGAAAAGAAATTTTCACGGAAAATTTATTAATTATTTTTGTTGTGTGATTTTACCTATTTGACTACCCTTAAAAGTGATCGTCTGATTAGTGTTTGGATTTTGTGTGATTATTTTTTTTCCATCACGGCTAATAATACTTAGATATGTCCCCTGCTCTGAAGTTTCTACAACATCAGTACAAACATAACCTTTAACCGTTTTTAACCCATGATCTAAACCGACATTAAACTCAACCCACATAGCATTACCTTGAGGATTGAATGGATCTTCTCCTGCAACTAATTTGGGATTCTGAACTTTAAATACATTAGTAGCGTTAATTTGTGTACCATCAATTGTATAAATATCGCCACGATCAATTGTATTAGGTTGATCTCCGGGAACTGGGATATTAGGACTCAGTCTAAAGTTTGCATCTGTTGGAATGATATCAATACCCTGGTAGATAGCATTTGGAACTCTATCACCATAGTAGGATGATGCTAGTTTATATGCTCCAATACCAAGCAACCCAAGGGCTAAGCCTGTATTAATATTTTTAGAGTTTGCTGTATAAAATGTAGTAACAGTTTCTCTTAATCGTCCAGCTTGCGTAGCTAGCTTAGCCTTAATAGCATCTTTTATCTGGGAAGCTAATGGAGTTCGTACTTCTCCTGAGTAATAATAGACTCCTAATGGTTTTAAATTCTCCTTCATATTAATATAGGATTATATATTATGGGATTCTTTTCGTCAAGTTGACCTTGTGCAGTTTAATTGTTTAATATATAAAGTTATATGCAAGATAAAACACTGCCGGAATTAGTCGATGATTATTTAGAATACTTAAAAGTCGAAAAAAACGCTTCCCCGCTTACTATTCGTGATTATATGCATTATTTGAAAACCTTTTCAGATTGGTTTTCCTCTACCCTATCTCACAAAAAAATAGGCGACCTGGATCTGTTTATTATCAGACGATATCGTGTTTTTTTGAGCTCAAAAGTGGATGAAAATGGGCAGCCTATCAAGAGAGTTACGCAGAACTATTATGTGATTGCTTTACGTTCATTTTTGCGTTATTTGTTAAAAAATGACGTCAAGACTCTAGAACCTTCAAAAATTGATCTACCCAAGACCGAAAGTAGAAGTTTGAAGTTTCTTGAACGCGAACAAGTAGATCAACTAGTTACTCAGCCTGATACTTCTACCGACGAAGGAGTACGAGACCGTGCAGTGTTGGAATTATTATTTTCTACTGGGTTACGAGTATCTGAGCTAGTTTCTTTAAATGTAAATTCTATAAATTTTGAACGGGGTGAATTTGGCATTATTGGGAAAGGACGTAAACAACGTATTGTATTTCTCTCTGACCGAGCTAATGAATGGGTGCAAAGATATTTAAAGATCCGTACAGATTATTTTAAGCCATTGTTTATCCGATACTCAGGACCAGTAATCCCAGATGAAGAAGGAGAAAAAATGCGCTTGACTCCCCGTAGTATTGAAAGATTGGTAAAAAAATATGTAAAAGCTGCTCGTTTACCAGTGGATGCCTCAGTACATACACTTAGACATAGTTTTGCTACGGATTTGTTAACAAATGGGGCAGATATTAGATCAGTCCAGGAGATGTTAGGACATAAAAATATTGCTACTACCCAGATCTATACTCATATTACTAATAAACAGCTGCGTGAAGTCCACAAGGCTTTCCATTCAGGTAATAAATCAAAATAGTGAGGTAATTAAAATTAGGATTTATAATTTATAATTTATAGTTTTTACTCTATGTAAGCATTAAGCTACCAGGTTTGATATGATAGTGTGACATTGACAGTCACTTGATTTTTACCAGCTTGTAGATCGGTTGAACTGGAGGGGGCAGCTGTTTTGGCCATTGAATTAAATACTACTGGTTGTGGCCCACCATTTTCCGAAACATTGACTAACTTGCCAAGATGAAGACCCGATTCTTGGGCAATCTTCTCGGCAGTTGATTTAGCATCAGCAATAGCTTTAGTTCTTGCCTGGTCTTCCAATTGAGTTTGCTCATTATCAGAGAATGTGAACTGTACACCTCCGATTACATTTGCCCCGTCTTTAGTGGCAGTGTCAACTACTTTATTGGCCAATGCAGTATTATTAGTTTTTACTATTAAATCTTCTGATACTTGATAAACACCGTCTGTTATTGGAGGCCTAACAGGAAACGCGAGATTGGAAGCCACTCCCCCATTGGAATTAGATTGCATAGGATACATCACACCACCAGTTTGCACAGGATTGGCAGAATAATTAGTTGTCTTGATATCAGTTTTATTAACTCCTAAATTAACAAAGTCTGCTGTTAGTTGATTTGCAATGGAGTTAACTTGCTGTTGTGCAACCTGAATAGAGTTGGCTGTTTTTGTTATTCCCACAGTGACTGTTGCGGTTGTAGGAACAGCAGATGCACTACCAGTACCATTGACGGTGAAGAGATTAGAATCATTTGAAATATTAGCAATAAAGATTGGCCCGAAGAGTTTAGTATATACAAACAAACACAGAAAGAAGAATAGTATTACCAAAATAGAGACTTTTAAGCTTTCACTAAATTTCATAATATATATTTATCATAAATATGCTAGGCAAGCTTGTCAATAAATAAACTTTATTTTGGCAGTACCAATGGCGCTACCGCCAATGCACCATACTGTTCAGCATAAATTGCATAACTAATAACTCTCAGATGGTTTGACTTATTTTCTTTGTAAGTTACTGAGAGAGTCGCTACGTTGCTGTCATTTATTTGTTCTATTTTTGCATCAACAATATTATAATCTTGCATATCTTTTAACGGACAAGTAATTTGTGTCATTTGCGGATATTGAAATTCATTTTCAGCTGATAATGCATAAAGAACCACATCATTGCCCATTATACCTGCACCGACAGCATTATTATTCAACCATACTGGGGCTTGGTCTAATTTTAATAATGATGGGATCTCTTTATGATTATCTATCATTTGACTAGCTTTTGTTTCCAAGAGTCTAAAAGATACATTATGTTGATTTTTGTTGGGATCTGTGATCTTTATGGCATAAGGCTCTTGAGTATCTGAAACCAAAGATATGATGCCCCCATTGGAAATGTTTGAGTCAATCACATGATCTTCGAGATACTGGATGCTAATATTACCTCCTTGATCTTCAGTTATTTCTATCAAACGATTATTCTGTATACCATAGATACTTATGGACTTCTCATCTGAATTTGAACCAATGATTCTAATTTTCCCCTCGATCATCTTTTGTTCGAGATGATAATCGATTAGATTAAGTCTGGAGAGTCCTTTATCATCTTGAATAAAAACTTTACCGTCTATGGAATAGGCACTACCATTGATTATTCTGGCGGCGTTTGTTTGATTATTTATAAGCAAAGATTCATCTCTCTTATTCTTCTTACCGGTGACTAAGGTAAAATCGCTATTAACTTGAAAGATTTCTGATGCGTAATATCCACTAGGTACTTGTATATTAAATTCTGAATTATTAAATGTGCCATTTTCTGCTTCCTGTATGAAACGAAGTAAAGTACCTTCCTGGAAGACTGCTGTTTTGAGCATATTATTGTTTAAAGCATGTGCATTTGTAGGTTCGTGAGATGGGTTAATAAACTTCTCTAACCTACTTAGTAATATCTGAAAAGGTAGATTTGGTACTTGCTCCAGGTTATTCACAGATGTAATGCTTGGGGAAGAATTTGCCCTTTGAGCTTCTGAATGTGGAACATGACCTAATGCGAAAGAGGCAGATAAAGCAGTAGCTGCTAGAATTCTTTTCCAGGGTTTAACTTTTGAATTACGTGGATTTGCTCCATTTTCTTTAGAAGTGAAACTACGCCCGCTCTCAATACTGTCCATAGTTCTATCTTAGGCTTTTATGCTATCTTTGGCTACTGTCTTGAGGACTTCTTGCACCGTTGTCATGAATTGTGCCGGGAAAATTATAGTTGAATTTTTTTCAGTGCTTATTTCAGCCATAGTTTGCAAAGTTCTTAACTGCAATGCAATTGGATGTTTAGAGATGACATCTGACGCTTCAGCCAATTTTGCTGCTGCTTGCATTTCTCCTTCAGCTGCTACAATTTTAGCTCTTCTTTCTCTTTCGGCTTCAGCTTCTTTAGCCATGGCGCGTTGCATATTATCAGGTAAGGTGATATCCTTGATTTCTACAGCAGTGACCTGTACTCCCCATGGCTCTGTATGTCCATCAATAACCTCTTTGATTTGTTTATTAATCTCAGCAGTTTTCGACAACAGCTGATCTAATTCAAATTGTCCTATTACATTACGTACTGTTGTTTGGCTGATTTGGTTGATGGCTACATTTACATTTTCAATCGCGACCACAGATTTCCCTGGATCAACTACGTGATAATATGCTACAGCTGCGATGTCAATTGATACATTATCTTTAGTGATAATCTTCTGTGAAGGAATCTCCATAGTTACTGTTCTGAGTGATACTTTAACCATACGTTCAAAAATTGGAATAAGTATAATTAATCCAGGTCCACGTACACCGGTGAAGCGTCCCAAAAAAAATATTACTCCTCTTTCGTACTCGTTTACAATACGTACACTAATGAAGAATAGAAAGGCCAGTATTATTAACAAAATGATAACCATACTGAATTGATAATAGTACTAATAAATTTAAATGTAAAGATGAGTATCTACTCTATTGAGAATAGGTTATATGTTCTGAAAGTGCCACATTCAAAACTGAATATTTTTGATTAAATCCACTGATACTTGTAGCCGGCAAGAAAGAAATCTGTGTTGATTTTGCTCTTTGAAGTGCACTTTTATTAATCGTGAAGCTGACTTGTGCCAGAATCCCAGTTCCCCTCACTGGTTTTGCTTTGAATGGTACTACCATAATGTATGACAAAGTACCTGGTTTTGGTTTGGCAGTTGGAAGATTTTCCACTTTTGGTATAAAGCTGCCTGGTGCTATTTGTAAATTGGTTATGATATTGGGATCGTAGTTTAATTCAATATCTGCGCCATAAATACTATTATCATTGGTTTGTATTACCAAATTCAATTTTTCCGTAGATGACGATTGGGCATTTACTGCCAAATTAGGAGGGGAAAAATAAATTAATGTCTGTCTAGACTGAGGAGTTGGAGTTGGCATAACAGTATGATTTATACTGATTTTATTACTATGAGAAATAAAGAATAAACAAACAATTAGTATTAAAAGAATAACCACTACACCTCCTTCATAATATGTTTTATGACTAAGGAAATTTAATTTAATTTTTGTCAATAAATTGGGACTTGAATTTTCCATAGATTACTTAATCACCGTATTCAACAGATGAATTTCTTAACCACAAGTTATAATCAGACAAATCAACCACACCATCGTCATTTAAATCGGCCAGACGATACTGACTTTGTGGACATCCGGCATCAGGACCACCATCAACATAATAAGCAGTAACGCAGGCCATAAGTAGTCCATAATCCAAGATGCTAATTGAATTATCGTTATTTATATCTCCTGCTACAAGGGTTATCTCAGGAACAGTGGTTGTAGACTGCGCTGTAACTTGCACCAAAGATGGTACTGCTTTTCTAAGGTAGCCATCCATCTTTGCCATGATTTGATAATTACCCGAGGGTAAATTACCCATATCAACCGTTCCTGTATAATAACCATTGTTTGCATCTCCACTACTGTCATAGTTTACGGTACCGTCAATATAAGATGTTTGTCCTGCATCATTGATAGCATAAACATGAATTGTTCTACTTGTATCTAAAGGATTTTGATTACTCAGTGATGAATCAGATGGATTAGTTTGATCCCCAACTGCACCTATCCCGGTTAATCCAATAGTTAGGGATAAAAGTGTATCACTTGGTGGGAAAGAAGGAGTAATTGTTGCACTAGGTGCTATTGTGACACCGGTTGGTGCAGTGGTGACTCCTGTAGGTGCTATTGTGACTCCTGTTGGTTCAACCGTGACATCGGTTGGTGCAGTGGTGACTCCCGTAGGTACTATTGTGACTCCTGTTGGTTCAACCGTGACACCGGTTGGTGCAGTGGTGACTCCCGTAGGTGCGGTTGTAGGACTAACACTACAACTGGGATCAATAGTGTAAGGAATTTCAGCATATGTACCACCTATAGCTCCATTTGCAGCTTGTATGGGATCAACAAAAATATCTAGCGCATATGTCCCGGGAGTTAAACCACTTGCAGGAATAGCCGAAGCAAATGGTGTAGTGAAAGATGGAGTTGTTCCATTACCCATGGCTACGAGTTGATTATTACCCGGATTCCAAAACAAATAAAGAGATTTGCCTGAAGGGAATCCAGTAGTGGTAATAGTGATTGAACTTGGTAAAGAAGCTACACAGCTATCAGCTGATGGTAGATCTGTAGTTATAGTGTAATTCGAACTTACCTGACAGAAAGAAGAGGCAACTGGACTTACTCCACAAGCACTATAATTCTGCGAACACATTGAGGACATGGGATAAGCACAGTCAGCTGGATTGTTAGATAAGCAGACTGAAGCATAACAAGAATTATTTGCACCAGCTACTATATAACATGGATTTGTGCATACGTTCTGAGTCCCAGTGGTGCTTGGTTGGCTTTGAATAGGAGTAGGTGTAGCCGTTGGAACTGAGCTGTTAATTGGAACATAGCAGTGCTCAACTAAATTGTTATATCCAGGAACATCTGGACAGTTTAATTGTCCTTTATCATAATATGCACTATTATTGGCATAAGATGAGTTGGGATTTTGACAGGATGCTCCATTTCCTTGTGCACTACATAGACTTCCATTAAAATCAGAACAACATATTGAAGTAGATCCTCCGGGAGACGCACATGATGCTTCTACTCCACCCGGTGAGCATTCGCTAGGTCCTCCGACACATTTTGTTAAAGTACCAGAACTTACACTACATGCCACAGCACATGCCGTCTGTTGGAGATTACAGCCATTCACACAAGAAGAACAGTTAAATGTAGAGGCAGGAGTGGGTGTTGCTGTTGGAGAGGAGGGACAGGTAGTAACACTGCCTGTAGAGCATCCGGAAACATAACCGCAGTTAAAGTTTGTACTACAACTTTGTGAATTATCCAAACAGGTCCCTTGATAGCAGGTCCCCCCTTGAGAATATATACAAGATTTTCCACATGCGAGTCCACCACCACCATTAGATGCAGCGTAACTGGAGTGTATTATAAATGAAAAAAAAATTATCAAGGATAGAAAAGTTGTAGCTAAAGCTAAAATCTTTCTCATTATTTTTACTATGGCAAAAAGTAGAGATACTGTCAATCCCTCGCAATATTCTCCATAGAAATCCGACAGTTTCAAATATATACTTATGGAAGTGCAACAACTAACAAAGATAGGACTCAAGCGTTGCGAATAGTGGAAGTTTTTGTTTAAGAATGGTTTCCATTATGCTCATTGAACCTACTGCCTCCTGATATTTTCCTGACAATAACAATCTGTCTGGCAGCTTGTTCAGCCTTGTTGTTTGTTAAAGGTACACTCATAGAGAAGTGTTGTTAAAAGGTTATCTCCAAGATTTCTGATATACGTTTATACTCTTCTGGCATCTTCACATCCATAGACACGGTTAGTGATTTTTTTAAAATCCATTTTGTATGCGCAGCATAGTTCATATCGCTCTTTTTTATAAAATGGTCGCTGTATATCTTATGCCAATAATTCATAGAGTTGTTGGATCTGATAGAAAAGTTCCTTTGCATCCTTACTTGCTCCTTTTCGTTCTTTTGCATCCCTGGTTTTACGATACACATGGGCAAAACAGCCTGTTGGATTAGTGGTAGTTTTAAATATCCTACATATCTATCTCTGACGAATATTCTTATCGTGTCTTTGAGTATTCGCTCCGGCGCTCATTTGCCTAGAGTTTTTCAATAGTGTAGTAACCACTTTTCTCTGCTAAAAATATCCAACATCAATGCTAGAGTCCATACCTTACCCACGTCGTCTCTTCCGTATGTTTGACCGGTGCTCCTCTGATCTCAATGTGCAAATCAATATAGCGCTTCCCGAAAAACTGAGTGGCTCTTTTGGTACTACCAACTAACCGGCCAGTAGGGAGAGATAAACCATATTGCATCAAGAGTATCTCTGAAATCTTTTTGAAAGGGAGTGGGAGTTGATACGGCCAAATCATTATCATCAAAAAAAGATTGCTTCCGATCCTAGATCCCGGAATGACATGGCGTGGCCGATACAACCATATGACAATTGCCACACCACTGATAGTCGATCTGATATTCCGTTGTTACTGGCTTCATGTCTCTCCAATGAGGAATGTCGGTGATGGTATGCGACTGAAATTGACTTCCACGATCCAATGATTACCACAATCAGGACAGACATCAACAAAACACGCTACCTGCTGGTCAATAACTTCTGGCTTTTTCCTCAGATAGACTTTAAGTCATGTTTTCTGCACTTTCTTTTTTGTTTTTTTTATCCGGTACGCCTGCTGTTCTTTCCTGCTGTTGTTGCTCCTCTCCCATTTCCGTATTTTTGTGTTTTTCAAACAACACCTTCTTGTAGGTTGCAATAGTTAGTCGTGCTTTATCCAGTTCATCCTCTAGATGGGCTATCTTTTTATCCTTTTCCCGCACCAGTTTGTATTTCTCCTTTACCCCCTTCTCTAATTGGTCTGCTCTTTGCTTGTGTAGTTGCTGATTATGTGTTGCGAATTGACGTCTTTTCCGTTGGAGAATAGCAATATATTGTGGCTGTTAAAACATTGGCAGAGTATTAGACTACCATATGCTTTTCACATTTTGCAAATCTCAGTTTAAAAAAATAAACAGTTACAAGTGCTGTCAATTACAAATTTTATCAGAGATCGTACTCATAATAGACGTAATATCATTTGAGGATGGCGCCTGCCAATAATCTATTCCATTGGGTGCTGATGAGTCACTCGAAGCAACTGCACTCATCATACCTGCTTGTTTGGTGACAAACCAGCCATTAGAATCAGGATAAGCAATTGCATATATTTTTATACCCTCACTTTTTATAGTTTGGGCTATATTCGTTGGGTCCTGAGTAGGATCGAAACAACGGTTTTGTGTCAATGAACTGTCGTAATGACAATTTGCTACACACTCAGGAATATTTGTATTTATATTAAGATAATTTGGAGGAAGCAGGCATTTCTCAGTATAAGCTTGTGACTCTGGGATTCCATCGGAAATAAATATTAGACTTATTTTCCTTTTTCCCGGTATTTTAGAAATCTCATTGGCGATGACTTCATTTTGTATGAAAGTGAAGGCATCTGCTGTAGACGTATCTCCATTTGGGTTATAAGAGGAAATTGCGTTAAGAAAGTTAGACTTAACTACATTGTAAGTTGAAGGAGGTATAATTTGAGCCACTTTGGTACTGAATTCAGTTAATCCCAATATACCATTTGCTGGAAATACGGAAGCAAAACTGTTCAACCCTGCCTTAAGGCTACTTGCTTTATTATTGTCAGACATAGAGGCTGAGGTATCTAATAAAAAAATAACTAATGCATTCTGTCCGCACGCTTCTTGGACAATCTGAGGTTGCCCTAATTGTAATTGACCATTGTTTGAATTGAGACTCGTTTTATCTTTTAAAGTATAGAGTTCTCCATTCGTTGTCGCTTGTGCTATCAAAGTAGGAGCTAACGCTTGATTAGATAAAGAAGTGATAGGAAGATTAGGAGAAATTCCGGAAGCTAACACTACTGCTCCCGCAATAATAAGAAGTACAATAAAAAATACAAAAGAATTTCCTATGTTACCAAACATAAATAATCATATTGCAGTTATGGACTAGAAAATGGACTTTTGAGTTTCAAAATATTTGTAAAACATATGTAAACTTTTGATCCATTACAGTTAATACCAGTACTGACAGAATAGTCGGGAGTAGATCCGTTTGCACATATAGCCACTACGCCACTTAAACTAGGATCGTTGCAGGGATTTATAACCACTGGTGCATTTTGAGATGATACATTTGCGCCATTGCAAAAGAGTACCCCAGGAGGACAAGTTGGAGCAGGTGTGGGAGGAGTTGTTGGTGCGCCATTGCAAAAGAGTACCCCAGGAGGACAAGTTGGAGCAGGTGTATTTTGTATAGATGTTGGGATTGGATTTGGTGGTGGATTTGGAGTAGGCTGATTAGTTGCACAACATAGACCAGTATATTGTCCATTATAGTTGCAATTTACTTGATTTCCACCGTTTGCTCCAGAGCCAGTAGTTATCGGTGTAGTATTGGTAGGACATGAAGGTGAGAAGGAACAAGTCGATGTCCCTGGACATGAACTACTGGTTCCTCCATTGTTACTATTGCTTGGTACGCAGCAAGTCGTTCCACCGAAATTACATGTTCCTTGGGGCGCCCAGCCTGTAGGACAACTGTTGTCACATTGACCAGGTCCCATACCTTGATTAATAGAGTAACAAGCGCTGGATGACATACCATTACTAGCGACAGCTGTTGGTACAGGTGTGTTTGGTGGAGGAATTGTAGGCGCCGCAACTCCTGGCTGAGGTGAGCTATAACAACATGTTCCTGGGGTACCATATACTGCGCAAGAAGAGCTATACTGAGTCATTTCGCCAAATTGACAATAGGAGCCAGAACCAGGTGTACAGAAGCCACCATTGGTTACGCAAGCTGCACTCTGCGCAATCAGCATGGAAAGTTGAGTTGAATTTGCGCAAATTCCTCCAGTGTTTGCATAAGTATTATTAGGAATAACGAAACTAACTACACCAAAGATGGCTATCAGAATAGTAAATATATATTTTATTCTTCTCATAATTTAGGTATTGTCACATTTTGTACTTCTTTCAAAACAGATTCTCCTGTTTTTGTTCCTAGTACATCTGCAGTGTCAACAAATTTAATAGTTGTAGATCGTGTGTGAATTTTATTTGTTAAGTTAAAAGTAATAGTAGCTACTTCACCTTTTCCTATAACAGGAGATCCTCCATCGGGAATTAATTCAGCGAAGTTTATCTTACCATTAGTACTATCCACATAATTAGCTATTATTTTAGCTTTTGGGAAAAATCCAGTGGGATAAATAGGGTTAAGTTTTACATTAGACATGAATGAAGGATCGTATTGCAGAATGAATTGTGTTCCAACTGCTCGATCTCCGTTTGTATTAATATTTATATCTACCATTGAAGGAATTTTAGTATTTTCTGGAGGTACTAGATCTGCTAAATGTAATTGTAACAGAGTATGAGATCCAGTTTCTTTAGTACCAATAAAAGTACTTTCTTTGGGAACTGGCTTAGATAATATGAGCAGTAAAGAAGTTACAATTAAAATTATTACTAGTCCGGCTATTACACTACCTGCAATATATAGCTGTTTGCGTGTAAAATTAGAGAAGATTCCCATCAGGTTCATATATCTACTATCATGCTTTTTGCTCAGTTAGTCAAGCTGTTTGTTTTTCTGCTGCAGTAATTAAATTCTCAATTAAACATGCTACGTTGACAGGCCCTACCCCACCCGGAGTCGGAGTATAATAACTGGCAATATGTTCAATTTCTTTTTCTTCATAATCACCATGTAGTCTACCATCTTCACCTCTATAAACTCCCACACCGATTAATATTGCCCCATTCTTGATATCCTCAGTGTGTAGAACATTTTTATGACCGGTAGAAGCAATTATTATGTCTGCAGAACTAAATACTGCTGATGGATTTCGCGTTTTACTATCTACAACTTTAGTCTCAATCCCTAAGTTTGTAAAATATTTAATCGTAGGCCCACCTCCAGTAGGACCCTTGCCGCTGATAACAATGTTTTTGGTTTTCAACCAGTTTATAAATTCTGTCTGAGAAAATTTTTTATTAATTTCATGATAGATATATTTAAGTATTTCCACCACACCCAAAGGTAAAGCTAAAGTATATTTTGATTCTGTGTTGAATCCATCAATGTCTTTATAGGGAATTACAGACTCATCAACTTTTTCAACATCAATTTGCTTAGGTAATGGTTTTTGCACAATTATGCCTTGTACATTTTCATCTTTATTAAGCTCAGATATTTTTTTTAATATATCATCAGTGCTGACTGATTGGGGATATTTAATGACTGAAACTTTTGCCCCGGTTTGTTGTGCACCTTTTTGTTTTTGCCGGATGTAAGCAAGAGAACTCGGATTATCACCTACTAGAATTACGGCCAGATGAGGAGTAATGCCTTTATTTTTTTGTAACTCCCCTACTCTAACAGATAAATCAGCATACATTTTAGCTGCTATTTGCCTACCGTCAATTTTCATTAATTTTATTATAGAATGAATAGTTAAATAAGCCAATAAACAAACATATATGTGTGTGTTATGATTTGAGCATGGAAAAAGATGATCGTAAGCAGAGCATAAATTTTAAGAGTTCTATTATTGTTGTCTTACGTACTATGGGATTGGTTTGGCAAGTAGATAAGTTTCTTTTTATTTTATTCATGATTTTAGTCATTGTCCCCGGGGTGGTACCTTTTGTTAACGCTTATATTTACAAGTTGATTATTGATTATGTAGTGAATTCTCTCAGCGCTAGTACATTTAATTTAGACGGATTATTTTTTCTTTTTGGTTTACGCTTCTTCACTTATTTTATCCAACAATTGAGTTTTGTGTTTCAAACATATGTAGATAATTTATTATGGACAAAGTTTCCTATAACATTTAATAAATTATTATTTAGTAAATTAGCTTCTTTAGATGTACAGTATTTTGAAGATAGTCAGTTTAAGGATCTACTTAGCAAAGTTCGCGAGTCATACAACTATCGGCCACAAAATTTGTTTAACAACATGTTTTATTCATTGCAGAGTTTGGTACAGGTTGTGATCGCGATTGTTGCTGTACTTGAGTTAAATTTGTGGTTAATCTTCCCTATTCTTCTGGTTACCATTCCAGATTTCTTTCTGCAGATGCGTGAGTCAAAAATAATGTGGAATATCTGGGGTTGGAGCAGCATCATGAGAAAACGCTTTTTCAACATTTCCAATATGCTTCAGGACGGTGGGCAAGTTAAAGAAATTAAGATCTTTGGTCTGGGAAAATGGTTTGTAAATTCCATATTAGGCTTGCAGAAACAGTTTTATAACGAGAATAAAAAAGTGGCTAATAAGTACTTGTTTTTGGATAGTGGAATTAATTTATTATCTAGTGTGGTTTTCGTTGGTATAGAAATATATGTCATTTCGCAGGCTTTATTAAAGAGGATTACAGTTGGAGATATTGGTTTTTATACAACGATTATAAACAATTTCCAGAATGGACTTGGAGGATTTTTCCGTAGCATCAATCAGGTTTATGATAATAGTCTATATGTTGTAAGTGTTTTTGACTTATTTGACTTAAAACCTCGTTTGCAGCAGTATCCTAATGCTCAAAGATTAGAATTGTCTACACCTCCCAGTATAGAATTTAAAAATGTAACTTTTCGATATAAAGGTAGTAATAGACCTGTTTTGCATAATTTCTCTTTAAAAATTGAACCAGGAGAGAAGATTGCCTTAGTAGGAGAAAATGGTGCAGGTAAGTCAACTTTGATAAAGTTATTGGTGAGATTTTACGATCCGGATGAGGGTTCAGTTTTAATTAACGGTATTAATCTCAAGGACTTGGACACTGATGATTGGCATAAAACCGTGGGTGTATTATTTCAAGATTTCAATCGTTATGAATATACCGTTAAAGAAAACATTCAATTTGGTAATATAGATGTTCCTACCGATGAACAGTATCTTACTGAGGCTGTTAAATCAAGCGGAGCTTCAGAAGTTATTGATTCACTTGAGAGAAAATATGAACAGATGTTAGGAAAAACATTCAAAGAAGGAATTGATTTGTCTACTGGTCAGTGGCAAAAAATAGCTTTAGCCAGAGCTTTCTATCGAAATGCACCAATTCTAATTCTAGATGAGCCAACAGCATCTATTGATGCCAAAGCAGAAGCAGAGATTTTTGATAGAGTAGAAAAACTTTCTCGTGATAAAACAGTAATAATTATATCTCATAGATTTTCCACCGTCCGTCAGGCAGATAGGATTTTAGTTCTAGATGACGGACAGATTATTGAGCAAGGCTCCCATGAGAAATTAATGAAGAAAAAAGGTTTATACTCAGAGTTGTTTGAACTTCAGGCAAAGGGTTATAAATAATTTATACTTCTTTAGATAAGACTAAAGCCAACCCATGAGATAAAGGAATTTCTTTATATGTGATATTTTGTTCATTTAATTTTCCTTCCCATTTTTTCAAAGGAACTGAAAAAAAACTATCAGGTAAAATTCTGTCTTTGACAGTGTAATCAATAGTATCTAATATTTGTATGGCTGTGCCGTTTGGCTTTAGTGACGTATAAGTATTTTTAATGACATTCCACTGTTGGTCAGTCGCAATAAACTTTAATAATACATGTGCATAAATAATATCAAATGGTTCACCGGGTAACTCTTTAGTACAATCATGCTGCATGACGTTATTGACACCATATAGATGGTCCAGGGTTATATCAAATGTTATCATTTCAATGGGCAGCTGCAAGAGCTCTTCAAACATCTCTTGATGATAGCGAATGAATCTTCGATCCCCACAGCCAAGTATAGCAATCCTTAGCATAGAGTTTTTAGTATGAATGGAAATTTGTTTAAAAATCTTCTCAAGTTCTTGCTTCTTTACTTTAGCGCGACGTTGGATTTCTAAATCGTCTTTTTGTTGGTATTGTTGATGATATTGGCTGAGGTTTAACAACTCCTTACTTAAATCCCCGACCGTAAGGTCGAGGGATGGAGTATTCCCTGCACCTTTTTTGCGGTAGAA
>DAIDHK010000007.1 GCA_027459725.1 Candidatus Levyibacteriota bacterium
CATTAGATGCCCCCGCATATATCCCACCTGCTACAGTTAGAGCACCTACCCCCGTTCCATTCACCGCTAATGTCGTCCCTACTGTACCTGACCCCGCTAAAGTTAATGAATTTAAATTTGATGTGGCATTGTTAATGTAGTATGTCGTCCCTCCACCTACTGATACCCCATTGCTGAATTGTGTGTATCCACTTACCCCTGTTAATGTGTTGCTGTTGGGCAAGGTTATCGTTCCTGCTAAGGTTAAGTTCCCACTACTGCTTAGGGTGTTACTACTGCTGAAAAATTGTATGTTCCCTGTTGATGACCCATTTAGTGTTAACGTATTCGTGCTACTCGCTGTTAATGACCCCGCCCCTGCAAATGTTAATCCCGTCGCACTCGTGTTGATCGTATCTAGTGATGCTACCCCACTGAGTGCCCCTCCTGTCGTAACGTTTAATCCCCCACTGGATGTTAACGCAAATGTCCCGCTGCTGTTTCCAATCGCAGTTGATGCCGTACCTGTCGTGTTGATATTTGTAGCCCCTGCTACGCTTAATCCACCGTTGAGTGTCTGTAACCCTGTCCACGTATTAGCATTACCTAAGTTTATCCCTAACGTGTATGGACCACTCCCACTTCTCGTCAACGTTGAGTCTGTACTGTTGTTTACAAATAAATTACTTCCTCCCGGACATGTTCCCCATACAGGAGAACCAGTTGAAGCCCCTGAGGATAGAAAGCATTGCTGTGTCCCTGAAGTAGTTGTCGCCAGAGCCAGTTGATTTGAAGTATTTAAATAAATAACGCTACTCTGATTTCCTGTACCTATGCCAGATAGCGTAATATTCCCAGCAGAACTCAGACCTGTCAATCCGCTTATAACACCACTTGCGGTTATATTGCCATTGTTACCTATGGTAAATTTAGTATTTCCAGAACTACTGGCAGTAAAAATATCATTGGTTATCGCCCCTATCTGATTGACCACTTCTGCCGCATTTCCACCAGTATTTCCCCCATTAACGCTCAAAGTTCCAACCGGTGAATTCGTACCCACACCCAAGCTACCATTTATAAATGCAACATTTGAACCACTAGAATTGCTCAATACCAAAGCATCTTCATAACCGCTGCTAGTAAGATTAGGCAGTTCAAAACCAATGCTTCTATAAATACGCCCTACAGCAAATTGTGTACCCAGGCGTAATTCATTATTACTCGAATCCATATACATAAAAGCATATGGGTTTACATTATTTGATACAAACGGATTAGCGTAAGGCGTCACATTACCGGAAAGTACCAGAACGCCGGTCTCAATAGCACCATTCCCCGCATCAATTGTTTGTCGGGGAGATGTTGTTCCTACCCCTAAAAATCCACTTCCATTGGAATTGATCAACACATTCCCGGTGGTATTGTATGCAGAAGAGTTCCCTAAAGTTAAATTACCATCATTTGTAGTTGCCAATGTACCATCTCCTGTTAAATATACAGCGTTATTTCCGCTATTGGCCGATATACTAGCCACTGGAGTACCTGTATTGTTATTCAAAAATGCAAATTTGGCGCTGGCTGTACTCGTCCCACCTACAAACAGATCTTCTGTGGCATTTAAAGGATAGATGGAACCATTACCACTAGTAAACAAACTCGTACTTCCTCCTCCTCCGGAGCCACAGCTACCCCAACTTGGCGAACTGGCACCATTAGAGACTAAACATTGCCCCGATGACCCAGCCGTAGTAAATGAGTAACTACTCCCGTTACTGTAAGCGATAGATCCAGCCGAACCAATGCTGCTAATGCCTGTTCCCCCACTTGAGACTCCTACTGTGGTAGCGGATAGTAGTCCTGACGAGGCTTGTAAAACACCATTGCCTAAGCCTGTAAAATCAATCGAACCTGTAGCTGTAATATTATCAATATTTACTAGGTTACCATTATTATCAATTCTTTCTATCCCCGCTCCGGAACCTGAATTAATACCTGTCGTACCGTTCAAAATTGTACCTGTGATTGTACTGGCGGCATTTAGAGCACCGGCCGTAGTGACATTAAAATTGGAGCTGGTAATATAATTACCACCTGTTGCAGTTGCACCTGCTAAACCTAGCGTACCAGCACTGTTAATTGAAGCTTCTTCATTACCATTAACTCTAAAAGCAAAATTATTATTAGTTGTATTTACTCCTAATGCATAATCATATAACAGACCAGCACTACCACAACCCTCGGTAAAAGTACATTGAATATGTAATGAACCAGGTCCTAAGAACAGATTTCTAAATCTAGCCGAGCCGCTGGCACCTAAATCGGTAACATTATCAGTTGCCGGAGCTAAATACCCATCTATAGCACTATTACGTGGATTAACAATAATGTTACCCGTACTACTGGTGCCCAGTGTTAAAGTCTGAGCATTGGTGGTTCCCAAAACTCCGGCGCCCGATAAATATGTAGCATTATTGGTCGTATTAGCAGAAATACTGGCTGTAGGCGTACCGCTGTTAACATTAGTGAAGGCAAATTTGGCAGACGAAGTGGATGCACCACCGATCAATAAATCTTCAGTTGAATTTATTGGATAAATTGCTCCCTGTCCGGCATTAAATAAGTTAGTTCCGCTGCCTAATGTGCAATCACCCCAGATAGGAGCGCTTGTCCCGCCCGAGAGCAAACACTGATTACTGCTTCCCACTCCTGTAAATTGATAGCGGGTTCCATCTGAATACAAAACTGTTCCCCCTAACCCGATAGAGTTAGTATTAGTACCTCCATCATTTATTCCCAGAGTACCTGTAACCTCATTGCTCTCCAAATGAACAGGACCACTACTCAAAACACCTGATGCTGAAAAATGAGCAATGCCGATAGAGCCTGTGGCATAAGCTGTACCACCTGCAGTAATCGTCCCGTCATTGGCAATAGTAAATTTAGTAATACCCGATGAACTTGCAGTAAATATATCGTTTGTATTTGCACCATTCTGATTGACAATAAGCGCAGCATCTCCATTATTTACACCCCCGCTGATACTTAAGTTGTTATCCGTTGCTAAAATTTGAGATCCGGAGTTATATAAATCTACATTTCCATTAGTGCCGCTAATAGTCAAACCGGTGTTGGCGGTTGTATTGCTTAATAATAGGGCGTTCTTACCAGAAGCTCCTATAGACAGATTGCTGGAGAAATTACCCGTACCACCTACATTCAAAGTTGAGCTTCCTCCTGCCTGTCCAATGCTAACAGTTCCATTATTGTTTATATTCATTACATTCAAGTTATAACTGCTATTACCAACATTGGCTGTTTGAATATTTAAACTATCACCGTTTAACAAATCCAGAGTTTGTGTGGCACTAGACCCAACTGGCACTGTCAAAGAGTAGTTAGTATTAAAAAGGAAAGAAGGATTTGTGTATCTCATACCTACTACTGCAAAGACAGCACTACTGGTAGCAGACGATCCCAACAGAAAATCGGTTGTTGGATTACCGGGATATAATGCTCCGTTGGTAATCTCCCAGTAATTAGAACCAACCGTTGACTGATCCTGCCACACAGGTCCACCAGATCCTCCATTTGAAACCAAAACCTGACCGCTGTTACCTGCTGAAGTGAAATATAACGGGCCATTGGTCCCACCAGAGTATGGCACAGATCCATAAGGACCAAATGAAGTAGTACCAGTTCCTCCATTACCTACAGGTAAGGTATTGGTTACATCTGTCGTAAGATTAACTAGTCCGCTGGAAATATTTCCATTACTATCAAAATGCGCCACGCCTGTTGAATACTTCTTGTCCGTAATTGTTCCATCATTAGCTATTGTAAATTTAGTTATACCCGAACTACTGGCACTGAAGATGTCATTTGAAGTACTTCCGATTTGATTAACCACAAATGCTGAATTGCCTCCACTGTTTCCTCCTTCAACATCTAACAGAGCAATTGGATTGGTAGTACCAATGCCAATATTACCATTATCGTAGATGTCTCCGTCTCCCAATGCATAGGTGCCTGTAAATTTAGCAATATAGTTTGTAATTCCATTCCCACCCAAACTGGCTGAAGATCCTGAACAGTTTCCGCTCGAATCACAAAGAGTCCGGTTACCCCAGTATAAATATCCAGACGGCGCTCCTGTAGTACCGGTAGTATTTAAAATATCATTTATCCCACCAGCCACACCTAATCTAACACCCCCATTGATATCTAACAATTCCTGGGGGTTAGTAGTTCCAATACCTACAAATCCACTTGGGGAAATAGTCAGTGCAGTATGAAAATAACTTGGAGTATCTCCGCCTGGGCTGGTATTAAAAGTCAGGCTGCTGCCGTTATACAAATTAAAGTTGGCTGCAGCATTTACGCCTGTTGGCACCTCCAACGCAAGATTCCCCGAAATGGAAGCAGTAGGATTACCCGTTCCTGAATTATTGATAAAAGCAAATTTGGCACTATCTGTAGATATTCCACCCAATAACAAATCATTACTCAAAAATTTTGGTGAGACAGTTCCCTGATATTCACTCCAATAATTCACGCCCACCGAGCTTGAACTGGTCCAGCTAGGTGTACCTGTACCATTAGAAATTAAAACATCTCCCAATGTCCCGGATGAAGTAAATCCATAAGCCGTTCCAGTGGAATAAACGATGGAACCAGCAGTACCTACAGAGTTATTTCCGGTACCACCTGAACCAAGAGGCAATAGACCACTCACCTCACTTGTTAAATTTACCAGGCCACTAGTTATGGTCCCATTAGAGCTCAAATGAGCTATTCCTGTAGTCAAATTTGCCAATCTCACGCTGCCATCACTGCCTAAAATCAAAGAGGAAGCCAATCCGCTATCTCCACCCGGAGAAAAATTGAAATTAAATGACCCTCCGTTTAAGACGTTCAAACTACCCATAAAATTGTTGCCAGTGGGTGCGCTTAATGAAAGATTACCTGAAATAGAGGCAGAACGAGTATTAGTGGTAGTGCCAAGAAAGGCAAAGGCGGCAGAAGGAGTTGACTGACCTCCAACCAACAGATCAACTGAATTATCTGCAGGAGTGATAACCCCATTACCTTCATTCCAATAATTAGTTCCTACTGATCCTGAGCTTACCCAGCTGGGGGCACTGGATCCGTTGGAAATTAAGACCTGCCCAGGATTACCTTGGACCGTAAAGCTATATCCAGTACCGTCAGAATAAGCGACTGTGCCGGCACTGCCCAAAAAAGTAGTATTAGTTCCGCCTAAGCTGACTGGCAAAGTTCCAGTCAGATCAGATCCACTAGTTAAATCTATCAAACTACTACTTATTGTTCCATTTGAGCTAATATGTGCCACACCGGTGGTTAATTGAGGCAGCTGTACACTCCCGTTATTATTCAAAACAAAACTTGAAGTTAAGCCGCTATTGCCACCTGGTGAGACTTCAAATGATAAAGCTCCTCCATTGAAAATGTTTAAACTATTTGAGCCACCAACACCTGTAGGAACTGATATGGATAAATTGCCGCTTATGCTTGCTGAACGAGTAGTGGAGAGTACACCTGAAAACGCAAAAGCCGCCGAACTAGTGGCGGTGCTTCCGATTAATACATCGTTAGTTTCATTACCCGGTGATATGGCACCGCTGCCTTGCTGCCAGTAGTTGACTCCTAAAATACAATTTCCCCATCCCGGTGCGCCTGAACCATTTGATACCAGACACTGATTAGCGGTCCCTTGGGTTGTGAAGTCATAGTAAGTTCCGTTCGAATAAGCGATTGTCCCAACAGGTCCTAAGTAAGTGGTATTGGTTCCACCCCGGTTAATTGGCAGTGTACCAATCACATCTCCACTAGCCAAGGCTATCTGACTGCTGCTCAAATTTCCGTTAGCATCGAAGTGAGCTATCCCTGTAGATAAACCTGACATCTGTATCGTACCGTCATTCTTTATAACAAACCTAGTCATTCCAGAACTGCTTGCAGTAAAGATATCTCCATTACCTGTCTGATCAATAATTCCAGCTGCCATACCAGCCACTGATGATGACCCCTGGACATCCAGCAATCCTAACGGCGCAGCTGTACCAATTCCGATATTACCTGCAGTGTAGTAGAGACTGCTTCCATTAATTAACCATTGGCCATTTCCTCCCGTTCCGTTGGAAGAAGCAATAGTAATAATCTTGTTCGCTGCATCTGTCGTCAAAGTAATCCCGGTACCGGAAGCAAAGTTTAAAGTGTCATTGTTACTGCCAGCTGTGATTGTACTCTGTCCGCTGACAGCTATGTTTTTAAAAATATTTTGACTTGAGCCTAAATCATTTGCTGAAATCTGTAATCCATCAATAGAAATTCCTGAACCCGCATCCAATGTTAACGCACCCGTCTGCCCCTGCAGACTGGTTTGTGTAACCGTAGAGCTAATGGTTGGCGTTTGACCGGAACTGATACTAATTCCTGACCCGGCTTTTACTCCATAAATTAAATTAGCGCCTGTCACATTTCCTGAACCTGCGTCAATATTGGCATTGTTAGTAGTAATCCCCCCGTTCAAGATTGATAACCCATTAGCTGTTAAAGCCTGACCTACAACTAGAGTTTGCTGAGCACTCACTGAAGAGGAAAAAGTAGTTTCCTGCTTAAAAAGCGATGGAATCGAAACTGTAAATTGTAAATCAGGATTGACACTTGCTGCACCAAGTACAGACTGAAATTCATTTCCTTTTAGATCCAGGGTAGTAACAGCTGATTTAAATAAGTTGTAATTTAGCCAGCTATTGCCTAACCACTGAGGCTTAAAAAATAAAACAGAACTAAGAACAAACAAACTTAAAATTAAGCCCGAAGACGTAAATATGAAATATTTTGATATATTTCTATGCTTTTTGTTAGCTTCTTCAGAATTTTCAGAGTATAAATTTTCATATGGCATTACATCCGCTGGTGGCTGATAAGCCGCAATTCGTTCATTCAAATCACGTTGCCTTTCCTGTTCCCAGGCATAACGCTGTGCAATAGTGGCAAAGCCAAGATATTGTTCTTGTTCCTCTGTTTCTTCATTTTCAGTTGCATAATCAAGATCTAACTTAGGAACTACTATATTTTTTTCAATTGTTGAGATTGGCATCTCCTCAGTTTGAGGCAGGTTTGCTTCCAGAGCTAATTTCCGTAAAGCCTTTTGTGGATTTTTTTTCTGCAGTAGTTTTCTAAAGGCCCGTAGTTGTTTAACAGTATAACGACGCTGGTTTCCCTGAGTTCGGATGGAGACTAATTTAGCGCTTTCGTCCCAACGTCTTAAAGTTTGAGTGGAAACATGCAGGTAATCTGCCGCCTCTTGAACGGTTAATTTTTGTACACTTTCTTTGGACAGGGACAGATCTTTCATAACTTAATCAAAAACTTATACAAGTTTGAGTCTAAAACGAAATTTTTATTGCTTACTTCATTGAAGCAATTTTTCACAACGCTGTCAATGATTATTAAGCATAATTTTGAGGCTATTTTTTTATTGACTTTTGCAAATCTTTTCATTAGAGTAAAAGCAGAGGATAAATTTGTGTCGAAACTTATACATTTTTTTAGCAAAATAAGTCCTATAATGTCTTTATTCCTACTACTTCTTTTACTAGAAATTGTTTCTCCATTGACATCAGTTTTCGCGCAAACATTGTCTACAGGAGTAGCAATTTATGTAGATATACCTGGACAGACCGTACAACCTGGATCTATAATCAGTTTAAGTTCTCATGAATATAAACTAAGCAGCATTGCCTATGACCCTACTGCAATAGGTGTGGTCATTAAGGATCCATCTGTATCCCTAGAAAACCCTCTTTCTATATCAAAATATTCCTATCCGATCATTCATGATGGAAAAGCCTATGTTCTCGTCAACACCTCAAATGGAAATATTCAGACAGGTGATCCACTAACTACATCAAACACACCAGGAATAGCTCAAAAGGCTACAGAAGATGGCTATGTAATTGGTACTGCCTTAGAAAACTACGACAATACAAATAAACTAAAATCTGCACTGATTCTTGCTAACATTACTTTTACTTTACGATCTAAACCAATTAATAGTAAAACACAAAATCTGTTTTCTTCTTTTCAACAAGCATTTAATACAGGTTATGTCTCCCCTGCCACAATTATCCGCTATATAGCAGCTGCTCTGGTAGTCATCCTTTCTTTTCTGTTGGGTATCGGTTACTTTGGCCGAATAGCCACAGCAGGTATAGAAGCATTAGGCAGAAATCCATTGGCCAGCAATCTCATCTGGACAGGAATCGTATTTAATATTTCAATCATGCTGCTTTTAATCATAATTGGCATCGTCATAGGTTATTTTATTCTGGTTATTTAGATTTAACTAAGTTCAGGCTCTTGTAAAAATCTTTTAAATCTTAGATACTAGAATTAACTATTAAAAACTATGTTAGTTGCACCTGCCTTTTTATTATTAATAATTCTAACTACTATCATCCTAGCTATAGCTGTATTATCAGTAATTGCCAAGTATGAGAAGTCCATTCATCAGTTGCGAGAAATTCTAAGAGAAAACATGAGTTTGAAAAATACAACACAAAGCAAAACGAGAAAGGCCTTGGAAAAAGTACACAAACAAACTGAAGAAATTATTCAACAAGCAAATAAGAAAGCCGAAGCGATTATTGAGGATGCTCACCAGTTTCAGAATAATGAACGTGAAACTTTTCTTAACAAACTTAAAGAACTTACCCAAATGCACAGCAAAGCTCTTGATGAAATAAATGAAAATCTACATGGCGAGTACAAGAATTCCCTAACTGGAGAAGAGTCTAAGGCTGAACAAATATTTCAAACTGCAACGAAAGATATCGAAGATTTGGCAGATCAGGAGCTCGCCCAACTGAAATCACTTTTAGAAAAAGAAACTATCGACAGACAAAAAGAGGTAGATGCAAAGATAGCCAAAGAATATCAAGATGTAGAAAAAGAGCTACAAGCTTACCGTCAACAGAAACAACAAGAGATAGATAAACAGGCACAAGCTAAGTTAAAAGATCTGATATATGCCACACTGGGGGAAAGTTTGAGTCCTGACCAACAGGAACAATTGCTGGTAAATGCGGTCAAAAATGCAGCGAAACGACAAAGTTTATGAATAACATAACTACTTCTATTTCCCCACTTCTGGCAGTAATCTATACACGGGAAGAAGCGGAGAAGGTGCAAGATATTTTAAGTGATTCATTAGATTCACTCTACAAAGTACATCATAACAATACTTTATCAATCTTATTAGATAATCTCCCTGCTCACATAGGGGAGGTTTTAAAAGATCAGATCGAACAAAAACAAATTGACGTACAAACACCTGAGGCTATAAAAAAAATTTGTGATAGTTTAGCTTTGGCATTAAAAAATACCGACTTACTAACTTTAAGCCTTGCTTTTGAGCCTAGCTTTGAATTGACACAGAAAATAGCCAAACTCATAAAAACTGAGTTTGGTGGAAATACTTTGATTGAAATAGAAGTAGACCCGCATGTAATGGGAGGAGCCATAATTACTTTCAAGGGACAGTATTTTGACTATTCATTAAAAACTAAAATAGATCATTTTCTCAAATCGCAATAGCGATTGGTTATGCACAATGGAAGTTTTTACTCAATACTTAGAACAGTTCAATGAGATTGGTTACGTACAGGAAACCATCAGCTCACTGGTGTATGTCTCTGGATTACCCTCTGCCCACCAACAAGAAATGCTCATTTTTGAGAATGGTGTCATTGGCATGGTGGGCAATATCACCCAGGAGCTTGTGGAGGTTTTTGTCTTTGCCGCCGAACCTCTTAAGGTAGGCACTAAAGTTGCTCGAACTAACCAGCTTTTTTCTATTCCCGTAGGTGAAGAATATCTAGGAAATGTTGTTGATCCCTTCGGTAAGTTGCTGGATAAATTTAACTCACTCACCCCACCTAAGACTATGCGTCAGATTGATTCCCCTCCAGGGGATATTTCTACCAGAAAACGCGTTAACCGTACATTTGATACCGGAATTACGCTGGTAGATATTTTAATCACTTTGGGCAAGGGCCAGCGGGAATTGGTTATTGGAGATAGAAAAACTGGTAAAACGAACTTCTTATTTCAAACGTTAGTTACACAAGCGCGCCAAGGGGCAATTTGTATTTACGCAGCAATTGGTAAAAAACGACTTGATATTAAAGCAGCGGAAACATATTTTAAAAAACAAAATATTTTGTCCCAGACAGTCATCATGGCATCTACCTCTGATGATCCATCCTCTGTGATCTATATCACTCCTTACTGTGCGATGACACTGGCTGAGTATTTTCGGGATCAGGGCCATGATGTTGTCTTAGTGTTAGATGATCTTTATACGCATGCTAAATTCTATCGTGAACTTTCATTGTTGGGAAAACGATTCCCTGCTCGCAATTCCTATCCAGCCGATATTTTTTACACTCATGCACGTCTATTGGAACGAGCAGGTAACTTTATATCACCTGATGGCAAAGAACGCGCCATAACGTGTCTACCGGTCGCAGAAACTGTACAGGGAGATATGTCTGGATATATCCAAACTAATTTGATGTCTATGACCGATGGGCACATCTATTTCGACATCGATTCTTTTACACAAGGTCGACGACCTGCTGTGAATCCTTTTCTTTCTGTCAGTCGTGTCGGACGACAGACTCAGACGGATTTAAAGCGCAGCATCAGTCGTGAAGTATTGAGTTTTTTAACCTTACACGAACATATGGAGCGCTTTTCTCATTTTGGAGCAGAGGTTACACCAACAATTCGTGACACTCTCAGTACAGGAGAGAGAATACAGCATTTTTTCGACCAGAAAACAGATGTAATACTAGACAGTAATTTACAGCTATTTCTTTTCACTATTCTGTGGTTCGGTTACTGGAATAACAGACCATTTGAGCAAATGAAAAAAGAAGTTGAACAATTAGTTAAAATATATAACACTGATACAGACTTTCATCAAAAAGTTGACCAGATGACGACAACTAATAAAACTTTAAATGACTTTATGCGGGTAGTAGCTAAAAACGTTATACCTTTTTTGGATAAACTATTTCCTCCCTTAATCGCTCCGGCAAATGCTACACCAAACATACAACCTGTAAACAGCAATACTAAATCTTAATTATGGCCAATAAAATAGAAATAACCAATTTAAATAATCAGATTAAAGGCATACAGAACTTAATTGAAACTTATGAAGAACTAGCAGCATTGCAGATGCGTAAAAACCGGACTCGTGTAGTTAATAGTCGTTCTTTTATCGAGGATTTGGTGACAATTTATCATGAGCTAATGATTGCTTACCATCGTCAAGCAATGACACGTCTGAAAGAAAAATTTGCTAAGCAGCAAACTCCAGGACGCACGATTGCGGTCCTTCTGTCATCCAACGTGGGTCTGGTGGGAGAAATCGTTCAACAAACATTTAAACTTTTTTCAGACTATATCACAACACATCCTTGTGATATCATGGTAACGGGAAGAATTGGACAAAAAATGATGATGAACCACTTCCCTGACAAAAAATTTCTTTATTATGAATCATCAGACGAAAATATTGACCCTCAACAGTTATCTTTCATGATCAATATGCTCACTGGTTATGAGAAAATATATATTTTCTATGGAAAGTTTAACTCCTTTGCTTCGCAGACCCCCTACGTACTTGATGCACGCGGAGAACAGGAAAAACTTTCAGTACAAAATGTACCTTTAATCCAATATCTTTTTGAACCCAGTTTAAACGAGCTATTCCATTTTTTCGAAACACAAATTTTCTCCACTATAATCGAACAAACCTTTCGCGAATCCAATCTGGCAAAATATGCCGCCCGTATGGTAGCTCTCAATAGTGCCACAGACAACGTTAGCAAATATCTTAAGAAACTTAATTTACAACAAAGAGTAATTACGCACCGCATTTCTAATCAAAAGCAGCAACAGGTCTTTACGAGTATGTCGTTATGGAAATTGCGCTAAGATAAAACCATGGAAAATACAGGACGAATCATAAGTATTAAAGGTGAAGTTGTCGAAGTGCATTTTGAGAATGCACAACCAATACTGCACGACATCCTAACCCTGACTGAAGATCAATCTGTAAGGCTACAGATCTATGGCTCAGATTCTGCTGGCAATTATAGCTGTCTTTTGCTAACACCCGAAAAAAAGCTTAGTAGAACAATGAAAGTGATTAATACAGATCAACCATTGTCAATTCCGGTTGGCCAGGAATTATTGGGTCGTGCAATTGATATTTTTGGTAGACCAAGAGATGGCAAGCCAATAACTTTTAAGCAGAATACCATGCGTCCTATTTATCACAACGCACCCCTTTATAGTGATATTGTTCCGGTCAGTCAATTATTACCCACTGGCATTAAAATTTTGGATTTATTCTCTCCTATTCTTAAAGGTGGCAAGGTAGGCTTGTTCGGAGGAGCAGGTGTGGGAAAGACTATTCTGCTTACAGAGATCATCCATAACGTAGTACAAATGTCCAAAGAGCAGAATGCCAGTCGTGTATCTGTTTTTGCCGGTATTGGTGAACGTACTCGTGAAGGTCAAGAGCTCTACTCCTCGTTGGCCGAAAGCGGTGTGTTATCCTCAGTTGTATTAGTTTTAGGCAGCATGGGAGAGAGTCCGGCCATTCGTTTTCTTTCAAGTTTGACCGCCACCACGATTGCTGAATATTTTCGTGATGAGGTAAAAAATGATGTTCTGTTCTTTATTGATAATGTTTTTCGTTTTGCACAAGCTGGCAACGAGCTCTCACTCTTAATGAACGTTATTCCTTCAGAAGATAGCTATCAGGCTACCCTATCTTCAGAAATGGCTAATTTACACGAGCGTCTGATTTCAAATAGTAAGAAGAGTATCACTAGTATTGAAGCTATTTATATTCCCAATGATGATATTTTAGATCAAGGTGTACAGTCAATTTTGCCATATATTGATTCTAACGTAACATTATCACGCAGCATCTATCAGGAAGGCCTGCTACCTGCTATCGATATCTTAGCTTCTACTTCATCTGCATTACATCCTGATATCGTGGGTGAAAAACATTTTCAAACAGTTCTGAACGCTCAGGGTTTATTAAAGCAAGCATCAGGTTTGGAGCAGATCGTACAGTTAATCGGCGAATCAGAACTATCCCAGGAGGATCAAGCTATATATAAACGAGCTAAACTAATCAAGAATTTTATGACGCAAAGCTTTTTCGTAGCTGAGACTCAAACAGGACGTAAAGGAGTTTATGTTCCTTTAGAAACTACAATCGAGGATGTCAATGACATTTTGGCAGGAAAATATGACAATATACCCGAAGAAAAAATGCTTTATGTTGGCAGCGCAAAGGAGGTTTTAAGTGTCTACAGTACATCAAAATAGTCTAAATGTCACAGTTGAGAACAGAGAGAAAATACTTTATCAAGGTCAGGCCTGGGCAATTAGTTCCATCAATATTAAAGGAAACTTTGATATCTTGCCCAACCACAGCAATTTTATTACTTTGATCAAAAACAATGTAGTAATACATACCGATAAAGGCGAACAAAAATTCACTTTCAAAGATGGTGCCCTCTGGATTACCGATAACATAGTCAAAGTCTGTTTATCTATTTCATCGGAAACTCCAACTATTCCTATGCATAAATTCTCCAAATAGCTGAACCAATCTTATTATGGGTCTTGACACTATTGCTATACTTTGTTACTTTAGTAGATATATTGACACTATATGAGCGATCAAAATACTATTAACGGCAACCATCAAATTTCTATCCAATCTTTACCCGATTTATTAACAGTTCGGGAAGTAGCAGAAATTTTGAGAGTGTCTCCTCTTACCATTAAACGTTGGGGTAAACGAGGAAAATTACCTGCTATCCGCATTAACACCCGTGGAGATCGCCGTTACAAAAAAGAAGCTGTTCTCTGGTTACTGGGTATTCAACAAAAATCCGTTTAGTACTTAATCTACTCCTGTTGGTAAAATAATTCCCACTATTTAGATAGCCATTAACCTTTCACACTGTTTTTTCATAATGTTACATAAATAATGTGCTTTAATTTGTATATTATTGCATATAATTGCATATATATTTAAAAATAAATAATCTTTTTTTCTTAAGATAAACAGCAAAATTAACTTAAGTTATGATAGAACTTAAACGTTTCGGCGATATGAGGCTTGTTGAGTATGCAAGATTTTTTCTCTGTCAGTTTTTGTTAAATGCTCTAACAAAAACTGATTAGTTTCTTTAGAGTCCTGGGTATTAACATATACCCCCGTACTCACCTCAAAGCCCCCTATTTTTTTCTGACGTGGTACTATACGAATGAACCAGTTCTTGCCAAAATAAATAGAAAAGTTAAAGGGAAACTCATGTCCGTGACGAAGATCAAGGATTTCGATTACTCGCGGAAATAAACTGCTTAATTCCCTAATCTCAGTGTCATTGATTTCTCCGAAACTCAAACCTGACCTTTGTGGAACTATCCAGACTTCATCAGGCCATTGACAGATGCTGGGGCTGAAAACTACAAAATTCTCGCTTCTGAATGCATCCTCGGGAATTTGCGATAAGGTAGGAGCATTCAAAGGAATGTCATTTGGTATAACTACCACTTGCGTATGAGGATGTGGAATACTTTCCCCACCATCTACTCCTCGATTATGAAACAAGCAGACTTGACCTTTATCTTTATGCAAATTAAACCTAAGTTTAAAAACTTTTAATATTAATTCAACCTGTTCCTGCGGTAATTCATCAATATTTTTATGATGATCCGGAGAGTGAATTATTAACTCATGTATCGGGGCAAAGGGATACTTGTTGGTTAAAACTTTAACTAACCATTGGTCACTACTTTCAGATTTAACTTGGTATAAAACATTTTCTCCACTCTCTTTACAAAATGGACATACAAAGAATTCTTTCTTAGCCACATTTGGTCTTAATGCTCTTTGAAAAGATTGTACAATCCATTGTGGCTGAGTAGTAAGTTTGAGAAATATAAACGATGATTGGTCAGACATATTGTATTTATATACCAACCATGTCTACAATTGCAATTTGAAATTAAAAGCGTAGAGAAACAATAATGAAATAGCTATATTCATACATAATCATTAACTTGTATCTAATTAGTGGGTATTCTCTTCTAGTATCTCTTAGCTATCATTTAATTGTCAAAAGTATAAATTATTGTTATATTAATTTTATCTCTAATTATTGACATACTTTACTTATAGTAACATTTGGGATAAAATCGCCAAACATTATGACTAATCTTAAAAAAGTCGCCATTCTTACTTCTCTATCAGGAGGATTGGGTCATTATGCTGCACATCTGTCTGGACCACTCTCGAAGGAATTTAGCATTAAATTTATCTCATATCCACAATTAGATTCAAGTGGAACAACGGTAAAGCAAATAACTGATTCACTTGTTCGTCAATATATAAAATGGCCACGTTTTGATTTGGATGATAAAGACCCAATCAGTATAGTTTCAATACTTGAATATATCAATTCACATGATATTGATCTAATTAATATTCATATAGGTACAACCGTAAAAGAGAAAGTTCTTTACTTCATCTCACTTTGTTTATATGCAAAAACTTTTCATCGAAAAAAATTTGTATTTACATTACATGATGTCTTACCATTTGAAGAAAATAAGAAACTTATTAAACTTCTTAAAGTCTTTTATAATCTCGGGGATTACTTTACCGTAGGTAATGAAGAAGAGAAGAAGAAACTAATAAAATATTTTCAGATATCTGAAGCCAAAATAAGCATAATACCACATGGAATTTATAACCTATTTAATAAAAAAGTTTATACTCAAAATTTTGCACGTAGTTATTTAGGTATTCCACAAGATAAAAAAGTTCTTCTATTCTTTGGCTGGTTAAGACCTTATAAGGGATTTGAATACTTAGTTCAGGCTGTAAAAATCATGTTAAAAAAAGATCCTAATTTTATTATCTATGTCGCTTCAGGACTAAAATATACCCCAAAAAGCCTATTAGAAAAATATTTCCACCTTATGAAAAGGTATGGCGTACAAGATCAATTTGTATTAAACCTCAATTATTTAGATAGCTTAGAAGTCGAAGCTGTTTTCCAGGCAAGCGATGCAGTGATTCTCCCATATACCCATGTCTCTCAAAGTGGGGTAGAACAAATGGCATTCGGATTTAAAAAGCCGGTTGTTGTTACCGATGTTTTTCCTGATAAAACATGGATTAATAAAAAAGCTGGGCTAATAGCTAAAACTGCTGACGCAACAGATATAGCAGATAAACTATTAGAACTAATTTCAGATCCTCAAAGAATGATAGAGTATGGGGAGTTTGGTTATCAATACAGTATGGAAAACTTCAATTGGGAGTTAATTGCTGGAAAGTATGCTGCAGTCTACCATAAAGTTCTAACTAAGTAATATTTACTTAAAACTTTATTCTCTGCTCACATATTATAAGCTGATAAAAAAATGAAGATTTGTTTTATTTCTCCCTTTCCCCCTAGACATGATGGTATTTCTGAGTTTAATCAAGATCTAATACATGGTCTAGAAAAAAACTATACATTTGAATATATTGGTATTGCTATTAATCAAAATAATGAGGTTATCAAATATGATAAACATATCATTTTTCAAATTAGAAAAGACCAGCTAGAAGATTACTTGCAGGCAGCAGTCATGGTTAATCAAAGCGATGCTAACATCATATGTCTACAATTAGAATATGCATTATTCGGCGGATTTGATGGTAAATATATATTTGATCTTATACGAGGTCTCAAAAAGAAGCTTATAATCATTGTTCATGGAATTCCTATCAATTCATACTCAAGGAGGAAGAAGACTAGAAAAAAATTCTTTCAAAAAATCTCACCATACGTTGAGGCTTTCATTACCATCAACCCCCTGGAGAAAAAGATTTTAGAAGGTTGGGGAATAAATAATAAGATATACAACATTTTTCACGGAGCACCAGATGAGATCTTGAATTACCATAAATCAGCTTCCAGAACTGCACTAAAAATAAAAGACGAACTTATAGTTTTCAACTTCGGATTAATCCATGAAAAGAAAGGATTAGAATATTTATTAATAGCTTTTAATGAGTTTTCGAAAAAAAATACTCTGGCTAAATTAATAATAGCTGGAGAGTCATTACTGGGTGCAAAAAACAACGACTACCTATCTTCCCTGATGCAATATGTAAAGAAAGAACATTTGACCAATCAAGTAACTTTTATTAATAAATTTTTACAACATGATGAACTATATACATACATTGCATCAGCAGATATTATTGTTTTCCCATATATAAAACGCGATTTGGTTTCAAGTGGACCATTATCTTTTGCAATTTTAGCTGATAAATTTATAATCACTACCAATTTCCCTTACGCAAGAGTATTATTAAATAAGGATCAAGCATATTTTGTTCACTATAAAAATGCATTAGACATTAAACGAGGTTTAGAGTTTTATGTTGACAATAGGGATACCAAGATAAAAAATATGTTAAATGGGCTCAAAAATAGAGCTGGAGTAATAGCTTGGAGTATGATTTCACAGCAGTATTATAGGGTTCTAGTAAACATACTAAAATCTAATGACTAAACTAAGTTCAAAAAAAATAAAAATTGGCTTTATTAATACAAACCGGGATCCATATCCTCTCCCACCAGCCTCAATTAATGGCGGAATGTGGATTACTGGCAAACTAGTAGAAGCTTTTGCGCCAAAGGAAAATTTTGAAGTATATTTCTTTACTACCGAAGATTCTAAAGTTCCAGAAACTGTACATAAAATTACACTCGGGTTAGAATCTCTATATAAACAATATGGAACAAAGGTCTTTTTACCTGAGTACAAAACACGTCATGTCTTCTATCAACAACTTTTACTGGCAGAAGCAATAAAACATACAGATTTAGATCTTCTACATATTCATAACTATTTCCCTCATGCAGCAAATTTCTTGGAGTATTTTAAAATACCCATTGTATATACACTTCATAATCCTATCGTAGATTACCATAAAATATTTTTTACTCATAGATCTCTTCCACGATCATATTTTATTACCTTGACGGAATATCAGGATATCAAAGCAAAAAAAGCAAAAATACCAGTTGTCGCTAAGATCGTAAACGGGGTAGATACACAGATATTTAATTTCAGCCCTGAAGGCGGAGATTCAATCTTCTTTCCCAGTAGAGTTGCAAGTGAAAAAGGAATTCTTGAAGCAATTACCATTGCTGACAATACAAGACAAATACTCAGCCTTTCAAGTATAAATATTGACAATCCAACAAATCTTGAACAACAAGTACTTTCTATTACTAAATCTAAGCCCAGTATTAAAATATTACATAATAAAAATCAGGCAGATATGGTGAATAGTTATCGAAAATCAAAGCTTAGCCTATTCCCAATTCAATGGGATGAACCTTTTGGATTGGTCATGATTGAATCAATGGCAATTGGTACACCTGTTCTTGCCTTAGCACGTGGTTCTGTACCTGAAATTATTAAAGATGGCGAGACTGGATTCATAGTGAATCCGTCAGATGATGATATTCGAGGCAATTGGATAATTAAAAAAACGGGTGTTGAGGGACTCTGTGAAGCTGTTAATAGAATTTACTCAATGTCACCAGATGAGTATAAACAAATGCGCTTAAATTGCCGCAAGCTTGTTGAAAAATATTTTACGGTTGAGAAAATGGTTGATAGCTATGAAGAAGTCTATCAACAAATCTTACAATTATCAGCCATTAAATCTTAATGCTTCGTTAGCTTCATCTGTAATACTAAGGCAATAAACTCAATCAATGCCAACTGTCTCTTCCATCTCCACGGTTGACGAATTAAACGATAAAACCATTCCAGACCTATCCTACGTAATAAGTAAGGGGCTCTCGAAACTTCAGCGCTAATATAATCAAACGATCCTCCTACTGCCATAGCAGATTTTACAGATAATTTTGGCAAGTTTTGCGCAATCCATTGCTCTTGTTTAGGAAAACCAAAAGCAACAAATAGTATATCTACCGATATGTCTTTGCCATCCCATTCTGAGGCTACAAAA
Source organism: Candidatus Levyibacteriota bacterium (assembly GCA_027459725.1). Taxonomy (GTDB): domain Bacteria; phylum Patescibacteriota; class Microgenomatia; order Levybacterales; family UBA12049; genus DAIDHK01. The sequence goes on from DAIDHK010000007.1 coordinate 19,163, forward strand.
TCGATTTTGAGATTGTGATATTTTTTTATTAAGCACTCTGCTGTCTTATCTGCTATGCCCGGTCCGGCTCCCAATAATCCTATCCTTATAGGATTTTCATTGCTTTTTTGACATAAATTTAGCATAAAATCTATTCCTGTAATCCGTTCTCTTAAGGGTTTGCCTAAATATGAAGCTGCCCATGTTATGCCTATACCGTCGGGCAAGTTAATTTGCGCCTGATTTAGTAAATTTTGAAATTCAGGATGAGATTTTGCATACACAACTATTTCCGGATTTGGAGTAAAAATCAACAACTTATTATTCTTGTCTAATGGTTTTTGTACAAAATCAATAACATACTCCAGGACATCGTTAGCAGTCATATCAATCATTTGCAAATCGATAATATTTTTTTTCACGAGATTATCAGATGGTAGATTTATTAATCTATTAGATACATTTTTACGTGTCATATATAACTATTGTATACTCTTTGTCTTCTTTTTGTATGCTCGCATATTAGGCATTTAGCCTTAGAAAACTGCGATGTATTTTAGCATAAATTAAAATAGGATTTAATATTACTCAATTTCTGTGAAAAATATATATTTTAATCCTTAAAGGTGAAGCTATAATTTTCTTTTTATTTATTATAAGTTATGCATCTATTTTCACTGATCCTAAGTAACTTGAAATGCCTCACTTCCTATTTATACTCCTCTTATACAGCTCAATATTCTCCATCGCGACCCCTGTTCCTTTAACCACACATAACAAAGCGTCTTCCGCTACATGACATGGAACTCCGGTAGCATGAGTCATAAGCTTATCTAAATTGGTTAAAAGCGAGGTTCCCCCTGATAAAACAATTCCTTTATCGATAACATCAGCGGCTAATTCAGGCGGACATTGCTCTAGCACTAACTTAACTCCATTGATAATCTCATTTAAAACAGACTTAATAGCTTCATTAATTTGAACTTCATCGACCTCAATCGTGCGTGGCAAACCTGTGACATTATCCCGACCTCGTATTTCCATCTTTTTCAGATTTGTCTGGTGTTTGTTAGTACCTTTTTCTTCCTCGATAAATGCATTGCCTATACTGATTTTAATTTGTTCAGCAGTCGTCTCACCCACCAACAGATTGAATTTCTTTCGAATATACGTGGCGATAGCTTCGTCCAATTTATTACCAGCCACTCTCACAGAGCTATGAACAACTACTCCACCCAGGGAAATAACAGCTGATTCAGTAGAGCCTCCCCCAATGTTTACAATCATGTGACCCGCGGGCTGAGCAATTGGTATTTTTGCCCCAATTGCAGCTGCCAAAGGCTCATCTATCAGATAAGCTACTCGAGCGCCAGCTGTCATAGCAGCATCAAGCACTGCACGTCTTTCAACCTGAGTGACGCCTGAAGGTATACAGACCATTACTTCAGGTTTAAAGAAACGTGCTTTGCCACAAGCCTTGTCAATAAAATATGAAAGCATGGATTCGGTAATGGTATAATCTGCAATGACTCCATCCCGAAGCGGACGCATGGCTATCACATTGCCAGGAGTTCTGCCAAGCATTTCCTTGGCTTCGCTTCCTACAGCCACTACTCGGTTATCTTCAGCCGTCACAGCGACCACGGTAGGTTCATTCAAGACAATTCCTTCACCGGTAAGGTAGACCAATGTATTGGCTGTTCCTAAATCTATACCTATTCTTTTGGAAGTTGGCAGATTAAATTTCATATGAGAGTCAAAAATTATCAATAACTATATCTAAATATTACCTATCTATATCACCCAATGCCTAGTACAATTTGATTATAACACGCGAGTATCGGGTTGCAACATAGACATAGACAAACTATAATTCAGTTAACTATGCCGGATAAAAAAATTAATCTTACCGAAGAACTTAATCGTTCGATACGCCGTCAGATAATAACCAGTATTCTTACCTTGATACTACTAATCATTATTACTACTGGTTTTGTGCTTTATGGCATGGGATATAGACTTAACTTCACAGCCAAAAATACCCCTATACTAGCTCATACAGGTATTTTAAACGCTCAAAGCTCACCTACCGGGGCAGAAGTGTGGGTAGATGGACATCCCACCACTGCCACTAATAATACTGTAAATCTGACCCCTGGTATATATACCATTACAATTACTAAAGATGGATATATACCCTGGAAGAAAGATGTAATGATAGAAGATCAGGTCGTATCAAATGTAAACGCCCGCCTATTTCCCCAAGCCCCAACCTTACAAAGTATCTCTTCGGTAGGAATAAGTGATCCGGTCATGGATCCTTCCGGTACAAAATTAGCCTTCACTATTGCCTCTCAATCAGCACAGAAAAACGATGGTATCTATGTTTTGAATATGACTTCACAGAATTTCCCGGTCTTACCCCTACAGAGTTCTTCAATACAAATTGCTGATGAATCGACGGGTATCCCTTTCTCACAGGCACAACTTTCCTGGTCTCCTGATGGTCAGCAAATTATAGCCAGCGTCTCTGCTACTCCTACACAACCGGCTACTGTCTATTTACTGCAGGCTAATCAGCTTAACACAACAGCCCAGGATATAACCGCTACTTTACCTTCCGTTGAAGCTAACTGGCAAACTTTAGAAAATCAACAAAGTAAAGCCAGACTAGCTTCGCTTAATCCCGCTGTGCGTCAATTACTTACTCACTTCAATATTATTTCCTATTCTCCCGATGGTACTAAGATCTTATATCAGGCTAAAGACAACTATACTCTGCCTATAATTATTAAGCCTAGACGAATTGGGAACAATTTGCTCTATGAACAGAGATCTCTACAAAAGAATAGTATTTATGTCTATGACATTACCGAAGACGTTAATACACGCGTATTAGATTATTCCCCGGTAGCCTGTGATGTAACTAAAAAAGACTGCCAAGTGCCTCTAACTTGGTTCCCAGATTCGAATCATCTTGTTTATGTCTATGATAAGAAAATTAATATCGTAGAAGCAGATGGATCAAATATGACAACTATCTATGCTGGCCCTTTTGTAGGTAATTATGCTTTTCCGTGGCCCGATGGTTCCAAGTTGGTAATCTTAACTAACCTAGGCAACACATCTATTCAGCCTACACTTTATACCATAGGCTTGCAGTAAGGCTAAGTAATAGTTAGCATTCAAAACCCCTAAATGCTGGATTTAGGCTTAGCGATGACGAACAATCTTTCAAGTGATGTTCCTGGAGGATAGCAGGTTTGCAAGACAAGCTGGGGGGGAGTATTGTGACTATTCTCCAGTAGACTTGTATTGTCTGGACTGGTAATTTCAGTCTTGGTAACTATATAGTTATAACGTTTCCCATCAAAGAAAATAACTATTTCATCCCCTTTGGTCAAATCTTTTACCAAGTAGAAAACTGCATTATATTTAGGCACATCCCACCAGGTATCGGTAGAGTGAGCAAACAAATAGACTGTACCTTTGTTATTAGGAAAGACACTCCCTTTAGCATGGGCAACCCCTTTCATTAAGTCAGGCATATATATATTAGGATCGTTAGGATCTACATTAGGAATGATTTTTGCCGCAGCACCAATTTTAGGGATTACGATGCTAAAGCTAGTATCTGGCGCGATAATTACCTGCTGTTTATCACCAAAAAGTAAGCTTCCAAATCCGGGCGATGTCACTTTTGTTTCATTTTTACCTAAACTATCTGCTTGTGTTGCCGTACTGACTGTATAGTGAATTCCCCTAAATTCAGCAATGTGAAATTCAACCTCATACATCAATGCGGGTCCAAACGTTGCTATCACACCATACAAAGCCATCAAGAAAAGAAAATTTCCCAGACTTCTTAGTACTAAAAACTTGACCATCTCATTGTTATTCATAATATAAAGTAATATACCAAAATATATACCAATACATCGTTACATTATATTAACTATGTCGGGGTGGGCGGAATTGAACCGCCTGCATCTCGTACCCGAAACGAGCATTCTACCGATGAACTACACCCCGCTATGCTTCACAACCCACCAGCTTCTAATTATGAATTATAGCAGTAAAACGCTTTTTGAAGCAAAAAAATCTCCATTTTGCTAAAATATAAATGGACACAGATACCATAATGTGAAGATATGGTGAAAAATGCCCCTGTAGCTCAGCAGATAGAGCAGCCCCGTCCTAAGGGGTTGGTCGGGGGTGCAATTCCCTCCAGGGGTACTAAAAAGAAAATAAATGAAGAATTAATTTTTCGTTCGTTTGATTGACTAATTGCAAGATCAAGATTTAATATCTTTAGATGTTTTCCTCAGCTCTTTTGTAGGATTGAATCTCTTCAGGAGTGAACCATAACATTTTTTCAAAATTAGCTTCTTCTATTGAAGCAGAAATGTGTACTAAATTCATTACACCACGCTGTTCTTCATTGGCATAAGCAGCTGAATCTGTTGAGAAATCTCCACGAATGGTTCCTGCTGGCGCAGATACCGGCATTGTTGGCCCTGCTAAATTAACGACATTCTCAACGGCATGACGTCCCTCTAAAATTAATGCAATAACTGGGCCTGATTTCACATAGTCAAATAACCATTTATTGACCAATTTGCCCAGCTCTAAGGGATTATCAGTACCGAGGTCTTTCTTAGCATCTTTGCCGTACTTAGTATAAGTACCAAGCGTCTTCTCACCCCAACGTTTGAGAGTAGCTTCTTTATCAGATTGATAGTGTTTTAATAAAATATCATCTTTAGGAGCAACCATTTTCATGGCTACAATTTTGAGTCCCATACGTTCAAAACGATGAATAATCTCACCGACAATTCCTCTTTTAACACCATCAGGTTTAATAAGTACTAATGTTTGTTCCATAACTTCAACTTTATAATTTTACAATATCAATAAGCTTCTGTCTATCCTTAAAATCCCCGATCAAGGCCAAATTCAAAGTGTCATTTTTGAAAAATTCTGATCCCGCCTCTTCAATTTGTGCTTTACTTATAGCATCAATCTTCGCTAAAACTTCATCAGGATTTAACTGTTCTTCTTCAAGTAATTCCTGGTGTGCATAATAACCTGCCACGGAACGACTATCTTCCAAATCAAGAACAAAGTGCCCCTTTATAAACTCTTTAGCCTTTTTAAGTTCATCATCTGTTATCTTCAGCCTATTATCTTTAACCAACGCATATTGTTCTGCCAATACTGATACTGCATCTAACACTCTTTTAGGGTCAATCCCAGCCATAGTTACCAAGCTACCAGCATCTTTGTAGTGATCAGAGCTGGAGCGCACATAATAAGCAAGACCACGTTTCTCACGAATCTCAGAAAATAACCGAGAACTCATACCCCCACCTAAAATGGCGGATAAGACTTCCAAAGGATATTTTCTTTCATCATCAATAGAGACTGTGCGTACACCCATGGCAATATGTATTTGCTCTGTTTTTTTCTCTTTAACTAAAACAGCCGGCTTTTTTTGATCTTCCATGATGGTTTTAGCTTTGGGAGTAGAAAACTTTTTCATACCTCCGAAATACTTCTCGGCCAATTTAACAATCTCTTCCTCCTCGATCCCCCCAGCCACTACTACTGTCATATTGTCGCTGGAATACAAGCTACTCATATATGCAACAAAATCCTGACGAGTAGTAGCTCTAATCACATCTTTTTCACCAGCGATATCCCATCCCAGAGGAGTATCGCCATATAGCAATTGCTCATAAATATCGCCAATCTTACGCATGGGAGTATCCTCATAAAGATTGATTTCTTCCAAAATTACACCTTTCTCTTTATCTATTTCTGCTTGCTCTAGTTTGGAATGCTGCAACATATCTGACAAAACGTCTAAACATAATTCAACATTATTTTTAGCGGCTTTAATGTAATAACCAGTAGCTTCCTTCCCTGTAAAGGCATTAAATTCACCACCCATACCATCGATCAAACTGGAAATTGCCAGAGCATTTGGACGTTTTTCTGTGCCTTTGAAAGCCATATGCTCTAAGAAATGGGAGATACCGTTATTTTTTTTTGTTTCGTATCTGGAACCAGCGCCCACCATGACCATAACAGTCGCTGATTCAAATGAGGGCATCGGAACAGTAATTAAACGTAGACCATTTGAGAGAACTCTTTTGTTAAAGCGCATAACGAAAACTATTCTAACAGATCTTTTTATATTTTGCTAGCAACGAGTATTACTACATTTTCTCAGGAGTTTCCATGCCGAGAATATGAAGGCCTTTTTTAATGACTTTGGCCGTGACGGAAACTAAAAGTAATCTAAATTTCTTTTGTGTTTCGTTTTCGGCATGTAAAACCGGCACCTTTTGGTAAAAATGATTAAATACTTGAGCGAGTTCAAAAAGATAAGTACACAGCATATGGGGTGCAAGCTCTTTTGCAGCTTGTTTTAATATTGTTTCAAAGAAACATAATTGTCTAAGCAATTCAAACTCCTCTGACTTAAACGTATAGCCTTCAAAATCACTTATTCGTTCTTGCACATCTTGACCTTCTACGTCCAAAGTATTAGACTTTGCCTTCTCTAATATGCTTAAGCATCTTACATACACATACTGCATATAAGGTCCTGAATTACCATGCATATTCAAGATATCATCCCAGTCAAATAGAATATCCTGTTCTGAATTTCGTTTTAAATCATTCCATTTGATTGCACCAATAGCTACAGCTTTTGCTCTATCTTCAATTTCAGTTTTTTCTCCTTTACCCAGCTGTATTGTATTTTGAACTTTTTCTTTTATCTCATCATTTGGATATGAGATATTGTCAAATTGCAGATTATATGCCCTTTTTTTAGCTTCATCTAATACATCTTCCAACCAGATTACATTCCCTTTCCTGGTTGACATCTTCCCTTCCTGAAAGCGATAAAGACCGTGTTTCTTATGCATTCTTTGCTCAGGGTAAAACCATCCTAGCATCTCTTCCAATTTATACAGTTGTCGAAAATATAATGACTGCTCTCCACCAACTTCATTTATGATAATAATAGCTTTCCCATAATGTTCTAAACGAAACTTATCAGTAGCTAAATCACGCGTCGAATACAATGTGGCACCGTCTTTTTTTAAAATCATTAACGGCGGTAATTTGAAATCTGATGGAAACTCAACAATCTGTGCTCCTTGTTCACCCACATGGAGTAGCTTCTTCGCTTTCAGTTCCTCAATCACGGACTGCATCTTATCTTCAAAATATGCCTCACCAAAACCCCTTCCTTCATTTTCTGTAAACTCAACGTTTAATTCGGAATAGATTCGATTAAACTCTTTCCAGGACCAATCAATACATTTCTTCCAAAGTCTGCGTGCTTCGGGATCTCCATCTTCCAACTTTTTAAACCAAGCACGTCCCTCGTCTTCCAGGCTAGGATTCTTTTCCGCTTCATCATGAAATCTTACATACAAAGCTACCAAATCTTTAACCGGATTCTCACTCGCATCCATTTCAGCCTCATTTCCCCAGGTTTTAATAGCATAAATTTGCTTTCCAAACTGTGTACCCCAGTCACCTAGATGATTGTCTCTATACACTTTATTACCAGTCGCTTCTAGCAGATTGGCAATAGCATCACCAATAATCGTTGAGCGCAAGTGACCTACTGTGAAAGGTTTGGCGATATTTGGAGAAGAATATTCGACAATATATTTATAGGATTTTCCCTTTCCATCAATCTTTTCTTGACCTTCAAGCAAATATTTAAGTTGACTGACAAGAAATGCTCTGTTTACATATATATTTACAAATCCTGGCTTAACCACAACTATCTTCTCTAGTAAATTATCTGCAGGTTTATGAGTTATTAATTTTTGCTTAATCTCCTCGGCAATCTCCATCGGCGATTTATCAATTTTTTTGGCTAATAACATAGCAACATTGCTACTAAACTCACCATGGTCACTACTTGAACTCAAACTTACCTGTGGAATTACATCTGAAACATTCATGTCAACTAAGATTTTAGTTAATAGCTGCTTTATCTGATCTTGCATAAGCACATTATATCAATTTAGAAGTCATAATTCACAATCTACCACTTGCAATAAATTATCCTCAACTTTTATTATCTTAATATTGCAACTCGCTCTTGCATTTCAATACTATTCTTGCTAAGTTGGAGATAAGCATGAAAATTTTAATGATTGATGATGACCCAGCATTGATAACTGTTATCTCCACAGCACTTCAGGCTGAAAATTATCAAATCATTACTGCTGCTGACGGCCGTACCGGCCTAAATCTTGCTCAGACCGAAAAACCAGATTTCATTCTATTAGACCAGGTTTTGCCTGATATCCAAGGAAATGAAGTTTTAGCTACTTTAAAGCAAAATGAAGATACAAAGAATATTCCTGTCGTACTCTTCTCCAATTTTTATAAGCCTGAATTAATGCAGCAAGCAATTAATCAGGGAGCTGTTGATTATTTGCTTAAATATCAGATAGAACCCAAAGATCTCCTCACTAAAATCAAAAGTCTCACTCAAGAATCAAAGGCCGAACAGGCACAAGAACAATAAAATTAAATCTGACATCTTAAAATCTAGCATATGGTTCAACTGCTCACCATAACTACTCTACTATTTGGTTTTTTAGCCATTATCTTTTCGTTTCTACTAGATAAAGAAAAGCATAAGCAGCAGGAGAAACAAGATGTCAATCTCTTTATGATCCATGAACTGCGTAGCCCTCTCTCCTCTATCAAAGCCGCCGCCAGTCTATTATTATCTGATACTGGTCAAATTGAACTCGAGAAAAAAAATGATTTACTAAAACTAATAAACAGTCAGTCTTTACAATTATTGGAATATGTTAGTTTATTGTTGGACACTTCCAGATTACAGTCAGGTATTTTCAATTTACAGAGAAAACCGAATGATATCAAAGCTCTGGTGGAAGAGAGAATAAGATTACTTCAACCCTTGGCTCATGAAAAACAGATCGAGCTGAAAAGCGATATCAAGGAACCAGTTCCCTCTTTTCGTTTTGATAAAGAATATATTGCCCATGCCTTGGATAATTTACTGTATAATGCCCTAAAGTTTACGCCTGTTAAAGGACACATCGATGTAACTGTTGAATTAGATAATCAATTTGTTACCATCAATGTGCAGGACTCAGGCGAAGGTTTGGATCAAGAACAAATAGCGATGTTATTTAAAAAGTTCTCACAAGTTGGTCCAAAGACGGCCAACAGCAGCGGCCTGGGATTGTATTTCGTCAAGAGTATCATCGAAGCGCATAAAGGTACTGTTAATGTAACTTCTTCCGATGATACGGGTACTACTTTTAGTTTTTCTCTTCCATTCTCTAATGCCAATGGTTAACTAATTCTGAAACTTTCGTGACTAAATTCTCTTAGTATCTTATCCCCCGTAAAATAATAAAAATTCCTTTGCTAATATGAAAACTAATCGGAATTAAAATCATAAAATTTACTAATCCTCGAATGCATCTATATATGTCATAGTACAAATTATACTAACAAACTCGTACAAGAGATAACACTTAACATAACAGTTCTTAGTCGTGTAAAATCAACATGAGTCTTTGCCTGCAACGTAAATACTTATTGATAATTATATTATGGCAAAACTTGACATGAGAATGGCTCCAGCAGCCAGTAAAACAAAAAAATGTAATAATTCCCCATCCATCAAGAGACGGAAAATTTATTAGAGAGTGAATAGAGCACAGATGATCCGTGAGTACTTTACACAATAAAATTCAAAACCTTTCCGGGGACATAGATAACTTTGGCTGGATCAATTATAGCTCCACCCAGATGACGTTTTACTTTTTCACTTTGTAAGGCCAGCTCAATAACTTTTACTTTATTCTGGCTGTCATTGATTGCAATTGCTAATACCTCTCTGACCTTACCGTTAACCTGGATGGCAATCCGCACTTCCTCGCTTACTAAATACTTTTCTTCATAACTAGGCCATTTAGACAAATGGACTGAAGATGACTCGCCTATCGTGTACCACAATTCTTCGGCCACATGAGGGGCAAATGGTGCAATCAACTGTAAATAAATTTTGGCTTCCGATACATTAACTTCGTTTTGGGTAGATAGGAAATTATAATATGACATAAGTTTAGCTATAGCGGTATTAAATCTTAATCCTTCCATATCCTCAGTAACACCCTTAATTGTCTGATGCATCATTTTAACTCGTTCAGAGCTTAACTCTTTTCCTTGATTTGAGACATTAGAAAACATCTTCCAAATTCTTTTAATAAATTTATGCATTCCTTCTATACCTGTATCACGAAAGTCTCCACCTTGCTCAAATGGCCCTAAAAACCTCAAATACAATCTTACTGTATCAATGCCAAATTTCTCAATCAAAGGATCAGGCAAAATCACATTCCCCTTACTTTTACTCATCTTAGCACCGTCTTTTATGATTAACCCATGGGCATAGAACTTGCTGAATGGCTCTTCAAAATCTAGATAGCCCATGTCATGCAATGCCATAGTCGTAAAACGAGCATAAAGAAGATGTAGCACCGCATGTTCGGCACCGCCAATATATATAGTGACCGGAAGGAATCTGCTACGATTTACTAACTCACTAGAAAAATCAGCTGATTCAGATGAAGATTTGTGGTTATTGTGAGATAAATCTAAATCAAATCCATTGGTAAATTTAAGATTAGCTTTAGTAAAATCTGGTGACGGAAAAGGTACTTCATTCCAATCTGTAGCCAAGTATCGCAGAAAGTACCAAGCGCTATCTAAAAATGTGTCACTCACATCCGTTTCCCGCCTCGCATCGCTACCACATCCTGGACACTTAACATTATAAAATTCAGGATGATTAGCCAAAGGTGAGATACCAGTTCCTAAAGGCTTGAAGTCTTCGATAAATGGCAATAGCACTGGCAAATCTTTATCGCCAACCGGATACCAGCCTGCCCCCTCCCACTCCTCAGGTTTTGTAACATTAGACTGAGTAAACCAGGATTTATTCTCCAGCGCACATTTTTCACAGTAAATCATAGGAATTGGTGGGCCCCAGTATCTTTGCCTGGAGATCAGCCAATCACGCAGGTGATAGTTTGATTTTGCTTTACCAACACCTCTTTTCTCTATATCAGATATTATCTTAACTATATCCTTTGGGTACAATAGGCCATTCCAGATATCTGAGTTAATTATTTCCCCAGCTCCGACATATAAACTATTGTGAGAATCATTCTCGGGAGAAGAAATCACATGTTTAATAGGCAAGGAATATTTAACTGCAAAATCGTAATCACGCTCATCATGAGCTGGTACAGCCATAATAGCGCCCGTACCGTATGAGGCCAAGACATAGTCAGCAATCCAAATAGGCAATTGCTTACCGGTCAGAGGATGCAATGCAAATAGACCAGAGAACACGCCAGTTTTTTCTTTTCCTTCAGTTAACCTCTCCTCTTCTGGCTTATTTTGAACACTTTTGATATATTTCCTAATTTCTTTCTTAATCTCAGGGTCTATAGAAAAAGTCTCATGAAATATTTGTTTGACTAACTCATGCTCAGGTGCAATAACCATAAATGTTGACCCATACAATGTATCAGGCCGTGTAGTAAAAATTTCTAGCTCAATACTTTTAGACTGTGGGATGTCTACTTTGAACTTTAAGATTGCCCCCTTTGACTCTCCAATCCAATTAGTCTGTGCTATTTTAATCTTCTCATCCCAATCCAAACCAGGAATATTGTCCAGCAAACGTTGGGAGTATTTTGTAATCTTGAAGAACCATTGTTCCAAATCTCTCTTTCCCACAACGGAACTGCAACGCTCGCATTTCCCGTCTATAACCTGCTCATCCGCCAGAACAGTCTTACAGGAAGGACAGAAGTTGACCTTTGCTTTCTTACGAACTGCTAGCCCATGTTTAAACATTTGTACAAATAACCACTGAGTCCATTTATAATAGTTTGGATCAGTTGTCTCTAGCTTCTTAGACCAATCAATCATCGTACCTGCAGCTTCCATTTGGCGATAAAAATTCTCCTGTACTAAACGACCTTGCTCCATGGGATGTTTACCGATCTTCAGTGCATAATTCTCTGAATGAATACCAAACGCATCCAAACCCATGGGTTCGAAAACATCATAGCCCTGCATTCTCTTGAAACGAGCAAAAGCATCAGTACCAGTTTGCATATAGATATTTCCAATATGTAACCCCTCAGCAGAAGGATACGGAAACATCATTAAGCAATAATAAGGACGTTTGGCATTACCTAAATTAATTTGATAAAGCTTGTCCAGCCTCCATTTCTCCTGCCATTTACCCACAATTGCATGCGGATCAAATTGTATTGTTTTATCTTGCTTCATTAGGCAAAGTATAGCATAAAGAGAATAAGTAAGTGATAATGTTTGAGCTAAAGATAGTTGAACATTTTTAGATATTAATTTGTATTTTAATTAGCTTTAGCCTAACATATAATCTGCCTATGCATACACGTGCTTTATCTTTTTACTTTTTGTTAATCACTTCTTGTTTTCTGACTCTTGCTACACCCAATGTTTATGCGCAAGCTGACAACTTAGACATTGGAAACATCCAGTTAAAGAGTAAGAACTTACCCGCTTCTCCACCAACAATCACTCCTGAACCCAAACAGATAACAAATCCTATAATCACCAAGCATATAATCCTAGATAAATATTCTACAGGTCTTATTAATATAGACCTGTCCTTACCTCTCTTGTCATTTACTTCATTAGAACCTACTAATCCTCAGTTGCGTAAAAATAGCTTGTCGATTAATATAACAGGAGACTCCTCTTTGGGATTATATATTTATACCAATGGCCCCTTAACTAATCAATCTAATCAGCAGAACATCCCCGCAACAAACTGTGATAACGGCAACTGCAGCCCCAATAATACTGATGAATGGAGCAGTACTCTTACCTATGGCCTGGGATATAATTGTATCGGAGGATTAAGTATATGTCCTGTAGCTTTTACTGATTCTAATTCCTACCGTCCCTTGTCCATCAGTCTAACTAGAGCAATCCCACTAGACACTGGTCTTATGAACACTAGCCAAGTTTACAGCCTGCTTTATAAATTAAATGTTTCGGCCGAACAAGCTTCAGGAACTTACATTTCGAATGTGGAATATCTATTTTTACCCAACTTATGAAATCATATCAATATATATCTTTGCATATCATTGGTTGCCTAGCTCTTTTGATAATTTTCATGCTCTCTCAGTCAAAACAAGTAAATGCTAATACGAGCCTATCAGCCTCCCCTTTAATTCAAACATTATCTCTTACTAACGCTTCTCAGTCAGCAAACTTAGCATTAAGTAACAATAGTAATCATAAAATCATTTTTAGCCTCAATATTTTGCCATTTAAGCAGTCTAGTAGCAGTAGTGATAGGCCGATACTGGGCTCAAAGAAGGTAATTTTGAGTTCTCCCTTTTTAAAAAATATAACTGTAAGTATAAATAATCAAGCTGTGCAGTCCTTTGCTCTAGCTGCTCATTCCAGTCAGATACTTCAAGTCCATATTCCACCTCAAATCAAACAACAAAAGCCTACAGATTATTATTTCAGCCTTATATTATCGACTAGAAATGCTGCCGATACTGTAAATAATACCGCCAAAAAGGAAATAGATGCTTATATAAATCAGAATCTAGCCATAGGCACTCTCTTTCTCTTATCACCCACAATAAGTCTTTTACCTCCGTTAATGCCTCCTAGCCTGGTCAAGTTAACTCAGCCAGAATATGTCTATGGATCTGCTATTAGAGGGAATATTATTCTTAGAAACCCAAACCCTACCTATCAGAATATATCTATTAGTATCATTCAGAACAATATACTAGGCGCAATTATAAAGACTACAAGCATGCCAGAATCTTTTATCTTGGCAAAAAACACTAGACAATTTTCCTATGCCCTCGACACTCAGGGTTATGTAGGAATTGAAAATATAGTACTTAGCATTAAAGACTTGCATTCAGGTAAATCTATTACCTTAACCAGAAGTGTCATATTGCTACCAACAAAAGTGGGTATACTTATATCTATACTAGTATTTGGTATTTTATATATTATATATAAAATAAAAAAACGTTTAATACAAATGTGAAGTCGTTATATAGGTCTCTTTTATCAAGTTCTATAGTTTTTTATCCAATATATTCACCTAAATAATAGAATATATACAGCTCTTCTTTTAATTAGGCATTTTAGGTTGCTATATCTTTCTTAGTAAACGTTTATATTTTTTATCACATTATTGCTCAGTGTGCCAATTAGAGTGATTATACGAAATTAATAAGAACTTGAATATATCAGCTTGTGTATTACTACAAGATTCTTCGTTTAGAGTTTTTTAAAGTTAATTTTAATAGTATATCGGGTTAAGTATAAAATGATTTGCAGATAAGACTAATGCGACAATAAATCAAAGCTAAAATAAGATATTTACCTTTGAGAAACTTTAAGTAGTAACAGAGGAGTCACTTTGATACTTTATGATAGGGATTATGTTTTCACGTCTTCAGATCTACAAACACATTTTCCTATATTTTTCATATAATATTTATAAATCATTTAAATGTTAATTTATTCTAACATATATAACATGACTTTCGTATTTTTTTAATATATCATAATATATCTCTGGTGCCTAATATTGTTTTTCCTCATTGACAGTTTACGGCTATTTATCTACTCTAAAACTAGAGTTATTTTTATTCTTTTGCCGCTCTATAATTCTTATAATCTGTATAATCTATGGCTAACTTAAATTTTGAACAGCTTTATAAAAATCACCTTATCACTCAGCAACCTCCTCTGCAGGATATATCTGTGAAAAACTACTTGTCTGATCTTCGTAAGTTCGTCTCCTGGTATGAGTCTAATTATTCACATGAATTTAGACCCCAGGATGTTCATTTTGACACAATTCGTGCCTACAAGCAGTCACTTCAGGAAAGCGCTTATCACTTATCAGACAATAATGCTAATACAGCTTCCGCTCATTCGCTTGAAAGGTATTTCTCCAGCTTGCGTAAATTCTTTAATTACTTACAACAAAATGGATATATATATATCAACCCTTTAAGTCATGTATCACAAAGTTCGATAGAGGACCCCTTTCTTTTTAAAGCATTTAAAAACTACCTACTTCGCGAGAAAGCCAGTCCTGCAACAATTAAGAACTACTTAACTGACATTCAACTATTTTTATTCTGGTTTAGAACCACTTATCAGAACCTAGAACTAAAAAATGATTTTTCTTCATATCTAACTGAGGAAATTATTAAAGAGTATAAACAACGTCTTCTTTCAGAGAACATTGCCACTTCAACTATAAACAGACGCTTATCTTCTTTAAAAAAATACATTAATTATTTGGATATAAAATGTCATACACCACATAACCCTATAGCTATATCTAGCATTCCCTATAATAATACTACTGTTACACCTAAAACTTCTCCTATTGGAAATGAATCAAACTCCAAGGAATTTAAATATTCTTCTTTTCCCCCACTACGAGTTTGTCAGAAACTTTATAAAGGTTTTGATTACTTGATAGATCATACCTTAATAAATCCATTAACATATGGAGTTATTGTTGGACAATATATTATCTGGAAAACTTCGGGTCAAAAAATATTTGTACCTACTCAACAAGTTGATTCACAATTTAGTTCTTACATTCAAGATCGTATGAATAGCGTCTATTGGTCTAGGCATCGAAAAAAATACTCACAAGAATTTCTTGCTCCTATAACAATACCTAACAATATTACAAACAAGCAATCAATCAGTAAATTTGTATCTCCGAAACTAACATATACTATTACCGGTTTTTTAGTTCTTGCACTCTTACTCAGCTTAACTTACTTTTTTATTTTTTTAAGAACTTACGTAGTAAATCAAAGAGTCTTAGGACTTCAGACTGCGCAAAGGCTATTATCTTTTCAAGGAAAACTTCTCGACGCAGAACAAAAACCCATCACCCAGCCTACACAAGTCAGATTTAGCCTCTATAACGATCCCACCAGCTCTGGTTCTGCTCTACTATGGCAAACCATAGACACTGTCAAGCCTAATAACAATGGCAACTTCCAAATAACCCTTGGCCAAAATGAAGAGTTGCCACAAACTATCTTTTCTAATAATCCCTCAATTTATCTGGGAACTACTATTGCCAATAACCCTGAACTAACTCCCCGAGAGGAAATTCCCAGTACAAGCTTAAGTGCGGATTCTTTAGCTTTAAATGGTATGGCTATTGTTAATTCCGCTTCTGGTCCACAAAGAAATGTAATCTTGGCCCTGGATTCCTCAGGCAACTTACAGATTGCTGGATCTTCATCACCTACTTTTTCAGCTACCAATGGGACATTTACGCTAAGCGGCAACTTGACTGTTATTAAATCAAATGACCAGTCTAATGGTAATGTAGTAATTGCACCAGATGGTTCTGGCATGATTGACTTACAAAAACCTCTGACAAATACTGCTTTAACAGGTAATTTCGCGGATAATCTGGGCGCCGTAGAAGTTGATGACAGACTGGCCGTTTGGGCAACCTCCAGTGCTCAACCAGCCTTGCAAATAGAACAAGACGGCACTGGTCCCCTACTCAATGCCAGTTCCAGTGGAGTGTCCAAATTCACAGTTAGCTATACGGGTACAGGCACATTTGCAGATAATTTAGCTATTAATGGAGGCAATTTAACTAGTAGCGCCAGCACTTTTGGTTTGCTAAATAATGGTCCGCTCGAACTGGATATTGGGAACTCTGCCTATGACATAAATATAGGTAGCAGCAGCGGCATCATGAGAATCAACAATCCCACGACCGCTCTTTCTGGTAATCTGAACATCAATGGAACACAAGGCCTAGCCTTCACCGGTGATAACGCAGGCATCAACTTTAGCGGTTATGATAACCATGTGATAGAGGCAACTCAGGGTGCATTGTTGATTAATAACGCACAAATAAATAATCCCCAATTCAACTCCAATGTCATAGTTAATAATCAGCTAGGAGTGGGTAATACTTCTCCCCAATTTAGACTGGATGTTGTAGATGATCAAAAAGCCACAGCTTCAGCCATGATTACTAATTTAAATTCTAATAACTCTCCGCAAGCTTCGGTACTAGCTCTAAAGCTTGGTAATTCCCAAAGTTCAAATGGACATTTTATAAACTTTCTGGACAGTAAAGGTGAAATTTTAGGTAGCATTCAGGGTAATGGATCAGGAGGGATCACTTTTGCACAAAGTGGGATAGGAGATTTTGCAGAATACTTACCTAAAGATCCAAATGAGTCTATTCCTACTGGAGCATTAGTCTGTTTTACTCCATCACAAACCATCACGCAGTGCAATTCGCAATCTTACTCCTCTCTTGCTGGAGTTACTTCTGCCTCACCTACCATCCTAGCCGGTCACAATAACGGCCCTGCCTCAACTCCAGTTGGCTTTGTAGGACAATTGCAGGTGAGAGTAAGCACGCAAAATGGCAATATTCAACCAGGAGATCCAATCTCGGTTTCTGATATTCCTGGCGTAGGAGTAAAAGCCACTTCAGCAGGACCTATTATTGGACATGCACTCGCAAGCTATACTTCCACTGACCCCTACCTCATTGGTTCAATCTTAGTAGTAGTACAACCAAGCTGGTATGACCCAGCCATAGAAATTACTAATGCTGGCAATCTGAATATCAATATGCCGACCACACCTCAGGCAGGAAGCAACACTCATTCTATCTATCAGCTGAATAACAGTAACGGTGTTATCCTAAGTTCAATAGCAGCATACGCTTTAGCAACTATAGCTAATTTACAAGCCGGCATGGTCAACACAAAGGATTTAGTAGTTAATGATAGCGCGAGTTTTCTGGGGACACTGCAAGCAGATACCATACAAACCACTCAGCTTTCTGCAAATAATATTTTAATCGCAGGAGTTTCACTACAGGACTATGTCAACAATTTAATTCATCAATCACAATCAAATATTGCCAGCCCCTTATCATCTTCGATTAACAGCTTGGCGGTAAATATTATTAGCCCACTTGGGACACAAAGCGCAGTTACTATAAACGGTAATGTGAATATTAATGGTAGTGCAAGTGTATCAGCAAACTTGTCTTCGGCTAACCTGCGAACTACAGATGCTACAGTTAGTGGAACATTGTACGCGCACAAAATAGTGGCTGATGAAATTCAAGGATATAATGCCAGTCCAAGCGCCACATATATTACTAATGTTACCAATGTTTACCAAACTGCCACCCAAGATGCACAACTAAATGCTAATTTAGCTGATAATACAATCGCTACTTCCAGTGCTAATGGAAATGATGTTTCAACACAAGAGTTAGCCAATCAAGCTATCACACCATTACCTAACAACATCAATCTTGCTTCATACAGCGCCCAACTCTCAAATACAAATTTACAAGTTGCTACCCTCAATGTTACAACCGGTTTGATGAGCAGCGGAACAACAAGCTTGGCTGATACTGCAATTGCCGGAGAATTAACCATTAATGGCCGACTAAGCGTGGTAAATACGGAAATTAATGTAGTCGGTTCTGATTTAGAACTACAACCACTACGTCAAGGCGGTATAGACTTTTTAGATGGTTTACTTACTATTGACCCAAATGGAAATTTAAATGTCACCGGAAACGCAGTATTTAATCAGAATATTACTGTAAAAGGAGATTTGGCTACAAATACACTCTCCCCTTTGGCGAACAACAACTTATCTATTAACTTAGCTACCCCTTCGGCCATCAATAATCCTAGGCTTAATGTTAATAATGCATCCGGAAGTGCTGTCTTAAGTCTTGATCAACAAGGGAATCTTAGCGCTTCGGGTAGCGGCAATTTTGCCCAAATCATTTCAAATGCCCTTAATATCGTGCATGGAGCGCAGGCAGATACTTCTATTACACAAACCATAGCTACTGCTTCAGCCGGAACTGCGGTCATTTATCGAGGCCAAACTGAAAAGACTATTATTACTCCTTACGCTCATGCAACGTCATTAATATATATCTCTCCCAGCTCAAATACATATGGCCAAACACCATATATATCCCGTCAAACCGACTCAAAAGTTGACCCAAATCAACCGAACAGTTTTACCATCCAAATATCATCGCCCGTTGACCAGGACATCCACTTAAATTGGTGGATAGTAAATTGAGCCTGATATTATCATATATATATTTTGTTATATTGACAAAACGAGCAAAAAACCTGAATAATAAATATTATGCAAAACAATTCATCTCTTTCTGTGAGTTTACAAAAAATCGCTGTAGTAATAATGGGTATTGCTCTCTTGGTGTTACCTATTCTTTATACCTCATTAACAACTGACCCATTCACCTTACCAAAGCAAATTGTGATTGCTGTCGCTGCTGCCGTAGCAGTTATTGTTTATGGAATATCTATGATTGCGGACCGTAAAATGTTTTTCCGTGGTACACCTTTTGATATAGCAGTTTTGTTATTCATAATCGTTGCTTTCGCTTCAGCTGTCTTCGCTGTTAATAGAATCGATAGTTTGACCTCTTTCTTCCCACTTCTATTTGCAGTGTTGTTTTATTTTAGTATTACTAATCTCGTCAAGAAAGAAAACGATATAGTATTTCTGGTTAGTGCGCTAGTTATTGGAGCTTTGGTGAGCACGCTCTTATCTGTTTTTCAGTTCTTTAACATTTATTTACTCCCTTTTGCAGACACTCATTCTCAGGGTTTCACTACATATGGGTCTTTCTTAGATCAAGCCATCTACCTGGCTATTGTATTACCTCTAGCTTCTTATTTAGCTTTTCCTCTTTTTCAAAGTAATGGTATTCTAGCCAATAAAAGGACCTTATTAATGCACCGCGATGGTAGCTCTGGGCAGATGAGCAGAGCAATTGTATTCGCATTTGCTGCGTTCGTATTGCTAATCGGCTTGCTGATCACCTTATTTGAATTATTCACGACTCAAAAGCCATTAATTTTACCTTTTGCTACCGGATTTCAGACGGCCTTTGCTTCTATCTCTCAAGATACTACTCTCTTAAAGAGTTTCTTGCTGGGTAGTGGATTTGGCACCTATCTGACTGATTTCACTCGTTTCAAATCAGCCTCCTACAATATGGACCAAACACTATGGTCAGTCACCTTTGTGCGCTCAACCAGTTTCTTTCTGGAGTTAATTGCCACTACTGGATTCTTGGGAGCTTTATCTTTCTTATTCTTAGTTTATAGAGTAATTAAACAAAAAGTATTCTTCTTACCCCTGGTTATAGCTTTACTAGCTGCGTTCTTATTACCATTCTCTCCTGTCATCGTTACCTTGTTGTTTGTCATCTTAGGTATCTTCGCGAGTTTGTTGGCCCTACATCATCCTAATAAATTTCCAACCTTTGAGTTTCACTTTGTCGCCTTCAATCAGGGTTTGGTTAATGCCACGCAAGAAGGTAGTACCTCACGTCAGCATTCCAGCCGCTTCCTACCAAGTGTAGTATTCATAATTATCCTAGCTTTAGTAGGCATAGTAGGCTACTTTACATTTGAATACTTACAATCAGATATGGTCTTTGAACAATCTTTAGTCGCAGCAAGAGAGAATAAGGCCCAAGACACCTATGACTTACAAAGACAAGCCATCAGTATTTTCCCATATCGAGATTTGTACTACACAGTCTTCTCGCAAACTAATCTAGCATTGGCAAATTCTCTAGCTGCCAGCCAACCGAAGAACAAAAAACCAGATACAACAGTACAAAATACCATCTTACAGTTGATTCAACAATCTATCACAGCGGGCCGTGCAGCTGTAAGTGTGGCTCCGGAGACAGCATCTGACTGGAACAATCTGTCTTCCATCTACCGCAGTCTGATCGGCTTCGGTCAGAACGCTGATGCTTACGCTATTGCTACTGCTCAACAAGCTATAGCTTTGGACCCTAAAAACCCACAACAGTATATAAACTTGGGCGGCATCTATTATCAGCTGGGTCAGTGGGATAATGCTATAACTCAATTTACCTATGCCTGGAATGCTAAATCTGACTATGCCAATGCATACTATAATTTAGGTCACGCTTATGAAGCTAAAGGAGACTTGAACAATGCTTTGCAAGCTTTTCAGGTCGTACAACAGTTAGTTGCTGGTAACAAAGCCAATAGTGATAAGATTAGCGCTGAAATTAAGGCATTACAAAATAAAATAAACTCTCAAAGTCAAGGTAATTCTTCTAACTCAGCTACTAACAATCAACAAGCCGGTTCTAACGCAAGTAATCAGCAATTAAAGGTAAGTACACCTCCAGCTACTTTACCAAAGATCAGTCCAAAAGCTGAAATTCCCGGCCCATCTGTCTCACCTGTTCCATCCAATCCATTACCATCAACAGCTCCTAAGACGACTTCTACAGTCACCCCAAAACCATAAGCGGTAAATAATACTATCATTGTTTAGTAAGCTAGTTAACTCCGTCGAATATTTTGCTCTATCTTATTACTCCCTATGATACTGTTTTGTATTAACCACTAACCTATTATTCTTTTTATTTCTTATAATAAGGTATAATAATAAAGTTATATTTAATGGGCCTATGGTTGAACGGTACAACACTGCATTCGCATTGCAGAAGTCCGGGTTCAATTCCCGGTAGGTCCACCAGCGAGGTTAAATAACTAAAGGACAAATTAGATCTAGTCGAATAATCAGATTTTCGCTATAATTTAGATCGCATAAGCCGGGCCCGTGGTATACCGGTAACACATTTCTATGGCATAGAAAAGTAGGGAGTTCGATTCTCCTCGGGTCCACAAGAAGAAAATAGGATTAATATATTAAGTAGAATGGAGATCGATCAAAATCTACCTGGTCTGAACCACAGCAGCTTCCCCTATATCATTTGTAGACTTACTTAAATGGTTATATATCTCATCTAAATGCAAACTAGATCTATAGAGGTCCACCACCACCACCTATATACGGTATAGGGTCAACTAAAACTCCATTACGCTTAATTTCAAAATGACAGTGCGGACCAGTTGTGTGCCCGGTTACGCCAACGTAACCTACAATTGATTGACCACCTACCATCTGCTCCCCTACATGTACAGGAACAACTGACATATGGGCATAATGCGTCATATATCCATCACCATCATCTATCCAGACGTTATTGCCAAATCCCCAATCCCAGGTTCCCACACTAACATAACTTACAGTTCCACTATGAGCAGCATAAATAGGCGTACCAATCGGCGAGGTAATATCCAAAGCCATATGATACCATGAAGCATATTGTGAAATTTTTCCGCCGGGTAAGGGGAAGAACCATCCACCAGAAGCAACAGGAATCGGTCCACTGTAAGTACTCGCTCCAGAAGGTCCTCCAGAGGCTTCAGGAGTAGCTACAATTTTACCATTCGGTACATACAGTATCTCTCCAACAACTAGAGTAAAAGTCTCTGGATCTGCAAAAGTATTGAAGGGAAAATCAACAATTCCCTGCGGATCAGTCTTGTACTTTTTCGCAATCGAATAGATCGTATCACCTGACTGTACTTTGTAGGCAACACCCGTAACCGGCAAAATCTTTAACTGATCTCCCACTGAGAGACTATCACTAGTTAAATCATTAGCCCAACGGATAGTATCTTCCGATATACCAAAAGTTTTAGCTATGGAAGATAGAGTATCACCTTTCTGTACTGTGTAAGTAATAATTGAATCGCGAGGTTTTTGAGCAATTTGCGTATTAAAGACAGTATCTCCAACATTGATGGACTGCTGTTGTGCACTGGCATTAGCATTAAGCTGGTTAGCTTGAGCTGAAGCAAACAAAGGAAAAGTCTCCTGTAAGTATGGTGTAATTAACACACCTACTACTAAGACCATCACAGTACTCACATGCAGGAATAAACGATTATATCTACCGCGTTTAGTTAAAAATAACTTAACTAAGCGGTTTTTTTTGCGTTCAAACCAGTATGAAGTACTAAGTGTACGCTTCTTACTATAGAAAAAAAGGAAATTTGCAAATGTGCTAAACTCGTGTATTTCAGCACGGCAACGTTTCCCAAACCCAGCTAAAAATGAGTGCATAGATCGGCTGGAGGACAAAAAAATAGTTCAAAATAAAAAACCCTGAATACAGATTCAAAGGCTGAGAAATGGATTTCAAACTACTTTATACTTCGTCCTGGAGCTATCAGCGTAACAAATTTAAGCGCAAAAGTCAAACTTATTACCCTAGTTCAAAAGCCCGAAAGCTAAAGTCATGACCTTGCGATAAAAAATGATCATGCTGCGATCTTGAGTGAAGTCACATACTTATCTCTATTGGTATATAGAAATGAATGTGGAGGAATATTAATATATTTAGTATACTATCTATTATACGCACTTTAGAGACTATATCTTCCTTCTAAACTCAATTACACCTCTTTAATGTTTACTATACTACGCGCATAGTGAACATCATGGCGATCAACTGGAAGTTTTTTCTGATACGTTTTAAATAATGTATTAATTGCATACTCTACAAATAACTCACCTCCATTCCCACTCAAAAACCTCTGAGTGTATTTTCTAAACTCGGACTGTACTAACTATATGAGACATCTAAATCTCTAACTGAAATCTAAAATTATACTCATAAAGTTAACTCTGTTATATAGGACTTGAGAATTAAATATAAAGATATGAGGATTAAATATCATAGCAATATCTAAATTAAATCAAGCGGTTATAATAATCAAATTTATTTACATATTGCATATTTTTGTATATAGATGTATAAAATTATTATATTTATGGAAAATCTTTTTAATGTTAATCAAGCAGCTTTTATCCTCAAAGTTCATCCATTAACTATCCGCCGATATATTAAAGAAGGCCGTCTGAAGGCAATCAGAGTGGGAGGTGCCGTGCGTATTAAAGAATCTCAACTGCAGGAATTTAATCGTGAGTTCACTCCTAAACAACCCAAGCAACCCAGCTCCCCTTTTCGTCTTAAACAGCTGACTGCCAAAGTTTTCACAGAAGAAGATCCATTTTTACGCCTGAATGGAAGAGGAGCAAGCCTGGCATTGGGAAAATAGCGTAAGTTATCAGTGAAGAAATATGAAAAAAGGAATACGATTTTTGTACTTATTACTCAAATCATAATATATGGCCACATTAAGTAAAAAAGTATTATTAGCCCCAGATAGCATTATTTCTTTTATTGATCGTGCACATGATAAACATGACCAGGCCGCAGCTTTTTTCCGTTTCTTCGCCCAAAATCAGTATCAACTATACATGGATACGCTGACTTTAAACAGAGTATATGAATACTTATTTAAGAACATCAGTCCTAGCCTAGCTAAGGACTTTATTCGCACTATCTCTCTAAGTGAAATCAACATGTTATATACTGATGAAAATGACTTTAAAGCTGCTCTTAAGACTCTACTAATATATCCAAATACGGACTTGTCATTTCCTTTGGCCATGTTAGCTACTCTGGCTAATAGAAGAAATATTCCTCAAGTCTGTACATTTGTTTACTTCCCTAACCTTTTTGCCCTGCAGACATTTTTCCTGCCAATATAAATAACAGAAGGAAAGTGAGTGTTTACTTTGATATTTTGCTTTCTTCATTTCACACAAAACCTTATCAGAAATAGATGCATTATGATACTTAAAGTTATATTACTATAAATATTGATATATATCCCAACTGGTTTCAGAGTGCCTAAAAAATAGGATTATGATTTGCCTAGACTATCGAGGAATGCTTCATTGTTCTCCGTCGATGCCAATTTCTCTACCAAAATGCTGGTTCGCTCTTCAGGCCCAAGCATATCCATCATACGACGCATTGTGGTAATTTTCTTGTAAGTCTCCTCCGATAATAATAGATGTTCCTGACGCGTACCCGAACGTTCAATATTAATAGCAGGATAGATACGACGTTCTGCCAAACGACGATCCAAATGCAACTCCATATTGCCTGTCCCCTTGAACTCTTCGTAGATCAAATCGTCCATTCTAGAGCCGGTTTCAACTAAAGCTGTACCAATGATAGTCAAAGATCCACCCTCCTGACAGTTACGAGCTGCACCAAAGAACCTTTTAGCTGGCCATAAGGCAGCGGGATCAAATCCGCCTGATAAAGTGCGCCCACTAGGAGCAACAGATAAATTGTAAGCGCGAGCCAATCTAGTAATTGAGTCAAGCAAGATTACAACATCAATACCCATTTCTACCAATCTTTTAGCACGATCTAACGTAATTTCAGCTACTCTGGTCTGATTTTCTGGCGGTTCATCAAAATTGGAAGCAATCACATCACCTTTTACTGACATACTGATATCCGTCACTTCCTCGGGTCGCTCACCAATTAAAGCTGCCATCAAATGGACATTAGGGAAATTAGCAGAGATGCCGGCAGCGATTTCTTTTATAATAGTAGTCTTTCCTGCCTTAGGAGGAGAGACAATCATACCACGTTGGCCAAAACCTATTGGAGCTACCAGGTCAATTATACGGGTAGAAATTGGTTTTTTACCAGTAGCTAAGATAATCTGGGATTTGGGATAAACGGCTGTCAAATCATCAAAAATTGGTCTACGTGCCTGATTATCTGCAGACACTCCATTGACCTTTTCTACTTTTAACAAACCATAATAGCGCTCAGCATCCTTGGGTGGACGAGCCAGACCTTCGACCAGATCGCCGGGTCTTAACATAAAACGTCTGATTTGAGACTGTGAGATATAGATATCACGACTAGATGGAATGAACTTTGGACGCAAAAAACCATGTCCTTCCTGTTGCACATCAAGATAACCCTGTACTGTTTCAGTTGGAGTAGCAGCTGGATTATTATATTGTCCTCCTACCATATGTCCACCAGAAGAGCGATGAAAACCATTTCCATTACTATTGTAATGTTCTCCACCATTATCGCTCTGTTGAGCTGGATTTTGAATCTTGGGAGAAGGAGCACTAACAACGGGTGTCACTTTGACTTCTTCTACAGGTATAACTGGGACGTCTACTGTCTTTGCAATTGGAGTTTTGGACTTGGGACTTGCTTTTGGAGGCTGTCCTACAAAGTCATCTGCGCTATTTAGTTTTTTTCTATATGCCATAGGAATTAAGTTTGATAAATTATGTTACAAGATCACGGAAAGTTAAAAATTAAATGAACATGACTGGAATAAAATAATTACTGAAGACTCTCGTGTATCGATGCTATTACACCATACCTAGCCCGATTTGTCAAGTCGGAAATTGAAAAAGAGCTTAAAGAGCTCCCCTACCCGATGAAAAATTCTTTGGTTAATTTGACAAAACGATACTTCTCTGCTAACCTGCTACGAGATAAATATATGAAGTTGGCATATCTTATAGCTATAGCAGCCCTGCTACTAATTAACCTCACCACCAAACCAGTTTTTGCGGCCGGTAGTTGTCAAAATATATATAATGGAGGTACCGTTTGTAATCAAACTAACGGAAGTTTAACTATTGAGAAAACTGTACTTAATCCTATCAACAAACAATACACCAATAATTTACGTCAGGATCAATATGTCTTCTTGCAAGGACAAACTCTTAGCTTCCACCTCAAACTTAGCAATACAAGCAAGTCAGGTGTTTCTAATATCACCATCACAGATCCATTACCGGTTAATTTGGATTTCACCGGTGGAGATGGAACCTTTGACAGCTCCAAGCACATTCTAACAATTAAGCTTAACCAGTTGGCGCCCAACTCCAGCCAAACATATAACTATCAAACCACAGTGAATAATTCAGCAATCCCCGGGAGTCAAGTAGACGCATGTTTACTCAATACTGTTAGTGTCTCAACTACCAGTTTTTTCTTCTTTACCAGTTTACAAAGCCAAAGTTCAGCATCGTTTTGTATAAGTTCACAACAGGCACAAAGTAACTCTACCGGGGGGTCCAATAATAATCTACCCACATCCACCAACAATGCTAATCCTACACCTACACCTGTAGTCTTGGGTCATAAACCTACAGTTTATACTGCTCCTAAGACCAAACAGACCCCACCTACCGGACCTGAAGCCGCCAGCTTGGTTGTCTTACCTTTATTTGCATTTATAGGTAGAAAGCTGCAACAGAAGGCTAAATGAAAAAATCACAGGTTGTCAAGTTGACATAAAAGCATCTTCTGATAGAATAGGGTCTCTTCTGCCGAAACATTTGTTGAAATCGTCTGCTTTTGCTTCTGCCTTAGTAATTTATGAACGATACAAATCAAAAAGTTTCTATTATCCTGCCAGTATATAATGCTCAGGACAACTTAGCAGCCTGTTTGGACAGCTTGCTCGAGCAGACATATACTGACTTTCAAATTATCGCTGTTGACGACAACTCGAAAGACAAATCCTACGATATACTTCAGGTTTACAAAAAGCTTGACAAACGCATTCAAATTTATCGAAATGTTAAAACCTATGGCAAAAGTATTACGCTTAACCGTGGACTTACGCACGTTTCCGGCAAATATGTTATATTTATGAATACTTCTGACACAGTTACCAAAGATAAAGTAAGAAAGCAAGTTCAATTCTTAGAAGAAAACCCCAAAGTAGTTGCGGTGGGTACACAATGTACTTATCTTAATGACCAGCACAGGAGAATTGGTAAAAGCTACTTCCCAACCGAGGCTCATGTTATAAGTCGAACTCTTTTTACCGGCTTTGCCATCCATAATGAATCTGTCATGATTAATAGATTTAAATTGCCTAAAGACTTTTTACATTTTTTGCCCGTCCCTAATAAGCGTTTTTCCTTCACTCCCCTATTTATCAAGTTACTTGGTTACGGTACTATTGCTAATTTTGATCAACAACTCCAGTATCATGTCAAACAGGAAGATCTTTTCTCATTGCAATCCGAACTTATCAGTTATATCAAACTTTGGCTGCGAGCCCGCTTTGTCTACGACTTACGATTACCCATCCTTACTCTATTCTACCCACTGGTAAGATAAATCTATTAAAAAAGACCTAAAATACAAGATGCTAGTTAGTAGTTAACGACTCAGATGTAGAAAGCTTTTCATCTTTTTTCTCCATCCTATTCTCCTTAACCACATCAGGTTTAACTTCCTTCATATAGCGCTCACGAGAGCTTTTAATTACCTTCTCCCGATTCTTAGTCCTACTATTAGGTAAAGGCAGTGTATGACACAAAAACGGCGCCTGGGTAATATCATTGATAGCCAGTTTAATAATCGCCTGATGATTTCCCAATGCGAGTAAATCCTCCTGAGTAAACCGCTCACCAAATTCTTTGGCCAGATAAGCAGCATCGGTAGCCCCGATTAAAAAAGATAACAATGTTCCAGCATTACCAAAAATGGCCGAACGCACATCTTCTGGAACCTGTGCGATATACTGATTGGCCAGCAGTAAATTCAACCGGTATTTGCGCGCTTCTGATAATATCTTCACAAAACTGGAGGTAGCAAAGTTCTGGAACTCATCGACATATAAATAAAAATCTCGTCTTTGCGCTTCTGGTATATTCACCCTATTCATAGCCGCCAGTTGAATTTTGGTAATAATCATCGCACCAAGTAGCGCGGCATTATCCTCACCCAATTTGCCTTGTGAGAGGTTTAATAAAATAATCTTCCCCTCATTCATAATTTTCTCAATATCAATAGTTGAATGGGGATTTTTGACGATGTTACGAATAACCGTACTGGAGAGAAATTGACCAACTTTGTTTTGAATCGGACCAATGGCCTCGGTCCTTTGTCTGGGGAGCATTTTCTCAAATTCATTGACCCAGAAACTCTTAATAACCGGATCAGTCAATTTCTCCACCGCCCTGGCACGGAAATTCGCATTGGCCAACATTTCGGGTACCATTAATAATGTAGGATTGGGCAGATTAATAACCGTTAATAATGTATTACGCAGGATATATTCAAGTCGTGGTCCCCATGAAGTGCCATACATTTTCTTAAAGATAGAGACAATACCAGACACCACTAATTCTTTCTGGGACTCATTAGTAACCTCCAATGGATTTAGCGAAAAGGCATGATGTGAGTCGGAGGGATCAAGATACACTACGTCATTAACCCTAAAGGAAGGGACGAAATTCAAAACTTCTTCACATAAATCACCATGTGGATCAACAATACAAAACCCCCTTCTATTTCTCATATCATTGATAGCCATGTTACAAATAAGAGTTGATTTTCCAGCCCCTGTCTTACCGATAATATACATATGACGACGTCTGTCTGTCTGTTTGATACCAAAAACTGCTGATTTATTACGAAAATCAGTCCTGGCAAAGAAATTAATTTCTTCTTTTTCCTCTACCGATTTATTCTCAGCTATCGGCAAATTCTCCGGCGGGTCAGAGAGAATAACTTTGTGCCAGGCAATATTGGGAATGGCTGCCAGTTTTTCCGTGGGAAAATGGAACATTGTCGCCAGCTCGCGAATATTTAGGATTTGCTTGGGCATGAAAAAGCGACTACGTCTTAACATGGCCTCCCTCAAGCGATAATTCTGCCACAAATGCGGCTTGCGTAGTAACAACATATTGCCGTGTGGATTGTTAAAGGAGGTAAAACTACCTACTATTTCGGACAAAAACTGCTTACTGCGCTCTTTAGTATGGCTATTGACCGCAATTCTTATCGCACTCTTAAAACCATTGCTAGCAATTTTATCACCAATCTGCTTACCATAGGGATTTACAGAAACTGCCCCACTAGCATCCTTAGTCTTCTCTGTAGCTGTCGCTCCATTAATCTGCCAGTTATTACCAACCGGCAAGAGCATAAATTGAATGCAGGCCTTGTCACCTGGGTTGGATTTAGCCATCACACCTAGTAAAGAAGATAAGGGATCAATGTCCTTAAAATCTGACATTGAGCGTATCGGATACAGATAATTGTAAGCCAGCTTCAACTGACCCAGCGCCACACTTGCTTCAGGTTGCAAAATTCCCGGTAAGTAGTCTTTTGACTTTAAAAGCAGTGATTTAGGATATTGTGAAACGATCTGACTCTCTACAAACGCCTGATACAGCGCCGGGATGGTGATATAGAAATGTACCAGTTGGTCTTCAATAGTCATCTCCAGACTAACCGGGATGCTGCGTCGGAAAAAATAGAACATGGGTACACGAAGACTGGCTAAGGACTCCAAAAACTGCGACATCGCCTCGGGTGTTTCTTTGCTTGAGCGAGTTGTACGCACTTCAAGAATTACACGATCTGATGAGATAGTAGAGTTTTGTTCTATCATGCTGCATTTATGATACTTAAATTCCTGCAGCTATGCAATGTTCCCACACATTTAATTAAGGCCTTTTTATTCTACCGACTGGAGACCCAATTTTTTAGCCTCTTCCCGATAAAAAGCTTTAAGATCTTCGAGAGTTAATAGCTTTACTATTCTTGGTAGAGTGTCAAATTCCTCTACCTTCAGTAAATCAGATAAGACAACAAACGGATCTAACTTCATTTTAAATTTAGCTTCAACTCCATACATCAGATCCCAAAAACCAAATTTTGGAAGTAAGAAATACAAATCAACAAAATTTTTTATTGTAGTTCGCTGAGTTATAGTAAACAGTTTATTCACGGCAATATCATTCAAACTGTCGGTCAAAACACCATTTATCAACCTACTCTCCTCAACTCTTTTATATGGATAAAAACTGAAGTCGACTTTTAATACTGGTATGCAAGGAAACTGTATTAGGAATACATACATGACCTCATGAAACTCAGACTGAAACGTGAGATGATATTTTTTGCTCCATTCTTCGATTAATCCAAGTATTGTTTGATTGTTAAATTTTTTTTCCGAAAAGAAATCTAAACCCTCAGAGTACCTATGCTGCAAGTAAAATCCACTCAAAGTAGTATCGCCGGTAAAATAAAAGTGGCGAAGATCAGAGTTTTGCTTTGCTTTACTTCATCCAAAATGATTTGCTGTTGTTTGGTAAGGATATGTATTTCCCCCATATAAGTAGCTCCAAAAGCCTTTTTCGCAAGGGAAACAATTCAAGTTGATCCCAATATTTTTTTACTTCATCCAACTTTATCTTTTCACCTGCAGGGGGACCATAATTAATTTTTCGCTCAAGAATAAAAATCCTTCCTTTTTCTGTTTTCTCTAATTCTTTTTCATCAAAATCACCCAAGTACTGTGGCATATACATGAGTATACACTATACAATCCACTAGATTCTCCCGGAGTTAAATTTAATACCCCGTTGCTACCGCTGACTCGAAAGTAGTGAACAGAAGGATAAGTGTACTAATATCAAGAATTGTGAGAATACTTTTCTCTCACATGAGCCTTCACAGTTTTCTTTACTTCCTGCTTAGAAAGGTGCTTGTACGTGGAAACTATGCCCAGCAATGCATTAACTTGTGATACAAGCTGAGTGATTTGTTGTTCGAGCATACCGTCATTATGATCTTTCACTTAAGCTTAATCAAGTAATACTTATATATAATCTAATTACTCTTTTCCCCTAAAAATTTCACTAAATACACACCTCGAAGTTAAATGTCCTATATAACAGAGTTAAACTTACTAACAAGCTCTGTCACTTGACAATCAATAATCCCGTAGTATAATAGAGTTATGCCAAGTTCTGAATCCGTTCGCTTACATTTCGGTGATCAGCTTCCCTCTACTTCAATAGCTCAGAGATCCTCTAGTGAAATCCCTACAGTGGTAAATACTCCCTTACAAAGTCTATCTAGACCAAATAATTATGCCCTTTCAAGATTGAGTCCGGAACAACAAGCAAGTCTTGTAGATGCCATTGTTGATTTATCTCCTGCTCAAATCAGGTTTCTAGGTCCTGTTCTTAGCAGGTTAGGTCCACAGAATCCAACATTGGAAGCAATTGCTCTCTCTCATGTGAATGGAGCTTCTCCTGTAACGCCTATGGAGAAAATGGCACCCCATATTGCCTTAAAAATTGTCTATGATAATCGTTTATCTACTGGCACTGCTACCATTGGAGATAAAGTGGGTCGAACAAGCGAGCAATATCAGATTTGGAAGTTAAAAGAACCTACCAGACGTGAAACTATGCCTAGAATCGCTCTAACTACTGCGTTATCAGCAATTCCCACAGAAATTGCCGTTTCCCATGCCCGAGCTGGATTTAACGCTCTTGGCGCGAGTGGAAACAGTATCAAACAGGCTGGTTCTGATGTTCTACAAGTACAAAAACTCCTACCTGAGACTCCCCATATTGATACTTCTATATTTAAAGATGTCATAACAGGCCAAACTTTGCCTCCTTTTTTCTCCTTTCATTCAGAAATCCTTTTAAGATTATGGGAAGAACTAATCCAGCCATTCGTTACCTATACGCAAAAAGCAGGAGGATACTTCTCAAGTGTATCTGATCAGGTGGGTCAAGTAGGTAATCATATTAATGAAGCTGGAACAAGTTTCATGCAAGCTGCCGCCTGGAGTGTATTAACCTTAGGAACACTTCTCTACCTCAGACCTTGGAAAACCGCTCTTCCTGGCAAAACACACTCAACGAACGAAGAACTCGTCCCTACAGGTATGCTGGGAGTAACTGATATGGCAATGGAAGGCGCAAAGAACTTATTTCCTGCCAAACCTCCCACTGTAGAAGAAACGATGGGATTTTTGCCAACCTCACAACCCAAAGTATAAACTCTATCCCATATATATATATAGCCATAGCTTGAGCTTGACAACACACTCACTAACTGGGAAGATGTAGCCCTTATGGGATGGCTAGAAACAACCAGCAGACTGTTAGGCACGGGCGCGCTTTTAGCCTCGTCTCAGCTAGGCCTGCAGGCGGAAAAGCCAAAACCACCCACTCGCCCAGACAGCTTTGTCAGCTACCAGCTTCGTCCTCACTTACCTCCTATCCAGAAAGACCATGTTTCGGTCATTCAACTCATCACCAAACCCGAAATGTATGCCGGTAAAGTTATTAGCCTGACCAATGTGGTGGCGGTGCCAGGCGTTCAAAACGAGATTACCCACATTTATCCACCTGGCCACCCAGGCCAGCCTCAGCGCATTGTATACAACGAAATAGCTTACCTCACCGACGCTGCCAGCCTCAAGGCGCAATATCCCTACAGCGAGGCGATTCGCATTCTGAACCTCAATGGTTTGCGTGGTAAGCCCAACTATGAGCCACATCTGGCTGACTACGTCAAATTCAATATTGAAGCTAAAGTAGATACAGATACAGCCAGCAGCGGTGACGCGGGAAATGGATTGGTCAATTTAACAGCTCTGGCTATCCAACCTGTGGCTAAATAGGCTCAAAACCTTCGTCCTTATAACTTATCTTATATCTGTGATCTAAATCACATTATCCCTACTTATAGCCTCAACTTGACTATTGACAGACACTATAAGCCATGTTATACTTCTACTCAACATTTGCGATTCTGTCCTATCGGCTCTATCGCTTTTTTATGAAAAAACTTTTATTTACTCTAGGTCTTATATCTTCTACCTTGCTAGTAGCAGGAGTTCCTGTTGCATCAGCCAATACGACTAACTGTACTACAAACTATGGGGGAGGTACTACTTGTAATACCACCAATATCACCATTAATAAGACTGTACAAAATCCTTCCAATGGAAACTATGTCGACAATCTTGGTGTCAATGATCCTAAATACAACCCAAGTCAAGATGTTAACTTCCAAATCACTGTAACCAATACCGGTAATGTAACTCTAAACAATGTAAACGTGAATGATTACTTACCACAGTACACATCTTTTGTGTCTGCTCCTGGCTCACACAATGGTAATACCATTACTTATACCATCGGAACTTTAAATCCCGGCGCAACTGATACTGAAACTATCACTGCTCAAGTTGCTGATTCTAGTACTTTACCCAGTGGTATAACCTGCTTAACCAATCAAGCTACCGCTAATGATAACAATGGTGACCAAGTTTCTGACAATGCACAATTTTGTGCCCAGAATAATGTACTTGGTACAACTTCAACATCTACCAGTACAGGACTAACTGTTTATCCTGCACCTAAATTGACTAAAACTCCTCCTACCGGAGCCGATGCAGTCTCACTGCTCGCCCTCATTCCCGCAGCTTTTGCTGGATTGACTCTAAGAAAGAAAGCTATAAAAGGATAATAATTTACGCTCGTCATTGCGAAAGCAGGACGACAAGCCAAAATAGACTAATAGCTTGCCCACCACACTCTCGCTCTGACACAACTTATGGTTGGAGAGAGATCTTTGAACCAAATCCCAATCTAAAATCTCTCCTCAATCATAACTGATTGAGATTTTGCGTATCTTTCATTCATCAATTTTGCGATGAACATAAAGAACGTAATATAGCTCTTTAACAAAGTATACGAGGAAATCTTTCTATTTAAGAAAGGAGAATTTTATTTAAATCCCAGTGTCGGGTACGACGTGTATTAGCGTAAGCTTGTCATGTGGTATCCGATACTGGGTAATATTGCCTTTAAAAAGCAATATTCAGGTCGAACCTAAGTCGGAGCAACATTCACCGGCAGGCAGCTGTGCCACCGGAATCCAGTTTCACGGAGAAAAAAGTGAACAAGTATCTGCGCATCAGCCTTGCGATCGCCATGATCGCACTTCTGATTCTGGGGATCGCAATCCCCACGCACGTGGCGGCTAACTCGACTTACTTTCCCGCTACTTCGGCGCAAGCCGTCCAGCAGTGGGACGTCGTCGCTATGCAGGGCTCTTGTCTTGCAGTCGTCACCGAAGCCAAAGGCGGAGGTATCGAATTTCACGGGCGTTATATAGACGCTCAGAAACTTGGTGCTGATGCCATAGACCTAACCGTTGACTTCGACTACGGTCGAGTCAAGTTTAGAGGCGGTCTCGGCACGCTGATTCCTTATGGGAACACTCCAACGAGTGATCCCAAGAAACAAGGACTTGGTGTCCGATTCGTTGTGCCCGCGGGGCACCCGATCAACGTCGAAATCAGCGGCGGTTGCGGTAATTCCGGCTTTGGATTTACTGTGTGGGCAGGAGACCCACAGCAGCCGTGCATACGGTACGTCATGCCTGGACAGAAGGTGTCGACTGCACCTAAATGTGTCGCGCCGGTCAACTATTCCAACATCGGCAATGCTAAAGGCAAGCTGACCAACCCTGGGAACCCTATTGGGAACCCCTCATCTAGCTCGAAGCAGACAATAACGCAGCAAAACAACTCGTGCAAGTATTATGCCGAGTTTGCATCCTTGTTCAGAAGCCCTTCGGGGCAGATGAGCACCCGGAGCCAGTGGGTTCCGGAACAGGTGAATGGCTGTGAATTCCATGCCAAGTTGGATCCGAGTGGTCCGACACAACTGGTATTCACGTACCAGAAATCGATGGTCATAAACACACCGACCTATCCTAATGGTTCGGGTCTTCCTTCGGGAGGACTCGAATACGCAAGCGATGCAACTGTTTACAATGCCACGCCACAAGCGACGGCATCAAACAACAGCAATTCTGCAGCTCCGGTCGCGACAGCAACGCCTGTGGCAACGCAGGCGCCTTCTACCGCCAGTACGCTGGCGGTAACAACTGCACTAGCCTGGTGTAACAATTCGGCCTGTACGGCCGGAGAGTTCACCCCGCTGGTCGAGTCCAACGGATATACCAATCCCGCCGGACTTAAGTTCACGGCAACCAACACCAACAACTGTCCATCATTCACGCTCCCTAGTGGAGCAACGATGGACTACAATGGCGGAAACGGGATAACAGGCCCGACCACAGTAAACAACGTTTGTGTAGCTAGCCTCCGGCTGGCCGCATAATTCTTCCCGCCGTGAGGCGGGGGCGCGTTCCCTATGACGTTTCCCACCAGCGTGGTGGCAGCGTTGGGGATCGCATCACCCCCGCCTCCGGCAACGGAATTCGGGTGGCTCCGTGATAAGCCAATTCTCTCTTTCGTAGAAAGAGAATCCTGAAGTCGACAAGACTTCACGTTCCAGGTCCGACACTTTGCGTTGGACAATTGGCGCGTGAATTCGCGACTACTCCAGGAGTTGGGGATTTTGAAAGCTTTTATAACTTTCCGCCCACCCTCGTATACTTTTTGTTTTACTGCTAAAGGCAGTACTGATGAGTCTCTGTGATTAGAGAAATCTAAAAACAGTCCCCCTTCGCTATAAGCTACGGAGGGATAAAGACGAAAACAAACAGAGCAAGTAAAAAGTAACAATATCTAATACTCAATATTCAATGAATATATAAATTTAAAAAATTCAATTATTTAAAAATTGATTGAATATTGGATATTGAAAATTGTAAATTTGACTAACTATTTTACAAACAAATTAAACAATAATTATGAAAAAACAAATCAAAACCATTTCTTTCGTTATACCAGTCTTTAACGAAGAAAAAAGATTGAGTAAAACCTTTAAAGCATTGAACGAATTGCAGCTTCCGGCCAGGTTGAAATTGCAGGATATTATTTTCGTCAATGATGGCTCTCAAGACAAAACAACCCAAATGATAGAAAAATTTGGCAAAAACAAAAGTTTTAAAGCACAGGTCGTCTTGTTAACTTATCCTACCAATCAAGGTAAGGGCTATGCCATCCGACAAGGTATGAAGTATTCTACGGCCGACTATACTCTCTTTTTCGATGCTGATATGTCTACTCCCTTGAGTGAATTGCATAAATTCATGCCAAGTCTGAAAAAGAACGTTGACGTACTAATTGGTACACGTAAAAATGGTCACTCTACCGTCACCAAACACCAGCCTTTTTTGCGTGAATTCCTAGGCAAAGGCTTCACCAAAATGACTCAATTCATCTTGGGTGTGAATGTGACTGATTTTACCTGTGGCTTCAAAGCTTTCTCACAAAACGCCAAAGATACTATCTTCTCACAAACTACCATCAATGGTTGGGGTTATGATGCCGAAGTCTTATTTTTGGCCAGCAAACAAAACTTCTCCATGCAAGAAGTAGCTGTTGCTTGGGCTAATGATGAAAGAACCAAAGTAAACATGTTACAAGCTATCCCCCAAACTCTAAAAGAGTTATGGATGATTCGCGCCCAACATAGTTTGTATTCTCATACTCTCTTCCCTTCATTTAGACCTTTGACGAACACTTAAGAAAGGAGTCATTATATATATGGCACTTTCTATGCAAAACTCTGATAATTCACTACTCGTCATCGCCAGCTATCCACCCAAAGATGCAATTCATCATCCGTTGATTGTCGGCGGTGCTTCGTATACCAAAAATACCTTACTTTCCCTACAACGTGTATTAACAGACAAATCTATAGACTATAAAATTACAGTTCTCGCCGAAAAATTGACTGCTAATCATCACTCTGAACCAAATGAAAAATCTGAAGATATTAATTCATATGAGGATAATGGCATTAACGTCAAACGAATTTGGCAACGCAATAACTTTGGGTCATTTTTCTCGTTGATTAACGAAATCAATAAATATAAAAAGACTCAAAAAATTCTTTTCTCCTTAGAGTTAGCCATGTTCGGC
Source organism: Candidatus Levyibacteriota bacterium (assembly GCA_027459725.1). Lineage (GTDB taxonomy): Bacteria > Patescibacteriota > Microgenomatia > Levybacterales > UBA12049 > DAIDHK01. The sequence continues at coordinate 56,791 of DAIDHK010000007.1, forward strand.
GGACAACTTTCATTGCTTGGCATCATGTTACTTTTGATCTGGTTAAAAATCTCGGGTAAAAAAACTTACATCGTTTTACATCAGATCATTGCCAATCTCCAAGATATGGAAGGACATTTGGGCAAAACCTCACCTACCTTAATGACACATATTAATAATTTTGCTTTGCGACAGTTTTACCGCTTTGTAGTATTTATAAGTTATAAAATCAATGTCTTTGAACAAACTTTTAAGGATTATTTACACACCTTGGGAGATCCGCAAAAAGTGGTGGTTATACCACATGGGGTCGAAAAATTTGTCAATTCAGTCACTAAAAAACAGGCCAGAGAAAACCTGCATATAGACCCTAAAAAGAAGGTAATTATGCTGTTTGGCTTCTTAGCTTGGTATAAAGGTACAGATTGGATTGTCAATCAAATCGACAAACAAAGCATACAAAAAAACAACATTCAGGTCATCATTGCGGGTGGTCCTAACCCGAACCGTTTGGAACTAGATTTTTATCAAAAATATCTAAAAGATTTAGAACAGAGCGCCAAAGAAAAAAATATCTTAATTACGGGTTTTGTCCCGGAAAATAAAATAGGTCTGTATTTTCAATCCGCTGATGTAGTACTTTTCCCTTACCGTGCATTGATGTCCAGTAGTGGACCTTTTTCAATAGCGCTAGCATTTGGTGCTCCACTTTTGCTGGCAGACAAACTCTTGCCATTGACAAAAACTGTAGATTTTCAAACCACACTTACCGACACAAAAATTGCTGAAAAAGATCTCTTCTTCCCGCTTAACCAGCAAGGTCTAGAGAGAATTATCTCGCAAATAAATGACCAAACATTTCTGGATAAGAGCCATAAATTCGCTCTAACTCTTGCACAAAAACGCGCATGGAATGCAATTGGACAAATGTATTACGAAACTATTTTTACTAACTAAATATTTCTTCACCTATGAAAAGACTACTGGAAATAATTATTGTTTTAATCCTAGCTTTAGTAGCCAGTATAGTTTTTACCTATCCGGCCATAACACATATCACCACTCAATATATTGGTGATGGCGGAGATAATTATGAATATGCCTCATATATGGGTCTTTTAACCCAGCAAATTCATGATCACCTCATACCACTTAGTCATACCAATTTTTGGCGCTATCCAGTTGGCATTGATTTTGCCAGATCATTTGACTCATATTTAACTCTTTTTATTGGTACGGCTTTTACTCTAAGTGTCGGATTACCTCTGTCATATAATCTGACCATTTATGTTCTTCTGATTCTAAACGGTCTGTTTAGCTATCTGTACTTTAAGAAAATAACCCATTCCCCATTATTAGGTATTATTGGCATGCTTTCCTATGGTTTTTCTTTTTATGTACTGGCGCGCTCGAACGCACATCCTAACCTCATGTTTGTCGGCGGCTTTCCCCTCTCACTCATTTTTCTACTGCGTTTAATCGAAAGACCATCTTTAAAAACGCGCGATTTTCTCTATTTTTTCTTCAGTCTAATATTTATCACGCTTGGCTCTATGCAATATCTACTTTTAATGAGTATATTTTTGGGTATTGTACTGTTTACTTCACTGCTTTTTTATTATCCCCAAAGCAAAATTTTCTTTCACAAACTGCTTAACTATCAAAAACAAATCCTTCAAAGTAGCATAACCTCCGCTTTAGTATTCTTTATTGTTTTTATGCCCCAAATTCTAGCTTTTATACAAGGAAATGTTAATTTTTCCAGCCGTTTAGACACTCTAGCTTTCGCAACTCCTGGAATTGATGATTTCTTTCTACCCAATACATACTTGCATCTATTAATCTCTCCCCTGGCTTCGGCTAAATCGAAAATGTCGATTGAAACCATGGTCTTTTTAGGCTGGATTGAGATGCTGTTTTTTATATTGTTTTTGTTACAAAATAAAATAGCCAAGAAATTTAGACTATATTTACTAACTATCTTTTTAATCCTGTTTTTACTCGCCCTGGGATATGGTACAGATGATTCATTTTTTCTGTTGCCTTATCATTTCCTGCGCCAGTTTAGTCTTTTCTCTGCAATCGCTGAAACCGGCAGGTATTTAGTTGTATTCTATTTGATTTTCCTATCTGCCATCCTATTAGGATTAAGCAAACTTAAAAACCATAAGAAGCTTTACTATTTTCTTGCTCTAATTTTACTAGGCGGTGTCATTTTGGAAAGAATACCTCTATCATTTAGAACCGTACCAGTTTTGACAGATCAAAAATACATTCAAGTAGTCAAAAATACACCTGCCAAGGCTGTCTTAGATATTCCCATTGATATCTATACCCCGGTCTACAATATTTTGTCACTTGGCTATGACAAGCCGATTGTAAATGGATATTTTCACTGGTTAGCAGATGGAGCAAGGGAACAATCATTTTTGAGAAATGAAAATCTCTTTCTGCAATTTACTTGTTCCAATCAGGATCCCATACTGAAAGATCCTTTGAATTATCCATATACCAGCTATGAAACACAATTAATGCAGACTCTAATAAACAATGGCATAACCACACTTGTCATTCACCGCAATACCAACTATCTCTTCTCCAATTGTCGCAATGTACGCATTCGTGTTGACCATCTGATTCCCTTTGAACAACCTCTAAAGCCAAGTATAAATCAGACTGTTTACTCTACTTCACTTGAGACAAGTCAACCAAGCTTTACTTTTTATTTCCCTTACAGCGGAACTTTTTATCTAGACGGAGCTTTTATCTCCACACGTGGCAAAGGATATTTTCAAATCCTGCAAAACTACCAACCAGCTACTTTTAAATATGCCTGGAGTGTAGATAACAAGAATAGCTACCAGATCCTGTCTCCCAAAAACACAATTAAATTTAAAGTTAACACAGGAGACAACCTGACTATCTATTCCAGTAACCTCATCGATTATACCTATCTTTCTCTTTGGTATCGCTACGCTAAAGATCCTAATAGTCCCTATATACCATTCTCACCGAAAATACAAAGAATTTACCAGGATAATAATACAATTGTGTATAAAATTAATAGACCTTGACTCTATTCTGATTATCTGATATTCTGAATGTATGAGCAGTATAAGTATAATCCGCGAACGAGGCCAAATAACCATACCTGATAAAATTCGGGCAACATTAGACTGGCTTACTCCCACCTCTCCTGTTTCGATATCTATTGTCAACCCGGATGAAATTAGTATCCGTCCTTATCAGAACAAAAAAATAACGGACTGGCAAAAGCTGTGGGCACAGATTAGAAAATCTCGTGCACTAAAAAGCAAAGGACAAGGTAATCTATCTGCTTTTATTATTGAAGATAGGCAGACAAGAAGATGATTAAAAAGATTATTATAGATAGTTCAGTTAGTGTTAAGTGGATCAATCAAATTGATGAAGATCTTTTAGAGCAAGCAGATAAAATTCTTTTAGACGTCCAAGCCGAAAAAATAGTCCTTTTCGCTCCTGAACTCTCAAAATATGAAATTGGTAACGCACTACTAAGAAAACAATTCTCTACACAACATGTAAAAGATACCATACATCTATTGTACCAATTGCCTATTACCTTTGTTCCGGAAACAGAAGATCTGGCTAAGCAGACATATATGATTGCACACGAGACTGGAATGACATATTATGATGCAAGCTTTGTAGCTTTAGCAAAACAAGAAGATGCCTTGTTGGTTACTCATAACGCAAAACATCAAGGCAAAAGTACCACAGTTAAGGTAATTTCACTAAAAGATTACTCCACTTCAGTCTTGAGCTAAGTATGTGCTAAACTTCTATATATACTTCTTTTTTAAGAATATGCAAACAAACATTAGACGGTTTATTTCTCTTCATTGGCCTATTACAACATTAAGCATTCTGATACTTCTCCTCTTTATTACCAACTATATTCCTGGTACCTATCTCACTGGGTGGGACAACTTACATCCGGAATTTAATTTTTCCGCTAATATACAAAGAGCAATATTCGCCGTCTGGCAGGAATACCAAGGCTTAGGCTTACTGGGCGGTATGGGCCATGCTACAGACATTGTACATGCTGTATTTCTGTTTATAGTCTCTTTTGTTCTCCCTCAATCTATCTTGCGCTATATCTGGACTTTCTTAATGCTTTGGCTGGGATGTATAGGAATGTATGTTCTGCTCAGACGAATAGTTTTTCAATCTCAAACTCAAAGATTATTCCCTTTTCTGGGAGCTTTGTTCTATTTATTAAACCTGGCTACCATTGAAACTTTTTATGCCCCTTTTGAGGCATTTACGGGTCATTATGCAGCACTTCCCTGGTTAATTTTTGCCTGTCTTAACTACTTTCAACAAAAATCCAAACACAGTCTGGCTCTGTTAGTCATCATTCTTTTTTTAGCCACCCCTCAAGCATATATCCCCACGTTATTTCTAGTTTTCATACTAGCGTTATCCATGTATTTGTTATTCTGGATGCTATCCAGCAGAAGCTTTCCCATAATAAGATTACTGAAGCTTTATTTAATCATTATTTTCGTCAACGCCTTCTGGTTGCTGCCTTTTCTCTATTTTGTCTTCACTAACTCACAAGTAAGTATTTCATCCAAGATTAACCAGATGTCCACCCCCACGATTTATGCCCAAAATCTTGAGTTTGGTAATCTATTTGATTTTGCCCAATTAAAAGGATTTTGGTTTAACAATGTAGATTACACAAGACATAACAACTTCAATTACATGCTCGAACCCTGGAGAAATTATAGCAATAATCCAATCTTAATTGCCCTTAGCTTACTTATCTTTGCTCTGGTTGTATTCGGACTGGTAATGGGCTTGAAAAAAGGAAAACAACAGATCTGGGGCTTTACAGGTATTTTCCTACTGGCTTTAATTGCTCTTGCCAATGACACACCACCTTTTTCCTGGATCAACGCTCTAATTCGCAATCATATCTCATTATTAAACGAAGCTCTCCGCTTTCCATACACAAAATTCTCTATTCTGGCCGCTTTTATTTTTGCGATCTTTTTTGCTCTGGGAATTCAAGCGATCTATGAATGGCTAAAAACCACCCGCCAGAAACAATTGTTAATTGTTGCTTCTATAATAACCCTCTTTATCATTTCCTTGCCGATGTTTACCGGAAATTTAATCTATACAAACGAAAAAACATCTATTCCCCAAAGTTATTTCCAACTTTTTTCATATATGAGAACACAGGATCCTAACACTCGTATCGCCGATATGCCCCAATACACCTTCTGGGGTTGGAATTTTTATAACTGGCCAATAAACGGTATAAATCAGGTCGATGGGGGTTCTGGTTTCATCTGGTATGGCATCCAGCAGCCCATTTTAGACCGTGCCTTTGATGTGTGGTCCAAATATGATGAGAACTATTACTACGAACTCTCACAGGCGCTGTACAGCCAAAATCCTGCTGCATTTAATGACGTTCTGCAGAAATACCAAATCAACTGGTTGTTGTGGGACAAAAATATTATTAATCCCTCTTCACCTCAGGCACTCTTTTATCCCCAATTTCAACAATTGCTCACTCAGGAGCCAAATGTTCATTTAGTAAAAACATTCGGCAATCTGGAATTGTATAAAGTGGCTCTGACTGACAAACCTAATTCTTTTGTCTTCAGCACCCCTTCTGATCTACCCGCAGTTAATTTATACACCTGGAGTGACAATGACGTAGCTTATCAAAAGCTGGGTAATTATATATCCGTCAATCACGACAGTTCAGTTAATCTAAAATCACCCGTAATAGATTATCCTTACCGTTCGCTTTTTAGCAAAAAAACTTCCAGTGACGAGTCGTTTAAGGTAGCCCAAACCAGTAATTCCCTAATTTTTAAAGCCATCATCCCCGCTCATAACCAACCTTTAACCCTCAAAATTCCATCTTTTATTAGTTCTCAGCCTATTGTACCCGTCATTATTACGAGCAGTCCCAGTGCTAAAACATTAAACGTTGATATGAAAGTATCTCCACCTGTTGTCTCACTGGATAATAACAATCTATGGAGCTCTAATAGTAATCTGGACTTTAACATCTCATTGTCTTTACCTATTCCTGCCTCCCAGTCTGGTAATCCACTTGAGATGAAATTAAATGGTGTTGTGAATTATCCCGTGTCTACTACCGACAAAACAGTTAAGACTACGTTCTTATCTCTGGAACAAAAAAATATTCTTAGTATCGCTAAAGGGTCTGTAGTCTATGCCAATGTGGTGATTCCTACTTCTTCAATCCATATTGCATCTGCTGCCTCAAGCTTAATTCCTGCCACCTCACAATCACAAACCTTAACTGTTACTTACCCCAAAATAAGCGATAAATATCTCTCCCTTATACCCGATGTCTCTAAAGGTTTTACCGGCAGCTGTGACAATTTCCGCAATGGAAATATTTCTATTTTCCCTATTAAACAACCGCAGGCAGATCTGAGAATTCAAAGCAAGAACGCAACTGCCTGTACTTCATATTACTCCAGTACTCTTTCACATCGTTTAGGCTACATTGTGTTTATTAACAGCCAGAATATAAGTGGTAGAGGTTTGCATTTCTGGATATTAAATGAGGACGAAAAATATGCTCCGCTTGATACATACCTTAAAGGCGATAAGAATCAATTTGAGACATTTATTCTACCTCCCCAGGATCCGTTTGGTCAGGCATATTCACTGCATTTTGATAATGTCTCCATTGGTAATCAAGTCGCCACCAATCAACTCAATGATGTTGCTATGTACACACTTCCATATAATTTCTTAACCAATCTTGTATTACAATCCTCTCCCTACAACAAACCCGTCATCAATAACCAGGTAATTACAAGCGTTAATCATACCAATCCTTCCAGTTATACCATTACCACAAAAAACAACCAACCTTTCATCCTGGCACTGTCTCAAAGTTATGACCAAGGCTGGGTCGCTTTTGCAAACGGCAAGGCGCTAAATACTCATTTGGAATTAAACAACTGGGAAAACGGCTGGCTTATCACCCCTGTTTCCAATCAATCTACTCAAGCTATTACGATCATCTACTTACCTCAGTATTTGGAATATGCAGGCTGGATCTGTCTGGCAATTTTACTTGGAATAATTGGCATTAAAAGCTTGATCAAAAGTCACTAAATTTTCTATCCCACATAATCCTTTACATTGACATGATATACATCATGATGTATACTTTCATCAGATGATACGAACACAGATTTACCTTACTCCCAAACAATACGATCTATTAAAAAAGAAGGCACACGCTGAGAATACGACAATTTCCCAGGCCATTCGGGCAACACTGGATATGAAATTACAAACTACAACCGACAGTCAAGCAAAGAAGAAACAACCCAATCTGGGAGAATGGCTTCATTCAATTGCAAAAAGAGCTGAAGAAAGGCATATAAAGGGTCCAAAAGATCTCTCTACTAACGTTGATAAGTACCTTTATGGCGATATTTAAAAATGACAATATACGTTGACTCTAATTATTATATTGCACTGGGAAATGAATACGATACCAATCATAAGAGAGCAGATCATCTACACAAACAATTTTCTTCTCCCCACATCACATTTGTTATTTCTAATTTCACATTTCTAGAGATCGTTACTGTCCTCTCTCAACGTATTAATCGTGAATTTGCTAACACTATTGGAAATGAAATTCTTACTAATAAGCAAATTAAGATTGTTCATATTACCGAAAAACTACAACAAAATTCCTGGCAGATATTTCAGGAAATGAATAATAAAAACATGAGCTTCGTGGATTGTAGTATTTTAGCAGTTTTGCAATATGAAGGTATCAATGAGCTTCTTACATTTGATCAAAAAGATTTTACTCCAACCATACAAAAAAAATATCACTTTCACCTCTTCCCGCTTAAATAACTAACTTCTTTTAAAATACTGTTTGTACATTTACCGGTTATATATTTTCTAAAGGTAGTAAATAAAATAGCCAATCTTATCCAAAAGTTATCCACATTTTTTTATTAACATATTTTTCATTGATATATCAGGCTAAATTATAAGTGATATATTATAGGCTTGCGTATATTTAATTGATATATTTCTATAGGTTGACAACCATAAAAAGCCGTGTTACAATCCGGGAAATGGGTATTTTATCTTTCTTTTTTAAAACTAATAAGCAATCACGTAGAGAGATAATTATTTCTCAGAAACAAAGAGAAGTTTTTGAATTAGGGAAAGAGCAGTTTAGATTGTTGATTCAGAAGAATTTAACAATACCAGTGGCAGTAAGTTAATAATTAAAAACCAAAAAAAGAGCATCGCCTTCGCTACTCTTAATGATAAGTACCGTACGATAGGCAATGCTCCTAGGGTAAAAGACAATTAGTCCTTCAGGCAGGAATAAAACTAAGTGTCTGTTAATCTTTATGCCACAGAAGGATTTTTTTGTCAAGAAAAAATCTGAAGCTAGACTTTATAGATTTTGTTGATAGAAGTAGGTTTTTGTTACTTACCATTTTATTACAATTCAAAGCTGGCAGCAGAGAAATGGTTCGTAATTTATATCGGGGTGGATATAATAAGGACTTTGGGCAGGAGTCCTTACTACCCCGTTACAAGCGACGAACTATCTCCATTCCCTTTCTAATTTAATTTTTCCCATAAGTAGTTTAGAATAAAAATACTATTAATTTGGATTATGAATAACCCAGAACAATTTAAAACGGTTAAACAATCAGCTTTTCTCGTGAGAAGCAGAGGTAATGGTGGTCTGCCTATTAATGTTGAAGTAGTTCTTCCTACAAATGCTAACATTCATTCAGGGATGGATGAAATTACCGCTAGATTATATGCATTAACTAGAAAAGTAGCGGAAGAACCTGGGCAGACACAAGTTAATCCATTTAATCGTAATATCCCTACCCCAACCAAACCATAATATCTTAAATCTTCTTGGCAAATAATATGCGCCCCGCTGAGGTTTGAATCACGCGGGAAACTACAACATCAATCATTTTGCCGATATCCCCTTCACCATCTTCAATTACCAGCATCGTCCCGTCATCCAGATACCCTACACCCTGGGTCATTTCTTTACCATGATGCAAAACTTTAATATGCAATGCTTCGCCGGGTACTGCTGTGACTTTTAATGCATTGGCAAGTGTATGCACATTAATTACTTTTACACCTTCAATAGTGGCCTTTTTACCCAGATTATAATCACAGGTTATTATTTTCCCTTTGTGATTCTTGGCAATCCTAATTAATTTTTCATCCACCTCGACAATTTTGCCGGGTAATTTTTCTAACAGTTCTTCGCAAACTAACAATTTAACGTCTTTATTTTTCTTAATCTTCTCCAGATCATCCATTCCACGTCTGCCACGCTCTCTTTTCACCATATCCTGACTATCGGCAATATGCTTTAGCTCCAGTAAAATACTCTCTGTCACGACAAGATTACCATTTAACAAACCCAATTCAACCACATCAGCAATACGCCCATCAATTATTGCAGAGGTATCTAGAAATAATGCTCTATCTAAATCTTTGAGTTTCTTCTTATTGGCAGTAATTTTTCTACGTTGCTGGTTTCTAATTTGTGGATTTGGCATGCGGGTGGCCACAACTTTTACTACTTCTTCGGCAATAAGCGTAATTAATCGTGGAGGGAAAAATGGCGGTAAACGGCTAGGCTGGCTTGATGGAGGTGTTATCTGTTTTTCCGATGTTTTTTCATTTTCCATAATGCCTGAGCAGGTTTTAACAAGAATACACTATGTGTGCGTAATTTACAAGCAAAAATAAAAAGTAAAACAATAAATATACTGTTTGAAAAACTGCTTTTTTACCTGTATATTTTCTCTCTAACTTAATTTTTTAAATACTTCCGCTACTTTGCGATTAGTCTGATGCGTAATAATGTTTTTAAAACCTAATTTTTTTGCTTCACGCAAACGCTTTTCCAAACCGGTGACCGGACGCAGCTCGCCTAACAAGCCAACCTCTGCAATGCCAACGGTTTGTGACAGATCTATGTTTTTTATACTTGCATACACAGCCAGGCATATGCCCAGATCAACTGCCGGATCAGCCACCTTCAACCCGCCCGCCACATTGATAAAGACATCCATACTGTCAACGGGAAGACGACAATGCTTTTGCAAAACGGCTAATAATAACTCCACTCTTCTTTGATCAACTCCCGAAACAACACGTCTTGGCATAACCAGTTTAGAATACACCGCTAAGGCCTGCAGTTCCACTAGAAACGGCCGGGAACCCTCAAGTGTTACTACCAATACACTTCCGGGTGTAGACTGCTTCTCCTGACTTAAAAAAAGCTGTTCTGGATTAGTAACTTCTGCCATACCCGATTCCATCATCTGGAAAATACCAACCTCATCTACCGGACCGAAACGATTTTTGTATGCTCTTAAAATTCTGGTCGTCGTAAATTTCTCCCCTTCTAAAAACAATACACAGTCAACCATATGCGATAATACCATTGGTCCGGCTACCATACCTTCTTTGGTGACATGACCTACTAAAATAACCGGAATATTTAATGTTTTCGCAGCGCGCACAAAAGACAAAGTCGCATAACGCACCTGTGCCACTGATCCTGATAGACCTGCCGCGTTGGGTGATTGCATAGTTTGAATAGAGTCCACAATGACTAAATCAGGCTTTTCATTTTGTATCTGCTGTACAGCGGCATCCGCGTCGGTAATTGAAATCAAGTACAAATTGTCATCATTTGAGGCAAAATTTTCGGTTTTACCCTCACTGTTTGCCTCCATCAAACGTATTGCCCGCATCTTAATCTGATCTGTTGATTCCTCACCGGAGACATACAGTACTTTTTTACCCTGCAGTGCAAGCGACAAGCAAAGCTGTAACAATAAGGTTGACTTACCAACACCTGGATCACCTGCCAAAAGCAACACAGAACCAAGTACAATTCCTCCACCTAATACAGTATTCAATTCTGCAAAATTAGTTTGTATACGCAGTCTATTTGTGCTTACAATTTCTGATAATTTTTGTGGTTTGACTGACTCGTTAGAAGCAATCACACCGTTGGCTGCAGATATACTATTATTGGAGACTTTTATCTCTTTAAAACTATTCCATGAACCGCATTCCGGACACTTACCCAACCATTGAGGGGTATCATAACCACATTCCTGACAGACATAATTAGTAATCGTTTTATTTTTCGCCATAATTTATCCTATTATACTCCACGCTGTATATAATACGAAGATTAAAAAACATAAAGCATGTCTAAATTTGAGGGTTAGAACTGAAAAAGCGCTGAAAGTATTTTACTAATAGAAAGACTAGAGCGAGCTACGATATAGTTCACACTTTAGCGGTAACCGATTGGTTTTTCCAGGAGGACTGGTACCAGACTTAAGCGTCGACGGCGGCTGTCCACTTCAGAGACTGTCGCATTGACACTATCACCTACTTTGAAAGACATTGTAGGTGGAATTTTTTCCTTACGAATAACTGCTTCAACCGACTCACCAAGATCGACAGTCACATTTCCATCATCAACTGCAATAACAGTACCCTTAACCTTTGTATCAACAGGATACTTCTGGGCAATGGCGGCAAATGGATCGATTGTCTGTTGTTTAATTGACAAATCTAACCTACCGGCATCTTTATCTACCCCAATTACAACTGCTTCAATTTTTTGGCCAACCAAAAACATACTAGAGAGATCTGTTACTTTATCCCAGCTTACTTCTGAGATATGTATCAAACCATCCATTTCTTTGACGTCTTTCATGTCTACAGGTACTGTAGCAAATAAACCAAAGTTAGTAACATTTACTATTTGAGCTTCAATCTTAGTGCCTTTAGTAAACTTCTTGGCAATTTCATTCATTTGAGCCTCAGAAATAGTTGATTTTTGTGAGAAGATAATACGATTATCTTTACGCTCTAATTCCAAAACCTGTAAACTAACAGTCTTACCAACAGTAATCTGTTGTTGTAGAGCAAATTGCACATGCGATTGAGGTAAGAAACCAGACATTCCTTCTTTAGTTTCAACCACAATTCCGCCCTTAGTAATTTCCTTGACAGTTACTTCAACAGGAGTCTGATTTTTCTTAGCACGATCTAATTCATCCCAAGTTTTATCTTCCATGAAATAACGCAGAGAAACAACAGGAACGCCAGCATCTGATTCAGGAGTTAACACGCCTACTGTAACCTTATCACCGACTTTTAAAGTATTTAATAATTGACGCAAGTTCTTTTTTTCCTTTTCTAGAACTACTGCTTCTGATTTACCACCGATGTCAACTAAAATTTGTGAGGAGGTTAATTTAGTAATAATACCTTCTACTCTATCACCACGATGGAAAGCTTTAACTGAAGTTGTATGTTTGGCCATTAATTCGGCCATTGAGGTTGCATTAGAAGTTGTATTGTTTGCCATTCATCGATAATTCCTCTCTGTATAAGATGTACATAGTATACCACTTTTCCTTACAATGAACAAGCAGGCTCAAAAAGTAAATAACTTTTATTTTGATATAAATATTACACAATTTCCACCAAAAAACCGCCCTTACTGGCGGTTTTGTTGGATATTATTTGCTTTTTAGCAACTAATTATCGGCATCGACTTATTGTCCCATAAATAAATATAGTATCGTAGGCGCTAAATCGTTTCACTTCTCTGTTCGGAATGGGAAGAGGTGGTTCCAATTCGCTCAAGACACCGACAAATAGTTGTTAAAAAGCTTAAAGATTCGTCATCCCGATATAATCTGGACTCCTTAAAAGTGAAGAGAAATTATTTATTATCTACACGTTCGACCATTAGTATTGGTAAGCTTAACGCCTTACGGCGCTTCTACTGCCAACCTATCAACCTCGTAGTCTACGAGGGGTCTACATCCCGTCTTGCGACGGGAATCGAGATCTTATCTTGGAGACGGTTTCCCACTTAGATGCTTTCAGCGGTTATCCGATGGGAATATAGCTACCCAGCGCTGCCGTAAATCGACAACTGGCACACCAGGGATTCCCTCATCCCAGTCCTCTCGTACTAGGGACGAACCTCCTCAAATCTCACACGGTTGTACAGGATAGAGACCGACAATTATGTTACATTCCAATTTGTAAGTTTTGGAAAGATACAATATTTCTATTGTATTCTGCATGTCGCCATACAGTTCGGACTATATCTTCTCCCGATTAATTCGGGATTCTAACATGTAGTCTCTGAGGCGCTAGATAAGAAGCATTCCTTTTGAATATCGTTTATGGGTTATTCTCTGAGAAGTAAATACTAGTTCAACGATTTCCCTAAATCCATCTTTTGTTATGTGTTTCCCTTGTTCTATTAAGTCTAAAACCTCAACAAAGATTTCAAAATCTAATCGCTTATTAGTATGTAAGGTATGTCTCTGGAAAAATGGAATGACTTTATTTTTTAAATCCTTCCTATTCTTCACAATCAAAATCCATGATTTGTCTTTTAGACTTTTCGCATGATTAGGTTTTAAATAGCCACAACCTAATCGTTTTTGAAAAGCTTCAAGTACATTTCTTCCTCCTGGATTTTGGCTTACATGAAATTCAGTGATAATTTGCCATTTAAGTGGCAAATCCATTCGTTTACTAAATCCCACATAGAAACATCCTTCTCCATCAGTAAAACCCGATAAATATTCATTGGACACTTCTTCTCTAGTTGCCTGCTGATTGTCCGCACCTTGCACATTGTCACTCAACATAGAGTTATCATATCTCTACAATAGCTTCAGATCAAGTAGTCAAGGATTCTCGGATTTTCCAGCATATAGCTAGATTTATGCTCAATAATGAGCCCTTCAATTTCCTCTAAAGATTCAAAACGCTTGAAGGAAAGACAGCAACGGTCAAATATATTTACTGTCTTACGACGTTCTGAACCCAGCTCGCGTACCGCTTTAACCGGCGAACAGCCGGACCATTGGGACCTTCTCCAGCCCCAGGATGCGATGAGCCGACATCGCTGTCGTCTTCATATCCAAAATAATTGGATCGAAATCTTCTGTTACCAGAAGGATCTGACTATACCTTATTCCTCTTGTTTAAACGAAACAAGGAGGATCTAGTCTTTTATAAAAGCCATATATTTTCTGTCAAACAGAATGTAGCTTCTATCTGTCCCCAGCATTTCTGCCAAAAGACAAGTCGATACGGGTCCGCCAGATGGCGGATTCCCTCGGTATTGTCCTTTAAAAACTTAAAGGAGTTCACCGATTTTGACTAGTATTTTTAATCATAATTATGCACTCTCTAAATGCACTAAAAAGACCCAGACTTATAAAATTACTTTCATAGGCGCCCCAATGTATATTACAAAAGGTGCCAAACCGCATCGTCGCTGTGGACGCTTGGATGCGATCAGCCTGTTATCCCCGGGGTAGCTTTTAGCCGTTAAGCTGTGAGCATACCACTATGCTTCACAGGATCACTAAGCCCGACTTTCGTCCCTGCTCGACTTGTAGGTCTCGCAGTCAAGCTGGCTTTTGCCTTTACGCTATCATCTTGATTTCCATCCAAGATTAGCCAACCTTTGGGCGACTCCGTTGCGTTGTAGGAGTCTACCTCCCCAGTAAAACTGCCTTCCAGACACTGTTCCTCGGCCAGATTTTTATATGGCTCGGGGTGATGCTTGTTCATTTCAAAGAGAGGTATTTCATATTTCGCCTAAGCTCCCTCCTATACTAAACAGTTAAAATAAACTCACAAATGCCAAGATACAGTAAAGCTCCCGGGGTCTTTTTGTCCATGTACAACTAGGCCGCGTCTTCACAGCCATCTCAATTTCGCCGGGTATACGT
>DAIDHK010000008.1 GCA_027459725.1 Candidatus Levyibacteriota bacterium
ATGATGGAGGCTTGGCTAAGGGAGATTTTGCCTGGACGCTCAATTTTGTGGATGTGAAAGTCCAATGGACTGAGCAAGTAGCAGTAAAAAGCAAAGCGCAGCAATATGTATTTACAGGCATTAAAACAATTCGGGGAAGGTTACCCTTCCCCTTACTTGGATACGATTCTGACTCAGGATCAGAATTTATCAATGACCAATTATACCGCTATAGTATAGCCGAAAAGATAACCTTTACAAGAGGAAGACCTGGTAAGAAAAATGACAATGCTTTTATTGAAGAGAAAAATGATTCTGTAGTTCGACGTTGGGTTGGATACGGCAGATATGACACACAAGAACAAGTGAATATGTTAAATGAACTTTATGATCTACTCAGAGTCTATACTAATTTTTTCCTACCAGTACAAAAACTTGTGAAAAAAGAGAGGATTGGGAGTAAAATCAAAAAAATACATGATAAAGCAAAGACTCCATATCAACGAATTATTGAATCAGATGATGTTACAAAAAAGGTAAAAGATAGATTGAGAACACACTACAAAACGTTAAACCTTGTGAAACTAAAAAAACAAATTGACGAAACTATCAAGCGTTTGAAACCAACAAAGATTAGGTGATTCTTCCCTGAGTCTACGAATCGCTAATTAGGTGATTTATTCGTGAGTCGATATGGGTATTTAGTCACTTTGATGATCATAATAAGAATGTCTCTTACGTGCTTTTCTTTCGGCTTGAAGTGCATTTTGTTCAAATGTTGTAGTAGATATTCTACTGTATTGAATACTTAAGGTGTCAGCTGCTGCAGCTGCCATAATACTTTGAATATTTTGTTCGGTTAAATATGAGTTTGGATCAAAAAACCCCCATTCATCTGGAGTCAAATTATGTGGTCCAAATTTAACTTTTTCTTCTGGATGCATTTCAAAAATAACGACATGACGCGAATGATCATCTTTTCTTCTATGCACTTCATAATATCCTCTTAAGTAAGTCTTTATTCGGTCTGTCCCACCCATTTGTTTGTTTAATGCATATAAAGCAACATTATGACGATCCATATTACGCAAGATTCCACCATAGATTGGTTGATCTCCACGTGGTATCCCAAACATGACCGGTTGTGACGAATGAGGTAAGTATCTTAAGATAGGATATCCCTGATCTTCATCCACTGCATCTATAAACCGCACTCTCCGCAGGTCAGTAAATTCTCTATCACGGGAAAATGAGGGTAGAGATTGTGACACAACCAAGCCTCCTTCTGTAGTAGAAGATGTAGGACTGGTTATTCTAGATGGTGCTAATTCGGTTAATCCCATAAAAAAACCCGCTTTCGCGGGATGTGATTTTGTGTTCGTTGCACGCAATCTAACCCGCTAAAAACGGATAAGAAGGAGAGCAACTAATACTTGATTTAGATTTGTCATAGATAGTATTTTACAAAAAATTAGCATTATTTGTCAATTTTTTTTATAAGCTACAACTTCAATTTCTACTAATGCGTTTTTGGGTAATTGTGAAATCTCAACAGTTGAGCGAGCAGGTTTGTGTTGGCTAAAAAACGATCCATAGATCTTATTTACTTTTGTAAAATCATTCATATCTGTTAAGAAGATTGTAGTCTTACAGATAGTTTCTAAACTATAACCTAACTCTTCCAACAAAGATTGAATATTCTCCATTATTTGTTTGGTTTGGAGCTCAACCCCTGAGGCCAATTCCCCCGTCTTTAAATTTAGTCCTATCTGTCCTGAGCAATAGATAGTTCCATTTTCCAGCATTATAGCCTGTGAATATGGTCCGATAGCCTGAGGAGCTTTATTAGTTTGAATTTGTTTCATAGTTTATTTATACCAGATATTGATAAAGCATATCATCCTGTCTCAATATTCTATATTGTATACCAATCTTATTCATTCTACTAATTAGTGAATCATAGTCCTTTGCGTTTTGTAATTCAATTCCAACTAAAGCCGGACCCTTTTCCTTGTTCGTTTTCTTTATGTATTCAAATCTAACAATATCATCTGTTGGTCCTAATGCTTTGTCGACAAACTGTCGTAATTGGCCTGGTTTTTGAGCAAACTCTATAATAAAGTAATGTTTACGACCAAGGTAGATTAGACTTCTCTCCAAAATTTCAGGATAACGCAGTAAGTCATTGTTTCCACCACTCAAGATACAAACTACCGTTTTACCTTTTATGTCGTCCTTTACTTTTTCTAATGTAGAGATACTTAATGCACCTGCAGGTTCGGCTATAATACCATCTTTTTGGTATAGCTCAATCATAGTCGTACAATCCATTCCTTCAGGGATTGTCACAATCTTTGATAAATATTTTTGACAAATGGCAAAAGTCATATTTCCTACAGTTTTTACGGCCGCACCATCGACGAAAGTATCTATTGTTTCCAATGACACTACTGATCCGTTAGAGACTGAAGAATGCATACCTGCTGCACCTTTAGGTTCAGTACCAATGATAATAATCTTGGTGTTCTTTTGTTTAAGATAACTTGAGACACCAGATGTTAGTCCTCCGCCACCAATTGGGGATATAACCATATCAACTTTACCTGCTGTTTGTTCATAAATTTCCTTGCCTACAGTTCCTTGTCCTGCAATAACTAATGGGTCATCGAAGGGATGAACATAGACCATATTGTTTTGTTTGGTGTATATTTTTGACTCTATACTGGCGTCATCAAACGTATCTCCAACCAGTTTGACTTCTACATACTTTTGACCAAACTGTTTGACTTTTTCAATTTTTTGGTTAGGTGTTACACGAGGCATAAATATAACACCTTTAATTTTTTGTAAATAACAACTTAGAGCTACACCTTGTGCATGATTTCCTGCACTGGCGCACACAACACCTCTTTTTTGCTCTTCTGGTGTAAGGGAGGCTATCTTGTTGTATGCTCCCCGTATTTTAAATGAACGTACTTCCTGTAAATCTTCACGTTTTAGGTAAATATTAGCTTTATAAAGCTTTGAAAGGCGTTTTGAGTATTGCAAGGGTGTTTGCAGTACGATGTTTTGCAGAGTTTTTGCAGCCTCTTCAATTTGTTGTGTAGTTACTTTCATATTAATTGAACTTCCTCAACTTCATATATTTTTTCCATCTGTTTGCAAATTACCTGCAGATTTTTTTTCTCGGCAGAAATCTTTATCGTAAATTTTGCTTTTAGGTTTTTCTCTAAAGCTTTAACTTCTAAATAATCTACATTTATTTTTCTTCTGACAAACATACCAGCAATTCTATATAACACGCCAGGGGTATTAAGTGAAATTATTGATATGGTATGCGTTGTGTTAGTCATAGCTTTAAGACAGTCTTATTTTATCCACGCTTGCACCAGTTGGTATCATAGGAAATACGTTAGTTTCTTTTATTACCTTTATTTCAAGTAAATAAGCGTTCTTACTTCTCCAGAGTTGTTGTAATGACTTTTTCAGTTCAGATTTTTTTATTACTTTTTTAGCTGAAATATTGTATGCCTTAGCCAGTGTGACAAAATCAGGGCTGTCAATATTAACAAAAGAATATCTTTTTGTAAAAAATAATTCCTGCCATTGTCTTACCATGCCTAAATAATGATTATTCAGGATTACTACTTTGACTGGAATATTCTCTTGCATAATTGTTCCCAGTTCCTGTAACGTCATTTGGAAGCTACCATCTCCAATTATTGCGATGACTTCTTTTTCCGGATGAGCTACTTTGACACCTATGGCGGCTGGTAAGGCAAAACCCATTGTACCTGCTCCTCCGGAGGTGATGAAGTGATTTGGATATGTATGTTTATAGTAGCGAGCAGTAACCATCTGATGTTGTCCAACATCTGTTACAATGATGGCTTTGCCATTTGTTAATTCAGCTATTTGGTTTACTACCTCAGACATTGATAACCTATCATTCTCAGAAGGATGAATATCATGTTCGATAACTTGCTTATATTCTTGACTGTGTAGTTTGTGGAATTCTTCTTTCCAACTTGTATGGCTTTGTTTTTTGATTAAAGGAATCAGTTTCTCCAGAGCTATTTTAGCATCGGCTTGCAAGGATGTAGCTATCCCTACGTTTTTATTAAATTCACTGGCGTCTATGTCGATATGAACTATCGTGGCTTGTCTGGCATAGGTTGAGGTGGTGCTTGTTACCCTGTCGTCAAAACGCATACCCAAAGCGATTATGACATCGGCTCTATTAGTAAGAACATTCGGGGCGTAATTGCCATGCATACCTAACATACCGGCATAATTAGGATGGTTAACGGGTATTGCAGTTAATCCATGTAATGTACATGCAACTGGTGCATCCATTTTCTCAACTAGCAACTTTAATTCCTTTTCTGCGTTGGCTATTAGAATTCCATGTCCGGCTAAGATTAATGGTCTTTCAGCTTGATTTATTATACCTGCAATTTGTTTTAGTAATTTTTTATCTAGTTTTAAATGCGACTGTTTATCCTTTGTTTTTTTAACTGATATATAATCACAGATATTTAGTTGTACATCTTTGGTAATATCAATAACGATTGGTCCGGGTCTACCTGAATTAGCAATTTTAAAAGCTTTATGCATTACTTCACTGATCTCTTCCCCCTTGGTAATCTGGTAGTTCCATTTTGTGATGGGAGTTGTAATGCCGATAACATCTACTTCCTGAAAAGCATCGCTGCCGACTAGATGAGATGCAACTTGTCCTGTTATACAGACCAGTGGCACTGAATCAAGCATAGCGTCGGCTATTCCTGTCACTAAGTTTGTTGCCCCGGGTCCTGAAGTGGCAAAACACACACCTGTTTTACCGCTAGTTCGAGCATACCCTTCAGCAGCATGTGCTGCCCCCTGTTCATGTCTAACCAAAACATGCCTTACTTTGTCTTTATAATCATACAACGCATCATAGATAGGCATTATCGCTCCTCCTGGATAGCCAAAAATAGTATCCACGTTTTCTGCAATTAATGACTCCATGACGGCGTTGGCGCCAGTTATTTTTTTACCTCTCATATTTTTCTCATAAAAAAACCCGCTTTCGCGGGGTATTTGTTTGTTTTGCTCCACACAAATACGCCGCTTTAACGGGTAATAATGAGAGCAACAATAATGTTTTGATTTCTTAACATGAAAATATTATAGACTTTCTCAACACAGAAAAGCAAGCATCTGTTTTTAGCCTGCTTGTGTAGCCACATTGCGGTCATGGTGCAATAAGAAGGTGGTACCCTCTTTCTTAGCTCTTTGCCAGAAACCATTTTTCTTCTTGCCTTTAATTGCTGCCTGCCACGCCCCTGCATCTTCTACTTTCATGCGTGCTTGTCGAATAACAGTCAGTACCCACTGGAAAAAACTAACATGATATTTACCTGGATTCTTAGGAGCCTGAGACATACTAACTTGACTGAATTCCACCTGCAGCATGCTAGAAGAAGAGACCAGTTTTTGTAATTCCATCTGAATTTCTTGAATTGATTGCCTGAGCTCTGCTTTTTCTTTTGCATGCATCCGTGATTCAACAGTAGCAATTTCACGGTTATAGTCCATCCCCGGTGCGACTTCTTGTTTGTGGGTGGTTTCTTTAACTATCTGCTCATTCTGGCCAAACAAAAAGTCACCCCAAGAACTGTCTTTTTTAACAGTCACTTTGCTTTTGCCCAGATGCAATTCTTGTCCTGGTTTTAAATCACCTGATTGTGCTTGGGAGGTGAACTCTCCTGAGCCTATAATCTGATCTAAGAAGCCCTTGCTCCACTGTTTAGTTTCTTCGCTTAAGCCGCGTAATATCGAATCGGAAGCTCTTTCTTCCAATTCTAGTGGATTTTTTACCTGATTAGTATGTTTTTTTGAAGCCATGATAAGGCCGAGAGTATCATATATTTTTCAAAAAATCAAGCGTCTTTTGTTGTCTAAGAATACTAGCAAGCATATAGCGATTTTGCTCTAAATAAGTTTTCTCTTCAGGCGATTTAGCTTTGTTGATCGCTTCTTCTAGTTCTTTGTCTTCTACGGTAATATTTTCATCTTCAGATATCTTTTGCAGTACCAATTCTACCTTGATGTCATTTTCTGCCTTTAGGGTATATTCCTGTTTGAGCGTCTCAGGAGTTTTTTTAGTTGAAGACAAATATTGCTCAAGAGTTAAGCCTAGTCGCTTTATTTCATCTAGAGTTTGAGCTAAAAATCGATCTACCTCTTGTTCAACCAGCATTTGCGGAATTCTAACTTTAGCTTCTTTAGTCACAATCTCCATCATTTCATCAAAGCTTGGTTCTTTTTGTTCTTTGCCCGGCACTACAATCTTGCTCTTTGCCGTAAGACTTTTGATCTTATCTTTGTAATCTCCTAATCTCACCTCAGGCATTTCACAGGTAGTAGCCTTGAAGACCCATGGTTGACCGCTTTCAAGTTTATCAACGTGAATTTGTGGGTTAGCCATAGGCCGGATATCGTGCTCACGCACAGCTTCGCTGTACGCAGCTGGCAAGAGGTCTCGTAGTGTTTCTTCCTGAAGCTTCTGTGGATCTGTATGCTCTAGAACGACCTTCTTAGGAGCTTTCCCTGGCCGGAAGCCTTGTATATTGGCACGCTGTACTAATCGATCTATAACTGAATCCTGAGCCTTTTGGACAGTATTCCAAGGGATTTCCACGGTCAATACTATATTACCACTATCTTCCCTTTTTATTATTGATTTTTTCTCTGTTTTTTTTTCAGTCATAGATTGTCAATTATACTATTTTAGGCTTAAAGGCAATTCCCATTTATCTTAAGCACATTTTGCCTCTATTTCAACCGAATTGGTATTGTGCGGACGAAGGGAGTTGAACCCCCACGCCTTACGGCACAAGGTCCTAAACCTTGCGTGTCTACCATTCCACCACGTCCGCTTGGCCTGCCGCACTTTGTATTGAGTGAATTATACTATGATTAGAGAGAAATTGGAAGTGACTCAGTCTGAAATTTAGTTGAGTAGTCCTGAAGGTCTTTCATATTGGCTTCTACTCTGACTGCCCAGGTGGGTGAAGCAGCATAAATTCTACCGATTTGATCTACGGTGATAGCTCCTTTATCTATATAGTCATTCCTTAAGGCAGCGGAAACTGTGGCAATACCATCATCCCATGAATTGAAATAGCGTACGTTGTCTCCATAAATGCCATAACCGTAACAGTTGTACGAGCTTACTGGAATTTCCAGACAATAACCTGATTCTAATCCCGCAATAGATGGAATCAATTTCCAGTCTAGTTTGTACTTATCCGCTTCTTGAATAATATAATCAGCCTCATCAGCTAAAGGTGAGTTTTTAATCTCAAGATAGCTTTTTAGGGCTTGCCCACGATAATCTACCACCTGTTGTGCTGAAACAGTTGAGATTGCGAGGGTCGCAGAAGAGCCTGATGCGTCATTTGAAGCGAATGCTTCGAGAGGGAATCTCATCGCCAAGAGGAAAGTTGCGATGAGAAACAGATTTACCTTGTTTCTCATATTGGGAAGCAAGTTAGGGCGAGCCGGAACTTGGAAGTCCCAGCCCTTCCCTACTATGGGCGATTCTATCATGTAACTATAGGGTTGTCAAGGATATTACTATGGGTAAGATGAGGGAATAGCCACGATTTTAGATAGGATTAACGACATTATTTGAATCTTGTTATCCGAATAATTTAATGGATAAATCTACTATTGGAGCTTATCCATGAAAGTTTGAACACCATGTGCCCAGCTTCCGTTGCTGGAAGGAGTCCAGTGAGTCATGATTTCAGCTGGGGTGGTTAACCCTTGGTCTTTATATCTGGTACCTAGAGTTTTGGCTACTTGCCAGATCCCAGTTTTGTAGTTAGGAAATCTAGTTACATGGCCTGTATAGATACCATAACCATAACAATTATATGAATCTATAGGAATAACTTTGCATAAATGTGATTCTTGCATCGCTATAGCTGGAATCAAACGATAATCAATTTTATATGCATCTGAAGCTGCTATTATGTCTGAAGCATATGGTTCCAGGGGCGAGTTATACTCAGCCAAAAATTCACGAACGATCTCTATTCGACCATCTGCAGTGGCTATACTAGTTTGTATATTATCTGAACTGTCGGTAGCCGGTAGAGCTGCATATGCCGTAGATTGTGGTGTGACCGGGAACATAGTAGCTTTTGGTCCATGCTGATAATCGATGAAGAGGGTGAAAATAAGCGCCAAAAAAATTATTGAGGGGGTAATTATGAAATAGCTGAAGACAAGGGACAGTTTATTCATGTACGCTATACTTTATTATGTAAAACTAACACAATGCTTGTCAAGTTGCGCGCATAAATCAGGTTTCATTCCAATCTGTCCGATGCTATAATTGTGATAAGTGGAAAATAACAGGGTTCTCAATTTGTTAGATGTAAATTGCTGATAAAATCTGATGCGGATGTGGTGAAATGGTATACACGCAGTGTTCAGGACGCTGTGCCGTAAGGCATGGAGGTTCAAGTCCTCTCATCCGCACACCTGTTGACTTGGAAGGCGCAATGCTAGCGATTATCTCAAAGGGACGACCTAATCGTTGGTTTGAAAAGTCCTTTCCGTCAAAGGTTACTCCATCTGGGAAAATTAGCCTCTGATATTTTACCCTTGCTTCAGGAAGGGCGTCATACCAAACTAAATGAGGGGTTTGAATAAATGCGTATGCATAATTGAGCAGGGCGTCAATATCCAGCTCCTCTGAATGTAATTCTGTTAAACCAATTTTTGCCAGTGTTATCTTTTGTTCGATCTCTTTCAATTGTTTCTCAAGAAGATTGTCTGGAATAATTCCCTTGCTACCTTTTTGCACAAGCCACTCTTGTTGCTGTTGTAATTCCTTAATATCATCCATTTTTCTCAGGTAATCACCATTTATTTCTTGCAACCTCTCTTGATACCTTACACGAAAAACCTTATCAAAAAAGTCAATAAATTTTTGTTTGCCTCGATGGTGACGAAGATACTCAAAAAAATAATCCTCAAAGTCTTTTTTGGAGATCGTTTTTGAATACATTTTACAGCCTTTGTTATGGCAATAATACTTGGCATACATTCCACCATTTCCTTTTGTCCAACCTGCTGTCAGAGGTTCTCTACAAAACTTGCACATTGCAAATCTTCTGAGTGTAAAATCAGGATTATCATAAAGTCGTTTATTTATTTTGTGTCCTGTATTATGAAGAATAGCCTGACATTTTTCCCATAAAGCAATTGTGATAAGTGGCTTTTGTTTTCCCTGAATAATCTTCCCTTCCTGTGTCATGAGTAATCCTGCATAAAAACGGTTATTGAGAATTTTGTTGATGTATTGTTTGGAAAATTTTATTGTAAAACCTCTGTAATCTTTGAGTTTTCTTTTTCCCATCAAAGAACCAAGTTGCGTTTGTGTATATGCACCAGTGCTAAAAAACGTAAAAATGTCAATTACCGATTGGTAACAATTTTCATCCCATTCGTGAGGAGAAAGTTTTGTGCCAAGCACTTTTACTCTTTTGTATCCTGTGGGAGGTTGCCATGGCCACAAGCCTTCTTCCACACGTCTCCAAATGGCTATTTTTATTCTTTCTTTACGAACTGCATTGTCATACTCATTTACAGCTGCTAGGACGCCTTCTACAAGTCTTCCTGATGGTGTCTCATCTATTCTCTCAGTTGCAGAACGTAAGATGATTTGTAGGCGAAGCAATTGTCCTCTGAGCCAATGGTGTTGTTCTTGTGAGCGAGCAAATCTATCCAATTTGAATACAACCAGCACATCAAACTTTCCCTCGTTACGTTTAGCAAAGTCCAGGAGTTCTGCTACCCGTTTCTCGTTCGTTTCTTTTGCTGAAACAGCTTCATTTTTCATGATATCAACAACTTCATACCCTTCTGTTTCACAGTAGGAACGACAAATCTTTTCCTGTGTATCAAGACTTGTGTTGTCAATTTGTTTATCACTACTGATGCGTAAATAAATAATTGCCTTTTTCATAATTTAATGCCTCCGCTGGGTGCACTCAGAACTGATTGGGTTCTGTCCACAACGAAGGCATTAAAAAGCCCAATCATTTACTCTGAGTGCTTTTTTATTATGTTACTTTTAGGAGTCTTTTTCAACTTCTTTTTGCTCTTAGTTTCTATTTCCTAAAAAGGACTGTCTTCCTCAGAAGGATTACCTACTCCATATACGTCTGGGTGCATTTTTTGAATATAATACTTCACTTCAGAAAACCATTTAGGAAAATTGTTTTGCGTTAATCTACCTTGTTTGAAAGCAGGCGATTCAAAAACATTCAATCCTCTCCTTTGGAGCCAGTCTATCTGTTCTGCATATTTTTCCGACAGTTCTTTCTTTTGCTTTTTTGTCATTATAATTCACCCCCTTTGTGCGAATAGTAATATGCTAATGTCATTGTTACTATTATTGTTACCTTCACTGTAACTATATGGTTACCTGTTACTATATTGTTACTGTTTCAATCATGTATGGGGTAACTATCTAATAGTGACAATAAGGTAACAATATAGTTAGAATGGTATTTCATCAGGATCAACAGTTACTGCATTAGTTATTCCTGTTGGAGCGGCATCGCCAACTTGAGAGTAATAGTCTTCCAATATCAGGTCATGTACAGCCTTCCAAAGTGTTTTGTCCTCAAGGATGAATGATGTTTGGAATCCTAGACCTACTCGAAATCCTGGGTGATCAACAGTAATAACTTCTTTTTCATTAAATGTCTTCTTTTTAATCGTAAATCCTTTCACCTTTATAAGTGGCTCAGATGATTTTGATGGAACGAAGTGAAGTTCTGCAAAAGCTAAGATATTATCATCTCTATTTTCTGCTAATTTTACCTTTGAAACGATTTTCTCAATCTCTATTTGAATAAACTTTTCCATAGTTAAATTTTCTTTTTCTTCTTTTGTAAATACGAATCAATTGCCAAATCTGCAATAACTATAAAAATGTTGCGTAAATCTTCGATTTCTGCATCTGTCATGCTTTTTGCAACATTGCCCAAAAGTTTTCTGCATATATCTAATGGGAGTAACTGTGTCTTTTGCTCACTTTTCATATTGAATTGCTGGAAAAAATCAAGTCTTTTAGGTCATGCAGTCGAGCGAAAAGATCACGAGGATTACAAAGTGCTTTATCTTGGAAGTAGTTATTTACCAATTCTTCTGCTTTATCTTTTGGAGTAAATGAAAAATATATTTCGCTATTTATTCTTTTTGTTCCAGCAAATTGTAATTTGCAAGAATAAAGAAATGCAGCAATTTGTAAGTTTTTTGTTGAATACTCGTCTTTCATTTCAATTCCTCTGAAGACAGTTTGGAAGGAATTTCGTCAGAAAAAAAATTAAGGATGTAAGTTTCTTGAGGCAAAAAAAGCAAAAATTATTTTTACAGGTAAGTTTTTTGAGTTGCTATTCTATTGTGGCAGTAAGATTTTTTAACTGGTAATATCCTCGTTTATAACCACTTCCTTTTGCATCTGGTATTATCCATCCATGTTTTTGGAGTTTTTTATTTAGGATAGCTTTCATTTGCCTATAATGTTCTGAAATAGTATTTTTGAATTCTTTGGTTTTGTGAGACTCAAGATCAGATAAAATGCTGAGAAATTCTGCCTCTTTGCTTTTGAGATTGAGTTTTTTTATAAGCTGTTTTAATTGTCGCTGAGCATCTTTTTTAGATAGTAATGTTGTTTGTTGCTCAATATCATTGATTGTAGCTGGGAGAATTTTATCCAACCATGCTTTTAGTTTTTCAAAATAAATCTCAACATATAAATATCCTTTTGGTCTTGGCTCAGTTTTATAAAACCACTTGTCGTCAATAATTTTTAGTACAGCATTTTTTTGTAGCATGTATGGAGTAGTTGGATTTGCGTAGAGAAGATATGGAATAACTGGAGAGGATTGTGGAAGTAGACCAAGACTGGTTGGTCTTTCTCTTGTGAGATATCTTTTAGCGCCATATGGCTCCCACTCTTCCTTAGTGCTTTGAATTTCCAAACAAAGAGCGATAGCGTCATCAATATATTTTTCCATACAAATACGATCTGAATGCAATATAAATTTGTTGGTGATAATTGTCAAGTTTAGGTTAATATGTCAGCCCAAAGTCTGTCCAACTATTCAAATTAGTTTGATCTTGCTGTATAATTCAAAGTAACAATTTATTTGCCTACAACCCTCTGGTAATGCAGGGGGCATGGCATAAAGACCTGTTAGACCCAGTAAGCTCTTGTGGAGCGTCTAACAGGCTGTATATCGAAAGGTATGCAGGCGGAGCAATCCGTCGCCACAGGAGCTTTTTGTATGCTCTTGCTGGCACGAAAGGCGGTGAGAACATGAAAATAACAAAAACAGCAGAAGAACAAAACAAAGATATAGTCAAAGGCGGTATTCTTTTTGGCGTTATATTTATTCTTGTTTCACTATGGCTATTTGCATCCCATCATTCATTCTTTGGAGAAATGTTTTTAGGAGCAGGAATTCTCTTACCATTACTGATGCTTTCTCGTTATTCAACAGCAGCTGCTAAAACAAGTGGTGTGGTTCTTGGAATTGGCATAGGGGGCATTCTAGTTGTTCTCGGCATCATTTGTTTCCAAATTCCAGTTATTGGTTGGATACTCGGAATACTTTTTATTCTTTTTGGTATTGTTACTCCATTTGGTGGATTAAAACTCAATGCCACCAGTTTCCAGAGAATACAAGGAGATTGTCCAAGATGCGGAAATAAACTGATAGCACATAAAACAGATAAAGCGCTTACCTGTAAGATATGTCAGAGGAGAGTGTTGGTAACTGAGAAGGGATTTGAATTGGCATAACAGACGTTTACTCAAAGAAACTGTCATTGCAATTCATATTGTCTTTGCAAGTTACTTCGAGTAGGTCTACAGGATTTATTTTATCCAGTCCTGTTGCTTTGGCGTATTCTTTTACTTGCTGATCAGTCATGAAGTAATACTTTTGTTCTTCTTTTTTATTCACCTGTATTATACCCTTCTGGGCAAATTCTTCTGGGTCTTTTCGTTCTAAATACCATTTGGCTGTTTGTACATTTTTGTTTTTAACAATATCATCTGTTACTACTTCAGCAGCTGCTATTGTTGCAAAATTACGAGCCTGGTCTATTTTGCTGCAAAAATCAGCATCTTCATTATATTTTCGATAGAATGTAGCTCGATCAATCCGTGCGTAAATGCAGGCTTTTGTGATACTCACTCCTCGTTGCAAAACACTGACTAATTTTGCAACGGTGTCAGGGGTGAGAACAGTTGGTCTGCCAACTGGATTTAGCGTGAGGAAATTATTCATACAACTATTATATTCAGGCACAATCTTTTTGCATACTGTCCAAGTGTGTAAACTAATTGCTTTTCAGGCACAGCTGATGGATAATGCTTCTGATGAAAAAAGTATTTGTTTCGATTTTTATTCTCCTTTCAGCATTGTTTCTGACAACGTCTGCATCTGCTCATAGTGGTTGTTGTTCCTGGCATGGTGGAGTACGAGCTGATGGATGCGGATGTAATGATGGGACACCTCTTTCTGATACCTGCGCACCGTACTATACGTGCAATGCTCCACAACAAAATACAGCACCAGCCAATAGTACATCAACGGATACCACAACAAATACATACACTGCACCTGTTTATGTAGCACCGACTGATACTCCTACGTCAATTCCAACCAACACACCTATTCCGACTCCCACACTAACGCCAACTCCTACACCAAAACCAGTACATAAAATAGTTGTGAAGAAACATAACAAACCGAACAAGCCAAAACCAACGCCTACTCCAACTCCTGCAAAAAATTGGTGGCAATGGATATTTGGATGGTAATTATGTCAGGCCTGTATAAAAATAATCATTATGTTCCACAGTGGTATCAAAAAAGATTTCTGCCTGTCGGTCAAACAAATCAGGAGCTTTATTATTTGGATTTAAAACCTGAGAGTTTTACAGATCCAAGAGGTACTGTTCATCAAAAATCTGGTATTCACAAATGGGGTTTCAAACAATGTTTTGCAGAAGAAGATTTGTATACAACTACATTTGGTTCAGAAGAATCTACTAAAATTGAGCAATTATTTTTTGGTGATATTGATAGCAAAGGACGTGGGGCTGTGGAACACTTTTCAAATTTTACTCATCCATCCGCAAACTATGAAGCATTTCAAAGCATGATAAATTACATGAGTACCCAAAAATTACGTACACCAAAAGGGTTAGGATTTCTCAGTTGGAAAGCACAAACAGCCGACAAGAATGAAATCCTAAGACATATGTTGAGACTCAGAAATCTTTACTGTGCAATTTGGACAGAGTGTGTTTGGCAAATTGCAGATGCATCACAGTCTAATACAAAATTCATCATTTCTGATCATCCTATTACTGTATACAATCGCGAGTGTGGTCCTCGTTCTCCACAATGGTGCCGAGGGTATAATGATCCAGATATTTGGCTTCATGGAACCCATACTATTTTTCCCTTGTCTCTTGATAAGGTACTTATACTTACTAATCTTTCATGGGTGAGAAATCCGTATCAGTCTGCTAAAAAGCTAAGACCAAATCCAAATCCTTTTCGAGGAGCTATGTTCAAATTTATGGATATACAAGTAATGCGTTATCTTACTGAGCAAGAGGTCAAAGAAATAAACTTCATAATCAAAAGTAGAGCATTACGATATATTGGAGCAGCAAAGGAAGAATGGCTATATCCTGAAAAAGATATATCAAAGTCGCAGTGGAATGTTTATGGAAACGGTTATTTACTTATTCCTGATCCTCGCTCTATGCAATATGGTGGAGAAATAATGATTGGATACAAAGATGGAAGTGTTGATTCATTTGATGAGTATGGTCGTAAGCCTTGGCAACCAGGTTACAGTAAGGCAGGTAATACTCCAAATGAATTTGTCACTTTTCACCGTTTCCAAGGGGAATTTGCTCGTTTATTTGGTCGAAAACGCAGAGGAAGATCATTTCAATTTGCACATTTAGATCCAGAGGAAGATAGCGACCAAGCACATCAATATCATTTGCAACAAGAAAAAAGGAGAGAAAAGTAAACGATCAATTCGCAGATTTCGTAAATACTCTTAAGTTTATTTCTTGCTGCCAACTACTTCTCCGAACGCGTGCTTTTTAGTGAATACTTTGTCTGCTGTTAATTTTAGTGTTTCCAATCTTTTGTTGTCTGGGTAAAGTGACGTAAGCCTATCAAGTAAAGCAGATATCCCTATCATTCGCCCCTGAAGTACTTGCATGCCCGATCTAAGCATTCTTCTGTCATTAGTTACACCGATAAGCTCTGGATGATTTTGGCATAAGAGTATTTGGGCGTAATCGGTAGCCGATATTTTATTGAGAACAATATACTTAGTTTCTCCATTTTCTGTAACAATAAATCTGTTTTCTTTCCAATCAGGATGCATTGCAGATTCTGCATTGAGTATATGATTAAAAAACGTCATCATTTGAGCTGGATTGAAATTTTGCCCATTTCCTATAAATTCTTCGAGAACTAAGTTGCAAACAAAAAAGGTAACATCTGATAATTCATCCAAAGCGGTAAATATGCTTACTCCGCATAATTGATACAATTTTTCAAAATAAAGAATTGTACTGGTGTCAAAAAGAAAATTATGTTTTTTACCCTGTTCTGAGAAGGTTTTGTTGTTTTGATCCATATCAGAAGCATAACATACTAAATGAAGCTAACAGTAAATTAGTTTACGGACTTGGACACTAGTTTGCTATAATTACTTCATGGATCAACTTACTGAAAAAACAAAAAGAATTCTTTCAAATAATCTTTTTATGACCCTCGCCACGTCCTCTCTTGATAATCAGCCTTGGAGTACGCCTGTATTTTATGCAGTTGACGAAAACTACAATTTTTATTGGTACTCAAGAAAAGACACTCAACATTCACTATTCATCAAGGAGAACCCAAAGGTTTCGGTGTCTATTTTTAGTATAGGTGGACAAGATGATGGAGTCGGGCTGTATATTCGAGGGAATGCTTCTGAGGTTATTGAAAATGAGTTGGAACACGCTTTGAAAACCTACTCTGCAAAAGCTGCCTCAACAGAAGAAGCAAGAACGCAACTCACTACGAAAGAAGACTTTCTCGATGAAGCTCCCATCAGAATGTATAAACTAATCCCTGAGAAAATGTATGTTTCCAATGAAGCAAAAAAATGGAATGGAAAATGGATTGACACAAAAAGTGAGGTAAAATTATGAAAACAATTCTTTACATGGCTACTACCGTCAATGGGTATATTGCCAGACCAGACGACTCTACTCCCTGGTCTGATGAAGAATGGAATGCGTATGCTGAGATGGTAAAAAGAGTTGGGAATATCATCATTGGGCGTAAAACCTATGAGATTATGAAAGATGGGGAATTTGACAGAATTGGTAACCCCTTTGTTATTGTTATTACCCAGCAAAAAGAGAATGAAACTATTCCAAATGTAGTATTTGTCAAAACTCCCGAAGAAGCACTAAAAATTGCAGAAGAAAAAGAATATACAGAAACAATGGTGAATGGCGGTAGCACCATTATTGATTTATTTGCTCAAAAGAAGCTCTTTGATGAAATTTACCTTGACGTCGAGCCTTTCGTTTTTGGGAATGGTAAACCACTTTTTCTTCCAAGTAATTTGGAGTTACAACTTTCTTTGGAAGAAATAAAAAAGATTGGTAATAATTCTTTTCAGGTACACTATAAAGTTTTGAAATAATCTATGTCAAAAGACTCAAAGGTTTATATTGCTCAATCTCATATTCCAAAAGCAGGACGAGGTGTTTTTGCAGCAGTTAATATAAAGAAAGGTGAAGTAATCGAACAATGCCCTGTTTTTATAATGCCACGAAAAGATTATAAAACACTCAAAACTACTGCATTACGAGACTATTATTTCATGTGGGGTAAAACAACTTGTGTAATCTGCTTTGGATATGGTTCTCTGTACAACCATTCATATCAAGCAAATGCTACCTACAAAAAGTATATCGAGGAACAAACAATCGATTTTATTGCGATCAAAGATATCAAAAAGGATGAAGAAATAACAGTTAATTACAACTACGGTAATCCAGAAGACACAAGTACATTATGGATCAAAGAGATAAAACCAGCATCTAAAAAATTATAACAACGCCCCTTTTAGTAAACGAAACTCTTTTTTTGTATCCCAAATACTCTGTAATTTCTCAAAATTCTCATCTGGATTTTTCATAAATCTTGCTAATTCATCAATTTCTTTTAGCTTATCTTCTGAGTTTTTTGGGAAATTTTGGAGCATTGCTAATTCTGGATGATGCAAATAGAGAATTTCACTATTCATCAAGCAATGAAAGTCGTAAAATAATTGCCAAGCAATTGTTATTAGTCCTTTGAAACCACCAGCATTATTGAAATAGTCACCATTTCCTCCTTCTCTTACTGCAAGCCAAGCATCAGCAGACCAATCAAATAAACCTTCTGGAATATCATACATATTAAATCCAGTACGATGTAAACTGCCATCAACGTCCATTGTTATCCATCTTTGTTCTGTTTTATTCCAGTACTGTGTGATCCAATGATCCCATGCAACTTTTTGCCCTTCAAAGTATCCTGCAAAACCTGCTCGAACTCTTGCTGGAATTTTCTTAGCCTTGAGTATTGATGCCATGAGAATGGAAACATATCTGCATGTCAGGACAAGTTTATCCTCGACTTTTCTTTCCATTGTTAGTCCCTTTTGATCCCTATGGAAAAATTCAGCTAACATTGCAGCAGTTGTAGCCAGATTATCGTCCTCTGCCTGTCTGTACCAAGGAACTTTGGTCATATCGCCATATTTCAAATCTGCATTTGTTCCTATATTGCCAGCATCAAGAGTGGTACGGTGAATGAAGTTTTTACGAAGCAATAATCCTAGTTCTTGTACGTTGTCGGGCAGGGTTTTCAGATAGTCTTCATACAAACCTGGGTAAGTAAATAATCCAAATTCGAGGTAATGTGCTAAGACTTTGTCTTCCATCAGACAAGAATAGCATTTATATTTTTTTTAATCCATAGCTAAATTTATTGCAAAAGGATACTGCTTGAAAATTACTCCCCACTGCTTGATAGCATCAATGAATTCATCTATAATTTGGTTTGAAAGAACGAAACGGTAGTGCACTAGAGAGTAAACTGTTGCAAAATTTCATATTTAGCCTCGATAAGGTTCAATGTAAAAATCTAATACTATTTATCTTGCTCATTTTATTTTTTTGACGTCAAAAAACTCAAAGTAAGTCAATATACTCATTGCAGCTATTACTATGAAAAAGAAGAATTCTTCAAACGGAAGTCTAACGCCAAATAATTGAACCCATCCAATATAATCTGTACCTGGGAATGACCATTGATTCAATTTTAGGGCTGTAATTTCGTATAGTAATGAGTGTGCAAAAAAATAAGATGACGTAATGAAGAAGCCTGAGATAAGTTGTCGATAATACGACAACATTGCCAATACTGGTAAAAAGATAAAAATCATACCTAGCCAAAAGTAATAGAAATGTATAACTAATAATGTTGGTATAAGCAAATATAACAGAAGAAATAGTATAAAAAGAACTATCACGAGTAACATCCCGTATTTTATTTTTCCTTCTAAAATCGTATGCTTCGCCTTATCTACAAAATGTTCGTAAAATATGACAATGGTATAAGAGAATAAAAAGATCCACATAATATCTTCAATAGCTACTTTGCCATATATCCTCAATGGAAAGATTGTTGGTACGTACCAAGCATTATCTATATATGCTGGATAGTCAAAAATAAATGCAAAAGCAAATGAGAGTAACGATGCAAAGATAGTTGTCTTTAGTATTGCTTTTCTTGTTCGGTAAGAGAAGTACAAAAGTAATGGTAGATAAAAAAGGATCAGTGACAGAAAGGTATTTGCATGGAGAGCAAATGATATGAGCATAGCCAACAGTGGAAGTGATAGCAAACAGATTATATCTATCCCTTTCCATATTTTGTGTGTTTTATGCATACTAATATAGTAACAAAAAATATCTATTTAGTATTGACTCACTTCGTCAAAAGATTTATATGATCGCATGAACTTGATAGAATGGTCAATAAATTGCTGGAGCGGTTCAAAATAAATACTCTCATCCGCACCCAGCCTAAAATCATCAAACGTATTTTATTTTCCGTGGCTGAATAAGGTTCGAGTCCTCTCATGACCTAAATTGTAATTGGAGGTTTATGTAACGGAAATTAGTAAACTTGGTTATGTGTACCAATATCAATAAGATAAAGTGTTTCTTCGTGCTTATAATATATCACTCTAATATCACCACATACTTAAAAATATCTTTTATAACCAACGCAATGTGTGGATTGAGTTTTAGAGATTTAATACCAGATGTTTATTTTGCTGATTTTCTCAGAGGACATTTAGATGGCGATGGTTATAAGACCACATATTGGGATAAAAGATGGAAAAATAGTTATATGCTTTATATAGGTTTTGTATCTGCTAGTAAGATTCATTTAGAATGGATTAAAGGAAAAATAAGTGCACTATTTCAAGTTGAAGGTAAAATTAAATATGCAGGTAAGTCGGTATATCAATTAGTCTACGCTAAATATGCCTCCATTAAGCTATTACAAATACTCTACTATTCAAGTGGTAATGTATGTCTGTCGCGTAAAAGGTTTAAAATTGAGTGCAGTTTCGCTATAATATCCTTGAGCCGGGATGCTGAAATGGTAGACAGGCATGCTTGAGGTGCATGTGCCAGCAATGGTGTGGAGGTTCGAGTCCTCTTCCCGGCACTAGAGGGGACTGTTTGTCCCGAATAGTACTGAATAGCTTGATATATCGGGCTAATTGAATGGTTCAATGTGCCATTATAGTCCCAAGCCAATCCTTCAGGGAACATTGAACCTAAGAGCACTTTAGCCTGGGTTAGATTAGATCTTTTGTATGCTTCCCACAAGTCGGCAAGAATAGTTTTCATAAAAGAAGTTACTTCATCTATATTGTATTTATCGAAAGTTGTGTCATCTTTTGCTATCTGTGCCTTTGTCATTTCACTTTCAATCATGGTATTCTGCTCCTTAAATATTTCATCAGAATAGATTCCAGCAAGGTTTTTCTGTACAAGCTGTTTTCTTATGGCTTGAAGTCTAGCAATTTCATCGTCTGCGCTATTTTTAATGTTTAATAACCTCGATTGTCTAGCATAATAGGCTTCATATAGAGCGTTCATAAACAGTTTGAGACATTCTTCCTTAGGCGTGGTTTCTTTTAGTACACGTTTTAGTGCATCTTCGAGATCAATTACCTTGATGGATTTACTATTGCATGGAGCACCACAGCGATAGTAAGCATATTTGCCACCATGGCCTTTAGTCATTCCCCCAGTTAGTCCTTTGCCACATTTTGCGCATTTTATAACTCTTCGCAGAGGCAAGATTGGATTATCATGATTTCTGTGAGCTAAGGCGACTTGATTAACATTTCTTCCATCTAAGATCGCTTGGACTTTATAATATTGTTGCTCCGTAATCATGGGAACAAGTTGTCCCCTAACTTCCTGCTTATAGGTTTTCGAAGAAAGTATTCCCATATAGAATTTATTTCTAAAGAGTTTGTTCACTCTCTGAAGGCATAGAGTATATTCTTTTGTGCCTTGCCTTGCCCTTAATCCCCACTCATTCATAATATCTGCCATTTCACGAAGGCTTTTTGTTCCCGTTGCCATTAAGTCCCATGCTTCTTTCATTTTGTTCCATGTTTTGGGATCTTTAACTGCATACCCTGCTTCTACTTTGTACCCAAGAGGTGCTTGTCCTGTAACGATCATTCCTGCCATAAACCTGGCTTTTAGACCGTTTCTGGCTCTCTCGCTGCGAATATCATTATCAAGCTGAGCAAATCCAGCAAGTATTGTTTCAACAAGCTTTTCTGTAGGCGAATCCCCTGTAGGTTCTGTAGCGGATATTATATTAACGCCATTTTCAACCAACTTTTTTCGTATAGCTAAATAGTCAGCGGTTATCCTTGAAATTCTATCAAGCCTGTATACAAATACTGCTTGAAATTTATTTTTGTTCTTTCGGGAATACTCCAAAAGATTAATAAGTACTGGCCTTCCGGTAATAGTTTTAGCGGATCGTCCCTCTTCTCGGAAAACTTCAATTACCTCAAATCCTTTCTTTTCAGCTTCCCTCCTACAAATTTCTTCCTGAGTGTCGAGTGAAAAATTATCAACCTGCTCTTCTGTAGAGACACGAAGGTATAAAACTGCTTTTTGACCATCATCATATATAGTTGGTTTTTGTAGTTTCATGCTCCTCCCTTCTCATGAAGTAATTCTTGAAGCGTTAAGCCATCAAATATGCCTCGTTCAAAATCATCAAGCCAGCTAGTGGCTAAAAATTGAATTTCTGTAACGGCATCTCGTAATTGTTCAGAAGTAAATTCGTTAGCAATGTTTCCTAAAATTTCCTTTGCTTTCTTTAGTTGTTTTTCTTCATAAGCCTGTTCAGGAAATAAATCATCAAGAGATTTCTTAATGTTTTCTGGTGGCTTAAAGCTATTAGATGGAGCATTTAATACTTCTGTTAAAGGTTGGATTAACTTTTCTTCCGTAGTTTTATCAGAATCAGTATTTGTAGTAGTTAAAGGTAGTGAAAATAGAGGTAATTCTGTCATATCCATATTAGTAAAAATTCATAAAATCAAGGCTAATTACTATCTATATATAGATAGTTTATATCGAAATATAGATAGTGTCAAGAGCTAATTATCATTTCTGAGATAGTGTGATATACTCATTGCGTTCCTGCCCTAATAATATGGATGTTCAGAAGTATAGGGCAGATTATTTGATAGGAAATCTCTTCCACAACTTTTCTTTTACAACAGTACTATTTTCTCTTTCTCCTCTGTTTTCTCATGTGCTGGCTATTTTTATTGCTTTAGCTGCTATCACCATCATTATTGTCATTTTACGAGTTGTTGTTTCCTCTATTCTTTATCTTCTTGAGAAGTCAGTGTTTTTGGAGATAACTCCACCTGCCTTTACACAAAAGACAGCATACACAACACAGCAGTTATTCTCAGTTCTTCATACAATTGGTAGTCAGAGAACTGTCTTTGAACGATTAGTTGGGAAAAAGGTTATATTCTCCTTTGAAATTGTTTCCACAAGAGAAGAAGGTATCCGATATATAGTCAGAACAACGTTAGATCAGGTACAGACGATAGAGCAAATATTGTTATCCTACCTTCCTCAGGTAAAAGTAAAACAAATTGACGAATATTTGCCCTCTCAAATAAAGGAAAAGTCTAAAGTCATTGAATTTCGGTTAGCAAGACATTACGCATATCCTCTGGCAAAACAAGATTTACTTAACGAGCATGATCCAGTGGCATATATAACAGGTATGATGACAAAACTAAAACCAGGTGAACTGATTGCGCTACAAATTGTTGTTTCTCCCGTCAAGCCAAAGGAAGTAGCCATGATTTCTCAAAAAATATTACACAATGAACATGTCCTTCGTTTTCTGGATAGCCCGCGTTTTCCTTGGTATACACAACCAATTATTATGATTTTTAGTCTTTTTGGTAAAGTTTTCCAATTTGTTGGGTGGATTATTAATGACTTTTCTTTAACCAGAGAGGATCGTTTAGCACAACGGCAGATGACATATTTTAACCAAATGACCGCAAGTCATATAAAACCTGCAAGAACGTTAAGTACATTCGAACAAGAAGCTGTAACTGCAATACAAGCAAAAATAGCACAACCGCTATTTGAAACAACTATTCGTGTACTAATTTTGGTTAAGAATAAAAGCGAACAAGCTGAAAGAGTACGAGGAATAACAGCGTCTTTTTCTCCATTTACCGTACCAGGTTATCAGTCGCTACGGAAACTTATCAATATTTCGTTTCTAAAGACTCTGAGAGAGTTTCCTTTTCAGAGACGACAGTTATCTTTTCTATCAAATAGAACTGATTCTCTTCTTTCTTCTTCTGAACTCGCAGACTTATATCATTTTCCCTTTATGCAGGTAACTCAGACAGAAAATATTGTGAAAGTATATAGTAAAGAATTGCCTGCTCCTCTTTCACTAAAAAAGGATACAAAAAACTTGGATATTATTTTTGCCAAAAACACCTATGGAGAGCAAGACACAATGATTGGATTGACTCAAGAAGAACGAAGACGACATATGTATATCATTGGAGCAACTGGAACTGGAAAATCAACTCTGATTCTTTCAATGGTAAATCAAGATTTACAGCATGGAAAAGGTATTGGAGTTATTGATCCTCATGGAGAATTAGCAGAAACAATTTTAAATTTAATTCCAGAAGATAGAAAAGATGATCTTGTCTATGTGAATCCTGATGATTTGCAATATCCAGTGGGTATTAATCTTATGGAATTAACGCCTGGTCTTTCAGAAGAAGATAGTCTTCGGGAAAAAGAATTTATTGCAGAAAGTGTTATTTCTCTTTTTAGAAAAGTCTTTGCCAGTGATATGAAAGGAAATCCGCATAGAATTGAATATATCCTTCGTAACACAATACATACTGCCTTTACTGTAGAAAATCCTACCCTTTTTACCATATTTGATCTTTTGAATAATCCGGTGTTTCAGAAAAAGGTTGTCGCAAAGTTACGGGATGAAAACTTAAAGAATTTCTGGAAATATGAATTCGGAAAAGCTGGAGATTATCAGAAAGTAAAAATGGTCTCACCTGTCACTGCAAGAATTGGACGATTCCTTTTCTCGCCAAGCGCTAAAAGAATTCTTGAGCAAACAAAATCAACGATTAATTTTGACGAAATCTTAAATGGGAAAATTCTTCTATGCAATCTGGCGAAAGGAAAGCTAGGAGAAGACACCTCTCAAGTATTGGGAATTATGATCTTAAACAAGCTCCAATTGGCTGCATTAAAACGCGCGAGAATAGAAGCTTCTGAAAGAAAAGATTTTTATCTATATGTAGATGAATTTCAACACTTTGCTACAAGAAGCTTTGTAGAAATGCTTTCAGAGTCCAGAAAATATAAATTAAATCTGACCATTGCAGAACAATCAACCTCTCAACAAGACGATAGAGATTTAGTAAATATAATTCTGGCTAATGTGGGAACTGTTGCATGTTTTAAAACCGCAAACCCACAAGATG
Source organism: Candidatus Levyibacteriota bacterium (assembly GCA_027459725.1). Classification (GTDB taxonomy): domain Bacteria; phylum Patescibacteriota; class Microgenomatia; order Levybacterales; family UBA12049; genus DAIDHK01. The sequence continues at coordinate 24,271 of DAIDHK010000008.1, forward strand.
AAAAACTAATGCTTCCTCAATTTGAGCCGTACGTTGTTCAAGGAGAAATTTATAACCTTCCTGCGTTTCATTTCTATATGAAAATTTCTGCACTTAATCCTGAAGAACCATTTTCAGGAGAAACAATGCTTATAAATGGAGAAAAAGACAAAGATAAGATTCAAAAATTTATTGAAGCCTCTCGTACTAACTATGCACACAAATATGAAACAAAAGCTCAAGTAGTTGATGATGAAAAAACAAACGAAGAAGAAAATACTCCTATACCTTCTGTCCCAAAAGGGAAATTTCCTAAAAGAAAATAAAGTAAGAATTGTTCTTAATTTTGCATTATTAAAAGAAACTCCTCGGGTTTTACAATAACGACATTTTTAAAAGTATGAAGATCGAGTAAGTCCTTATCTCCAGTCACAACATAATTACATTCTGCCTCTATTGCTGCTTCTAAAACCCTATTGTCATCTTCATCACGTACAGCATGTAGCGTTTGGGATGGGTGGACAATAACAAAATTTTCTTTAATGACCTCTTCGACTAAGGTAATTTTATCGGAAGTGAACTTAAATTTTTTCGTCAATATATCCAATAATTCACCAATGAGCATTGGGGTTGTAAAAGCAGTAAGTTTATTTTCTTGGATTAACTTAATAATTGTTCTTGGTTTTCCACCAAAAAGTAACGAGGAAATAAAAACATTAGTATCTACAACGATTTTATACGGATTTTTTTCCATGTCGAGAAGAAGCAACTATGTCGTTAACTTCTTTCTCTGTAGTTATGCTAAGACGTTTCGCAACCGACTTACCATACGTAAATAATTCTTCCCATTTCTCATTATTTTTAATGTAACTTCTTAACGCTTCTCGAATTAAATCGCTTCGGTTACGAAATTCTTTTTTAGCTAACTCATCAACTTTTTTAACTAAATCCTCTGGGAGAGCAATATTAAGTGTTTGTGTATTCATATACAAAGATTGTATATAAGTTGTATATTTCTGTCAAGTGGCAAAATTCTCCTAGATATTACTTCTGCTCTTCAAAAAGTTAGTTAAATAGTGTCTATGTGTAGACACTTAATTTTATTAATTTTGAATCTATTTTACTAAATTCCACATCTTCTTTATATCTTATATACATATAAGAGGATATGATATATAATCCCAACTGAGTAGTATATATATTCCTCTGCTCATAGTATCTACTCGTCAATACTGTGAACGTATTACCTATTACTCAAAAACAAAAACAACTTCTTTCCTATCTTTATACTTTTCGCTTTCTTACTGTTTCTCAATTTCAAAATATCTTTCATCATGCACATCCCAATAGAATTAAATTGTGGTTAACAGACTTACTTGATAAAAAATTTATAACCAGACTAAAAATTGAAGACGATATAACAAAGCCATATATTTATTGTCTTTCCCAAAGAGCAAAGTATTTGCTGAAAGATAATGAAGATTATGATGTGTCTTTCTTAAATAGATTGTATAAAGAGAAAAATTTGACTCCCAACTTTATCAATCATTGCTTATCTCTTGCAGATACCTATTTGTTTTTTCTTACGCAGAAAGAAAAAGATACTGAAATAGATTTTTTTACTAAGCATGAACTTTCGGGATATGACTATTTCCCTGAAGAATTACCAGAAGCATATATTGCAGTTGAGGAAAAAGCAGAAACCAACAGATATTTTCTTGATCTCTTTGATGACTATACTCCTGCTTGGGCTTTAAGAAAAAGAGTGAAAGCATATTTGGAGTATTATGAAAATAATACATGGCAGGAAAGAACGGAAAATAGTGAATTTCCAATTATTTTATTTGTCTTACCTAATGAGCGCATGAAGAAACATATCTATTATTTTACAAAAGCACTGCTTGAAAAATCTTTTTATGAAGACATTACTATTTTCTTAACAACAAAAAATAAAATAAAAGGAAATGGGCAGGATATTTGGGAAAAAGTAGAGTAAGGGGACTTTCGTCCCCCGGATTACTCTATTCCATGCATTTTCTTAACCTCTGATAATCTGCACGGAGAAAAATATAAATCCCTTTCCAGTGGTAGCGCCTGGATTCCTGCACAATTTTTCTTTGCTGTTTCTAGTTCTCTTAAAGTAAAGTATCCAAGCTCTGGGAAATCTCCAACAACAAAGCCGAAGAAAAGAAAGTCATCGTCACTTGTCTCCTCTCCTTCAGTTGCATACCATGTCCAAGATCCTGTTGGATCAAAGTATTTAATATACACCATTGGATCAGTTTCATTCTCTTGAGAATACAGTGCTGGTAGTGTTTTCTTTAATTCTTCTGTAAGTAAAATCATTTTCTTCACCTCCTTCCTTTTGTTTTTTCGGGCATGCCCTATGCCCGAATACCTGTTTGAAAAACAAAGCGGGGAAGTGAATGTGCAAGGGCGAGGAACGAGTGCATTTTACCCTTGCACAGAGAAACCGAAGGGGTTTCTCAATGAGTATTACCTAATTATGTAAAAAGCGTTACAATACATAATATGAGCCAAAATCATAGTTTTAACACAGGAATTGATAATAAGTTGAAGGTGGGTCTTCTTCTTAACACAGGATTTACTATTTTTGAGTTTGCTGTGGGTATATTCTCAGGAAGTTTGGCTTTGCTATCTGATGCAGGGCATAATTTAACTGATTCTCTTAGCCTTCTTATTGTCTTTTTTGCTCAAAAAATTGCCAAACGAGAGGCAAATGTAGACCATAGCTATGGGTATGGCAGGGCTACCATCCTTGCCGCCTTTGTAAATGGTCTTATCCTTGTTCTCTTAGCACTATATATTTTCTATGAAGCATGGGGAAGAATTATGCAGCCAGAGCATGTTGCTGGTAGCTTAGTTGCCGGAGTTGCTTTTGTTGGGATAGTGGTGAATACTTCTATTGCATTACTTTTTCGCAAAGATCAAGACAGTATGCACATTAAAAGCGCATACATAAATATGTTTTTTGATGCGCTTGCATCAGTTGGAGCACTTATAGCAGGAGTTCTTATTATCCTCACAAAACAGACTATTTTTGACTCACTCATCAGTATTCTCATTGGGATACTTCTACTTCGCAGTAGTTGGGAGGTTGTTCGGGATGCAATGCACGTGCTATTGGAAGGCGTGCCATCTGGAATAAATACAAAAAAAGTAAAGGGAGTCATTCTTGGTAATTCTTTGGTAAAACATGTTGATGATTTACATATTTGGGCAATTTCTTCCCAATATGCAGCATTGAGTTGCCATGTGGTTATTGAGGACTGTGATTTAGAAAAAAGCACACAGTTAGTCAAAGAGATAAAGCAGGAGCTTCAGAGCAAGTGTAATATAGAACACGCAACCATTGAAACAGAATTAAAAGAATGTCCGCCAGATAACAATTAAAAAAGAAGGAACACTTACTTTCTCCCTATTCTTCTCAAGAGGAAAATACCTAAAAGAATAAGGTCAATAAAGCCAACAAGCCAAAAAAGGAATGCAAAGACACCAAATGCTCCAAACCAATTGCCTCCCATCATGGAACCTGTCCAACCTCCCCAATCTCCCATCATACCAGTTACACCTCCTTGCTGATTATTTGTTGTAGTGCAATTCGTAACACTTCTGCCAATTTGAATATGCATTTGCTCTTCACCAGTATCCCCGCGCATTTGCTGCACACGTTGGTTCATGGCAATATGTGCGGCAGTATTTCCTCCAAACATTTGGCTCATGGAATATTCTCCAATTTTTTCAAAGTCACTATCTGTTAATTTTGCACACGTTGTCTGGTTATTCTGTAATTGATCAAATAACCGTTTGCCTTGTGCTTCATCTTGCTGCTGTTGCTGTACTTCTGTAGGATTTGGCGTAACGGAGGGAGTACCAAACATCATCATTTGCGCATTGGCATGAGAGGCAAAACTTCCCACAAGAAGGAAAGCTACGACTAATATAATTATCTTTCTATACATAATTTTATCCTACTCCTCTTAAGAAATGTTTTCAATGATTCTTTGCAACTTTCCTTCAATCTCTTGTGCTATTGGCGCAATTTCAGGATTCTCGACCATTTCCATTGCCACAGTAGGACGAATTGCTTCAACAGTAACTGTATTTCCTGCTTGGTAAACAATGACATTGCAGGGAAGAAGTAGCCCAATTGATGGCTCTTTTTGTAAAACTTGATATGCTGATTGTGGGTGGCAGGCTCCTAAGATAATATACTTCGTATAATCCACGTTTAACTTTCTCTTGAGCGTTTCTGTTACATTAATATCCGTTAGTACTCCAAATCCTTCTTTTGTAAGCTCTGCTTTTACTTTTGCAAGAACCGTTTCAAAATCACCTGTAACCTCTTTTTGTATTCCATATCTATTCATAGTTATTTACTCACTGGATATACTTTTGCGCTCCAAGCAAGCATGCCTCCCTTCATATTTTCCACATTAGTAAAACCAAGTTGTTGTAAAAGTACCACTGCATGAGCACTGCGTGATCCGCTCCTGCAATATACATACATTTTCTTAGATTTATCTGTGAATTGTGTCACATTTTGCTGCAAGGTCTGCAGAGGCATGAGCACACTTCCTGGAAGGTGTCCTTCTGCATATTCATCAGGTGTCCTTACGTCCAAAAGTATAACGTTTTCCTTTGTATCAATTGTTTTTTTAACCTCAGTTGCGTCTACTTGTGGTATGTTTGGTTGAAAAAAATTAAACATCGAAATTACATTCCCATTGCATCACTGCCATGATCTGATAGCTGTGCGTCAAACCATGTATGAATACTGTTTATCAGGTTTGTATCGTTCGTATTGTAGGTAATTTGTCCCCCATTTGGTAGGTCAACATACGAAATTGCTATATTTTTTGCTCCCTGAGATAGTTCTTGCACGCCAGGCATGGAATTCCCATGTAATGTCATAGGGTCTCTGAAGTCTCCTTTTTGAAAAAGACCTGCTTCCATTTGTAGATGCATTCTAATAAGAGAAATTTGCTGGGTATTTTTTGGATCTTTTGCAATCACTTGCTGAATACCGCCAGTATCTGTTTTCTTGAAAATATGGGTTGTCTGGGAAAGATCAAATGGCATTACGCTTTCCCCTTTGTTATGGATTATTGCTTGCCTTTGTGCAAGAGAAGAATAATGGTAAAACATAAAAGCTCCTATGCCACCTATAGCAAGAAGGGAAGCGATAATGAGTGGTAATAAAAATTTATTCTTCATTTTTTGTGTAAATTCAACAGTTGTTCAAGTTGCCCAAGTTTTTTATCCGAGACTTCTTTCCCATCAAGTAATTCATACTTAATAAATCCCCGTAGTGTTCGAGCTCTAAGGGTATCAAAGGATTTAGCAATTGAGGTGGCAAGAGAAGAAATGTCTTCACAGGAGTGATTTCCTTCAACATATTTTTTCAAGGTTTCAATTTGTCCTTGAATACGGTTAATGTGGTTGAGTGTTTCTTTGTGGTCTTGATGTTGTGTGTCCATATACCCCTATCCCTATACTACTGTTGTTAATGTATGGAGTCAATGGGTAAAAAGGAAGAAGCTGCACAAAAGTAGATATTTTACCTGAAGAGGTCTTTATTCTTGTATCTCTGCTGTATATCCTGTTTTTTTAATTTGTTGCATAATCTTCTCTGGATTAGTTGCTTTTTCATCAAACACAACTTCAGTTTCTGCTTTTGCGTAGTTAGTGCTTGAAGTTGTAACGCCTTTTACATAATCTTCCAAATCTCCATCTATATTCATGGCACAACTCGTACAATGCATGCCTGTAATTTTTAGTTTAATTTTTTTTGCCATACATTTCACCCCCCCAATATTAATTGGAATTGCCCTCGATACATTCCCATACTACACATAAATGGTAATACTCCCGGTTGAGATGGTGCGGTAAAGGTAAGCGTGTCTGATTGACCAGTAGGGACAACTTTTTGCACCCCAAGACTTGGAATAGTAAATGATTGTGTGCAGCCAACTCCACCAGTATTTTTTAAGTGAAGTGTTACCGTAGACCCAGCTTTAATTGCAAGGTTATTTGGATTGTAGCCGGATGCAGTTATTTCTATCGTTGGATTGTTTACTACTGTTCCTGCAGCTTGAGCAGTACCGTCACCAATGCCGTTATTCCCGCACCAGCTCACTGTACACCAAAAACCCCTTGCTAAACTTCCTACAGTACTTCCAGCATTTTCAAGCGTTATATTGCTTCCCAACAATGCTGAAGCATTATTTGCATTAAAGATTGCTAAAAGAATAATGGCAATTGCTGCCAATTTCATAAAACCTTCCTGAAACATATCTCCCAGTTTTGTTGCAAAGTAACCTAAAATAAAAAACACAGGAGAAGTCCCAAGCACAAAAGCAAATAAAATTGCTGCCCCATACAGAGGTTTGCCTGATGCAACAGCGAGTGCCATCATGGCTTGGGTTGTCCCACAAGGAATAAAGATAGTAAATGCACCCAAAAGGGCGGGAGCAAAGACTGCCTGACTCTTTGATTGTTTACGAACCAGTCTGGTCAAAAATTTTGGCGGCTGGATAACAAAGTAGCGAAAGATTGGGTGAACATTAAGTATGTTTAATGCAGTCCCAACCATAAAAACTGCAACAGCAATTTGTAAAATTGCCCGGAACTCTATGGATAAAGAGAAAAAAGAGCCAAGCATGCCAAGCAGGGCTCCAAGAGCAGTATAGGCAATAAGTTTTGCAGCAAGGAAAGCAAGGATTGGAAGCGCATTGCCTCCTTTTGCTTTATCCTCCAATTTTTGTTCTTCACGTTGTGCAAGTGTTGCAGCCAACAACCCCCCTTGTACTGCCATACAAGTAAGACCACCTGTAATAAGTCCTGTTAAAAAAATAGCCCACAAATTCATATGAGTGTTCCTACTACTTAGTGTAGTATATAAACAAAGGCATTACAAGAGATTATTTTGCTATTCACAATGCCAATGCCTGATCTATCACTGTTTTCATTACGTCAAAAGATTGATTTCCTGAAAGGAGAATGGTATTCCCTTTAGAATCAATAACAAACGTACCAGGTAATTGAAAAACGCCAGCAGAACTCCCGTCGGTTTCTTCAAATTTAACTGTGGATGCCATCGCTCCGGAGCTTAAACATTTCTCAAAATCACTTTGATTTATGCCTACTTCTTTTGCAAAAATCGGAAGTTCATTCAGTGCTAATCCTGTTCCTCCTTCTGTTGGTAATACTTTCTCAAAAATTTTCTCACTGAATTTCCAAAATGCGGTATTTCCCCCCTGCTTCCCTGCGCAGAGTGCAGCTTCTGCTTCTTTCTCTGCATTTTGATTTTGTGGGAGTGGAAAACGTCTGGAGACTAAACGTATTTTATCTCCATAATAGGAAAGTAGTTTACTGAGTGTCGGATGAAAATATTGGCATTGTGGGCATTCAAAATCTGAATACTCAACCAAGGTGACTTTTGCTTGTGGGTTTCCCTCTATGTAATCGCTTTTTGTTACAGGTTCTATTTTTCCAGTTGGAGTTTGCCCAGCCTTTTCAAATTTACTTTTCGCTTCTAGATAGTTTACTTTCAAAAGCAGTGCAACAATCACAAGAATAACAAATGACAGCCCAGCTACCTTAGCGTAAGGTAAAAGGTGATTATTTTTTTTTGCTTCGTGGTACATCACAATAGGCCTCCTTTTTTTGACTTCGAAGCAGAAGAAATAGTGAAAGAGAAAGTAACATAATGGAAAGAATAGGTAGTTCTGCTCCCTTAAAAGGAAGGTATAAAAGGCTTCCACTGAGTCCCAAAAGCGATAATAACGGTAATCCACACGAAACACATCCACCACTTACTATTCCAAGTAGTGCACTTCCTCCGGTAACAACATGAACATTGCCCATTTGTCTTAATAAAAAGATTTTGCGAAATGTTAAGGAAAGTGTTATCCCAGTTAAGCATGCGTTAATTACTAAAAGGACAAGGCTGGTTGTTGTCATAGTTGTTGTTAAACCTTGAAGAAGTGCTAAAAATAGCTTGAGCTTAAAATTGAGCGGAAAGTTTCCAAAGAGTGTTGTTCCAAGAAGTGAGCTATTCATCACAAATACAACAAACAGAAGATATAGAAGAGCAATTATAAGTGAAGAAAGAAGAATTTTCTTTGTGATACCCATACTTTCATATTATTTTTTTGTTAACTCTTGGTCAATAAGTGTTTGGAATGCAGAGTATGGTTGTGCACCAACAACTGGCAACCCATTGATAAATACTGTTGGTGTTCCACTTACTCCTGCTTTTTGTCCTGCTGCTAAATCGTCTTGAACATTCTTGTCATACTTTTTACTGTCAAGACAAGAGCGGAACTGATCAGTATTCATTCCGAGTTGCCCTGCAATTGTTGTCAAATTATCTGTTGTATACATGGAAGTATCTGATTCTGAGGGTTGGTTCTGGTAGAGATAATCATGGAATTGCCAGAATTTCTTTTGTTCATTTGCACATTCAGAAGCATTTCCTGCAACTATTGAAGCTGGACCTAAGAATTGGTACTGGCGGTAATATAGAACTGCCTTTCCTGTGTCAACATAGTCTTTAATAATTTGTGGTTCGGTATTTTTAAACCACTGATCGCAGAATGGACAACGCCAGTCTTCAAATGCAATAATTTTTACTTTTGCATTTGGATTCCCTTGAGGAGGCAAGTGTCCAATATCTACATTCTGTCGTTGAGTAGGATTTGGAGCTTGAGGCTGATTGGGTGCTGCTGCTTGCTGTCCAGTTCCATAGGTTGATGGAGTACCACCACCAGATGATTGTAAATATTGAACCTTTGTAATAAGCATGCCAATAAGAAATGTCGCAATAAGAAGAAGCACCATAAGGAATGGGGTATAGCTTTTTGGCATAGGAATACTAAATGTTTTTACTACACTAGGCATAGTTACTTTACGTTCTTCTTTATGAGGAGATAATTTGGCTGCTTGCATATACTACATATTGTAGTAGTAATAAAATATGCTTGTCAAGTACTATTATTTTAGAGGCGTATACATGTGAGAAGCGCTCTCTGCTGGAGAGTATGGAACAACTGTATTATGTTCTTTACACCAACTAGCGCAGTTATTCCCTTCCAAGCAAACCATCATCGAATCTTGTCTACTTGTATGTACTTCAGTCGCATGTACGGGGACAGCAATACTGGCAATAAGTAATCCAAAAGAAAAAATACTGATAATAATGTTTCTTTTTTTTATTCTGGGAAGTGGTGGATTCTCATTAATGAGAGAACGAATTCGTGATTCAAGAGTTATACTCTCGCCGATTGCTGAAGCAAAAAGAAGAGAAGAAGCAGGAGTTTGTAAAAGTTTTTTTAAAACATTTATAAGCGGCTCTTTTGTTTCTAATTTTTTAATTGCCATATTGTCTGCCTGTATTTCTCGTTCAATTTTATATTGCTGCAACAAATCAGTAATGATAGGAAAGAATGGGAAAAGAAACTGTGCTAGAAAAGCAATAAATAGAGTAAGCGAATCTTTATGTTCTAAATGATACTTTTCATGCCAGAGAATTGCCTCTAATTCTTGTTGATTCATCGTTTGTATCACCTTTGTCGAGAGATAAATGTGAGGACTTCTCAGTCCCAAACAAAAAGCAAACGGATGCGTACTATTAACAACGGATACCTGTTTTTGTAAGCGTAGCTTCTTCAAAAGTGGCATTAGGGCTGCATATGCAGTAACATTTTTTACTAAGCTTTTTCTAAAGAAGTATTGTTTCCACAAAGTGTGGGAAAGTTTAATAAAAAAACTCAAAAGGAATAAACCCGTAAGACTAACAAATAAAAATGTAACTTGTCGAGGAATCTGAAGAGAATATGTACGAAAGACCTGCTGGCAATAGTATACCGTATGCCAAAAAAATAACGGGAGCAGTTTGTATAAGACAATCATACTAGATATTCCCAAAAAGGAGGCAATAAAAGAAAATTTTAGAAAGTTATTACTTAGTATCTGCTTCATGTTCAAGTAGTTTAAGAAAGTATTCACGTTTTTCTTTAGGCAATTCTTCTATACTTTCTGCAAATGAAGCAATTGCAGCATCTCCAAAGGAAGAAACAAAATTATGGAGAAAAGACGTTGCAATATTTTTACTATATGTTTTTTTGGAAAGAACAGGTTTATAAATATATGCTTTCCCTTGTTCTTGTTTTTTTATCATACCCTTTGCTTCAAGCCTATTAAAAAGCGTTGCAACGGTGGTGTAAGCAATAGATTTATTTTGATTAAGTTTGTTAAGTACATCTCGTACAGAACACTCTTTAAGCTCCCAAATAATATCCATTACTTCTTGTTCTAATGTACTAATTGTTTTTAGTTTCATTTTTTTCATAACTTTTGTATTGCAATAGTTAGTATATTCTACTACAATTTGTAGTACACTTCCACTGGCTTAATTGTTATGAGTAGAAAGATTGCCCTAATACTCCCCGTTTTATTTATTACTCTTCTTATTTTTACTACATCTTCTGCCTTTGGTCAAACAGTTACACCAACACCTACTCCAGACATGTCCTTGCAAACTCAAGCACTCCAAGCAAAAATTGATGATCTTCAAAACAAAGTAAGTGGCTTACAAGGACAAGAAAAAACTCTCTCCTCACAGATTAAAATTATGGATAGTCAAATAACATTGACTCAGTTGCGTATTGATAAGACGCAACAAGACATTAGCAATTTAACGCTGGATATTGATACTGCAAGTAAAAAAGTATCAACACTGACCAATTCTCTGACAGAGCTAACAAATGTACTCCTTAAACGAATGGTCGCAAATTACGAAGTAGGAAGTCAGAACTCTTTTCTAACGCTTCTGAGTTCTAGTGGTATTACTGATTTTTTCAAAAAGGCGAATTATTTGCATATTGTTCAAGAACATGATAGAAAGCTTGTCTATGACACAGTGCAAGCCAAAAACGACTACGCAAATCAAAAATCAATTTATGAAGATAAGAAGAAGCAGGTTTTGGGACTCCAAACGCAACTACAATCATATACAGATGAGCTTAATCAACAAAAACAAGATAAACAATCTCTTTTAACAATTACACAAAACTCAGAAAGTGTTTATCAGCAACAACTTGCTGAGGCGATGAAAGAACTGCAGCAAATTCAGCAAGCCGCACAAACCCTTGTCTCAACAGCTCCTCATCATGTGAATAAAGGAGATATTATTGGCCTTATGGGAAATAGCGGTTATTCTTCAGGAGCGCATTTACACTTTGGGGTCTACGATATAACATCCCTTTCCCAGTACAGCTATTACGCAAACTATGAAAACCCGGCAAATGTGCTTAGTGCAACGAGTGTTGATTGGGAAACAGGATGTGGAGGAGATCCAGTCGGAAAAACCACAACAGGGAACGGAACTTTCGCCTGGCCACTAGCAACTGATAATCTTCATATTTCTCAAGGGTATGGAAAGACCTGTTATACTGGCGCCTTATATGGAGGTAAACCTCATCCAGCATTCGATATGTATAACAACACAAACATCGCTATCCACGCTGTTGAAGAAGGAGAAGCATATATCTGTCGCAATTGTACTGGTGATGGTGGCAATGGCGTATTTATCTTCCACCCTGATGGTAAGATGACACTCTATTGGCATTTACAATAAATCTTTGTTTATCGCATAGAATGGAGCATTTCAACCATCTGTTGAACTTCTTGCCCTTGCTCTGTAATTGTTTTTTGTGCAAACCCAAGAAGTTCAGAATGTCCTCCCCCTACAACTTCCATCCGAGCCATTGCAATTGCTTGCTGGTGATGGGGTATCATCAATTCTACAAACGTTCTATCAACGTCAGAACTGCTTTGCAGCTCCTGTACCATGCTCATATCCATGCTTTGCATCTTAGGTTCGTCTCGAAACCACTGAACATACCAATTCTCTAACTGTTCAATCTCAGCTGTTTGGCTTGTCTTAATCTGTGCTGCCATTGCTTTGACATCTGCATTTGCCCCTCTTGTTAACTCAATGTCTGCCATTGTAACAGCCATTTGATGATGAGGAATCATCATTTCAATAAAATGGCGATCCATCATATCTTGCTGCATAGGCATTCCTTTTATTTGTTGCATTGTGTTCATTTGCATAGAAGAGCTCGCATTTGCACCCGAAGAAGGCAATGAAGGAACAATAAGCAAACCTACAATTACTAGTGAGATACTTCTGGCAATAATCTTTAATTTCATAGTTTGCAATATTCACCTCCTTTACCACGAACAATTATTTTCCATAAGAAGTTTGAAAAGAAATAAAAAAACTTGTAAGAACTATGGCACATCTACTACAAAGTGTGGTATGGTAAATGTATGGTACGAAATTTGCATCATTTTATTCTCCCTCACAAGCATAAGAAAAAACATAGAAAAGCACATTTGCTGTCTATCCATGCACTTACTGTATATGTCTTTCTCTTTATTTTCATGCAGGTAGGCTTCCTTACTCTTCGTAATTTTGCTCCAGGTGTTTTAGGAACATCCTCAAGCATTACCAGACAACAAGTTATCGATTTAACAAATCAAGAGCGGCAACAATATGGTGATGCACCAGTTAAAGAAAACTCACTTCTAGATAAAGCAGCAGAAGAAAAAGCACAAAATATGTTTGCAGATAACTATTGGGCACATGTCAACCCAAAAACAGGTCAGACTCCATGGTATTGGATGCAACAAGCAGGGTATGGCTATATTTATGCTGGGGAAAATCTTGCGAGAGGATACAGTACATCTCAGGATGTCATGAATGCTTGGATGGCTTCAAAAATGGGACACAAAGAAAATGTGTTAGGCACTCACTACCAAGAAATTGGCGTTGCTGTTGAAGATGGAGTCATTGATGGAGAAAAAACAACACTTGTTGTTCAGATGTTTGGAGCACCAATAAATCCTCTAGCAAAGAAGGATGTTGGCAATGATGCAGCAGCAGTGCAGGATACAAATAAATTAGCAACGAATATTCCTAACACATACCCCGCGCAACCAGTGGCTCAAGAGGTGCATAGTGCAAGTACGCAAAGTGTTCCTGCTCCCTCGTTGTTAAATCAATTTAAATTGACCATTAATCCATATGCTCTTACCAGAAACTTTAGCATTGTTCTTATGATGATGCTTAGTGTTCTTGCATTTCTTGACTTATTCCTCACAAGTAGAAGAAATGTTGCAGTAAAGTTACATTTACGTCATTTACCTCATGCTGGAGTATTTGTCGCCGCAATGGCGATCCTTCTTATTGTACAAGCAGGATCAATTATTTAAAATTCACGAAAAAAGCTTGTCTTTCCACATTTAAGTATATTTTTATACCGTAATTAAGCTTTTCTCCGCTCTATTCAATAAAACAGCATTAGTCGCGACAATAATTGATGAAAGACTCATCAAAAGCGCTGCCCATTCTGGACGAAGCTCAATACCAAATCTTGGATACAGAACTCCTGCGGCAATAGGAATTGCAAGCAGATTATAAATTGACGCCCAGAAAAGGTTTTGTTTCATTTTTCTAACTGTTGCTTTGGAAAGCCTGATTGCTCGCAAGATATCTGCTGGGTCTGATTTCATCAGTACCACTTTTGCAGTTTCTATGGCAACATCTGTCCCTGCCCCAATTGCAATACCGATATTTGCTTGAGCTAAAGCTGGCGCATCGTTGACCCCATCACCTACCATCGCAACAAATTTCTCCTCATCTTGCAGTTGTTTCACATATTTTGCTTTATCTTGGGGCATAACTTCTGCAAAAATTCGCTTTATACCAAGCTGTTTGCCAATTGCTTCTGCCGTTTGCTTGTTATCACCTGTAATCATCGCAACCTCAAGCCCTAACTCCTGCATACGCTCAATAGCAATCTTTGCAGTTGGTTTGATTGGGTCTTGGGCTGCTGCAACACCAGCAACTTTACCATTAATTGCCAAAATCATTAGTGTTTTTCCTTCACTAAGCAGCCTATCAATGTCTTTTTGAAGAGGCATAAGATCAACTTTTCTCTCCTGCATAAGCTTTTGTGTTCCAACCAAAATGCGTTTTCCCTCAACTGTTGCCTCAACTCCTAAGCCTGCAAGGGATTTAAATTCTGTTACTTTTTCTGGGACTATGGTCTTTCTTCTTGTTGCTTCTTCCATGACTGCTTTACTTAATGGGTGTCCTGATTTTGCTTCTGCTGCACTATCAAATCGAATTACATCGTCTTCTGAGAAGCCTTTCATTGCTACTACATCTGTTATTTTTGGTTTCCCTTCAGTAAGCGTCCCTGTTTTATCCAGTACAATTGCTTGGATTTTAGAAACCTGCTCAAGAGTTGGCGCATCCTTAATAAGTATGTTATGTTTTGCCCCAAGACCAGTTCCAACAGCTACAGCGGTAGGCGTAGCAAGTCCCAGCGCATCAGGACATGCAATAACAACTGCTGAGATAGCAAAGGTCAGAGCAAAAAGCAGTGGTTGCCCTAAAACTAAAAACCAGACTAGAAACGTCAAAAGTCCGCCACCTACTGCAACAATCACTAAATATTTTGCAAACCTGTCTGCAATTTTTTGCCCTGGAGCCTTGGAGTTCTGTGCAGTTTCAACCATTTTGACAATTTGGGCAAGCGCCGTATTTCCTCCTATTTTTGTTGCCTTAAACGTAACTGATCCAGATTGGTTGATTGATCCGCCAATGACTTTGTCTCCTTTTCCCTTGGCAACAGGAATAGATTCACCAGTAACAAGCGATTCATCTATTGCCGTATCTCCCTCGATAATTTCTCCATCCACCGGGACTTTATCTCCAGGTTTCAGAAGGACAATATCATTAAGTTTAACTTCTGAGGTCGGAACAAGTTGCTCTTTTCCATTTCGTATTACCCTGGCTTGGGGTGGAACAAGATTAAACAATGCTTGCAGAGCATCAGTTGTTCCTCTGCGTGATTTCATTTCCATCCAGTGTCCAAAAAGTACAAACGTAATCAGCATAGCTGCTGCCTCATAGTACGAGTCCTGACTACCAAGAAAGGTAAGCACTACACTAAATCCATAGGCGGCAGTAATTCCAACTGCAATCAAAACTGCCATATTTAGTGTTTTCTGCTTAAGTGCTTGATAGGTAGAATACAGAAAAATCCATCCAGCATAAAAGTAAACGGGTGTTGTAAGAATAAGAAGCATCCATGGAACAGGTATTGGCGTAGGAAGCGTTATGCGAAAAATTTTTTCTCCAAGGGGTGAGTAAAGAATAATTGGAATTGTTAAAATTAAGGAAAAGAAGAACTTATTCCGAATATCTTCTTCCATAAGCTTTGCCATTTCTCGACCTGCAAGCCCTGTATGCTCCATGCCCATAGACATGGACATACTCATTTTGAATTTTTCCCAAAATGACATTTCAGATACAGGCTTCATCACGTGCTCTCCATGTTTCATGGTGCTGTGATCCATTTCCTCATGGTTCATTTTCATTTCAGTCTCAATAAACCTCATCCCGCACTTTGGGCAGGTGCCAGGTTTTTCTTGTTGTACCTCAGAATGCATAGGACAGGTATACATTTTCATATATTAACTTCCACAGGTTATACTTTTCTTTGCCATTTTTTCTATATAATCTTTGGTAACAGCTTGTCTCACCAATTTTTGGTCTTCCTTACCAATAAAAACAACCAAAATATCGTCAGGTTTGATTGGTTGCAGTTGATAATTCGCAACCTTTTCGCCATTAATATAACCCGTTGTCTTTGAATAATTGATAAGGAAGTGGATATTGGTAAATAAATCTTGCCACTTTGCCCCAGTACGCTCTATATGCACAACATCTCCCACGTTATCATGTAAATGTGCTTTTTCAATTTGAATATCAGTAGGAGAATTATCATTATTTTTATTAAGAGTGCATGGTTCTAAAAACATATATTTAACATCAGAAAAATTTATCTTTTTATCATTCTTAAAAACCACAAATCCAGCGTGGTAATGAGTTTTTTGAGGAATAAAAAGTTTTTTTGAGATAAAGAGCATAGTGATACTTAACAGTACTACAGCAATAAAGGGAATAAAAAGTATAACTGGTCTTTTTATTTTCATATATAAAATATCATACAGATTAAAATAACTTTCTCAACATTGACTGATATTTTTGTGGGTTTTCAATTCCTGTTAATACTATATCATCCTGATATCCTCCTGATGCACTTGTTTTAAGAATTATATCTCCATAATGGAATAGTTTTCCAAGCCATGATTGATTAATCGTGATAGAGCGAATATTATCATAGTGATACATTTCTTCATTCACATGCAATGTGCCAGTTCTTTTCACAATATGTCTATCAGTAAAAAAATAAAGATTGTTTGCCCAAGCTAACACGACATGTAACAAAAGTACCATTTGCAAAATATTTTTTATTAGTTGCAAGCCAAATAATAATTCAGATATATGATGATGCAGATCAAATGGTAAAGAGATACCCAAGGTTAAGAGATAGAAAATCAGTGAATATATTCCATCAAATAATACCAGTATCATCAAAAGTTTGACTATCAATATTGCAATGCTCCCTCGGACAGGTTCAAAGAATTTTTCTTTCTCGTCATGCCTACTACTAAATATTTCCATGCTACTTTGCCCATTTGTTATACAATGCTGCTGAACAATAGGTCAAAATCCAGATTGTTGCTCCTAAAGCTAATACTCCGATAATGACTGAGCCAAAACTAATTTGTGTTGCGGCTGCATGCACAGAGCCTACGTTGAGAAAATGAAACCACGTTTGCGTGATAGAAAATGATAAATCTGGCAATAAAACGACGAACAAAGCACAAAGTGTGTAAGCGATCATCCAGACTGTTGTTACTGCATTTGCTAAAATTCTTGGTTTTATCATATGGATGTCACCTTCTCTCCTTAAACCCATTCCCTCATAAATATCAGTATTATTCGGTATGTGCTTCAAACATTTATAATTTCACTTTCTTAAGAAGGAGAGAGTTAGAAACAACCGAGATACTAGACATTGCCATTGCAGCTGATGCAAAAATCGGATTTAAAAGAACATGAAAGAAAGGATATAAAACACCCATTGCTACAGGAATTAAAACAATGTTGTACCCAAATGCCCAGACCAGATTTGTTTTGATCGTCCTCATGGTTCTCTTAGAAAGAATTACCGCATCTGCAACTGAGTGTAAGTCTTTGTTAATAAGCGTGATATCTGCCGCTTCTATAGCAACATCTGTACCCGTTCCCATTGCAATACCCACATCTGCCGCTGCTAAAGCTGGAGCATCATTAATGCCATCTCCAATCATTGCTACTTTTTTACCTTCTTTTTGTATCTTTCGCACTTCTGCTTCTTTTTGATCTGGAAGAACTTCAGCAAGAACTCTTGTTATACCAATCTTACGAGCGATCGCATCTGCTGTTCTGTGATTATCTCCTGTTATCATGGCAACTTCTATGCCCATGTTTTGTAGCTTTTGGACTGCATTTTTTGCTGACTCTTTAACTGTATCAGCAACTGCAATAAGTCCAACTAATTTCCCTTCCTGTGCAAGCATCATAACGGTTTTTCCTTCGTGTTCAAGTTGCGCTATTTGTGTATTAAACGCAGTAATAGAGATACGTTCTCTTTCCAGTAGTTTTCTATTTCCAAAATAAAGCTGCTTTTCCTCCACAACTCCTTCAATACCATGTCCCGCAACAGCATGAAATTTAACAACAGAACCTAATTTCATTTTTCGTTTCTCTGCTTCTTTTACTATTGCATCTGCCAGAGAGTGCTCCGAACCTTTTTCTAACGAAGCGGCAAGCTGCAAAATACCTTCTTTACGTAATTTGCCTGTAGCGATAATATCTGTCACTTCAGGTTTCCCATTTGTTAATGTTCCTGTTTTATCAAAAACAACGGTATTAATTTTATTAGCAATTTCCAAGCTCTCAGCATCTTTAATAAGAATTCCATGTTCTGCTCCTTTTCCTGTGCCAACCATTATTGCAGTAGGCGTTGCAAGTCCCATTGCGCACGGACAGGCAATAATAAGAACTGCAACGGTATTCAAAAGGGCAAATACAAACGCTTGATGGACACCAAAGATATACCAAACAGCAAAGGTTACAATAGCAAGCATAATAACAACTGGTACAAAATATGAAGAGATAAGATCGGCAATGCGCTGAATTGGTGCTTTAGAACCCTGGGCTTCCTGAACCAGTTGTATAATTTGTGCAAGCATTGTCGCTGAGCCCACTTTTATTGCTTTATAAGTAAATGTCCCGGACTTATTCATTGTTGCGCCAACTACAGTATCTCCTTGCACCTTATCAACTGGCATGCTTTCCCCTGTTATCATTGATTCGTCAATTGAAGACTCTCCATCAAGGATAATTCCGTCAACAGGTATTTTTTCTCCTGGCCTAACACGAATAATATCTCCAACTTCTACTTGATTTATCGGTATATCAATATCTTTTCCATTCCGAATAACTCGCGCTGTTTTTGCCTGTAATCCCAAAAGTTTTTTAATTGCATCCGATGTGCCTAATTTCGCTTTTGCTTCAAAATATCGACCCAAAAGAATAAGACCAATCACAATAGTCGCAACGTCGAAATACGGCATTGGGTCAAGACCAATCCTCATAACTACTTGCGGGAAAATTGTTACAAAAGCAGAATAAAAATAGGCAACGGTTGTTCCTAATGCAACGAGAGTATCCATATTAGCAGTTCTGTGTTTTAATGCAGGAATGGTTGCTCTATAAAAATCAAGCCCTGCCCAAAACTGGACTGGTGTCGCAAGTAAAAGAAGAATCCATGAATTATGGAGAATGGGTGGAGAAATCTTTATAAGACCAGGAAAACTACCCCAAAGGATAAGGCTACCAAGTCCTAAACTTACCATCACTTTATTTTTCAGTATTTGCAGTTCTTGTTTTTTTTCAGTTGCTTGAGTAGTATCACTTTTTTCTTCAAGTTCTAATGTATAGCCGGTTTTTGCAATGGAGTCAGCTAATTGCTGTGGTGTACAAGAGTCTGTATTGTACGAAACAGTTGCTTTTTCTGTTGCTAAGTTGACTACTGCTTCTGTAACTCCGGGAACTTTTTTCAGTGCACGTTCTGTAACACGTACACAAGAAGCACAATGCATGCCTTTTAATAAAAATGTTTTTTTTGTTGTTGCCATACGTATTAAAACATTGGAGTCTGCTCAGGACCCCTATTACTGTTTATTACAAAGAATGCTTTAATTGTTTTTTCGTCAATTGTTTGCAACTTGTAGAGTCTCCCCCAGGAAGTTAATGCAACCGGCACGTCTAAATTCTTTCGAGGAACCATAATACCTTTTCCTGTTGTTTGTCGAAAGATTTGTTTTAGTTTTTCAACATCACTTGCCGAAAGAGAAGCATTATATGAAAGAATAACTGCTCCATGCTCCAAACTATGCACAAGAAGCTCATCCGGTACTTCTGTATCATGAATTCCTGCTCCACCAACACCATCGCCATAATGCCATCCAGAAGTTGGGGGATTAGAATTGTACGGCGGATGACTTTCGCCCCGTTTTATGTGAGTTTCCCCTTGTATAGTAATTGCTTCACCCATAAGAGGTTTCGTAGATGTTTGTGCAGAGATCGAACTTTGGTTTTGATTGCTATCTTGCTGGTTTGTGAAAAACACTCCGCCAACAATAATAAGAAGTGTTGCCAAACCTATGCCTAAAAATACTTTATGTTCTATTGTCATATTAGGTTACAATAATTTTGCCATGAAACATGTTCATTCCACACGCGTAGTCAAACTCACCTGTTTTTTCAGGAGTAACTACAACAGCTACTTTTTTGTTGAGAGGTAAATTCTTTCGTATACGAAAATCTCCAAGAACAACTTCCTCCAAACAACTTGAGGGATCTTTACGAATAAAATTAAGTGTTGTTTTCTTTCCTTTGGGAATAGAAATAACATTGGGAAAATATCCACCTTCAACAGTAATATCAATGCTACTGGTGTTCACTACTACTGCATCTTCCTCTTTTTTCATGAGAAAAAACCAATAAACAAATAGTATTCCACTAATACTTGCAATCGCTACAATAATTTTATCCATATACCTATTACTACAAACTGTAGTAGATGACTCATCTATTTGTCAAGGGTTTTCGTCACAACTATTTTTGCTTTTGAAAAACAGTCATAATTTCTGTAATTGCCTCATCTTTTTTCCCTTTACTGATTGCATCTGCAACACAACCCTTCAAATGATTTTCTAAAAGTACATTTCCAGTTCCTTTTAATTGGCTTTCTACAGCTTGCAGCTGAGTAAGAATATCAATGCAGTATACGTCATCTTCAACCATCTTCATGACGTTTTCTATTTGTCCTTTGGCAATCTTGAGTCGGTGTAGAATTCTTTCTTGTGTATTTTTTGGTCTATATGCCATATATACCCCCTAGGGGTATATTACGTCTAAGAAAGATTTCTGTCAAGAGAACATAATTCTTCCAAAAGAAAACCATACTTCTTAAAAATAGCTTATCAAATCAAGCTATTGACAATTACTATCTTGCAGTGCTATAAGTTTGAATACTTAAAGCTGCCTCACTTGGCGGCTTTTTTGTGTGAAAGGAGGTGTTATTGTGAAGAAATTAGCTATTTTCTCATCAGTTGCTTTATCCATGCTTGTTATGGCTACTCCCGTTTTTGCACAAACCGCAACAACAGGTGGCGTTTCTCAGATTGAGACATTCATCAAAAGTGTTATTCAAGTCTTTATTACTCTCGCTGGAATTGTCGCTGTAGGATTTTTTGTTTTTGGAGGATTTCGCTACATTACCTCAACAGGTAATCCAGAATCTCTTGATAAGGCAAAACATACAATTCTCTATTCAGGAATCGGATTAACCATTGTTCTTGCAGCGTTTGTCTTAATGAATATTATCACACAGTTGGCAACCAGTGCTTTTGGGGCAGCCCAATAAAATAAGTTTCTTGAAAATATATGAAACGTATTGTCGCCATATTGTCGGTTGTTTTTGCGTACTTAATAATTCCTTCAGTGGCCTTTGCAGCAACAAGTAGCGTTATTACCGATTACACAAATAACACCCTACAACTTATCACGGTTATTGCATCTGCTCTTACAGTATTTTTCCTAGTGAAAGGAGGATATCTCTATATAACTTCTGCTGGTAATCCTCAGTCTTTGGAAAATGCAAAAAAGACAATTAAAAACGCCATTATTGGATTACTCTTGGTTCTTGGGGCGCATGTTATTGTTTCAACACTCACGGCAGCCTTAGCAGGAACAGTATCTAACACTAACACCGCAGCTATTCCACTTTCCCCTATTGAAACTGTTAAGCCAAATGATGGACTTACCCAGGTTCTTATTGATGCAATTTCAGGAGTACTCCAAAATATTGTTCAAAGTGCAACAAAACCAATTATTGATGGAATTATTACGTATCTTACAACAACACCAAGCTTGCTTTCAAATTCTGTTGTATTTAATTTCTGGTTAGTCATTGTTGGCATTACAGATAGTCTTTTTATTGTTGTTGTGGCACTTTTAGGACTGCACGTGATGAGTGCTGAAAGTCTTGGATTTGAGCAAGTTGAAATTAGGACACTTCTTCCAAAAATAGGATTTGCCTTTTTAGGGGCAAATGTCTCACTTTTCTTAGCAGATTATGTAATTACCACATGCAACGCATTGGTCAAAGCAGTTATAGACTCAACCGGCGGGATTGCACAGGCATGGATAGTAAATGCAATTACGCTCCCTACTTTATCGAGTGGACAAACGTTTTCACTTATTACCTTATTATTTCTCGTCTTGTTTCTCATTTTGGCAATAGTCCTTCTCTTTATGTATATTGGCAGGCTTATTTTTATTGCCTTGGCAGGAGTTCTCGCCCCGTTAATCTTTCTTTTTTGGGTGTTGCCAAAGTTTTCAGACTTTGCGGAAATCGCAGTCAAAACATATATTGTCACTGTCTTTGTTATCTTTGTTCATGTAATAGTGATTCAATTGGCAGCATCATTTTTGGCTATTCCAGCAAATAACCAGAATTCACTTTTAGCAATTGCCGTTGCCATTGGTCTTTTCTTTACGCTTCTAAAAATCCCCGGCATGATGTATCAAATGGTTTTTTATAGCTCAGGACTCAGATCCTTTAGGCAGTTAGGCGGGCAAATTATAAATGTCATTAGTAGCAGTAATAGCTCATCGGCAACTAGATCTGAAGCAGCAAGTGGCGCAGTAAAACTTGCCAGAAAGAGAGTAATGGCATGAGAACAACTGTTATTCCAGCACAAATCACAACAGTTGAGGATAAGATTGTTGGAAGCTTAACGCTTTCACAAATTTTTATTTTACTTATACCAGTTCTTTGGACAACACTTGTTTTCGGAGTTCTTCCTCCAACTACTCATCTTGCGTGGTATAAAATTCCTCTGATTCTTTTTGTGCTGGTAGCTTGTTTGATTCTTTCTTTAAGAATTAAAGGGAAAGTGGTTATTAATTGGTTGGTTGTAATTCTGCAATATAACCTTAGACCACAATATTATCTGTTTGACAAAAATGATACATATCTACGTGATATAGAGGTTGTAGAAAAGGTAGTGCAGCAAAAACCTGTTGCAGTAAAAAAAGAAATTGCTATTGCAGCCAAGAAATTTACTATCAAAGATCTGAAGGAGCTAGAGAAATTTATTCACAATCCAAATTACACATTTAGTCTTAAACCGGACAAGAAAGGAGGATTATATGTGGCTGTTGCACAAATCCAAAAATAAGGTTTCCAGTAGACGTCAAATGCAAATAAAGGAAGTCAAAGATGATATTCTTGTGCTTCCTAATAATGAGTATCGACTTATCGTTGAAACATCATCAGTAAATTTTGAATTGAAAAGTGAAGTCGAACAAGATGTCTTAATTGATAGTTTTCAGAATTTCCTTAATTCCCTCTCAACACCAATTCAAATCCTGATTCGTGTCCGGGAAGTGGACATTGACCACTACGTTGAGCAAATCAGTAAAAGCAAGGTAACTGAGAAAGAAAAAGTCTACAAAGAACAGATTGATAATTATTGTGAGTTTATTGAAGAACTTGTATCGGGAAATAAAATCCTCTCAAGGAAATTTTATGTTGTTATTCCCTATCATCACACAGGATCAAATAAAGATTTTCAACTTATTAAAGAACAATTATATGTTAGTCGGGATATTGTTATGCGAGGTATGGAAAAACTTGGCATGAAAGTGCGAACGTTGGATAGTTTGGAAGTTCTTAATCTTTTCTATAGCTTTTACAATCCAAGCCAAGTGAAGACACAAGAATTGAAAGCAGAGACAGTCAAAGCAATTTTTCAACAAGCATATGTTTAACCTAAATAAAAAAGAGTTAAAAAATCGAACAACGTTGCGCCGCGACGTTGTTAAACGGTCTTTTCAGTATAATTTTGGAGAACAAGATCAAGTTGATTTAATTTCTTACTCAGGGCTTGAGGAAAACACAACATATCTTCAGATGGGAGATAAATATGTTCGTACACTCTTTGTGTCTGGATATCCATATGTTGGCTCGACTGGTTGGCTGAACATGCTTATTAACTTTAATCATAATATTGATATCTCCTATCATATTGAACAAGTTGATCCAATTCATGCACTGCCTAAGCTCAATAGAAAAATTACTGAGCTTGAATCAACCAAACGAACCATGTTGAAAGCTGGTAAAGTTATTGGTTCTGAAATTACTGATCCATTAGAATCTGCGATGGAACTAAAAGACAAAATCCAACGAGGACAAGAAAAACTATTTCAAGTATCAATATATATGGCAATTACTGCAAATAGTTTGGCAGAATTAAATAAAGTTACAACGCTTTTGGAGACTGTCATGTCAACGAGGCTATTTTATATTAAGACCGCAACATTCCAACAACTAGAAGGACTTCAGTCAAGTCTTCCTCGCGGAGAAAATTTACTTGCACAAAAACGCAATCTTGATAGTTCAAGTGCTGCGCTTACCTTCCCTTTTGTTTCTTCTGAATTAGTGCAAGAATCAGGAATTTTGTATGGTATCAATAAATCAAATAACTCATTAGTTATTGTTGATAGGTTTTCTTTAAATAATGCCAATTCTATTGTCTTTGCTCAATCAGGGAGTGGGAAAAGCTACACAGCAAAAGTGGAAATCTTAAGACAACTTATGCAAGGAACAAAAGTAATTGTCATTGATCCAGAGCGGGAATATAAACAGCTTACCTACTCAGTGAACGGGACGTATATAAAACTTTCAGCAAAATCAAAAGAGAAAATTAACCCGTTTGATTTCGCAACTACGGTCAAAAACGGCGATGAATTGGCAGAACATACGCAGGACTTAACAGAAATTATTTCCTTGATGGTTGGAGGGCTGAATGCTGATGAAAAAGCAGCAGTTGATAAAGCAATACTACAAACCTATAAGCAATTTGGTTGGTTGCTCAATCCAACATACACGCCAAAAAAGAAACGAGATTCAAGAGGTAGAAAACCAAAAGAAAAAGCGTATCCGCTACTCAAAGATTTCTATAAAACCCTTAAGCAGATGAAGCAGAAAACGCTTTGTAATAAACTTGAGAAATTTATTAAAGGCTCACTTTTCGCTGTATTTGACTCTCCAACCAATATTAAGTTGGATAACAGGCTTGTTGTATTTGATATCAAAGACCTCAACGAATCCCTCAGACAAATTATGATGATGGTTGTTGCTAATTTTGTTTCAGCACAGGTCAAAGAAAGTCCCCAGAAACGCATTTTAATCATTGATGAGGGTTGGATGCTCTTGCAACACGAAGAGAGCGCTAGATTCGTTGCAGGGCTCACAAGAAGGGCAAGAAAATATTACCTGGGTGTTACCATTATCTCTCAACAGGCAAATGATTTTTTGACCCAGGATTATGGTCGTGCCATTGCTTCGCAATCTGCACTTAGAGTTTTAATGAAGCAAGATACAACAACAATTAAGAAGGTCGCAACAGAATTTAACCTCAGTGAATATGAACAGCATTTTCTTTTAACGTGTGATCGTGGAGAGGCATTACTAATTGCCGATCAAAATCATGTAGCTGTCAAGGTTGTTGCATCAGAAAAAGAACATCCTCTACTTACTACTGATCCAAAAGAGATTTATTTATAATCGTTATGAATTTTTTCATGTTTGGTAGCGTTTGGTCTTTTCGACGCGAATTAAAATTTGTTATTTTGACCATTGTTCTTATACTCCTCCTCCCTATTTTTGCAGTTATCCTTTTAACCAATGCCGGAATTGATATTGTTTCGGATAAACTTGCCACACATAACACACAAACTAACAAAGTTGAGATTCATAATCCTGCTGATGGCTCAGTAGTTACTGAGGTATCTTCTGAAAGAGAGTGGCCAGTGCATGGAGTTGTAACGCTTGAGTTTGGAGCAATAGACCTTCCGTATCAGCCCTTGCACACAGGAATTGATATAGCTAACCCCCAAGGACAAATTGGTGATTCTGTCACTCCTTTTATGGATGGAACGGTAATTTATGCTGGAGAGATATTTTGGGGTTACGGCAAACATATTATTATTGACCATGGAAGCAATATTACTTCTCTTTATGGACATTTAGACAAAATATTCGTGTATGTTGGAGAAAAAGTGCATTTAGGACAAGTTATCGGGCATGAGGGAGAAACAGGTTGGGCAACAGGACCCCATGTGCATTTTGAAACAAGAGTGTATGGTATTCCTGTAAATCCAAGAACATTTTTGGCTGGCGACCCAGCACAATAGGCTTGTTATGTTATAATATAGATATATGGATAGTCCTCAATTTAGGAAACAGGTTGGAGAAGGAATTAAAAAAGCACGAATTAAAGCTAAGCTTACTCAGGCAGAAGCTGCCAAAAAGGCAGGGATAAATGTTAATTACTTTGCAGTTATTGAGCGTGGGGAGGTAACCACCTCTGGTGAAAAATTAGAGAATATAAGTAAAGCACTAGGAACAACCGTAGATGAATTAACAAAATCTAAATAAGCACCACCTTATTTCTTCTTTATAAATCCTTTGGCAAAAAGTTGCATAATGTCTGCTAGCTTTTCTGCTCTTTCTAGAGTTGCATGTTCTGGATCGGTTTGCTGAAGCATTTTTAAGGTAGATTTCGTTACTTTAGATTTATTGCCTTGATTTGCTGCGAAATTAAATGTGGATGCACTGATTTTTTCTAGCATCTTCTTAAACTTGCTTTTTTCAAGAATCTGCTTTATTTCATTCCATGGCAAAGCCTTATTAGCTGTCATATTGGCTAAATTCTATCAGAAATTCATTACTGAGGTAAAGCGGAAGCTTACAAAAGCCTTTTATATTTCAGAAAAGTAAACATTTCCATAGCAGTTTCTCCGTTTTCTATTCGTCTCATAATTTCTCGACTGTGCGTTTGGGAAAGAATATTGAGGCTTCCTTCCCAAAGAATTTGTCTATCTAAAATGGCTAGCTTTCTGTGATGGTTGCCTG
Source organism: Candidatus Levyibacteriota bacterium (assembly GCA_027459725.1). Lineage (GTDB taxonomy): Bacteria > Patescibacteriota > Microgenomatia > Levybacterales > UBA12049 > DAIDHK01. The sequence continues at coordinate 50,796 of DAIDHK010000008.1, forward strand.
AACAAAGTAAAACCTGAATTCCTACAGTTTCACACCATCTAATTGCATCTTCAGATTGTGTCTCCATACTCTCCTCATGCTCTTTTGGGTCTCTGGTTATTATGTATACTTTTACCCCACGGTCTAATAGTTTTTGGAATATGCGATCAAACGTTTTCATCCGTTTTGTAGTAATGTATGGGCTTTCAATGAAAACTTCGTTTTTGCATTTAGAAAGATCTTTGGTAAAGGTTTGATAAAAAGTGGTTTCATCAAAGAGATCAGAGGATGATAAAGAATTATTTGTCCTCATCTTTATCCTCCGCAGCTTGATAAGCCTCCATGAACCTGGTAAAATGAGTTAATAACGTGAGAAGAGGTTCAAAATAAAACCCCTCTTCCGCACTACAGTGAACATATTGTCTCCAAATTATTTTTAGTCTCAAAATATGGTTCAATATGATTTTTGTGTACTCAGTTCTTTGTGCTTAATTTTTTAAGATATTGTCTTGATTAGAGCTTTTTAGATTTGTATAAACAAACACTGCCAATTCAATGAGTAGAACTAAATTCTACGGAAAATCAAGCTAACATTGGCTTAGTTGGAATTCAAAATCGCCAATCGGCATTACAGAATCACGAGTTTATTGAAGATTCTAAAGCTGGTGTTGAAGTTGGACTGGATTACTTACCTTTATAGTAGGATGTTGAATATCAGTAAGTGCTGATTCTTATCTAATGTAAAATTATTTATATATCATCATGTAAATCTACAAACAACATTCTGAAATTTATAATTATCTCAGACGTTGTAGTTGTATTAGTATAAAATGTGACTTTTGTGTTAAAATTCGTGGTAGAGTTGTATTGGATTTATAAAGTATCAAAGTCTGCAAAGATATTGTTAAAACTGAAGAAATGTTATAGTATATTTTACTATTACTACAAGATCACTAGATAGATTGCTAGATTTATAAAAATTAGAAGTTATTAATAACGGACGATTAGCTCAGTTGGTAGAGCGCTTCATTTACACTGAAGATGTCAGGGGTTCGAGTCCCTTATCGTCCACCATTTGGTGCTGAGACTGTTTAAAAAAGATTGATTAGGCTGATATAAGGCTCCAAACTAGATGTTCCAGACTTCAATTCGTTATATGTTGGCTGCTCATTGAATAGTACTTCCAAATAAGCAGCTCTTTTAAAAGGATTAGATTTTCCAAGCAAAATAACTTCTGAGCATAAATATATAGAGACCTTCAAAAAAGATTGTGCCATATCATTTTCCGCCCTACCCTCTCTTGCATACTCATTTCAACACTATGTATACTGAATATGTAGTAGAGGTAAGAAAGAGTTATATGGATAATACCCCCGGGTTATTGAACACAGTACGTAACTGGATAGTTTCGCATAAGAAAGAGAGTACTGGTGTTGTAATTGTTATTTTCGTTTTCCTTATTTTTCTAATAACGCTTCTCTCTCATTCTGCGATTAATCAATCGACTCCACTACAATCTGCTTCCCATAAGACCTCTAAAACTGCCTCCTCTGCTACTGAGTCCAGCTATCCTGCACCAATTGTTAACTTTACCTCATATACTCCTGCTACTACTTCTACTATCTTAAATGCACTTCCTCAGGTTTCCCTCTCCAGCTACTCTTTCATGTATAACTTTACCAAAGATCAGATAGTGAGTTTTGCCGGTAAGCTGGGATTAACTGATTTTAAAACCACCTCAACCAATTACGATCTGGTTACCAATATGACGGATATGCATCATAGAGGAATGCTGGTATTTGATCATTTGAATGGGTACTTTGTCTATCAATCTTACGCTGATACAATGCCTGCTAACTATACAGCAGGGATGTCTCCTACAACTGAAGCTCTTTCTATGCTAAATACTCTTGGACTGTCAGATCCAACTCTTTCCTGTCCTGTAACCTATCAAAGGAAAGATACTCCATTTACCTATGTAGAGTGTCATAGGGATTGGGGAAAAATTGGTGCTC
>DAIDHK010000009.1 GCA_027459725.1 Candidatus Levyibacteriota bacterium
TCAAGGCAAAAAAGATGCAGGGCAAACTATGTTTGAAATAGACTAAAACCCCGACCGTAAGGTCGTGGGAAGTTTATCATCAATATGTCGTTAGGCTATTTAGACGGATTTTTCAATACAGGTAGCTGAAGCCACTTTTTCAGATTTATCTGAAAAACGCATCAAGATAACACCTTGTGTGTCGCGACCTAGACGTGGAATAGAATTTAATGCCAATTTTACTACCTGTCCTTTCTTTGAAGTCATGATAATTTCTTCTGTATTCTGAGGAATAATCTGTGCCATCACGACTTTACCAGTTTTATCGGTTACATTTGCTACTTTTACACCCTGTCCTCCCCTACTCTGCCCCCGGAACAAAGCAGCATCAGTTCTTTTACCCAAACCATTTTCCATAATCGTCAACAGCTCTCGTTTTTGTCCAGTTTGGATAATATCCATGCCAACTACTTGATCATTCGTTGCAATCTTAATGCCTCGTACTCCCATAGTTGCACGTCCCATTGGTCGGACTGAACTTTCAGAAAATCTTATAGCTTTTCCTTCACGTGTAACCAACATTACATCATTCTTACCATCAGTTAAATCGCTCCAGGCTAATTCATCTCCAGCATCTAGTTTGATGGCAATCATTCCTCCCTTGCGGATATTTTCGAATTCTGCAATTTGGGATTTCTTTACCGTACCATGCTTGGTGGTCAGAAAAACATATGTACTACGGTCAGTCTTTCCATAAGTTAAGAATGATTCGACTTTTTCATCAGCAGCAATGTTCAATAAGTTGATAATAGCGGTACCTTTACTTACTCGACTGCTTTCTGTGATTTCATATGCTTTAAGCTGATAGGCTTTGCCTTTATTAGTAAAGAACAAAATATTATCATGGGTTTGAGCATATCTGATATGTGCAATACCATCTTCCTCTTTTGTGGTCATACCTTTTATGCCCTTACCACCTCTTTGCTGAGTTTGAAAACTGTTTAGTGATTGACGTTTAATATATCCGGTGTCTGTAATGGTAATTACAGTTGATTCATTGGGAATCAAGTCTTCTTCTGAAAATTCTCCTACTTTGCCTTTATATACCTTTGTGCGTCGCGGATCGGCAAATTTTTGTTTGAGATTAAGCAACTCATCTTCAATAACATGCAGTATTTTCTTGGAATGAGCCAATAAGTCTTCTAGATAAGCAATAGTTTCCCTGACTAGTTGCAATTCGTCTTCAATTTTCTGTCGTTCGAGTGCTGCTAGACGTCGCAACTGCATATCTAAAATTGCCGTTGCTTGGATTTCTGTTAATTTAAATTTGCTTATTAGATTTTTCTTTGCATCTTCCTGAGTGGCCGATTCGCGGATAGTTTTTATTACGGCATCGATGTTGTCAACAGCGATTTTCAAACCTTCTAGAATATGCTCACGAGCTCGGGCTTGTTTTAATTCAAATTCAGAACGACGTCGGATTACTATATAACGATGTTTGAGATATTCTTCGAGAATAGTCTTTAAATTTAAAGTTTGTGGAGTTCCATTAACTAACGCGACCATATTTACTGGGAAACTTGTTTGTAATGAAGTATGTTTAAATAGATTATTCAACACTTTTTTTGCAATGGCATCACGTTTTAACTCAATATAAATACGCAACCCACGTCGATCTGACTCATCTCTTAAATCAGAAATACCTTCAATTTTTTTCTCTTTAGCTAAATCAGCAATTCTGGCAACGAGTTGGGCTTTATTAACCTGGTAAGGGAGTTCAGTGATGATTATGGCTGATTTTCCGTTGCCTATTTCTTCAATTTCAGCTTTACCTCGGATCATAATTTTGCCTCGTCCTGTTACATAGGCATTGCGAATTTCATTAATGTCATATATATTACCAGCAGTTGGAAAGTCAGGACCTTTAATGAATTGTAAAAGCTCATCAACAGTTACATCTGAAGATAGAGGTACTTTAGACGTATCAGAGGTATCAAATGTCTCAGAATTTTTATTGGATGTTTCTTCTCCTTCTATCTCGTTTGCAAGATTACTCTTGCCGATAATGTAAACAATTGCATCGATTATTTCACCCAGATTGTGAGGAGGAATTTTTGTTGCCATACCAACAGCAATACCTTCGGCACCCATTAACAATAAGTTGGGAAGTTTGGCTGGCAAAACAATAGGCTCGTTCAAGCTGGCATCAAAGTTAGGGAGAAAATCTACTGTCTCTTTATCAATGTCTGTTAATAATTCAGAAGCAATACCAGCCATGCGACATTCTGTATAACGCATAGCAGCGGGCGGATCGCCATCAATGGAACCAAAATTTCCTTGACCATCTACAAGTGTATAACGCATGGCAAAATTTTGAGCTAAACGTACTAATGCATCATAGACAGGGATATCTCCATGAGGATGATATTTACCCAAAACTTCTCCAACCACAGTGGCACTCTTCTTATATTTTGAACTATGTGTTAAGCCGATTTCATGCATCGCATATAAAATTCTGCGGTGGACTGGTTTGAGTCCATCGTGTACATCGGGCAATGCGCGTTGTACAATCACAGACATGGCGTAATTCAAATACGCCTTTTTCATCTCTGATGAAATATCAATAAGTTTTAGTTTTCCTATGTCAGCCATATGTTTAGTTTAAGTTTTATAAATCAAGAAACTTCATCATGTTAGCTCTTTCTTATTTGGAGAAACCTTCTTTTTTGAAGCGTTCAATACATTCGTGGATGATTTTTTTTGCTTCTTTAACATCCCCCCATCCTAATACCTTAGTTGTTCCTGGTTTTTTTAGGTCTTTATAATGAGCAAAATGGAATTCTATTTTTTGTTTCCATCTTGTGCCAAGATCATCTAATGTTTTTATTTGATCACCTGTGTTGCGGTCGTCATCAGGTACACAGACGATTTTATAATCCATTTCTCCATCGTCTTCAAAATTAAAAATACCAATGATTTTAGATTTTACTAAGACGCCAGTAGGAATTGGTTCATGACAAACAATAAGTACATCTAGTTCATCTCCATCTGTATCTTTCGTAGCAGGTATAAAGCCATAATTTACTGGTTTGGGGAAAACATTTGGTTCTACTCTATCTAATATAAATATTCCATGTTCACGTAAATATTCTATTTTAAGCGAAGACCCTTCCGGGATATCAACAATTGCGTTGACCCATCCTTCATCAATATTTCCCGGTGTAAGTAACTTATTAAAATCTGGCATAGTTTTTCACTTTTTTATTATAGCACAGTAATTTTTAATCTAAAATTACTAAAACACTATAAATCAAGTGTAGCATTGATTGCATTTGTTTGAATAAATGATTTTCTTGGTGGAACTTCATCACCCATTAACATCGTAAATACTTCATCAGCTTCTTCAGCGTCACTGATCGATACTTTCTTCAACATTCTATTTTTGGGATTCATTGTTGTTTCCCACAATTGTTCAGGATTCATTTCTCCCAAACCTTTGTAGCGTTGTACAGAAATATTTGCATTTCCACTCATGGTTTTTAACTCTTTAGTGTAACCTTCTCGTTCTTCTTCAGTATATGCCCAACGTGTCTCTTTACCTTTAGAAACTTTAAACAAAGGTGGCATAGCTACATATAAATATCCTAACTTGATCACTTCAGGTAGATGGCGGTAAAAGAATGTTAAAATTAAAGTTTCAATATGTTCACCATCGACATCCGCATCGGTCATTATTACCACACGGTGATAACGCATTTTGTCCATATTAATCATATCGCCTATTCCAGTTCCTAATGCGATGATCAAGGCTTTAATTTCTTCATGCTCAATCATCTTATCGAGACGTGCACGCTCAGTATTCAAAATTTTTCCTCGTAGAGGCAAAATTGCCTGAAATTTGCGATCTCTCCCTTGCTTTGCACTGCCTCCGGCCGAATCTCCTTCTACCAAGTATAGTTCAGAGACACTAGGATCTTTTTCTTGGCAGTCAGCCAGTTTACCCGGAAGGGTAGAACCTTCTAGTGCTCCTTTACGAATAACTGCTTCTTTGGCGGCTTTGGCGGCCATCCTAGCTTTGGCGGCTAAGTATACTTTTTCTAAAATTTTTTTAGCATCTGATGGATTTTCTTCGAAGTAAGTATTTAGACCTTCTCGAACAATTTGATTTACTATTGGCTGGATCTCAGAATTTCCGAGTTTACCCTTAGTCTGGCCTTCGAACTGAATATTATCCTGGGGCATTTTTAAGAAGACAACAGCGGTTAGTCCTTCTTTGGTATCATCACCGATAATACCATCGTCTTCATCTTTGAAACTTCCGACTTTCTTACCATAGTCATTAATTGCTCTGGTGAGTGCCATACGAAAACCAGTTAAATGTGTTCCTCCGTTTACAGTGTTAATAACATTAACATATGACTCGACGTTTTCTGAATAAGAATTGTTATATTGCAAAGCAACTTCAAGTTCTATCTCATCAACTAATTTGTGAATGTAGATAACTTTATGTAAAGGTTCCTTATTCTCGTTAATTTTCTCAACTAATGATTTTATTCCACCTTCAAAATAATAATTAACTTCTTTAATCTCTTCTTTTCTACGATCAATAAAATGAATATATAATTTGGGGACTAGGAAAGCCCGTTCGCGAATCTGTTTTTTTACAATATCAAAATCAAAATCAATGATTGGGAAAATAGTGTTGTCCGGTAGAAAGCTGGTTGTATTACCAGTTTCTCTGGTAATGGGATAATCCAACTTAGAGGCTTTAACCACTTCGACTTTGGTCGTTGGTTTGCCTATTGCATATTCCTGTCGATAGAGCTTACCATTTCTTGTAACTTCAACCCATACCCATTTCGATAATGCGTTCACTACGGATGCACCAACACCGTGTAGACCTCCGGAAACCTTATATGCAGAGCCACCAAATTTCCCTCCAGCATGAAGCTTGGTCATGACAAGTTCTAGAGCAGATTGATTGTAAGCCTTTACTACATCAACAGGAATACCACGGCCATCATCGGCTACTGTGGCAGAGCAATCTGCATTTAGAAAAATCCAAACATTTTTGGCGTATCCAGCAAGAGCTTCATCAACTGAGTTATCAATTATTTCACGCAAAGCCTCATGTAGACCTACGACATCAGTCGAACCAATATACATGCCAGGTCGTTTGCGTACTGGTTCAAGTCCTTCGAGAACCTGGATTTGTTGCGCTGAATATTCGGAGTTGGAAGTATTTTTTTTAGCAGGTGTATTAGTCATCTAGAGAACCATTATAGCGAGTAATTTTCGCATTTACAAGCCGTTATAGAAGTTACGAAACTTGATATTATTATAGGTTTACGTTAAAATTACAAATTGATATGTCAAAAGAAAACGAAATTATTGAAAAAGATGTTGCAGATGATTCTCCCTTAGGCAGAAGAACATGGAAACATGATTTCTATGCTAGTATTGTTCTACGTGTGCATAATGCGGGTCCATTAGACGAAGGAGTTTCGGAATTTATTCAAATAATTGGTGATGAAGGACATCCTAATGACCGATATGTCGCGGCAGACAGATTTAGATTTTTAATATCGCCTGTTGAAGGTGATCCCTATAGGCCTAACAGTCGTAGGCAAGTAGCTGAGAGTCTAGGTATGAGCATTGGGGCTGTTAGAAGAGCTGAGAGTAGAGTAGTCCGCCTGGCTGCCAATTTATGTGAAGATATGGATATTCCTCCTATTCCCCCGCTTCCTCGTACAACAAGACGTGTTCGAGAGTAAGACGAGTGTTGACGTTCGTAGTTTGTAAAAGCTTTAAGCATTTATCTATTTTTCTAATCTTCTCAATAAGTTGGAATGGATTATTTTCCTCATGAAGTTTTTGGTGATATGACATTAGTAATTCTTGCAAAAAAGTTATTGCGGTTGATTTTTGCCTACTGTACTTCTCGGCGACAACCAGTTTATCACCTATGGATTTAGGAACTTGAATTGAAGTGTTATTAAAATTAGATAGTTCATTCTCTAGGTATATAATTGAACAGCGGGATTGAAGTGTTGGCAAGATCGAATACAGGTTATTGGACAAGAAGTATATATATGTATTGACTGGGGGTTCTTCTATGACTTTCAGCAGGGCATTCTGCGCTTCAGGAGTAAGTGCTTGGGCATCTTTAATTATTATTGCCTTATTAGGACTTTGTAAAGGTTTTAAATAAATTTTTTGTAATAGTTTTTTTATTTCTGCAATTCCAATTGATGTCGCTGGTTTATCACTCAATTCCAATTCTAAGTTTACCTGATCCAGTCTAGATATTTGTAATTGTTCTGTTATCTTATTTATTTCTTCTAATGCTTTTTGTCTGTTTGTGCCAACAAATATGTAACTGACCATAAGCGAACTTTATTATACTCCTGTTTAGATATATTTGCGGTTGAATGGTTCTATGTCTGTAAAGTTTATTGGTGATATAGTAAGATACTATTGACACTAATTTACAAGCTGATCTAATATTAAGTATATGGCTAGAACAAAAGCACATGGGCCGTTAATTTCTCTTTCATTAATGTTAGTATTGGCACTAGTAATAGGGGTTTCAGGTATTGCATATGTTTTTAGTACTAATATGCAGATCACAGGTCAAACTCATGCTTCTACTCAAGCGGATTATAAAAATATCACCATTAATTATGCTGTAAAAAAAGGTTGGAATATGTATTCATTCCCTTTTGCCCTGCCAGCCGGTATTGCTGCTAAAATTGGTAAACCTGTTAATATAATGGCATATGATATCCTTGCCTCAAATCATGTTAACAACAACAGTGGATACAGTGAAATTGAAGGACTAATAGGGAGTCAATGGACTCCTTCGGCTTTACTTGATAATGTAGATCAGATTGGTTATTCGGGTAAAAATTTTCCGTTGGTTCCAGGTTATGGTTATGCATTTAAATCTGATGTAACAGGTACAATTCAAGTATCAGGTATTTTGGATGAAGCGCCAATAGTAGAAAATTTGGTTGCTGGATATAATTTAATTGGAGTTCCGGTAGTGCAACGAGGTACAAGAGCTAGCGACATTATGTATAGTCTCTATCAATCTGGTTTTGATGTTAAGTCTGTCGAAATTGATGAGCTTACTGATGGAGCCGGTAATAGTCCTGTTTATACTAAATATACTTTACAAAAGCCCTACTTGAATGATTTTGCTATTTCTAACTCTCAAGGATATAGTATATATGTAACAAGTTCGGGCAATTGGAATCAGAATGTAGTTCCTCAACCATGGATTGTTAAGTTGAAGATGTTGCGTGGAATCCCACCAGTCTCACTTACACCAATTCCATCATATAGATATTTACCAAGACCAACTTGTCAGCCGCTACGAGTTAGGATGAGTAACGGGAATTGGATGATGAGACCCTGCGAAGGACTTCTAAGTAAATAGCGAATTATAGATAACTCTCTCAATTTTTTTTGACAATTTTCATTGACACTAAACTCGAACTCAAGTATCATAAATATAATGCCCGACGTAGTAGCTAATTTTACAAATATAAATCAGGATCAGCCTGTAACAGGGAATCAAGTTAAAGCAATTAATTCCCAATTAAATAGTGACTCGTCAGATCTACTAAATGTCTTATTGCAAGATGGAGTCATCAATCCTCAGCAGGCTGAGGAAGTCCGAATTAAAAGTCTGTCTACTAATACTCCTGCTGACATAGTGTTACTTGACAGTCACTTAGCGACCGAAGAAAAAATTTCCGAGGCAAAAGCGAAGTTGTTAGGTATCCCTTTCATTTCTTTGACCAGCACCTCATTTTCACCACAGGCTATAAGTTTTTTATCCAGAGCCGTGGTAGAAAAGTTCCACTTAATTCCTTTTTTGTACGAGGAGAAAACTAAAACATTATCTGTGGCGATGGCCAATCCTATTGATCTGGACGCTGTTTCTTTTATTCGACAAAAAACGGGTTTAAATATAAAAACCTTTGCTTCAGTTCCCTCTGAGGTTGATGGTGCAATTGAAGAGCAATACAGACAACAGCTTGTGGGTGAAGTGGGAGAAGCAATTAAAGAATCCGAGCAATATTCTAACAAAAAGACAGTTGATTCCAGTCAAATTGCACAGATTATTAAAGAGGCACCGATTGCAAAAATTGTTTCCACTATTCTAGAGTATGCGGTTACAAGCCGTGCTTCTGATGTTCATATAGAACCGTTAGAAGATCGTTTACGAGTGCGTTACAGAATTGATGGAATTTTATACGACAAGCTTTCTTTACCAAAGAATGTACAGGAATCGTTGATATCACGCATAAAGATTCTTTCGGAAATGAAAATTGATGAACATCGTACTCCTCAGGATGGAAGATTTAATTTCAAGACAGGTTCTCAAGAGGTTGATTTGCGTATAAGTACTGTTCCGACAGTTTGGGGGGAGAAGATTGTTATGCGTCTATTGCGGAAATCTGGAGGTATTCCTACATTACCTGAACTTGGCTTAAGTGGAAGTTCGCTGCGTAATCTTGAATCAGCTATGATGAAGCCTCATGGTATCGTTTTAGTTTGCGGTCCCACAGGTTCTGGTAAAACTACTACACTTTACTCGGTTTTGGCTAGATTGAACAGCACGAGAGTCAATATTATGTCTTTAGAGGATCCGGTCGAGTATCAAATCCCCGGGGTTAATCAGGTACAAATAAATTCTGCTGCGGGTTTAACGTTTTCATCAGGTTTGCGTGCATTTTTACGTCAGGATCCCAATATTATTCTTGTCGGTGAAATCCGCGATCAGGAGACAACGGATTTGGCTATGCAGGCTGCTCTAACGGGTCATTTAGTATTCTCAACTTTACATACTTCCAATGCCGCGGGGGCTTTGCCGCGTTTGACAGATTTAGGGGCTGAGACTTTTCTTTTGGGGTCAACGATCAATGCGATTATAGGTCAACGTATTGTGCGTAAGATTTGTAATACCTGTAAAGAACAATATACTCCGCCAGTTCAGTTAGTAGAAGAAATTAAATCTGTACTGGGAAAATTATATGTGCAGAAAAATAATGAAGTTAAACTCTCCAAAGGTAAAGGATGTGTTCAATGTGGGATGTCAGGATATCTGGGAAGAATTGGAATATATGAAGTATTGATAGCTACAGATGCGATTATTCGTTTAGTTATGCAAAAGGCTGTAACTTCAGAGGTCGAAGAGCAAGCAATAAAGGATGGTATGATTACTATGAAGCAAGACGGATATTTGAAGGTTTTGTCAGGTCTGACAACTATAGAAGAAGTACTTCGTGTTGCGCAAGAGTAGTATTTATGGAATAAATAATAAATATGGAATTAAAAGAATTACTCGAAATTGTTATCAAAGCTAATGCTTCTGATCTACATCTTTTGGTGGATGTGCCTCCTGTTATTCGTATCGATGGTACATTGAGACATTTAACTAACTACCCTGCCCTTACCTATTCTGATATTGAAACTATGGTGTACTCTGTTTTAACACCCGAGCAAAAGGAATTGTTGAATACTAACAAAGAATTAGATTTCTCTTTTGGTTTTGGTGGAGGAGCCTATGGATTATTGGGAAGATTTCGTATCAATGCCTACTTTCAAAGGGGATATCTATCAGCTGCGTTTAGATTTTTGCCCCCGATGATTAAATCTTTGAAAGATTTAAATCTTCCAAACTCTCTGGAAACTTTTACCAAAATGCGTCAAGGTTTTGTTTTAGTTGTAGGTCCGACAGGTCAAGGTAAATCAACTACTTTAGCATCATTAATAAACATGATTAATATGCAAAGAGCTTGTCATATCTTGACAATTGAAGATCCAATTGAATATGTTTATCCCAAAGGTGCAAGTTTGATTTCTCAACGTGAAATTGCTATTGATACTCATTCATGGGCTATGGCTTTGCGTGCAGCTCTGCGTGAAGATCCGGATGTTGTGTTAATAGGAGAAATGCGTGATCCTGAAACAATGCAGGCAGCTATGACTGTAGCTGAGACTGGTCATTTAGTATTCGCGACCTTGCATACCAATTCTGCTTCGCAGACTATTGATCGTATTGTAGATTCTTTTTCAGAATATCAACGTACTCAAGTTCGGACTCAATTAGCTGCAACATTACAGGGTATAGTCTCGCAAAGATTAGTTCCTAGAATTAATAGTGGGCGTGTACCAGCTATTGAGATATTATTCAACACTGATGCAATTGCGAGTAATATTCGGGAAGGGAAAGCGCATTTAATTGACTCCGTTATTCAGACATCCAGGGATAAGGGTATGGTGACAATGGAAGATTCTCTTGCCAAGTTAGTCCTGTCGGGAATTGTTACACTGGATGTCGCGAGAGGTTTTGCTCTTCGTCAGGAAGAGCTGGTTAGAATGGTAGGATAAGTATATGGAACTCTATTATAAGGCGATAAATATAAGAGGAGATGTTGTACATGGCCGTGTGGTAGCCAACGATAAATCAGAAGCTGCAAGATATTTACGCATTCATGATATTTATCCGATTAAAATTGAAGAAGAAGGGAGAAACCAATTTTCTACTTTCTTGCCTTTTTTCAGTCGAAGCTCTGCGGGAGATTTAATTTTTTTTACGACTCAAATGTCTTCCATGCTGCAGTCGGGATTATCTCTTATGCAAGCCTTGCAGGTTATGCGGAATCAAACCAGAAATCAGTATATGTCTGAGGTTATACAGGGAATTGTTAGTGAGGTTCAGGATGGACATTCGTTTGCTCAGGCTCTATCTAATTATCCCAAAATGTTTTCTCCTATCTATGTGTCTATGGTTAGGGCCGGCGAGAAATCAGGGCTTCTGGATAAAGTTCTAACTCGTTTGGCAAGCAATTTAGAAAAATCAAAAGAAATCAAAGATGATATTCGTGCAGCGTTAATTTATCCAATTATAATTATAATCTTGATGATAGTAGTTATTGGTGTCATGCTTGTTTTTGTTGTTCCACAACTATCTTCTCTTTATACAAGTATGAACTTACAGTTACCAATAATGACCCAATTCGTTATTGCCCTATCCAACGGCTTTGTTACGGGGTTACCTGTAATTATTTTAGGTTTCATCTTTGGTGTTTTTTTGTATAGACGCTGGTATCATACTTCAAGAGGTAGATTGTTAATCGATCAGAATATTATAAAAATTCCTTTGGTTGGAAAACTCATCTCAGAGTCAGTGCTGATTGAGTTTTCAAGAACATTTGGGTTGTTGGTCGGTACAGGTGGATTAGTTATTGATTCTTTAAAACAGTGTGCTGATACGGTAGGAAATGCATATTATAAAGAGGCTGTATTAGATGTATCCAGTAGAGTCGAAAAAGGAGTTAGAATTGGGGACGCTATGGATGCAAATGAAGTTTTCCCCTCTATGCTGGTTGAAATGACTAAAATCGGTGAGCAGTCGGGTAAATTGGAGGAATCTTTATTGCGCGTATCTGAATATTATGAACGAGAAGTAAGTCATTCGGTTAAGGCTTTGACTTCGGCTATTGAACCCATTATTTTAGTGGTATTAGGCGTATCAGTTGGTTTTTTGATTATTTCAATTATTACTCCTATTTACGGGTTGTTGTCCTCTATTCATTAATCTTATCTTATCTTAGTTTAAATAAGAGAGTAGTTGGTTATTTTTTTAGCGGATTGACAATAGTATAGAACATAAGGGATCAGACCAATGGTAGCGGAACTTTTGAGTCTGTCTAGTATATTCACGGAGAGTAAATTATTTATATCTACAAATTTTTCACGTAATTTATATCCTGTTGATTTTCTGTTGGCAAAATCCGCATTTGTAATATCGGCAATAAAAATATGATATGGGTTGCGGGAGGTATTAGCATTTTCGTAGGTAGAAGTTAGATAGACGAGGTTTTTACTTTTAATGCCAATTTTATTTAGTGAAATACGCTGAGCAGAATCATAAATGTTCTCGTTTTTATTCATAAATCCAGAAATAAATGTATAAACTTGCGATCTTACTCCCATGGCATACCTCTCGCGGAACATTATTTTTTTTCTATCCAGAATTGGGATAACTACCACATAAGGAGTGACATAAGACATAATTGTATCCACCTCTTCCCCATTCGGCAGAAGAAAGCTTTCCAGAACTAATTTTTCTTTTTTGTCACTAAAGATTTCAATTTGACGGAATGTTTTTGGCTCCCAGATGGAGTTATTATCCGTCTTTATAGTCTGCATGTTATGACTATATTAATTTCAGTACCCTTCGTAAATGACAAAGTTGTCAAGAAAATTGACAAATTTAGCTTAGTTATTAAGTTATTATTGAAAACAAATTTTATAACAATTGCTATCAAACATTTGATAGTGATGATATAATAATCGCAGTTTAATCCAAATTATGATCAGTACGATTGGTGGTTTAATAAAAGATTACAGAATTAGAAAACGCTTATCACAAATAGAATTATCCTTAAAGATTGGATGGAATGACTCTACACGTTTATCACGTATCGAACAAGAAAGAGCAGGCACCCCCGAGCGTGAAACAGTCGATAAGATCATATCAGCATTAGGATTAAATACCCAAGAACGAGGAGAATTTTTACTTGCTGGTGGGTATCTGCCTACTGAAGAAGAGGTAGAATTGATGGTAGCACAATACAAACAGCGTATTCTAGATTGGAGATATCCTGCTTATTTAATGGATTTTAGCTGGCGGATATTGTTTCTTAACAAGTCTACAATAGATGTGTTTCATTTTTCTCGGGATTTATTAACAGGAAAACCTCTTTTTCAACTTAACTTGTTAGATAATATAATTATGCCTTTAGAGGTTGAGGTTTTTAAAGGTGATGATAAAGATTCTCTTCTACCTTTAAATCGAGTTTTAGTCTCACAATTTAAAGCGGAACACTTGGGACAGGAGAATGATAAGTGGTATAAGCAGCTTGTATCGAACTACTTAAAAAATAAGAATTTTTATTACTTGTGGGAAAAATATACTGCCGAAGTTTATCATAAGAAGTTAAGGGAGTACGAATATAAATTAGTTAAAGAAAAAAATGGAAGCACGTCTATCTTTCACATTTTTGACTCATCTCTAATCAATGACCGTCGCTTTACTCTGGTTCTTTATCTGCCGGCTAATGATTGATTTCTTTTATCGTAATAGGATGCAGTGAAAGAATCTGCCGGTACAAAAAGTTCAGTTTGAAATCGAGTATCTTTGAGAATGGGCATGATAAAAAAATTAAATGCTAAATTCTGTCTTGCATCCTCCGGACAAGAAATTATTTTAATACCTGTATTACCGACTATTCCGTTATATGCATCTTTATTCTCAGTTTCTTTCCAAATATTACGAAATTCGTCAATTGTCATAAGTCTTTTTATATGATCTATGTACCATCTTTCTTTAGTATGATATCTTTGATCATATTTGAAAGTTAATATGGCTATATAAAATAAGTGGTACCACTGCTTGGCAAATTGTTTATCTTTAACATAAAGTTTCATGATCTCTGGGTTGAAAACTACCTCTAAAATTCTTGTATGGTTTTTATAGATGTAATCAACCATGCTTCTCTTTTGTTGATATAAGTGGACATTATGTGGGTTTTGGTCTATAACTCTCCAACTAAAGTCCATAAGTATAGCCGGATATTTCCAATTTATTAAAAAATTTTGTGTTTCGTTTCTAATTTGTTCAATCTCTATCTCAGTTGGTAAGTAACCACCAGCCAGTAATACTGAGTTCTTCTCCTCATCTTTTAAAATAAGTGTACTAATTATTTTATCGATGGTTTCTCTACTGGGCTTTTCAGTAACTCCTTGTTCAATTCGACTCAAACGGGATGTTTCTTTCCAACCAAGTGCAAATGCAATTTCTAATTGAGAAATCCCCTTTTGTAAACGGTAATCTTTTATTAATCCTCCTAAGGTTGCATTAATCATATATTTATTTTATCACAAGTAGTATAATCAAATGAAATACGCAAGTAATTGACATAAATAATTGATTATATATAATAAGTATTGTACCTGCCTTAAACTTATTGACAAATTTAAAAAAAACAAATATTATATATCAAATATTTGATAACACAAATTAGGTAAATTTATGTCTTTAATACTACATTATTTATTTTTTGGATTAATATTTATCATTTTTTCTTGTATGGTCCTCGCCGTCATTCTTTGTTCTCTAAGTTTAATAATAATGTTATTTAATAAGTTAGAAAAAATAATATAACTGTTTAAAACATCTTTTGCCATTCTTTTGTAAGAAGAAAGGTTATTGGGGAAGTTGATGAATATTTATTAACTTCCCATCACGCATATATGACAAAGAGTATGTTAGAATTAGCTCAGATATGACAGCAGAGAGAAAAGATTTTGCTGCTCTCTTTAAAAGATACAGACTCAAATCTGAGTTTGAAACACTGTCTGAATTTGGTTCTGCCTTGACAGAGAAAGGTTTTCTCTATGAAGATAGTATATTCTCTCACTGGCAAAAAGGTACTCGTGTTCCCCAGCAAAGAGTTATACTTCTCAAACTTCTCGAAATATTTATAGATCATAAGGCAATTACTACAATTGATCAAGCAAATAGTTTTCTTGCGGCAGCAAATCAAGGTTATCTATCTGAAAAAGAATTATCACAGTTCGATGTCTCATTAAGAGAACCTATTTTTCAAGTTCCAAATGAGAATGATCATTTTAGTAATCGTGATGAGCTTATTAGAAAAATTATTCATCAGAAGATATCAGGGCAAATAATTTGTATTCATGGTACTGGTGGAGTTGGCAAGACTTCTTTAGCAATTAGGTTAGGGCATATATTGAAAGAGAAATATACAGATGGGGTCTTATGGTATAAAGTAGAAAAAGATAATACAGCAGATATTTTATTATCTATTGCACGTACCTTTGGAGAAGATATTAGTAATATCCGCGACTTAAATGTACGTTCTACCATAGTTCGCTCCCTTTTGTCTTCACGGAGTGTTCTGTTAATTTTAGATAGTGCAGAATTGTCACCCACAATCCAACTATTAATTCCCAATTCAAGGTTTTGTACCACTATCATTACATCTCAAGATGAAAATTTAAAAATTAAAGAAAAATACATAGATATACCTATAAACGCATTCAATGATAGAGAAGCTTTGAATCTATTTAAGGAAGTGTTAAAAGGTAAATATCCCACCAAACAAAAAAAGACTTTGTTAAGGATTGCAAGACGTGTAGGTAATTTACCATTGGCATTGGACCTTATTGCTAAACAGTTAGAACATTCAGATAATTATTTGAATCAACTAAGCGATTTACTAAGTGAAGAAAATATTTTCTTTAAACAATTATACAAGGAAGACAAAAACTTATATTTAGCAATAAATTTAAGTTACTCTAACTTAGATACTAACTATAAAACTATCCTTAAATCCGTGGCTATATTTAAAGGCAAGGATTTTGCTGTTAATTCTATTGCATATATTAATGGACTTTCGTTACAAGAAACGAAAAGTATTCTAGAAAAACTGAAAGATTTATCGTTATTAGAAACTTCAACGAGAAGTCGCTATAGAATTCATCCTATGATTCAGAATTATGTACAGGAGAGAATTAATTATCCAAGATCTATAGATCTTATCTTTATTGCATCAGGTATTTTTACCTTCTTTACGTTATGGTGGATATACCGTGAATTTTTTGAGGCACATAGAGATTCTTACAGAATCTGGGAGTTTTATAATTTGTATTTTATAATTGCATTATACGGAGGACTATTAGGTGTTCATACATCATTGAGATGGGGTGGGATTAAAAGTCTATTAGGAAGGTCAATCTTGGCTTTCTCTCTTGGTCTTTTTACACAATGTTTTGGACAAATTGCATATTCCTACTACGGTATTGCTCTTCACAATCCTAATGTTTATCCTTCTATAGGTGACTTTGGTTTTTTTGCCACAATTCCTTTTTATATTTACGGCATTTTGTTGTTGGCAAAAGCATCTGGTATAAATCTTAGTTTTCGGTTATTTAGAGAGAGGCCAATGGCATTACTAGTTCCAATAACGATTTTAGTTTCAGGATACTTTATGTTTTTAAGAAATTATATATTTGATTGGGCTAATCCTATTAAGATTTTTCTAGACTTTGGTTATCCTTTGGGAGATGCGATATATGTTTCTATTGCTATCTTAGTTTTTATATTTTCAAGAAGTATATTAGATGGAATAATGCGGACTAAAGCATCTTTAATATTAGTAGCTCTGATAGTACAGTTTATAGCAGACTATATCTTCGCTGAAACATCGAGTACTTATTACGCAGGTAATTATATAGATTTCTTAGAATTGCTATCTTATTATTTAATGACTGTTGCCTTGTTAAGTCTAAAATCTATTCGTGTAAAAACAAGTTCATAAAAGCGAGTCTGGTACAAAACTCGTTTTAGTCTATCCCTGCAATGTAAAAGAGCTTTAACATATAACAAATTAAGGTCAAATAACAGTTTTTTGCAAAATTAAGTATCCCTCTTGTTTCCTCATGTCCTAGATGGTAAGTTCTTTTAAGAACTGAAAACACACGCTCTATTGACGATCTTTTGTTGTATATACTTTTCTTCAAAGTTCTCCCTTTAGCTTAAAGTATCTGGCGCTAGCTTCCCAATCCCATGTTTTACTCCTTGTTATTTTCTTAATAGGAATTCCTGCTTTTGCATTAAGTTTTTTAACAATCCAATTTACTAAATCTCCCCAGTCATATCCTTTATCAGCTAGTACATATCCACAGTTTCTCAACCAGTGTCTTGCTTTCTTAAGTAAGGCTATTGCCAGTGTGCAATCAGCAGCTAACCTATTGGTAATACAAAGAGCCAGTGGAAATTTAGTCTGTGTATCGATTAAAAGATGTAGTTTAAAACCATACCCTTCTTTAAATTCATTCCAACCTTCTGATTCTAGTTCTCCTCGTTTACTAAATGTATGTACAAAGGAAGAGTCCATGGCTACATATTTTCCTGTAATTAAACCTTTTTTGTAGGCAGACTTTACAAGGGATACTAAAACCTTTTCATAGACATGTTTTTCTAAAAAGAGATTATTTGCTCTAATTAAAGTTGGATGAGAAACTCCTGCCATGGAGGCAATAGTTCTGTAATCCCAATTAGTTACCTTCTTAATTAAAAGCCAGCCAAACAATGTTTCTTGATCGTATCCTTTTCTTCCACCAATAAATCTCTCAGACAGTGTTTTTTCACAGAGTTTTATGACTAATGGAAAAGAATAGTTAAGCAGATATTGCACCTTTTCAGGCATTTGTGGTACAAGTGTCATAGAAGCAGTTAACACCTCCGATCTTCGGACTAGATTGTCTCGATAACATATCTAGTGTGTCAGCTGCTTTTTTTATTGTCAAATCAACCTTTTACGAGTTTTGTACCAGACTCAAAAGCCTCTATTTGACATTGTACATTACCCAGTATATACTATAAGACTTATATCTGTAATTATTTGAAGCTTGTGTTTATTTAATTGATAAGTAATAATAAAATTATGAAAATAACTTTAACTAAAGGAACAGGAACCGGTAATACATTGCTTTCAGCATATGACAATGCTTTACAAGAGTGTGGAGTAAGTAATTATAACATTATTCCTCTTTCGTCTATTATTCCTCCTGGATCCACAATTATAAAAGAAAAGTATATTACTCCTGAGGAAGATTATGGCAAACGCCTTTATGTAGTTTGGGCAAGAATTGAAAGCGATAAAAAAGGAGAATTTATAGGAGGAGGAATAGGTTGGTATCAGTTACCAGATGGCCGTGGGATTTTTGTTGAACATCATGAGAATGGTACAACTAAGGATGAGGTGGAAAAAAAACTTAAGAATGATATTATGACTTCACTTAATGATCTTTGTAAATTTAGACAATATAATTTTAAAGCAGAAGATTTAAATATAGAACTAGAAGTATCTCAGGTTAACGATCTACCAACTGGAGTTCTTGTTATGGCAATATATCAGGAAGATCCCTGGCGATAAAAATGGAGAGACAATCTACCATCGATAGATCAAAACTGCCAATTCCACTTCCCTTGCGATGCAGAGGAGAAACAATGCGTCAAACTCCAGAACATTTATCTAATACAGAAAAGATAATACCCTTAATTGAGGAAGCAGCTCTTAATTACGTAGATTTTATTTCAATGGGACAAAAGCTTACACCACAAGAAAGGTTAAGGTTGACGAGTAGTGCAATGGGAAATCTAATCGAGCTAGATAATATTAGGAATAGCCCTCGTAGATCAGGAGTAAATTTAATCAATTTTCGTAACCTTCATGGTACAGTTACAGCTAATTGGTTTGAAGAAATGTATCATGATATAACTGAGATGACACAAGAGAAACAAGAACTAGCAAATGTAAATGCATACTTTGGGATAGTTGATCTTTTTGCTCGTGAAACTGCCAAAAATGCTAGTCGTAAGAATCTAAAATCTGAAAGGAGTGTTTTACATGGATCCAGTACAGAAGAGGATTTTGTCACTGCTGTTGGACTAGAACAAGTATATTTTGCTCTAAAAAACCCCTCAAAAATTGTAAATCCTGATGCAGATTCTAAATTTCAGATTACTGCTATGGAGCAAGCTCGTTTGGAGTATGGAGACAGATTAGCTGAATATAGAAGTATTTTGTATGATTTAGAACCTGAAATTAGAGATATAGAGGAACGATCTATAAAAGAATTACGCTTTAGTAGCTCAGCAGAAAGACGAGAAATTGGAAAAAACATTCAACATACCATAAAAGGATTACGTGATGATCAACAAGTACGAGTTCTAACTTTGCAAGGTTTACCGGAAGAGAAGGCAGGAGAATTAAAGAAGAGATTACTTGAATCTGGTAAGAACTTTGCTAAAATCGTGGTTGCCATCGAAAGTTTAGGATATGCAGGTGCAGCAGCAGGAGCAGCTGCGCCTTTCTTAGGTAATATTACACAAGGTTCTGCAGAGGCCTTCCTCGGGTTATCTTATGGATTGTACTATGCAATCATGGGTCTAGTGGGATTACAAAACGCACGTATGTCAGAATATGACATATCAAGTCTTAATCCCGCTACTCAAGCATCAGTAGAGTCAATGAAACAAAGTCCTTATACAACTAAATGGATGAGATATATGGCAGGTATAATCTCTAATTATGGTTCAGAAGGGTTACTTGATTTCATGTGGGCTGGATTTGCCGCAGCTAATCCAACTTCCACATTCAACGGAAATAGCGTAGGTGTTCTGGGCGGAATTGCACAAGCGGTTTATGCTGAGAGCAAAATTAGAGAGAAAAAAAGAAAACTTAAACAACAAGAGCCTCAATTATCAGAACTAGAAAAGGATGTTTTATAATCTTGTTAAGGTCTATTTGAAGTAACAACATATTTTTCGTCTAGACAGATAGGATTCATTTGCATTTTTGATCTTCTTAAACCTTCTATTCCCATATCTTGTTCATTGTTGAGATATCTTACACCTTTAGCTTGTAAAACAATAGCTAGCTCGTTATAAAGAGCTTGATATACACCATTATATTCTTTACTAGCTGCTTTAGCAAAGTGTGCATAAGCATATCCTGCTTCGGCTAAATTTTGTGAAGTATCTGCAATATCTGCTATGATAAAGGCAATCAGTCTATTAGAATCAGCTGGGTCTGATAGGCCGAGAGTTACTATGCCTTTAAAATATTCTGAATCCCTTATTGTTCTTAATAAGGCTGTTCTCTCATGTTGAAGGTCTTCTGGTTTTCTTCCTTGGCCCCATTGGTCAAACAATGCGACCATTTGATCAGTATCTGAGCTATTATTGAGTGAAAGTATTCTAGACTCTACTTGTGGATGTTCTCTTTTAAATCGATTGACGTGATTTTTTAGGCCGTGAAACTCTCTTCCTTCTAGTGCAGCTTGTTGATTTACGTCATAAATGTAATCGAAGTTATCTCTGTCGGTTGATATATTAAAATTAGGGTCATTGGTTAACATTAATGCAATATCCTTAGTAATAAGCCTTAACTCAGGGGCAATTCCTTTTTTAGGTGCTAAATCTAGTAAGTATCTTGCTGTAGCTGCTACGTCGCCTTGACCTACGAACGTATAAAAGGGTTGATCGGTTATATAATCATGTATTTCTAATGCGATGTTTCTATCAATTAAAGCGATTTTATCATTATTTGATGTATTATAACTCCATAGACCTAGAGGATTAATGTCTGAAGAGACTTGTCTAGTTCCAGCAACATCATTAATCATGTGAAGATTGTGTAGAGTTAAAGGTTTGAAGACAGCCCGTGTTCTTCTTTCCTGAGGATTACCTCTATCTCCCATGTCTATTACTTCTATCATGTATTAATTATAGGGATATCTTTAAATATTGTAAAGCAAAGATATTGCATTGACATATTTGTTAAATATCTATTACTATATTACAGTAATATGGATTTTATTTGGTCAAACACTGATTATCCCTATCTATGCCTTAAAGACAGAAAAAGGACACTAGCCTTTAGAAAAGCAATAGAGAAGGTTGTAAAACCGGGAGATGTTGTAATTGATGCGGGATCTGGCTCAGGGATTCTAGCCTTTTTTGCCGCAGCAGCTGGAGCAAAAAAAGTATATGCTGTTGAGATTGAACATATTTTGGCAGAGCAAATAAGAAAAAGTTCTATAGCTAATAATTTTTCAGATGTAGTTGAGGTAGTTGAAGGTGATATAACCAAAGTATCCCTACCTCAAAATGTTAATGTAGTCATAGCAGAACTAATAGATACCGGCTTGATTGATGAAATGCAATGTCCTGCTTTAAATAGTCTGAGAAGTAGAGGAATAATAGGTCAATCTACAGTAGTAATTCCAGGTAGGTATCAAACGTATATAGATTTAATATATACAGATCATAAGTATTATGGATTCGATATTTTTGCTCCAAAACATGAATGGCCATATTACTCAGGAAACTCAAATGTCTTTATGAATTTTTTTAATTCTGCTTCTGAATGGGAACAATCAAAAATCATTCCCGCTACTGATAAAATTGAGATAATAAATGCTGACTTTAACTCCAAATTTGTTGATGAGAATGTAGATAAGATTTTAGAGTTTCATTTAAATAAAAACAAAAAGTTCAATGGTATTAGAATTTCTGGTATTATTTCGTTAGTTGAAGGTTGTACAGTTGGCGCAATGAATTCGCTAAACGGCGATAAGATTATATATATACCCCCCATAGTGAATAAACCTATAGTTAGAATGAGAATTCAATATAAAATGGGTATGGGTATGCGAAGTTTCAGTATAGAGATGTTATAGTTGTATGTCTTAGATCTTGTGATATGTGTACCTATTGACACAGCCATTTAAATATGATTACCTTAATTTAGTGATGAAAGATATATTTAGATATAATTCTGTAAAGTTAGTAGTTCCTGTTTTTATATTTTTTACTGTATGGTGGTTGAGTATACAATTCTATTTTCATACGGGAAGCATAAACGCACAGATCTTCGGTGCTTTGTATGGTGTAGTAGCATTAATTGGTGGGTTGACTGGTATAAAGTATTCTTATAAGTGGGGAGGTTTTAGTAGTGCATTAGGAAGATCTACTTTGTTTTTTTCATTTGGATTACTCTCTCAAGAATTGGGTCAATTAATTTCTTCGTACTATAATTATGTACTTAAACAGAACCCCATACCTTATCCTTCTTGGGGGGATTTGGGTTTTTTTGGGACAATTCCCTTATATATTCTAGGTATCTTATTTCTAGGTAAAGTAATTGGAGCTAAAAATAGCCTTTTGTCAAAGAAAAATTTGCTATTTGCTATTTTTATTCCTTTACTATTATTAGTTATTTCTTATTTTGTATTTTTGAAGGGATACCAGTTCGATTGGTCAAATCCAATAAAAGTCTTTCTTGATTTTGGTTATCCTTTAGGTGATAGTTTATATATTGGTTTGACCGTAGTTGTTTATTTTTTATCGAGAGGTGTTTTGGGAGGTACTATGAAAAATAAAGTACTTTTCATTCTATTTTCGTTATGTATACAATTTTTAGCAGATTATTCGTTCCTATATCAAAGTTATTATGGTTCTTGGAGTGTGGGTGGTATAAATGATTATTTATATCTTTTGGCATACTTTGTAATGACTTTAGCTTTAATAAGAGTTTATGCACAGTTTATGAAGTTAAGAGAGTCATAAATATATGGATATATTTGCACAGTTAGCTCAAAGAATTATTTCTGAGCAAGAAACTATAATTGGACCTATAGCGCTTGAGCAAGCAAAAAAAGTTCAAGGTCTTAGCATAGACTGGGCAAAAAAAGAAATTAAGATTGATGGAAATGAATCTCAGGTAATAGAGAAACTTGTTGAACAATATAAAGATTTTTTTGGTAATGCCTCTGTTGATGTCTGTAAAGAAGCTGTTAAAAACCTTATCAAAAGTGTTCCACAAAATGATATTCCTCCTTTACTGTCTAAATAAGTATAGTCGTTTGTGTGTTTAAAATTTAATTACATTATTGAATATCTAGTTGTTGTAGATTAATTTTTTTTTGTATACTGAGTATATGAAGTTTAATTTATTCTTTAATAAGCCTAATAATACTGATTCCTCTAATGAACTCACACATATTACACAGGAAATGTACAAAAAAAATTTCGAGCTTGCAGAGAAGAATAAAACACTATCTGTCCTACAAAAGATAGATGATATTATTATGAGTTCAGTTAACGATAGTGCAGAAATTGCAAGAGCAGTTACAAAAATACTTATAGAGGATGCAAAGTTTAAGGCAGCAAGTATTTTTACTGTTGTTGATGGAGTTACGATAAAAAACTTAGCTATATATATTGTTCCAACAATATACGATATTCATGCTGCAGCTATAAAGACAATATATTCGCTCCCAGATTTATCTATATCTCAGACTGACAATATTCTTGTTCAATCTGTATTGACCAAACAAGTAAAAGAGTGTTCCTCTCTGTCGGAGCTGTTTAAATGTATTGCATTGAAGGATATTTCTCCTGACGAAATAAATAAAATTCAGATAGATGCTGAAATAAAAACTTCTTTTATATACCCTTTGGTCGTAAGAGGTCAGACAATTGGAGGGTTGATTATTTGCTTAAGTGAAGTGGAATCTGAGCTGTCAGACTATCAAAGAGATTTATTAAATCGTCTACATACGATTATAGGTATAGCAATTGATAATGCACTTCTTTATACACAAGTTCAAGATGCTAATGAGAGATTAAAGCAAGTTGATAAGATGAAAGATGAGTTCGTTTCCCTGGCATCACATGAGTTGAGAACTCCCATGACTGCAATCAAATCATATATCTGGATGGCTCTGGATGGTCGGGGGGGAGAATTGAGTGAGAAATTGAAGTATTATTTGACTAGGTCATATATGTCAACTAATCGTTTGATTAATTTAGTCAATGATATGTTGAACATTTCACGTATAGAATCTGGTCGTTTGACTGTCATTATGAAATCTGTAGACATCCTAAAGCTGGCACAGGAAGTTTTGGAAGAAGTAAAGCCAAAAGCAGAAGAGCTTGGTGTTAATGTTTCGATAATACCTCCAGCTATTACCCTACCACCGGTTCTAGCTGATGCTGACAAGATCAAAGAGGTTTTAATTAACCTAGTTGGAAATTCTATGAAATTTACTCAGAAAGGTGGATTTGTGAAAATTGAATTGCTTCAAAAAGACAATATGATTGATGTGAAAGTAGTGGATAATGGAAATGGAATTGAACCTACCGATCTTCCTAAATTATTCCAAAAATTTGCCATGTTGGAAGGTTCATATACTGCCAATCAGCCAATTCAGGGTACCGGACTAGGTTTGTATATCTGTAAGTCTTTAATAGAGTTACATCAAGGTACAATCACTGCCTTTTCTGAAGGTCATGGTAAAGGTGCAACATTTACTTTCACGCTGAAATTATTTAATGAAACCGATGCACAAAAGTACAGCAAGATTGGTAATGGATCTGCAGTTGGTTTGGTACATTCACAAGTCTAAGCTCTACAAAATTGGTCTATTTTGATGTATTGACAGCTTTGAAAATATTTGCATTAATATATATAGATCAATAATTAAATAAGTTCTTGATCAAATTAAAGATATGACATCTGCCCTATTAAACATAAAAAAAGCTTCTTTTAAAGGATTTACTCTTATAGAACTTCTTATAGTGATAGCTATACTTGGAATTTTAGCTGCTGTAGTATTAGTTGCCATAAATCCAGCTGAACAATTGGCAAGAGCACGAGATGCTGGCAGGCAGAGTGGTATTTCTCAACTTGGACATGCATTACAGTCATACTATACTACTCAACAGAGCTTACCAACATCAACAGGATCGGCAACATGGGATTTTCAAGCAACGTTAATTAGTACTCAAGATATACAAAATAATATTACTGCCCCTACAAGTGGAGTGACTGCTTGTAGTCCTACTGCTAGTACAACAGTTTCTATATCACATGGATATTGTTATTCAGAAAGTGCTGGTACTAGTTTTGTTGTTTGGACTCCTCTAGAATCACAAAACAGTACTAATTTGGCAAAGTGTACTTCTGGTAATACATATGTGGTTGAAGTATACAGTTCAACACAAGGTGCTGCAGGAATAGATTGTATTACATCTTCGACTTCCGTTCCTGGAACTGGTGACGTTCTACATTAACATATTTCTCATATTTATTTTAGGTACAATTATAGGAAGTTTTTTGTTGGTCGTCGTCTACCGCTTACCTAAAAAACAAAATATTGTAACAGGACGTTCAAAGTGTGATTTTTGTAAACATAAATTAGCCTGGACTGATCTATTTCCTATTTTATCTTACATTTTAACTAAAGGTAAGTGTAAATACTGTCATAGGAAAATCTCAATTTTATATCCGGCCTTTGAATTACTTACAGCTGCAGTTTTTTCATTAACTTATTATTTCTTCCCATCAAGTTCTATCGTTAGTTTAACATTTTACCTTGTTATTGTTAGTGCTTTGTTGGCTATATTTTTTATTGATTTATTTAATCAGATTATTCCTTTCATAATATTGCTTCCCGCTATTGCTATAGTTTGGTTGTATAATATGATTTACTCCCATAGTTTAGTATTAAATTATACATTCGCAGCCTTTGGGGCAGGAATATTTATTTTCTTTTTATTCGCAATCACAAAAGGTAGAGGTATGGGATTTGGAGATGTAGTATTTGCTTTTTTTATGGGTAGTCTAGTTGGTTTTCCTAGAATAATAATTGCGTTATATATCTCTTTTGTAATTGGAGCAATAACTGGGGTTATCTATATAATTGCTAGAAAAAAACATTTCCGTGGTACAGCTATACCATTTGGACCATTTTTAGTGTTAGGCACTTACATGGTTATGATTATGCCTTTGTGGATGATAAATACTATCTTAAATTATTTCCATTTGAATTACTTGCTCAGCATGCTATAGTAGAATTATGTTGAATAAGTTTAGGGGTGGTTTTACCCTCGTTGAACTATTAGTAGTTATAGCTATGCTGGGGATACTTTCTGCTGTTTTAGTAATGGCTATTAACCCTTTAGCGCAAATACAAAGAGGGAGAGATACGCAGCGTAAATCAAATCTGGCCAGCATCCAATCAGCTTTAGAGCTGTATAGACATGATTTTGGGAATTATCCGTATAATTCCACGACTCCACCTGGGCTTTATCCTGTTTCCATGTCAAACTGTACTTCTGATACATTTCAGGGGACGATTAATGGTGGAACTGTTACCTACTTACAGTCTATTCCTTGTGACCCTTTGGGTTTTTCCGCAACTTCCTCTACCTTTAATAAAGGTCAATATTTATATATTCCATATAATTCTTCTAACTCGCCTACATATATATGTAATAACTCATCAACTCCTTGTCTTAGTTATGTCTTAGTGGCCTGTCTGGAGAACGCATCTGATACTGGCGAAAATACATATAACGCTTCCCAGATTAGTACTGATTTTCCTTCATATGTTAGTCAAACATTATCAGGAACATCTCCAAGTTGTAGTTCAAAGGTATATTATATTGTACAAAATCCTTAATTCTTCAATGAATATGCGCGGATTTACGCTTATTGAGCTTTTGATTGTCATAGTAATTATTGGAATGGTGTTTGGTATTGCTGTGCCCTCATTTCAAAGTTATCGTTCTTCGCAAACCTTTAATCAGGCTGCTATGGATGTTGAGGAAACTTTGAGTGTAGCTCGCAACTACGCTGCGTCAAATGTCTATCCTTCAAGTACTGATGCCCAAAATGAACTTAATTCGGGTGGTTGTCTATCTCAAACAGCTGATTTTGTGGGATATGGTGTTTCTATTCCTGACTCGCTAAATAATACTGGTAATACAACATATTCCTTAGATATTGTTTTCACCTGTCCAAATGGTGGTGGAGTTTATGAGTACTATCCTGCAGACAAAATTAAATGGGTCAAATCATTGCCAATTAGTCAAAATATCAGCTTTACTGCTGGTTCGTCTAACCATATTGTATTCCCTTTTTTAAACAAACCAATACTTTCAGGTTCAGTTACCTTACAGAACAATTTCACTCCGCCTTTAACAAAGACTATTAGCGTATCGCCGTCTGGAGTTATAAGCATGAATTAAGGTATGAAATTTCAAAAAGGTCAGACATTAATTGAAATGTTACTTGCGATAGTAGTAGCCTCATTCTTGTTGGTTGCGCTCACAGCAATTATCCTGACAACATTTACAAATATTAACAACAATCAAAATGATTCAACTGCATTACAATTTGCTCAGTCAGGTATGGAATATATGAAAAGTCAGGCACAACAAAATCCAGTATTTTTAAGTAATCTTTCAAATCAAGGTGCAAATTTTTGTTTAGGTTCTACTTCAATTACGGAAAGTGCGCAAGGTCCCACACCGACTCCTGATACAAATGGTAATATAAATCCTTTACAACAGTGTTCATCCGGCACCATACCCCCCGCATATTTATTAGTGGATTCGATTGGACAGTTATACTTAAGGCAAGTTGGTATTACACCTAATGGATCTCCTTGTACCTCAGGAGGACCATATACAAATTATTTAGTCGAAGTAAGTGTGGGTTGGCATGACAATAAATGTTCTCCTTCTTCACCCTTAGATTCCAATTACTATTGCCGCATTACAACATTAGATACATGTATCTCAAACACAAATGCATTACCAACTTCAGGATTTTAGAACTAAAATATGAATAATATTAAATTTTCCAAGGGATTTACACTAGTTGAGCTATTAATAGTATTGGTATTAATAGGATTGGTAAGCGGAGTGGCTGGTAATATAATCAGTATTGTTTTACGTGCAGATAATAAATCATCTATGTCTGCGCAAATACAAAAAACAGGAGACTATATTATTAGTCAGTTTTCTAATTCGGTCAGGAATGCGCAGAGTTTTATTGCGGTTTCTACTAACCCAACCAGCGACTGTCGGGAAACATTGGGTAATGTAAAAGTTTCTGGCTGTATATATTCGGATGGTGATGCAAACGGTAATTTATGTGGCAGTACCACGAGTTATTCTATGGTTGAATATACTGATACTAATGGAAATGTATCGGCAATATCTTGTTCAGGGACTCCTCCTACTCCTTATTTTTTGACGTTTGATAGTAGTCCCATACCTGCAACCCCAACTATTCAGCCATGGGTGAGCTCTTCTATTGCAGTAAAAAGTTGTGAAATAACTTGTTCGCAAGCAGCTGCTAACCAAGCTCCGGTTATTGGTATATCGTTTACTCTTGGCTCAGCTAATGTAAGTGGTGCAGGAGAGACAAATCAGCCTGATCAAACTTTTCAGACTAGTGTCTTGATGCGTAACTAAAGGTTCCATTGACAGATTATGAACCCCTTGCTACGATAAAATAGCGATGATATATATAAGTAAATCTAGAATTGAACAAGGGCAAATTTCTTTACTGATAATTCTTGTTGGTGTTATAGCTCTGTCAGTTGGTCTAGCTTTTGTTTCCCGTAGTATCACAGATTCCAGGGCTGCAGTTGCACAACAAAATTCCCAACAGGCTTTAGCAGCAGCAGAGGCAGGAGTACAACGTGCTATTAATAAAGACACTAATTTGTCTGGTGTTTCTGTAGGATCTGGTTCAATATCTAGAGTTATTGTAGCTAGTGTTGGAGGAACATTAACTATTCCACCCACCAATCCCGAGTTTTTTATAAATGGAGGAAGTCCTGTGCCGGCTGACGGAGGGGTTGATTTATGGATGGTAGACCACACCAATGGTGTTCCTGATTTTACACAAACCCCATATGCAGGTAATCTAACTATCTACTGGGCACCAAAAAATGACCTAACCGGGAATCCAACCAATTATGGTTGTAGCTCAGGTGCTATAGTACCTGCTTTGGAAGTCATAACCTATATGGGAGGTACAAAAGATGGTAAAAACAAAATAACAACCGCTATATCGCATAGGTATGTTTTCGATTACTGTGCTAGGATTCCAGGCACTTCTGCAAGTTCTGTCACGGATGCAAGTAATGTTAATTTCAACGACAGTTATCTAGCCCCTCAATATCAAAATTTTAAATTTGATTATAGTGTTACTATTTCAACAATAGATAGTTTAAATCCTAGTTATAGTACCTATCTAATTGAGCTGATACCTCTATATAACTCTTCGATTATGGGTATCGAGAGCTATTCATCAACTACGTTGCCTTCTCAAGGTAATTTATATATCTCCACAGGAACTTCAGGTGATACACAACGGACAATTAGTTATTTTAATGGTTATCCTCAGTTGCCAATGGTTTATTCATTATATTCTAGATAATCCAATATTTTAAATATGGCTAGCTCATTTGGAATAGATATAGGTACAAAGAAAATTAAAGTTGTTATGCTGCAAGGTGATCAAAATCGGCAGTCTCTCAAAGCTTGTATGTCTGCAGATATGCCAGGTCCAGGTATGTTATCCGAATCATCTTTCGATTTGGAAGAGATTTCTGAGACGATTAGACAGCTAGTCAAAGATGCCAACATTCCCACCAGTTTGGTTAATGCGGCGTTACCCGATAGTGCAGTATATAGTAAAGTAGTCTTTATTCCGGAAATGTCGGCTAAAGACTTAAATAATGCTATTTACTGGGAAGCTGAACAGAATATCCCTGCCCCTCTTGCTACTCTAAATCTATCTTATCAACAATTAAGAAAACGAGAAGTAAATGGAGATACTATGCTTGAGGTTTTAATTGTCGGAGCACAATCTGCTATGGTTAAAAAGTACCGTAATGTACTGGAAATGGCAGGTTTGAAACCTCAGTGCTTAGAAACAGAAATAATTTCGGTCATAAGAGCTATAAATTTAACCCAAAAATCTCCTACTACTATATTAATGAACGTGGGTAGATTTAATACAAGTATCGTGGTCATTGAGCAAGGAGTAATTAGTTTTATATATTCAATTCCCTTGGGTAGCGTGGCAATATCAAGAGCTGTGATGACACAATTTAACCTGGCTGAAGATCAGGCCGACCAATATATAAAAGTATATGGCGTTTCAAATCAACCAACAGGTGAAAAGATAGCAAATGTTATTCAACCAATTTTACAATCTTTATTGACTGAAGTCAGAAAAGCGCTCGCCTATTACTCAGAGAAAAATAAGCAGTCTTCTACAGTTAGTCAGATTATTTTGTCTGGGCAGTTAAGTACACTTTCGGGTATAGATGTTTTTTTTGTTAAAAATTTAGGTATTGAGACAGTCATCGCCAATCCCTGGAAAATGCATTCGATTGAAAGAGTTCCTAAGCAGATTCTAGATACAGAAACAGATTACGCAACTGCGGTCGGGCTGGCTCTGGTTGACTATGAAAAATGAAATTAATTTTCTTCCCAAACAATTAGTTAGACAGGATAGCTTATCTAAAAGTGTTAAATGGTTAAGAGTTGTAGCTCTGTTATTCGTGTTTGTTGTCCCGGTAGTTTCTATAGTTATCTTTCTGCTTACCTTTTTCTCTCCGTTAACTCAGTATCAGATTACTGAAAAAAACCTAATTGCATCCTCGCAGGGTTTGTCAAATAAAATTGCCAAAATGCAATTTATCATTGATAGAACAAGAAATGCTACTAAATTTATTGCATCTAGGAATTTATATGATCAGGTAATTCAAAGTATATATGCTCAAACAGGTTCTGATGTTAGTATTATTAGTTTATATATTAAAGATAATAAAATCTCTATTTTTGCTTCTAGCTCCTCACTTTTGTCTCTAAAAACCTTTGAAACAAACCTCAAAAACATCACATTGGTACATTTAACAGATTTTCAAACTACTTCTTTAGCAAACTCGGGTGGCGAAGGTAACTATACTCTTAACATTATGGCAAAAATACAATGAAACTAAGACATCCTTATAAATATTATCTATTTCTGTTCAGAGATTCCAAATATTATTTACCTACTATTTATTCAACGATTATTTTAGCCTGTATTTTGCTAATCGTTTTTGTTATATATCCCCAAATACAGAATTTCCTTAATATAAATGCACAGGTGAATCAGTTAACTTCACAAATAGCAACATTAAAGAATAATATTAATAACATTAGTGGAGTAAATGACAGCGATTTACAAAGTAATTTTGACTTAGTAAGTAGGGCAGTTCCGGCGAATAAAGATTTTTCAGGTGCAATTCAAGATGTTTCATCTGTGGCAATTCAGTCCAATGTAATACTCAATAATTTTACGGTGGTGGTTGGAGATTATTCTTCTACTTCGGGTATAGCCGGTGCCTCCTCCGATCAGAACTTTACGTTAAATATAAATATTCGAGGTAGTTCATCAGGTATTATAAATTTTCTATCTAAACTCAAAAATAGTCTTCCACTTATGAGCGTACAAAGTATTACTATCTCCCAATCACAAGCTATAATTGCATTACAAGTATATTATGTACCCTATCATCAGAAGAATGTAGATTTAATTAGTACTAACTTGTCATTAAATCCAACAGATCAGTCTACATTAAATCAAATAGCAAATTGGAATACTAATAATATAGTTCCAGTTGTGAGTACAAATAGTAAAGGTAACTTGCCTACTTTTTCATCGAATTAATCAATATTTTTAAGATTTGTGTTTAGATGAATTTAACTTGGCTTGTGTCATTCTCCAGCTCTTAATTTTTTTATGATTTCCTTCCATGAGAATCTTAGGTACTTCCAGACCTTCATAATTAGCAGGTCTAGTATAGTGTGGATATTCTAAAAGCATTTGATCTGAGTTCTTTTCGCATAAGGAAAAAGATTCCAGATCGGTCGCATCTTTCTTTAATACACCATCCAATAATCTTGTAACACTGTCAGCTATCAACATAGCTGGAATCTCTCCTCCGGTCACTATAAATTCGCCAATAGAAACTTCTTCGTCAATAAAATTTAGTATACGTTCGTCTATTCCCTCATAGTGACCACAAATTATAATTAAATGATCGAGTGCAGAATATTTACGAGCATTCTCTTGTTTGTATACCTTGCCTTTGGCACTAGTTAAGATTATCTTGCGCTTTGGTAAATCAGGCCTTATTGTATCTTGTAAAGCAGCATTTACCACATCCACTTTCATTACCATACCTATTCCCCCTCCATAAGGAGTATCGTCAACTTGATTGTGTTTCCCCACGCCAAATTTTCTGATATTAACAAATTCAATTTCCACAAGTTTTTTAATCTGGGCTTGTTTGATAATCGAATGGTCAAAAGGACCTTGGAACATTTCAGGAAAAAGAGTAAGTATAGAGATAATCATATGCTAATTATAGACAGGATAATAGACAGTATAAACTTAGGGATTTCTTGGACTTAGTTTTAATAAACTATTTATTGTCAGCGATCATGACATTAATGCGGCGGTTATTTTTTATCGCGACGATTTTCATGATATTACGTATTGCACGAATAATTTTTCCTTCTTTACCAATAATTTTACCCATATCGTCTTTATGGACATGAATTGTGAAATTGTCAATTCCTTCAGCTTCTTGTTCTTCGATTACTACCTCCTGAGGATTGTCTACGATAGCAGCAACAACGAATTCGAGTGTATTTTTCATGTTTATTTAGCAATTTGAGATACAGTCAAGCTAGGTCGGGCACCTTTACTGACCCAGTATTTAAAACGTTCTAAATTTAGTTGTTTCTGTCCTTCTTTACCTTTTTGATACCAGCCTAAAACTTCCACGCTGTCCCCATCGCGTCGACTGCGCTTTTCTTTAACAACAATACGGAATTTTCTTTCTCCCTTTTTGCCTGTTCTTGATAATCTGATTACTAAAGACATATGTTTTACTTATGAGAAATAGGTCGCAGTCCATATATATCTCTGCAAGGCCTATTTAGCTCATATGATTTTATCATTTCTGTTGTATTTTCTCAAGAGCAGCTTTGGCTGCTTCTTCTTCAGCTTCCTGTTTAGATTTTCCAGTTCCTTCAGATAACAATTCCTCGTTTACAAATACCCCGATTGTGAAGATCTTGGCATGAGGAGGGCCTTCATCATGTAGTACTTTGTAAACAGGGGAATTATATTTCTGTGCTTGGACATGCTCTTGTAGGAGGCTTTTGGGGTCTTTAAAGGCCCTTCTGGAAACATAGTAAGCTATTTTAGGATATAATTGTTCTCCAATGAAACTTTTCACTACCTCAATTCCTTGATCCAAAAAAAGACCGCCGATATATGCCTCAAAACAATTGGCTAAGAGAGAATCATTTTCTCTGCCTCCAGATTCCTCTTCACCATGTGAAAGTTTTAAAAGTCCGCCAAAATTAAGGTTTTTAGCCTGTTGAGCCAGGCTTTTGGTGTTAACAACTAGCGATCTTAGATTTGTTAAAATTCCTTCATTATATTCAGAATAATTCTGGTATAAATAATCTGAAATGACAAATGATAGGATACTGTCACCTAAAAATTCCAGTCTTTCGTTTGATTCAATCTTTTTTTTCGATTCATTTAAAAATGAGCGGTGAGTGAATGCCTGATTAAATAATTCTTGATTTTTATATTGTGGATACGTGTCTTTATTGTTCATGGTGGTCTTTTTTAAGGATGTTTCCCAATACTCCGTTAATAAATCCGGGACTCGTAGAGCCTGAAAATTCTTTAGCTAACTCTATAGCTTCATCTATAATAACATTTGTTGGTTCCTTTTTCACGAAATCCAGTTCATAAATAGCCAGGCGTAAGATAGCCAAGTCTACTTTATTAATCTTTTCAGTTGGAAACTCTTTGGCAGCATCCTGGATTTTCAAGTCCAACTCTGCTTGGTGGTTCATAATTTCCTGAGCTTCTGAATTAATCTTTTGTTCATGAAATTCAATCTTAAATAGTTCTTTTATAAGATCCTGTCGTTTTTTATGTCTAGGATCGTATGCTGTTCTCATGCAGTTTGCGCTAAAGAGGTTTTATTTTTCTTAACTACTACTTGATTACCTTTATAATATCCACATTCAGGACAAACTATATGTTCCGCATGTTTAGCTTGGCAATTTGGACAAACAACAAACTTAGCTAAACTAAGTCTAATACTGGCTCTCCTTTTACCTTGTCGCTGCCTAGAATGACGTTTCTTTGGTTCGTGTGACATATTAGCTTGTATTTTACTTGATTTAGCCTTTTTCTGCAACTACCCTCTATTGTTTTGCCCCTTTGATCAGCTTGACAGCACTCGCTTACAATATGTAAGCTTTTAGTAAGATCAATGTAAGAGATATGAGAACTATGAAAAATGTAGCATTATTATATCAGCATGTAAATTCGGTCAACCCTTATTTTAGTCTGGCAATGGTGCCTTCTGAAAAGACGATAGATCTGACTATGAGCATGTCGGTAAAGGTACTGCATACTTCCTATTTGCCACATACTTCAGGTATATTACAAAAACTATTGCCGTCTATCTTTTCATCTGTCTGTTTTAACGATAATAATAATTCTTTTATAGAAGAAGTTAAAAACACAGAGATTGGACATTTATTTGAGCATATTCTGTTGGAGTATTTATGTATAGAAAAGTTAAATAAAGGATATTCAGATGCCAGCTTTAAAGGAGTTACTAACTGGAATTGGAAGGAAGAACCTCTGGGAACGTTCCATATAATCGTAGATATAGCTTGGGAAGAACGCAATTTTATCGAACCTGCTTTAGAGAAAAGCATTAAGCTAATCAATTTTATACTTAGTTCAAATGGATTAAAGGAGGTGATTTATGATTAGATTATTAATTTGGATTTTTAGTCCTGGGAGATCTTCTGTTCGTTTAGCTCCAGCAGTTGTTCGATAAGTAAAGGATAATCATTTATTTTAGAATAAATTGTTTTTGCCGCAGTTCGGGCTTTTGTAAGCAAATCTTTATCCGAAAAGGAAGCGATTTTTAACAGTTTATATCCACTTTGCATTGTTCCGTATAAGTCTCCTGAACCACGTATTTGCAGATCTAATTCTGCTAACTTAGCTCCCGAATTAGTCGTCTCCATTGCTTTGAGGCGGGTAAAAGTTTGGTCATTTTTTGTCTCTGCAAAAAGCAAACAATAAGACTGTTTGTCTCCTCTGCCTACTCTTCCTCGCAATTGATGTAATTGACTCAAACCAAATCGTTCGCTTGCTTCTATGACAATTATGGTAGCGTTAGGTATATCAATTCCTACTTCAACTACAGGGGTAGCTACCAGGATATCAAATAGTCGATTTTTAAATTGCATGAGAATATCATCTTTTTCTTTGGCTTTCATTTTACCGTGTAATATTCCAAGTTTTAACTGTGGAAAAACTTCTTTTCTAAGGCGTTCAAATTCAACGCTGGCTGCTTTAACTGTTTGCATATTTTCTGATTCTTCTATAAATGGACAGATTATAAACGCTTGAGAAGCTGTTTCTCCG
Source organism: Candidatus Levyibacteriota bacterium (assembly GCA_027459725.1). Lineage (GTDB taxonomy): Bacteria > Patescibacteriota > Microgenomatia > Levybacterales > UBA12049 > DAIDHK01. The sequence goes on from DAIDHK010000009.1 coordinate 34,995, forward strand.
ATCTGTTTTGCTATCCATTCATATGCTCCCTGCCTCTTCTCAGATGGTACAAGCCAAGTTTTAATAGGTTTTCTGCCAAAAGGCATTTCATCTAGATACGACACATCCAAATCAGCGTACACCGTTAGAGCCATTGTACGAGGAATAGGCGTGGCGGTCATAGTCAATACATGAGGATTATTCCCTTTTTCACGCATCAATGCTCTTTGTTCGACACCAAAACGATGTTGCTCATCAATTACAACTACTCCAGCGTTGGGAAAATCAGCTTTATTATAAAGTAACGCATGAGTTCCGACGAGAATATTCGGTCCAGTTTTGTTATTCTTATCTTCATTATTTGCTTTGCTTAATGTTTTGTTTTTGATTTTCTTTGTAGACCCTGTAATGATGTCCACGTTTATACCTAGGGGAGTAAAAAGTTTGCTTAATGATTTGTAATGTTGTTCGGCGAGAATTTCTGTAGGAGCCATGATTACGGCTTGTTTGTCGTTCAAAATTGCCATGTACATAGTTAAGGCTGCCACAATGGTTTTTCCACTACCTACATCACCTTGCAAAAGACGGTTCATTGGTTGATCACTCGTCAGATCTGCAAATATACTATTTAATTCCCTCTTTTGTGCATTAGTTAGAGGGAAAGGTAATGAGCGTATCATTGTGTCAATTTGTGTTTTATAATTATCTATTTTAAATGCTGTGGTAAGTTTTCTTTGTTTCCACATCTGTTTGCGATGTAAGGCTTTAAGTTGAAGATAAAATAATTCGTCAAAAGCTAACCTTTGTTTAGCTTGTTCCACCTCAGTATAGCTTTGGGGAAAATGTATCTGTTGGAGAGCGTCATATAGTTGTGGGAAATTATATTGTTGCTTAATCTCAGCGGGTAAACTATCAGTTAATGTAAATTTATTTTCTTTTAGTAACTTAAATATTTGTCGACGGAGCCACTTAGAAGACACTCCTCTTGTCTCAGGATAAACTGGCACTAATCTTCCAGTGTGAATGGTATCAGGGTTATGCGTACTTATTATCTCGTATTCAGGAGAGGTCATGCTTATTTTATTTCCCGTTACCTGAATTTGGCCAGAGAGAACTATTTCATCGTTAGTTTTAATGTTTTTGGTTAAAAATGGTTGATTGAACCACATGATTTCTATCGTTCCAGTGCCATCAGTGATCATCGCTTTTTGCAACGTTTTATGAAATCGAGTGTAGGAATTTTTTATACTGAGAACAGTTCCTCTAACCGTTACAGTTTCACCGTTTTCCAGAGCCGAAATTATTTTAATTTGTGAGAAGTCCTCATATCGGTGTGGAAAATGATAGAGAAAATCTTGAAATGTGGTTATACCTAACTTCTCTAATAATGATGAGTATCTTTTGTAAATTCCACCAGCTGAAAAAATTGGTTGTTGAAGCTGCATGTTGTAGTGATTCTACAATGGTCACCGACTGATGTCCAGCCCATGGTTTAGATGAAAGTAAATTTCCTTATTTCCTACTCCTGATCTAAAGTAAAGAAATGTAAGGTAAGAAAGACATCATAATTAATGCTAACGAAGCAATGATTACAATAATTGTCCAAAATTTTTTATGTTTCTCAATAAAATTCATAATTTAGTCCTTAAGTATTAAGTATAGTATATAGTGTAAAATCTAAAACTCAAAATGTAAAGTGAATATTAGCTACTCTTAACTTTATAAATTCTTTGTTTTCCTATTCTAATTGTTCCCCCTAAGATATCTATTGAAGGTATCTGTGGATTGTAAATTATAGGATTACCATTTGAACTGAAAAAATGAATTCCATTTTGTTCAATTAATTGTTTAAATTGTGACTTGCTTTGTACTAATCCCTGCTCAATAAAGTTTTCCGTCACATCTTTTTGTAAATTCCAATTAATATTGGGTATCTCATTAGGAGTTTGTTTGTTTTGTACTTTACTAATGAAAGAGAGTTCAGCTGATTCAGCAGTTGATAGATCAAATAACTCTATCACTATTTGTCTGGCTAAGTTTTTTTTGATATTCATAGGATGAGTACCCCGTTGTAACTCATTTTCAATAGCCTGTATCTCAGTTAAACTAATGTTAGTCGCCAAACGGTAGTATTGTGAAATCAAATCATCGTTTATAGCCATGACTTTAGCATATATATCTTCTGGTGTATCATCCAGCCATATAGCATTACCCCAGGATTTACTCATTTTGCGTCCATCCGTACCGAGTAGATAGTCTAATGATAATACGAATGAATCTTTCTTTCTGAGAACTTTTTGTAACGACCTTCCTGCTTGCATGTTAAATGTTTGGTCGGCTCCTCCGATTTGCAAATCTGTATTCATATAGTAACTATCATAGCCCTGCATCACAGGATATAACAGTTCATGAAGTCCGATTCTTTTACCTTCTTTTAATCGTTTTGCTATCAATTCACGCGAAAGAAAATCATTGGCAGAAAAACTCTGGGCAAGTTTAACTATCTCTTCAAATGATAGGTTTTTTAACCATTCTGAATTATGGCGAACATGGATTTTAGAAAAATCCAATACTTTTTGAGCCTGTTGCTTGTAAGTTTTAAAGTTGTTCTCAATTTCTTCTGTGGTTAAGATAGGTCTTTCACTTTCCTTATCAGAGGTATCTCCGATTAGAGCAGTAAAATCTCCTATTAAAAATGTGACATTGTGACCAAGTTGAGCAAATTGCTCTAGTTTCCGCAAAGGAAAGGCATGCCCCAGGTGGATATGAGTTGCAGTGGGATCTATACCGAGATAAATATTGAGCTTTTCTTTTTTTGCTAGCTTTTGAGATAATAGATCTCTATTTGGTATAATATTGACAACACCACGTGTTAATATATCTTCGAGGTTTTCCATATGCTGAGTATATAATAGATATGAAGCAAGAGCAATAAGTTGAGGTAGAATAAATATATATAAATTGTCTATTTATGGAAAGTAATTTTCAATCAACTGGTTTTAATAAAGAAGAAAGAAACAGTATTTTAAAAAAACTAAATTTAAGCTTAAAACATTTGAGAGAATACATTATAAGTGAGCTCAAAATAGGCAAAATTGCTGAAAAATTTTCAGCAAAAAGTAGGTCAAAATGGTATAATACACCCAACATGGTCGATTTTGCTCCCCGCCGGCATCGACGGGTTAAACACTTATTTCATATTCCCAGTTTTCTTTCACTTTCTAATCTTAATTTTTGGAGTGTGGTGGTTAGACTTATCTTCATAGGGCTAATGTTAATGATTATTGTAGTCCCCCTTACTTTCTGGTATTTTAGCCGTGATTTACCATCACCAGGTACATTAGTAAATGCAAAATATGGAGATGCTACTAGAATTTATGACAGGAATGGAGTATTGCTATATTCGGTTTACCAAAACGAAAATCGTACATATGTAAGTTTGCCTGAAATCTCGAAATATATAAAAGAAGGAACAATTGCTATCGAAGATAAAAATTTCTACACCAACGGTGGATTTTCTCCAATTGGTTATGTTCGTGCTTTATATCATTATATTAAGGGTGATGGATTAGGTGGTGCTTCTACAATCACTCAGCAGTTAGTTAAAAATGTCCTCCTAAATAATCAGAGAACAATAACACGTAAGATCAGAGAGCTTATTCTGTCCATTCAAGTCAATCAAATGTATTCCAAAGATCAAATATTGGAGATGTATTTGAATAATATTCCTTATGGTGGTACGGCTATTGGTGTTGAGGCAGCTGCGCAACAATATTTTGGAAAAGATGCAAATGAACTGGATATCGCACAGAGTGCATTTATATCTGGTTTGCCGCAAAGTCCTTCTACTTATTCACCATTCAGTGGTAATAAATATTACATTCCACGTACCAACGCAGTATTATCTCAGATGTACGCTGACGGTTATATTACTCAAAGCCAGCAGGTGGCGGCGGAGAAAGAGATTGCTAACTATCAATTTACTCAACATGTGGGAGGTATAAAAGCACCGCATTTTGTAATGTATGTTAAACAACTGTTAGCTAGTCAATTTGGTGAACAAGCAGTGGAGACTGGTGGATTACAAGTCACTACCACACTGGATTATAACATTGAAAAAGAGGTTGAAGATGATATATCTACAGAATTAGATAAGCTTAAAGGTTATCACGTTACAAATGGGGCTGCTATTGTTACTGATCCCAAAACTGGGGCAATTCTGGCGATGGATGGAAGCAAAGATTATTTTGATAACGCTAATGACGGGAATTTCAATGCTGCATTGGCATATCGTCAACCAGGATCATCTTTAAAACCCATTATGTATTCTGTTGCTTTCGAGCATGGTTATACTCCTGCTACTCTAGTTATGGATGTTGCGACAGATTTTAAACAGAATGATTCAGAACCAGACTATATTCCTGTTAATTATGACAGTAAATATCGAGGACCTATTCAGTTACGTTTTGCATTGGGTAATTCCATTAATGTCCCAGCAGTAAAAATGTTAGCCAGAGTTGGTATTAAACCCGTAATGCAGCAAGCTTACAATATGGGTATAACAAATTGGCAACCAACTCAAGCCAATTTGAATAGTGTTGGATATTCATTAGTATTGGGAGGGCGTGAAACAACCTTATTGCAGGAAGTTACAGCTTATGGAGTATTCGCTAATGCAGGTATTCGTATAGACCCATATGCTATTGAAAAGGTAACTGATGATAAGGGGAATGTTTTATATCAACATCAGACTACGAGTGGAGAACGTGTATTACCTACTGACGTATGTTTCTTGATCTCTCATATTTTGCTTGATAATAATGCTAGAATTATGGAGTTCGGACCTTACTCTAAGCTAGTTGTTCCAGGTCATACTGTTTCTGTCAAAACTGGCACTACTGATAATAAAAGGGATAATTGGACCATAGGTTATACTCCTTCGTATGTAGTGGGAGTTTGGGTTGGTAATAACGATAACTCCCCAATGAATCAGGCAATTGCGTCAGGTATTACAGGTGCAGCTCCAATCTGGAATGATATTATGAGTCAGATCTTAAAAGGAAAACCAGATCAACCACCACAAAAACCGTCTGATGTTATTGCCGTCACAATTGATGCATTTGCTGGCGGTCTACCCCATCCAGGACAACCTACAAGAGTGGAATACTTTATAAAAGGAACAGAGCCGAAAGCACAATCTCCTGTCTATGAAACAAAAGATGGGAAAAATTATGTCGTTTTTAAAGAATCAGATCCAATTTCTACGGATGGCAAGAATCGTTGGCAGGATGGTATTAATGCTTGGATACAACAGAATCATAAAAATGATCAGTTGTGGAATCCTCCCGCAGATTTAGTAAACTCGACAGCAGATACTACTACATGGGCTCCTGCAAGTCAGACACCGAATCAAGTAACTTCTAGTCCACAAACACCTACACCCACGCCATCGTCTAATAATCCAACTCCTACACCAGAGCCTACGGATACTCCTGTACCAACGCCAACACCTTAGTAGTTAGTTAGGTAATTATTTGTCTTATAGATATTTAGAAGAATAGTCAGGAATTGTTGATTTCGTTGAGTCAATTATTTCATTCTAATGTTGAGTATGGTTGTTTATGGAAGTATTATTGCGATATTATTTTTCGTGAATCTGCCACTTTCTTTTGAGGACAGATATTATCTTTTCATGTACTGTTTTGACATCTTCCTGAGTTAAATTCTTTTCAATGTTTTGATATATAACATGAAAAGTTCTAGTACTCTCAAAGCGGTCGATAAGTTCTACACTAGTTACTAAAGAACTTTGTTTCTTGATCAGATCAATAACTTCCTGAGTAAGTATATCTCCAGAAATGACTAATGAGATATCTTCTAGCACTGGAGGGAACTTGCTGGGTGAATTATAGGTTTTTCTCAAGCTAGCTGTGGCGATTAACTGTTCGAAGTTTACTTCAAAATCTAAAAGATTTTCATCTAGAATTTCTATGACACCATTTTGCTTTCCTGCTATATAAATCATTGCCCCATCTCCTCCTTGGTCGGAAGGTTTAAATTCATAATTCTTAATACCCATGTCGTTAAATAATTGTTGTAAGTATCCCTTTATAGTGTAGAATGAAATATTTGATTGCTTTATAACCACAGCTAATACTCGTATTTCTTCCGGTAGACTATTCTCTCTCTTGTGATATACGTTGGAAATCTCAAAAATCTTTATTTGATCATAACTCTTATTTTCACTTACTACTCTGAGTAAGCTGGGTACCAAAGAATTACGCATATAGACAAATTCCTCATTAAGAGGGTTATCAATGGTGACAGCTTCATCCAATGGGCCTTCATACAGATTTTCCGGTACCATAGAATAAGTATATGTTTCAGTGAATCCCCAGTATTTGAAGGCATTTTTAACTCTTTGTTCCCAATAAAATGGATTTTTTTCTTCTTGTACTATTTGTTTAGCGTTCAATAAAGGAAGTTTTACGGGTAGATTATGATAACCATAAACTCGTGCTATTTCTTCTATAATATCTTCTGGTAATGTAACATCATAAGCTCTTATAGTGGGTACAGTGACATGTAAATTATTATCTTCTTTACGTACATGAAAACCCAATCTAGTCAAAATATCAATTGATTTATACTCAGGAATATCGACACCAATTATGCTATTAATCTTTTGCAGACTTACTGTGATATGTTTCTCCTCTGACTTGTGGGGGTAAAGATCGATAACTTGACTGACGACTTTTCCGTCGGCTAATTTTTGATACAGATGAATTCCATATTGTACCGCTATCTCGCATAGATTGGGATCAAGATGCTTCTCGTTTAATTGTGCTGCTTCAGTTCTGATTCCTAAGTTCATAGATGTTTTTCGCACTTTGTTTGAATCAATATTGTTTACGAAAAAAACTATGCGTTTCGTTTGATCTGTCACTACGCTATTTTTAAGTCCCATGATTGCCAAAAGATCGATTATTTCTCCCTTTTTATTCTCGGCTACAATTTCACCCCCGTTAAGTTTGTATGTTTTATTATCCAAAGTGGTGATTTTTTCACCTAATTTGGCTTCTCTTATGATTAATTCATTGCCACCTAATCTGTCATAATCAAACACATGAGTAGGTTGTCCTGTGACCCGCATAACATAATTGGTAATGTCAATTAAATTATTTAAACTGCGAATTTCACTGCTCTCTAGTCTTTCTGAGATATACTGAGGTGATTTTCCAATTTGTACTTCCATTACTACAGCACATACCCGGTTGACAGCAGGACTTTTGATAGTGATGCTAAGATCAGCTGTATCACTATCTGTGGATTTCTTGATTTCGGAGGGAATGATTAGAGGCTTATATGTAGCCTCTAATCCATTTTGAGGCAAAACAGCCCCTGCCTCGCGTGCTAATCCATCTACACAGGCCAAATCGGGACGATTAGTAGTAACTTCAATATCATAAATAAAATCATCATTTTGTTTCTCCACTCTTTCTATTGAAACACTCGTTAATGAGATCTGTTTAGCTATTTCCTGTGCTGATGCAGGAGTATGTAAGTATTCTTTTAACCAGGAATCAAGTATTTTAATATTCATATTATTAGAACTGCTCCAGAAAATTTAGGTTATTACTATATAATGTACGTAAATCGTCGAGTTGCAGACCTTCGCTCATCATTAATACTCTCTCAACACCAAAACCAGATGCAAAACCTGAATATTCATCGGGATCAATATTACATGTTCGTAGAACATTAGGATGTACCATACCGGCACCTCCTAATTCCAACCATCCAGATTTACAAAGTTTACATCCTCGTCCCTCACAAACACCACAAGAAATATCAACCTCAAATGAAGGTTCTGTAAACTGAAAGTGATATGGTCTAATACGTGTAGTACGGTTTACCCCGAAATAGGATTTAACAAAGTAATCGAGAGTTCCTCTTAAGTGTACTATAGATATATTCTTGCCAACCACCAGGGTCTCAAATTGATGAAACATCGCAGAATGTGAAACATCGGACTGGCGACGGTAATTTTTTGCAATATTAATCATCTTAATAGGCAATTGTTTGTTCAACATTTCTCTAATTTGTCCATTCGAAGTGTGTGGAGTTAAAACCACAGGACCATGTTTTGGATCTGGTTTTTGTCTGATGAAAAATGTTTCCCAGTCATCCCGTGCTGGATGATCTTTAGGAAAATTTAATGCTTCAAAAGCAAACCAGTCAAAGTCAATTTCCGGATAGCGTTCACGAGTAAAACCAATGCTCTCAAAAATATTAGTTATTTCTTCAATGACCTGGGTTACAGGATGTAGATGTCCGAGTGGTGGAAGTAAAGCTGGGTCTGTGACATCGATATTGTGAGTGACTCTTTGTCGGACTTTCTCACTTAATTTCGCCTCAGTTTCATCGATCAGATTTTCAACGATTTGTTTTGTCTCATTGATCTTCTTACCAAATTCTGCTTTTTTTTCTGGAGACAGTTTAGTAATCTCTTTAAATATTTTGGTTAGTTCTCCACTTCGACCGATAAACTGGAGTTTAATATCGTTTAATTCACTTTTAGTTTTGGCCTCTAAAATTAATGAGATAGCGTTATTTTTAATGCGTAATAATTCCTCTTCCATATTGGTTTATTATAGCTCTATCGGGTTGAGTTAACAATCTATGATTCTAAAAATACTTATCAATTTGATTGATACTTACACAATAACTTACACGAACATATCTTTCCCCATTTGATCCAAATGCTGTGCCGGGGGTAAGCAAAATATTTTTTTCATGCAAAATATGCATAGAATATTCCTCTGAGTTTTTAAATTCATCTGGAATTTTTGCCCAGATATATAACGCACCTTGTGGCATGTCAAAAGTTAATCCAAGTTTACTTAGTTTTTCCGCAATAATATCTCTTCTCTGTTGATAGCTTTCAAGCATTTGTTTTTGCCAGATTAAATCAGTTTGAGTTAATGCATAAGCTCCCAGTTTTTGTAGTGGTAACCACATCCCAGAATCCATTTGTGATTTTACTTTCGCCAGACCATCAATAATTTGTTTATTTCCCACACACCAGCCCATACGAAAGCCTGCAAATGAATAAGTCTTGGAGAAAGAACCAATCTCAATTGCTATCCCTTTTGCACCTTTAACTTGTAAGATACTGGGAGCTTTTTCACTTGAAAATGTAATTTCTGAGTAAGCATTGTCATATAAGACAAGAAGCTTATGTTTGCGTGCAAAGGTGACTAAATCTTCTAATCCGGTAAGAGTAATTACTTTACCAGTTGGATTAGAAGGGAAATTGACCCACATACATTTAGTTTTGGGTGAAATTAATTTTTCTATCGATTTTAAATCAATTGGAAGATTTTTATCATTTGATAAGTCATAATAGACGACCCTTGCCCCCACCATTAATGCTGGATCAGTATAGGCAGGGTAACCTGGATTGGGAACTAGAATTTCATCACCTTCATTAAGTAAGGCCAGGGGTAAATGAGAAATACCCTCTTTGGCCCCAAGTAAAGGTAACAGCTCATCTGCATTTAATTCAACTTCAAATCGCTTTTGATACCAGTTAATTAAGGCATCTGAGAATTCTTTACATGCCCTAAAGCCTGGATATAAATGCATTTTACTCTCGTGTAAATATTCTTCCAGCTTATCTAGGTATATTTCACTTGTAGGTACATCAGGAGAGCCAATTCCAAAACTAAGTACTTTGCGCCCCGTTTCCTTTTCAACTTTAACTACCTCCCTGGCTATTTTGGCAAAAACGTACTCTGAGAATAAGTTTAATCTGTTTGCAGTATTAACCATTTTGTCTATTATATACTATTAGTGATTTCGTCTTTTGATGAGCATGAAACTTGTAAAATTCTCTGATAAGTCCTGCAGGTTTTCTTCGATTATATTTAAATCATAAAGATCAGCTAACATTTTGCTACCCATTACGGCAATATTTTTATCCAGTTTCTTTTCAGATAGTAGTTTTGCCACCTTAGCATGATCAACTAGTTCACCTTTACCAGACACTATTTTCAGATTGGAAAATTTAATCTGTAAATTAGATTTACATTGTGCAAATACCTGAGGATGAGTCATGATGGTTGTAATTTCTTTTATTTTTGTATCACTACGAATCATTAATGCATGACTAATCTTTATGGCAAATTCTTCAACAATTTGAAAATTGTATTTGGACATCGCATTTACGCTTTCTCCGACTATCCCGCCAATTGAATTATGAATGGCAAATAATCCAGCATCTATTTCGCCTTTATGCAAAGCTTTTAAGACATTCTCAGATGTAAATAAATATTTGGTCTTAAATTTATTTATCTGATGACGATTCAGATAATCATGCAAGGCTTCTTCATTAAAACTGCCTTTGCCGCCTTGAATACCCACGGTTAGCCAACCCCTTTTAACTTGTCTGGGTAGTAATTGGTTATACAGCTTATCATAACTTTTGCCTAGTTTAATTCTCATTTGCCGTGTGTATGGGTTAAATTGCTGGAGGTTAAGAAATAACTGTTTGGTATCATGACAAGTTTGGTCTTTTACTTCAAGCAACTTTTGGGTGCCTAGAGAGTCAATTAAAGTAGGCATCAGTTTGTATTGCTCAAGCAATCTGCCAACAAAATGAGTTAATCCCTGTGAATTTGCCGCTAATTTATCATGTTTTTTTGCTGTCATCTCAACAACCCTCAAACCTTTAGATTGAAAAAAATCTTTCCATAGGTGGTAGTTTTTATCATCCATACGGAACTTGTCAATAACAATAGGCAAGTTTGTAAATCCGTTTTTGCTGCTATCTGGCCCAAACATAGGGTGAGTCAACAAAATTTGCTGGCTAGAAGTCTTCAGATGTTTGTTAAATACTTCTTTGGGATGTACTTTCACCGAAAGAACATCAATCATGGTTTGGTTGGGTCGAATATGTTTGAGGTGTGACTTAATTACTGCTTCGAATTGATCGATGGGAACAGCATAGAAGATTATATCACTTAAATATGCCTGCTCAACGGTATTAGCTATAACAGTAGTCTGTTCTAACCCCAGTTTCATACGATCCAACCTAGAACGGTTAAAAATTACGATTTTAAAATCATCTTTTAGCAATCTATAAAGTGTTTGTCCAAAACGACCGAAGCCAACAATGGTAATTTCTGTTTTAGTTTTCATGCTACCTTTCCTTTTCAACAGCTATGTCATGTAATAAATTGTAAACTTTAGTAACAACATTTGATGTAAGGCCAAACTTTAAACCAATATTTAATCGGTGTTTCAATGCTTGCTGTTTACGCGTGGTATCTATGACAGGAGTGCCTGTTTGTTTTTTTATTTTACCAATTTTTTCAACAATAGATAATCGCTTGGCGACAAGCTTGAGTATTTCTACATCGATAGTATCAATTTCTTGACGTAATTGAATCAGAGTTTTCATAATTTATATTACCTTTTGTCCCCTAGCTGATAGTTAGGGGAGAAAAAACAACACAGTTATCGTCTTATAACTACGTAGTCGCTTGATGGTTGTATATTATCCATATTTCTAACAGGTCTACCTGACCGTAAAGATAAAGGTCTAATTGCTGTTGCAGGCCCGAAGTCCATTCCGGCATCATTTGTTGCTACTCCAATTTGTTTTCCATCTTTAAATATTGGATTAATTACAGTTAATTCTATTCTTGACATATAAACTCACCTCCCTTCATATCCCCTCATATAGGGTCTTACTTTATGCACTCATGTAAAAATCATGAGTTTGTCTATCTCTTGCGTTTAAGTTACGGAATGCAGAGAGTTCATTGACTAAATCTCTTAATTCATCAAGTGTAATATGTTGTTTGGTATCGGTTTGTGAGTCACCAGCTTCAATCAAAATACCATCATATAAGAAACCCGAGCCTTCTCGCATTTTCATAGCCTCGACGGTGGTTTTAATGATATCATCTCGCAAGTCAGGTCCCAGACTATGACTAGGGTCAAAGAACAATCTATGTTGAGTTTTTTGTTTGACCCTGCGTGCGATTTCATGAACTAATGCACTACGGAATCTCCCTTTTTCAGGTACTTCCACTCCACGATGTATTAGTGCAACTCTGTTTTCCATTAGAGGAGCAAAGGTAGTCAAGCCTTTCCAAGTTTTTTCCAAAGGTGTTTGTGTTCCCGTAGGATTATTAGCATTATCTAAAGACGTTCCTAAAGTTTTGCCATTTTTAATACCTAGGTACCAGCCATACTTGTGTGCAACTCTTGACATTTGTCCAATTTGAAAACCTAATTGCATGACTGCCGGATTCCAGAATAATCCTTTTCCATCAGGGAGTATACCTGCATACCAGTTCATCTGTATCTCTGGTAACATAACCTCACAAGCTACGACTAATCCCGTTTTTTTTACTACGTCTCTGGCAAAAGCCACACTAGGAGGTAAATAGTCCAAACTTCCTTCTTGGGCTTTAATTAAGGCGGGGTAGTCTATACCCATCCCTTCACCAGTTTCACTGTTTTCAGTGCGCGACTTGACACCCACTACCCTAGTCCCCCAGATGGCTGGACGGCCGTCAGGCGAGAGAATATCTCCTATTTGATGTATCTGGTGGATATTTTGTGTATCCACTGAACACGGGCCAGCGATAATTGTTAGTTTGTTTGATGGTAATTCTTTGTTCATATGTTCATCCCACAAAAAAACCTCCCTTTTGGGAGGCTAGTAAAGCTTTTAGCTTCTGGTCTTTAATTTAGACCACTACTTTGCCTCCCGGGTTGGGAAGTAAAAGTAAAACCAAAAAACATTTTGAATTCTTGAGTTCATATAAGTAATATATTACTTTGTCTTGACATTGTCAACAATTTGCTTGAAGGCGGCTGGGTCATTGACAACTAAATCACTCAAAATCTTGCGATCAAGCACAATATTTGCCTTTTGTAATTTATTCATGAAAACACTGTAGGAGAGACCTTGCTGTTTGACTGCTCCACTAATACGAGTAATCCAAAGAGAACGGAAATCTCTTTTGCGAAGTTTTCGACCGTGAAATGCATAAGCACCAGCATGCAAAACAGCCTGCTTAGCCGTTCTGACCAGCCTGCGTTTGGTACCTGTGTAACCTTTAGCTAACTTTAGTAATTTATTATGTTTTCTTCGGGAAACCATCCCGCGTTTTACTCTTGCCATATTATGCTGCTCCTAAAATCTTTTTTATCTTGAATGCGAATCTTCCGTTTAATTGGGCTGGCTCTTTTTGGCGGCGAATTCTGCGTTTAGACTTACTTAATTTTTTGTGACTACCGTATTGATGGCCAAACATGACCTTACCAGTCTTGGTAATCTTAAATCGTCTGGCCGCTGCTTTGCTTATTTTCTTCTTTATCATTTTTTTTGTTCCTTTCTACGGATAATAATCCGACCATTTGGTGACCTTCTAAATGAGGCTCACGATCCACTTTTGAGATATCACTTAAGCCCTCAATCATCTTACCCATCATATTATATCCGAATTCTGGATGAGTGATCTGACGGCCTCGAAATCTCAGCACCATTCTTACCTTATTACCATTATTTAGAAACTCTCTTGCTCGTCTCATCATGACTTGTAAGTCATTATCAGACATGAAAGGTCCTAATCTAACTTCTTTTGTCTCAGTTGTCTTAGCCTTTCGCTTTTCCTCTTGTTTCTTCTTTTGTTCTTGATACAAAAATTTCTGGAAATCAATCAGCTTAGCTACGGGCGGATTAGCATTAGGAACAATTTCTACTACATCTATATTTCGTTCAGATGCAAGTCTCAATGCTTCATGTTTAGCCATGATACCGATCTGCTTCCCTTCGGCATCAAGTACCCTCAATGTTGCCGAATAAATACGGTCATTGATACGGTATTGCTTTCTTTGATCTTGATTTCTATTAAATCTTTTTATCAATGTCTTGTTTAACTTTCTGCAAAAAGTCGTCGAAAGATTGGCTTCCCAAGTTTTCTCCGGCTCTTGAACGTACAGAAACAGCTTCTGCAGCTATTTCCTTATCCCCTATTATACCCATAAATGGTACTTTTTGTAAAGTAGCGTTGCGTATTTTAGATTGCAGCGTCTCTGACGAATTATCTACTTCGACCCTAATCCCTTGCTGTTTAAGTTTTTTGGCCACTTTTTGAGCGTACTGGGCATGCCTGTCAGCAATGGGTAAGAGGCTGACTTGTACAGGTGCTAACCAGAGTGGAAAAGCTCCCGCATAATGTTCAATTAGAATTCCCAGAAAGCGTTCAAAAGAGCCTACAATAGCTCTATGGAATACGAATGGCATTTTTTCAATGCCCTCACTATCGATATAATGAAGGTCAAATCTCTTGGGTTGTTGGATATCCAGTTGAATAGTGCCTGTCTGCCATTCTCTACCGAGTGAGTCTTTCATTAAAATATCGACTTTAGGACCATAGAATGCTCCTTCTCCAGCAACTTCAAAGTATTCTTTACCTGATGTATTAAGTACTTTACGTAAGACATTTTCTGCTAAATCCCAATCGGTTGCTTCTCCCAGATGCTTTTCTGGTCTTGTTCCAAATCTGAAACGATAGGTAAGATTGAAAGGTGAATACATTTCCTCAATCATTTTTAAAAGACTTTCAAATTCTTGTTTAGCTTGTTCTGGGTAGATAAAAATATGAGCGTCATCTTGGCGGAATTGTCTGATTCTAAATAAACCGTTTAGTGTCCCTGACAGCTCGAAACGATGCAGGCTTGTAGTTTCAGCTAATCTTAAAGGTAATTCGTGATATGAGCGCGTTTTGTGCGCAAATATACGCATATGATTCGGGCAATTCATAGGTTTAAGACCAAAAACCTCACTTCCTTCCATAGGATTGTTTGATTCTGAGCGCAGATAGCTCATAGGTGATACAAACATATCATCTCGATAATGTGCCCAGTGACCTGATGTTTCATATAATTCTTTTTTATTTAATTGAGGTGTTGCTACCTCTTGATAATCATATTTTTTATACATCTCTCTTGCGAAAGCATATAGAGTATTGTATAGAATTAAACCTTTAGGCAGCCAGTACGCCATACCTGGTGCAGTGTCATCAAAGAAAAACAATTCTAATTGAGAAGCAAGTTTTTTATGATCTCGTTTTTTGGTTTCTTCTAACATTAGCAGATATTCGTCTAATTTGGCTTGAGTTGAAAAGGATATACCATAAATTCTAGTCAACATTTTGTTTTTTTCACTTCCTCGCCAGTACGCACCAGCTAGGGATAAAAGTTTTACTGCTCCAATCTCTTTAGCAGGGTTGTCAGTATGACCACCTTTACATAAATCTTCATAGTTACCGTTTTTATAAACAGTCAGCTTTTTCCCTTCTTTGGCTAATTCTTCGATTAACTCAATCTTGTAGGGCTCATGTGCAAAACGTTTCTTAGCTTCCTGTAAAGAAATTTCTTCATGAGAAGTAGAACTCCAAGTTTTAAGAATTTTTTTCATCTCCTCTTCTATTTTGGGCAAATCTTCTTCGTGCAAAGGTTTGCTAAATTCAAAATCATAATAAAAACCATTCTCTATAGCTGGACCAATTGCGCGTTTAGTATCAGGATAAAGTTTTTGTACAGCTGCAGCGAGTAAGTGTGCACTGGTGTGTCTTAAGTTTTGTAAATTTTCTTCTTGCTTCATGCTTGTAATATAGCAAAAACTCGAGCTTTTATAAAGCAGATAATAGCAGCTAGCGTCCGCTATCTTCTGCTTTAGACATTATTATCTCGTAATATTTTTTAACTGAGCTCTCAGACAATTAGTTCTTTGTATATCCTCATAGAACGTGCGGGGGGCAATTATTCTATCTTTGTGCTTCAAAATAATTACGTCTATCAGGATTTACGCTTAGATTAGATTCACTAATATATATCATGTCATCTAAATTAGATGTAATTCTTTTGTATATATCTGGTGAGTGAAAGTGATATTCATCAAGTTTTATTTCACTAGCCATGTTTTTTCTCCTCTCTTTAAATTATCAAACCACAAAAAAAACTCGCATTGCAGAATCATCTATTTCACAATAATACAACCCCGCTAAACAGAGGTAGAACCAGTCATAACAATAATATGTAATTTGCTCATGTTTTGTTACGTTATAAATCATTCATATGATGTCAAGAGCACCGTCAAAAAAAAGAGACTCATACTTTATTGACAAGTTTAAGTTAGAGATGAATACTGTATTCATGAGAATAAATGCAAAATTAATATGGGCAATTGTTACCTGTGAACTGGTAGGTTTAGCTGGGACTCCCTTTACCATTGCCGGTATACATACGTGGTATTCTGGATTGCATAAACCAATGCTAAATCCACCTTCCTGGGTTTTTGGTCCTGTATGGACTGTCTTATACCTTTTGATGGGAATTTCTTTGTTTCTTGTTTGGAATAAGAAAACAAGTGGGAGTATAAAAATAACACAACTTCTTGGAATACAAATGTTTATATTGCAGTTATGTCTAAACTTTTTTTGGTCCTTAATATTTTTTACTTGGCATCAGTCATTCTTTGCTCTTTGGGAGCTGGCTGTTTTATGGATGACGATTATGGTATGTATAATAGTATTTTTTAAAATTTCAAAAGCCTCAGCGTATATCTTAATACCGTATTTATTATGGGTAACCTTTGCAGGTTATCTAAATTATAATGTTTGGATCTTAAACCGATGAGAAAAGTGTTAGTTAATGATCTCATGCAGAAAAACTATACCTACTTTCTGACTGAGCCTGAGGGGAAAAATTTTGTTCCTGATTTTAAGCCAGAGTTAACTCCCAAACAAATGTTAAGGATGGGTGTTTTCGGTGGAAAGTATATGACTGATTGTAAGGATGAATTCCCTACAGATTGGTTTGAATACGCTAAACTAAATCATGGATTTCATGATCCTGACTTAAATTATTTTAAAGTTAATGCAAGTCAACCATTAAGAATTTGGCAGAACAAAGGCTGGATATATAAAGATGACCCACGAGGTTGGTTTCAATGGTATTGCCGATATTTTATGGGTAGGAGAATTCCCCAAGAAGATATAAGACAAATTAAGCGATGGAAAAATATGAAAAGGCATATAGCACAGATTAAGAAGAATTGTAGTATGGGGGATTTGTTATGTCGTCCAGTGCAAAGACAAGCTTTATTACACTGGGCCTATGATAGTAGAAAGATTTAGTAAAAAGTCCCGTATTCTAGTAACGAATGCAACCCCTTAAGGCCTATTGAGGTACTCAGTAAATACTTCCTGAGGTGTTCTAAATTTAAGACGTTTTCTGGGTCTGTTATTTAATTCCCATTCAACATCTTTTAATTCTTCATCACTGGTTGTACTAAAGTCAGTCTTTTTAGGAAAGTAGTATCTAATGCATAAATTACAGTTTTCATTTCCTCCTCGTTGCCATGAAGAGTAGGGATCTGCAAAATATGCTTGTATTCCAAATGC
>DAIDHK010000010.1 GCA_027459725.1 Candidatus Levyibacteriota bacterium
CTTCTACAACAAAGATAAGTTATCCTAGAGAAATACTAAAGAGGATTAAATTTACCACACTAATTCTTAATTAAGCCAGAATCTATTATTTCTCTGCAAATACTTCGTAATAATGATAGAAATTTGACGAGATTTTCCCAATTGTTTCTTCTCTGCTTGTTTTTTTATTGTAATAATCAACTATAGCATCCCAGAAAATAGTACGACCCACTGCAAAGCCAATTATACCCGGAACCTTTGAACCCAAACGTATCCAATTATCAACCGTCTGTTCATCTGCACCACGACCTAACACGACAATGCCTACATTTTGTCTCTCTCCCATTTGGGATTGATGAACACAGTTCATATAATCTTCAACCGATTCCAAACCTTCCAATTTCCATACG
Source organism: Candidatus Levyibacteriota bacterium (assembly GCA_027459725.1). Lineage (GTDB taxonomy): Bacteria > Patescibacteriota > Microgenomatia > Levybacterales > UBA12049 > DAIDHK01. Next base: position 390 of record DAIDHK010000010.1, read on the forward strand.
TCCGGTTCAACACCTGCATCCTGTAATTCTTTAATCATTTCTACTGTTAATCTCGGTCGAACTGTTCTATCGTACTCCTTTTTGTCTCCATTCACTTTGACTAATTGCTCATCATTTGCTCCCACTAAAACTTCAAGTAAAAATTTATGATTGTGTTCATGACAGTAATCACTAATTTTCTTCAATGTAACTTGCTGTTGTTGACGTAAATCTTGAGCATCAGCAGGATTATATTTAATCAATACCTTAGCAAAAGTCGGTTGATACTTTTCAATATGCTCGGGGAAATGTTCGCCATATTCAAAAGCTAATTCCTGCTGTCCGCTTTTCTCTGTGGTCAAAATGGTGACAAAACCCTTCTGACTGGCATCACGCAGTACAGCATCACCAAATTCTTCATCCACTAAAATACCTGCTTTTTCTTTGGGCAAACCTTTACTTATCGCCTCCTGAAAACCTTCATAAATAACCTGTTTGAAATCCTTAACAGCTTCTCGTTGTTCTTCATTCATCTCCTCCATTTTGACATTGAATAAATGCTGAGCAAAAGTATTTCGATGGTCAAAAGGTAGTATAAATAAATTATTATCGTAACCTAGTTTTAGTTTTGTCATAGAATATCCACCCTCAAGCGCTCTCTTTTCGGCCAGTTTAGTCACCATTCTATCCTGGGTGAGTAAACCTGCTTGTGCGCCCATCTGGCCAATCACAGACACAGCATTCTGAGTCCCCCATTCCATTGCATCATTGATGGATCTATTCATCTGCCACGCCGCCAGGAAAGCTCCCGTATATGCATCGCCTGCACCTGTTTTTTCGACAACTTTGATCTCAGGTGTCGGATGATAAAAATAACTACCCTCCTCATCCCGTACGTAAGATCCCTCTACACCATTAGTTATAACACAATTTTTCACTCCATGCCCAGCTAGCTTATTCATCAAACCCTGAATATACTCCTTACTGTTATCTGTTTTCTCCGGTTCCTTACCGAATAAAAGCTGCTCAGCTTCTTCTTTATTCACAAATAGTATCAATGTTCTCTTTAGAACTTCTCGACTCAATTCTAAGTCTTCATGAAGTTGTAAAGAACCAGGATTGAAGGCAAGAGGAATGTGTGTTTTATCCACTAGTTCAATTACCTGTTTGTAAACATGCTTCCATTCGTTTCCCAAACTCGTAAGAAAAATCATTTTTGCCTTCCTCAATCTGGAAAGATTGAAGAGATGCTCCCTCTCGGGTCTATCAGTAAACAAAGTCCTATCATTCTGATAACTAATACCTATACTTAATGACGCAGATTTGGTTGGAGTTTTTACCAAAAAACTTTCATCAATTTTCTCCTTACGCAAACCGGCTAAAATTAATTCTGATAGGCTATCATCACCCAGCTCAGCCGCTAACGCTGCACTAACTCCCAGACGTGAAAGACCAACAGCTACATTGGATGCATTTCCTCCAATTGAAGTAGCACAATTATCGACATCAATCTTTTCTCCATACTTTACACAAAATTCTCTGGTGTCTGAATTCAAACGAATTTCACTATTCTCAGCTAAAAAATTCAAAAAAATATCTACTGTGGTATCACCTATAGAAACTACTTCAAACTCGGGCATAAATCTATCATAACTAATTTAATTTTTCATAACAAGTCCTTGTACTGAGTCTTAAATCATAAACTGCAGAGTTTGTATTAACAGTGGAATCCTAGTAACATAAATATGTCTATGGAAAACAAAACAAATATTGTAGTCCTAGGTGGCGGATTTGCTGGTATAGCTGCTATCAAAGAATTATTACGGCATAAGTCAGAAATCAATGCCAATATAACCCTAATTGACAGAAACGATTATCATCTTTTTACTCCTTCCCTTTATGAAGTTGCCACATCTGAAGAACCTATGGGAAATATCGCTATCCCCTTTTTTGAAATATTTGGTAAGAGTATAAATTATGTTAAAGGAAATGTCACCAAAATAGATCAGACAGATCACAAACTTTCTGTCAATGAACAAACAGTAAATTATGATTATCTAATAATCTGTTTAGGCAGTGAACCAGCTTACTATCATATTCCCGGTCTACAGGAACACAGCTATGCCTTAAAATCACTTGAGGATGCAGTTATTATTAAAGGTCGAATTAAAGATGCATGCTGCAAAGAAAATGAGTGTAATAAAAAAGCTCAGATTATAGTCGGTGGAGGTGGTTTCGCGGGAACAGAATTGGCAGCCGAACTTCTCAGCTATAAAGACAGACTATCCAAACAAAATCATCTTGACCCTAACTGTCTAGAACTGACTATCATTCAAGGTTCAGACCGATTACTTAAAGAGTTGGACGATCATGTTTCCAAACTTGCCACAAAAAGAGTCAGCGGCCCACAGGTTCATCTGGCATTTGGAGGACATATTAAAGAGGTAAATGACAAAGAGGTTCTTACTGATGATGGGAAGTCATATCTATATGATGTAATGCTCTGGACCGGTGGTGTACAGGCCAATTCGTGGGCTAAAACTAATGCTTTTGAAGTAAACAAACGTGGTCAAGTAAATGTTAACAATTTTCTACAGACAAAAGATCCCCATATCTTTGCAGCCGGTGATATTGCAGGATATATTGATACACAAACACAAAAACCCGTTCCTAATGTAGCTCAAGTTGCCGAAGATCAAGGTAGAACAGCAGCCGGAAATGTCTATAATTTATTAACTAAAAAAACTCTAGTCAATTATCACTTCAGACACTGGGGATATGTAGTCCCACTCAAGGGTAGATTTGCCGCTGCAGAGCTAGGAGGGAATCTACATTTTGATGGATTTTTGGGCTGGATACTTCAGGAATTTGTGTTCCTTTATTACCTTTTGGGTATTGTTGGTTTTGGAAAAGCCTTCAAGAGATGGGATAAGGTATTGATGGATTATGACAAAAACTCGAGAACCGATATAAGACAAGCAACGACTCTTAAACCTGCAACAATATTAATCAATAACTCTCTAGAAAAAAATTAGTTACATTATTCTTACCAGCTTCCACCACCGCCACCCCCTCCACCACCACCTGAAAAACCGCCACTGGAAAAACCGGATGAGGAAGCCGGAGCGGCGTAACTTACACCATGACTTAATGAAGAATGAAAAGCTGGATACATCATATAGAAGCTGTTTCTTCCCGTATAGAAGGTGGGTTGATACTGCGGATTTAATATTTGCAGTTGCTTCATAAAATGATCTATATAACCAAGTGCAATAGCATAAGGAATCATTTGTTCGACTACATAAACTTTTTCAGCCTGCCACTGATATTCCGGCTTCATATTCTTAAGGAAAAGCTCCAGACCGTCAATTTTCCAACTTGTCAAATCTCCCTCATCTGTGCGACTATTAAATTTGCTGCTTAGAAAAAGTAAGACACTACCCACCATAACATTTAAAGTAATAATAGCCATAATTCCTAGTGCTATCAAAGGAATTTTGCTTGGATTTAAAGCTTTATTATACAATCCCTTATCTACCAGCATATTGTAGTTGGTGGTCTGTAAATCATTGAACTGAAGATAAGTAAGATTTACATCTGATAAATATATTTCTGATTTACTCTCAAACATATCTGATACCAGCGTCTTTTCAAAATTGTTTAAGTCATCAAACGATTTTAATTTAGTAAGTTTATAGTCAGTTTTAGCTCCTATTCCAAGAATTCCTCCTTTTTCATCCGTCTCCTCGATCTTCAAATATTTTCTAACGGCAAGATCAAATATAGTGGCACTTAAACAGTTAGTATCTATTTGTGGCTGGTCAATTGTTGCGGCTTCACAAGGAGTGATACGCAAACCAGAAGTAGTTTTGGGCAAATCAAAATTTACTGTGATAGGACCAAACCGTTTTTTATGTTTATGTTTAAAATACCAGATTACAGCAAAAATGGTACCTAAAATATTTATAACCAGCCAGCCCAGAATCAACCATTCCATCACAACTCCTTCCTGTGCATAATTAACAGGAGTTATCTGTGTAATATTAGATTTAGGAAAAGTTCCAGGGGGAAAACCAACCACCACGCTCAACCCCTCAGAAGGATTTAATAAACTGTTTGTAGAAAAAGACTTGGCATTCGATGAGTCTGTAGTAATGGTGCAATCAGTCTGTCTGGATCCTTCAGGACCTGTATAACAAACTGCATTCTTGGAAGCTAGACCAAAATCAGTGCTAATTTTAGCAGATGCCTGATTAATAGGCACAGTCCAACTGTTGCCAGTAACATTCCAGTAAAGCTCATCATCATTAGTGTAGTTGCCTATTCCGTTACTAACATCATATGTAATGACATATGTGTGTACACCGTTCATGGTGTAATTGGGATTCCCTATCTTAATCTGTAAATCATTATTACTGCTATTTCCTAGACTATATTCTTCATTCTGGCCATCCATCTGTACTGAAGTCACAATTATATTTATATCCCGGTATAAGTTATTTCCCAATGTAGTATCCAAAGGAATGTCACGAATAATTCCGTGTTTGTATAAATCTCCGAAATTATACTGAATATTCTCCTGCACAGTAAAAGTGCCATTCTGATGAATTATGATTGAATCATCAAAACTATTAATATTTTCAGCAAAAACAGACTTAGCAGGCCAAACTAATCCTATAGTCGTCAGAAAAATTAAAAAGAAAAGAGATTTTATAAATTTACTTCTCATCAATAACTACATTATATGAGATTGCGGCAAAATAGTTAATAAGCAGTCCTAATCGTCAAATACACTCGTTAAACTAACCATGATTCTGCCATTAAGCTGATAGATCAGTTCAAATTCACCATGCTCTTTCTTGATACGGTCTATATATTTCTGATTTTTCTTGTCTCTAAACATTTCTTCCAGAGCATCTCGAGCATGTTCAAATACTAATATTTCCATTGATAAATGTTCACTTTTTGCTTTATCACTTAAACTTTTGACTATCAGCTCATTCAGAAGAATTTTTTTCTCAATCTCATGAATGTCAAATATTTCATTCGTTCTTTTGAGAATATAGAAAATCTTTACAGGGACAACAATCTCATAAAAAGTATCTTTATCTGCTCTCATTCTAGGCTTATTGTAGCAAGATTTAGAGAAATGACAAGCTAGCTTCAACTGGAAGTTAAGTCGTAAATCTCTGAATACTTTTTGATAATATATTTTGTAAAGTAAGTATAATCCAATGGCTTACCAGTAATCTTTTTGATCAATTCTGTGGGGAAATATAAACTACCATACTGATGAAGATTATTATCCAACCAATTTTTAATTGGCTGTAGATTCCCTTGTGCTAATTCTTGGTCTACTTTAACCTGCTTTTGCATAACTGACAAAATCTGGGCTCCGTATAGATTACCCATTGCATATGATGGAAAATAACCAAAATTACCATAAGCCCAATGAACATCCTGCAAAACACCTTCACTATCAGTTTTAGGTTCTACACCCAATAGTTTTTTGGCTTTGTCCGCCCAGGCTTCAGGCGCATCTTTAACGGCAATCTTTCCGTTAATAATATCATTCTCCATTTCAAACCGTAAGATAATATGTAGTGAATAGGTCACTTCATCAGCATAAATACGGATTAAACTGGGTTTTACCATATCAAATGTTTTAATTAAACCTTCAGCATCTATTCCTGCTAGCTGTTTATCATAAATAGATTTAAACACTGGCGTCATGAAGCGCAGGAAATGAGGATTCTTGCCCACCATATTCTCCCAAAACCTGGACATTCCCTCATGCATTCCAAGTGATACGCCACCTTCCAGGGGCGTTGAAGCAAACTCGGGATTAATACCCAATTCATATAATGCATGCCCAGTTTCATGGATAGATGAGGTAAACGAATCACGGAAATCTATTTCACTATAAAAAGTGGTTGTACGAATATCATTCGTTCCAAGAGTCGTAGTAAAAGGATGCGCCGAAATATCCACTCTACCCCTAGAAAAATCGAAACCCATCTTCTCAATTGTATAATTTAAAATCTTCTCCTGATCGGCCTTGGGATAATGCATTTGTCTGTTAATAAATTTCACGTTGTCGTTATATCCTTTACTTTTTGTAATTTTTTTAATGAAGGGCACCAGTTCCCGTTTTACTCCGTTAAATAGCCTACTGCATTCTGCTGCTGTTAATTCGGGTTCGTATAAGTCCAGTAATGCATCATATGGATTATTTTTATATCCCAGATATTGGGCTATTTGTTTATCTATTTCTACAATTTTAGTTAAATGCGGCTGAAATTTTTTAAAATTATTCTCTTCTTTTGCAGTTCTCCAATCTATAAAAGCGCCTGAAGTAACTTTCTCATTTTCAATAATAAGTTCTTTAGGAACTTTATAGTAGAACTTAGTAGCAACATTAAGATTACGTACTATCGCTTTTTCTTCAAGTGTTAAATCATTCTCACAATTTGCTTTTTCAATAAGGGTGCGAAATTCACTATCCAGCCATTTATTGGTAATTAATTCTGTAACATATGCAGATTCTTCTGACCGGTATGCACCTCCCTGCATAGGTAGATTAACATTTAAATCCCATCCAAGAAGCGCATTTACTTTTCCCAATAAAGCAATCTCTTTATATTTCTCCAGAATCTTTTTAATCGTTGGATTTTTTACATTCTTCATATAACTTTTATCTTCCTCCATTGTTTGAAATAATTACAAAAATCTTCATCATTTATACAAACTACAACTACTCCATCCATTTGAGCAGTACACCCTCTGTCATTAGTGCATATTAACAATTCTTTTTTTAAATTGCAATTTTTCGTTTAACTTTAAGATGTATATTCACCTGAAATTATCGAGTAAACTAAAATAATATAAAAGGTTTTAATCCGAACTCATAGACCCTATAAGGTTTAGGCCCAACAAATGCTTTTCCATTGATAAACACTGTTGGAGTACCGTAAATTCCTGTATTCGTTAGCTGGTTTATCTGATAATTGACCAAATCTGTTGTTTTTGAATTCTTTACACAAGCTTTAATTCGACCAACATCATAGCCATTTTTACTCAAAAGATTTTCAACATAACTCGCTTTAAGCAAATCGTTTTTATCTGAAGAAAACATAGCATCATTCCACTGCCAGAATTTATGAGAATCCTGCTTATAGGCGCAGTCCATATAAGCAGTTAAATAAGCAGATCCTGTTTTGGTAGGATAAAGTGCAAAGGTATACTGCACATTGTTTTCTTTGACTAATTTCTTAATCAATGGATAAGCTTGACGGGAGTAATCACATAAATAACACCCGATAAAGACTACCTTGCTTTTTGCTTTTGTATTTTCAGTAGGAAAACTACTTAAATCTGTCTTATTTAAGCTCAAATCAGATTCTTTAGGTGGAGTCAGAGAGCAGGGTTTAGTTGCAACTGCCGATACTGCACTATTTTCTGCTTGTGGATCAAATGCACAAAAACCCGTGGAGTTCAAACCATTACAGTTGCCATAAACATAGACATTATACACATCCATAATAACCCAGGCAGTACTTGCGATAGAAAGGATAAAAAATATCCATGCCAAAAGTTCAAAATGATGATTCACAGCTTTGGCCAGCCGGGGTGAACGGGTAATTAATTTCCCCAGAATTTTAGATTGCATTTTTTCTTTAAAACCCGTATTGCACGGTCTTAAAGTCACCCTCCTGAAAACACAATCAAATGCCTCTTTGGCCAGTATGCGATGTGATGCGCTAAAAATTCCCAGAATTGCAAAAATAATTAAAGCAAAAAAACAGAACATAAGTTAAGACAAAATATCTACAATTTTTTTAAGCTTTTCTACAAAAATATCTATCTCTCCTACGGTGTTATAAAAATAAAATGATACTCGTATTGTTCCTTTCAAATGATGAGCATTAAACCATGAGTGCACACAGTGCTGCCCCGAACGAACCATAATATTCTGCTCACTTAACATCAGTGCAATTTGATGCACGTTTATCTTTTCAATATAAAAACTTATTATTCCCCCTCGTAATTTAGCATCATGCGGACCGACAATTTTTACCTGAGGTAACTCTGTTAACTTAGTTGTTAAATAATCATTCAGCTCCACTTCTTTTTTGGCAATCTCTTCCATACCAATATTACGTAAGTACCTGAGTGCTTCGCCTAATCCAATTATCCCTGCATAATCCTGCAAACCTGCTTCAAATCTTTGTGGAATAGGCAAAAATTCATGTGTTTCATAAGTTGAATTTGCTACAGTATCTCCTCCAACTAAAAACGGCTGTAAACCCTCCAATAATTTTTGTTTACCATATAAAATGCCTATTCCAGAAGGACCAAGCATTTTATGTCCGGAACAGACCAAAAAATCCGCATCTATTTTTCGCACATCAATTTTCTGATGTCCAGCGGACTGAGCAGCATCAATTAAAACTAGAACATTATTCCGATGAGCAAGTTTTATAATTTGCTCAATAGGATTAGTTACACCGTCAAGATTGGACGTGTGAACTATAGAAACCAACCTAACTTTATTTTCTTTCAACACACTTTCAAAAGATGATAAATCAAAAGTATTATCGCTCAAAGAAGAAATAATAAGATGCTTAATTCCCACTCTTTCAACCATCATTTGCCAGGGAATCAAATTGGAATTATGTTCTTTATCTGACGTAACTAATGTTTCTCCTGATTTAAAACCTATACTTTGAGCAATTAAATTTATTCCCTCAGTCGTGTTACGAGTGAAAATAATTTCTTCTTTCTTTTTTGCGTTAAAAAACCCTGCAACTTCTTCCCGTGCCTTATCGACTTCCTCAGTAACCCTGGATGCCAGTTTATGCATACTTCTGCCTCCGCATGCAGGATAATCTGTATAGTATTCAACCAGCTTATCAATGACTACCTGCGGACGTAAACTCTGACATGCAGAGTCAAAATATAGAATTTTATCATTACGCAGCAGCGGAAAATCCTGTCTCACTTGCTTGAAATCCATATTTAATACAATCCCAAGTATAATTCAAAATAAACTTAGCAGGTGTGACAAAGCTCACACGAAGCTAAATTAACTTTATAAATGATATTTTGTTTGAGAATCAGGGTTTAGCGTAAGGAGTTTAAGCGCTCTATATCTCTCCAGCCGATATCTGTTCTAAAATGCAGGTTATTTCCTTCAACGTTAATTAAAGAAATGGCATGGTATGCTCTCATTCTGGCTTCAATTACGTTCTTCCCTTCTCCTACAACATAAAAAAGTCTCCCACCGTTTGCAAAATATTTTTTATGTATAACCTTTACTCCTGCACCATAAATTTTCACTCCGACAATTCTACTCGCTTTCTCCAAACCAAAAATCTGCTTACCCTTCACGTTTGAATAATTGCCAGGATAACCTCTGGAAGCGCCCGCAATGACTACACGGGCTTTAGAATCTGGTTTTAACTTAACTTTATTCAGTCGTTGTTGTACAATCGCCATACTTACTTCATATAAATCATTTTTTAGACCAGGCAAAATCGCCTCCACTTCCGGATCTCCCCAACGGGCATTAAATTCAATCACATAGGGAACTAATTTACCTTTCTTTTTAACCACAATTCCTCCCAAATATAATACTCCTTTATAAGGCCGTTTTTCTTCAATCAGTCCTGTAATTGTTTTATCGATGATTTCTTTTTTAATCTGCTTTAATAAACTGTTTCTCATCAATAAGGGTGGAGTGCTTACCCCCATACCTCCTGTATTCTCTCCCTCATCAAAATCATTTACTCGTTTATGATCTTGAGCAGTTCCTGCGATCTGATAATGCCTGCCGTCGCTTAAAATGAATAGAGAAAATTCCTCACCGTTTGATCCATCATCATTACATAGCCACTCTTCCAGTACAAAAACTTTTCCCGCTTCACCAAATCTGGATAATTCTTTTATCCTCTCAACTGCTTCATCATTATTGTTTGCTGGCAGAGCACCTTTTCCTTCGGCTAACCCCGAGGCTTTAACAAACCATGCTTTGTTCTTTTGAATTTTTAAGAAATTTTCTCCTTCTTCCAAAGAGTGACAAACTTTAAATTTTGGCTGAGGCAATCCATATCTCTGTCCAAAATCTCTAGCCCAACCCTTATCCCATTCAATCTGTCCTGCCGCTCTCGTTGGGCCTACGACTGGTATATTTAATGCTGTTAACTTATCTACTAACCCAGACTCGATGGCATTATCCTGGGCTACATCTACCAACTGAACGTTTTCTTTTTTACAGATTTCTAATATTTCATCAATGCTGGTTGTTTTTAATTTCGGATAAATCTTAACCGGTTTTTTAGTATTAAAGCCCATCATGTCATTTCCTGGAACAGCCAGTATTTTTTTAACATATTTGCTCTTATCATAACCATCCACCAAAGCACTTCCCCTCCCTCCACCGTCAATGATTAAAACAATACTTCCCCCTTTTTTCATATTCTATTAGTATATTAACCTATTATGCATTAGGATAATCTTTAATTGCTCTTCTCTTACATCTCTCAAGTAATTCTTCTTCTCCTGGTTTGACAAAACTTATTTCATTTTTTATAACTTTTACCTTACCATTTACCACATCTTTTAACAACTCAATCTGTACCTGATGCTCAACTGGTAATACTCTGTCTTGCAAGCTTTCTGGAGTATCGCTCCTGTTAATATCAACTTCTTTTAATTTAACTACTGCTCCCTGATCAAATTTGCTATGGACCCGCTGAGCTATTGCTAAAGTCTTCCATTCTCTATCTACTTCTCTCGCGAAATATAACCTGGCTGCATGTACTCTAATACCATACATTCCTTTGCCTCCAAATTCGGGTACCGGTCCAGGATGCTGGTTGAAAATATTATCTTCATAAGCATTTATGACATTTAGCGGCGTTAGAGGCAACCATCCATTTTGCGTTACAACAGTGATATGTCTTTTTTGTAAATTAGTAAGCAATGCTTCTCCAAACTTTTGCTGATCAACCAATCCGGTCTGTTCTCTGTAATTATCAGGATCTATCACTACTAAATTCTGCTGATCAATATCTAAATTACGAGCCTTTATTAATCCACCAGCAGTTTCTGAACTAGTGATTATACAGCCAATTCGCACATCAGGAATGACCTGAGTCTGGCAAGCTTGAATAATAGCCTGCATTGTAGTACCTCCTCCAGAAATGAGAATACCTAATTGATGCCTCATCAGTCAGTATTTTTATCTTAGCATATACTAATTGATTTTGAATTTACAGTAAATTTGTTTCCTCTTGTTGTAAAAGTTTATTTATGTCTATAATAAAATTATGTATCCCCTGCCATGTAATAATTTATTTCGCTGCCTTCATAAAGGAGGACATAATTAATTTATGTGTGCAGTATTCGGCATTTTCGGTACAAAAGAACAGAATACTGCAATGATCACTGCCCAAGGCTTGTCTGCATTACAGCACAGGGGGCAGGAAAGTACAGGTATAACAACCTCTGATGGTAAGAATATCTACTCACACAAAAATCTAGGTCTGGTTTCTCATGTATATAATGAACAATCAACCAGTAATCTCAAAGGGCATATTGCTATCGGTCACAACCGTTATGGAACTTCCTCTAAAAGAAACCCTTCCCATCATATCCAGCCGGTCATGGGTGAAGATAAATTGTTTACCATGGCTCACAATGGAAATCTGCCAGATACATCTCCTTTAGAAATTTTTCTGAAAACCCACGACATTCCTAATCCCGGCTTTAATGATTCAGAAATGATCTATGAATCCGTAGCATATTTTGTCCGTAAAGGTATTCCTCTACGACAGGCGATTGTAGAAGCTTCTCCATTATTTACAGGTGTTTATTGTCTGTTATTTATGGATAAGAATAATCTTATTGCTTTACGCGATCCTTTTGGTATTAGACCCCTTGCACTTGGCAGCTTACATGACAGTTATATTTTTGCTTCGGAAACTTGTGCCATCGACACTGTAAAAGGTACTTTTTTACGTGACGTCAAACCGGGTGAAATGGTTATCGTTCACGACCGAAAGATCGAATCAGTACAGCTGAAAGAACCAAGTCCACGCTTGGATATTTTTGAATTTGTATACTTTGCTCGCCCTGATAGTCTTCTCATGGGACAAAATGTTTACCAGGTCCGTAAGAGATTTGGAGTCGAACTTGCCCGCGAACATCCTTTAAATGCTGACTTAGTAATTCCAGTACCTGATTCAGGGATTCCTGCTGCCATTGGTTATGCCCAGTCACTAGGTTTGCCCTATGAAGAAGGACTGACTAAGAACCGCTATGTAGGAAGAACTTTTATTCTGCCGAATCAGGAAGAAAGGGAAAAAAGCGTAGCCAGAAAACTAAATCCTATCCCTGAAGTAATTATGGGAAAAAAAGTTGTTTTAGTCGATGATTCTATTGTACGGGGAACTACTTCACGCAATTTGGTCAGACGAGTTTTCGCAGCTGGAGCAAAAGAAGTTCACTTACTTATTACCTCTCCCAGGGTCCTGTTCCCCGATTTCTATGGAATAGATACACCTAACCAGTCCCAACTTATTGCAGCGCGTAAAACTTTATCAGAAATCCAACAATTTATCGGAGCAACTTCATTATATTATCTTTCCTATCAGGGATTAATTAAGGCCACTTCTATATCAGAGAATAATCTGACCACTTCCTGTTTCACAGGTGAATACCCCGCCGATATCGGACGCCGACGTAGAGAAATTATTTATGAGAAAAACAGTATTGCACGTTATATCAAATTCTATCCGATTTGGGATGAGGACTTCAGCGAAGATCTAGTGTCTCCGCTTTATAAACCAGCTTTTTAGGCACAATAATTACCTGCCTCTCACCCTTCTCAACATATCCCGCCAGCCAACTTTTAAACTTAAGTTTTTTAGCTATCTTTTGTGCTTCCACAATATATTTTTCTTCCAGAAACATTGCAAATCCCGCCCCCATGTTGAAATTGCCATACATTTCCTGATCATCACTTCCTGACTGCTGTTGGATAAAATCAAACAAAATTTGAGGCTGGGGAATGTTTTCCAGTAAATACGTAAATTTTTTCTCAGCTCGCATCAGTTTGCGCCAACCATGTCCAGTGATATTAACCATATAATGAATCTTTATTCCATTTGCCAGTAATTCTCTAATTAGTCTTGCATAAATATGGGTCGGTATCAGAAGTGATTCTCCGTATGTTCTGCCGTTTGGTAAAACTGTAGCATAATTCATTTTCAATTTACCGGCAATTTTACGAGCCAGGGTCAATCCGTTCGCATGTATACCGCTGCTCTCAATTAATAAAATGGCATCTCCCGCTTTTAAATTATCACCCAGAACTAGATTTCTTTTTGGACGGATAATTCCCACTGCTGATCCCCCAAGATCTATGGATTTGGGATTAATAATTTCCTTAAGCGTTGGCGTTTCTCCACCACCCCAGACAGCGCCAGCCTGTTTAACGGCTTGCGCCCACCCTTCTATCAAATCTTTAGCACGCTGTTTATCCGCAAACCAGTTAGAATCTCCAACTGCAAAATAAGCATTAACTATTTGCGGATCTGCACCAACTACAATCAAATCATTTACAATCATGGCTACCGTATCTTGGGCAATAGCATCATAATACGTTTTCTTTCCGTATTTTCTCATAGCATCGGCAACCAGATTTTTTGTACCTAGTCCTTCGATCACGAATGCATGGAAAGCTTCTTTTTCTTCCCATACATACGCTGATTCACCACGACTGTCAGCCACTTCAAACATAGCAAGACGACGCAAATTAGTCGCGGTCGATTTAGCCCGTATTTGCGCTAACTTTTTAATCGGATCCATTAGATTATAATCTACACCAGATGATGAGTAAGTAATTTTTTTCATAGAGAAATAATTTAATTAAATTCAATGATTTTATTTTTCATATCAATGTTAATTATTTAGTTTTTAGAACAAAACATAATGAACTGTTTATTGTCAGATCTGCTAGACTTTTCTTAATCACTCCCGTTCCGGATTTAAATATCTATACAATTGTCCTGTCAAAATCAAAAGCGATAAGATAGCTATGAGGAATCATAATTTATGCTTTGTTGACAAACTTCACAGCATTTTTAAAAATCTGCAAGCCATGTGGATCTTCAATGCTTAATCTTCGCCAGTTGGGATACTGTTCGCGTAGTACAAATCTCTCAGGATGAGGCATGAGACCAAAAATTCTACCCGAAGAATCTGTAATGCCTGCAATCGCGTTTAGCGAACCGTTGGGATTAGCGGGATAACTCATTGTTGCTTTTCCAGTTCCGTTAATGTAGCGCAAACCCACCAGATTCTCATCTTCTATGATATCCAGAATTTTTTCTTGTGTAAAAAACCTTCCTTCTCCATGGGCAACCTGATAGCTGACTTTCTGACCTCCCATATCTCGCAAAAAAGGCGAATTATTCCTATCTTCTATCTGTAAGTTGACCCATCGGCATTCGAGATGACCACTGTAATTATTAGCTAATGTTACATCCATTTGTCCAATTCTGGCAAAGGGTAATAAACCTGTACGCACTAATACTTGAAACCCATTGCAGATACCAATCGTCAGAGTATCTTTGCGATCGATAAACTTTTTGATTGTTTCTGAAAAAAATGAAGTCATTTCTGTAGCTAAAATCTTACCCGAGGCAATATCATCTCCATAAGAAAACCCACCAGGTAACGCTATTATTTTATAATCCAGTATTTTTTTTGGATTATTACGTAAATCATTTACGTGTACATACTCGGGATTCCCCCCAGCCAGCCTAAAAGCAAACTCCAGCTCTTCATCACAATTGATTCCGTCAGTTTTTAAAATTAATATTCTGGCTTTGGTCTTCATATTTATCCAACACTACCAAATAAGTCTTCAAATGGTTTCTGCCATGATTTTTTTAAAACTGAAATATCTGCTGAGAAAACCTCTTTCTTATCCTGCATAACTGAAATTATCTGTTCTGTAGTAATTTCTCCAAGTAATCTATGTGGAATTTTGGAAAATAATTTTTCGCCTATTTTTCGACTTTCCACCTCTACTATAAAGCATCCAGCGGTCTCATTAAATAATGCATACATTAACTGATCTCTTTGTGTTAATTTTATTCTTATACCAAGATTACCACCTATACACATCTCGAACAAACTTGCTATTAATCCTCCTTCACTAACGTCATGACAGGCTAAAATTCTGTTTTTACTGATTCCACTATAAACTACTGAAAATACTTGCTTAACTAGTTTTAAATCCATTTGAGGAACACGGTTTTCTGGAAATTTTGCCCTACTGATTTCCGAATATATAGAACCCTCCATTGCTTCCAAATCCTGCTTACCAACTAAATAGACAACAGAGCCTTCCTGTTTAAAATCAGCCGTAACCGTCCTGGAAACATCTGGTATTTTCCCAAACACTGACATGCACAGTACAGGAGGAATTTTAATTACTTCCCCGTCTGGTCCACGATATGTTGATGATAAACTGTCTTTGCCAGAAATAACTGGTATATTGAATGCTTTCATGACATCAACCACTGCATCAACTGATCTATCCAGAGTCCACAAGGCATCTTCATCTGGAAACGGCCATATGTAATTATTAATTAGAGCCGCCTGCCGATAATCTCCACCTACGCAAACATAATTAGCCAAAGCTTCCACCGATGCCCAGATACTTCCCCAGTAAGCATCATAATTATTTAAAACAGGATTTAATCCATGTGCAATAATCATGCCATATTGCTTATTTAGCATCGGTCTAATTACTGCAGCATCCATGGGACCTTGTAGGGACAATCCCGCGTAAGGAGGTATAACACTAGTCCCCTGCACTGTGTGGTCATACTGTCTGACAATAGGTTCTTTTGAACATACATTGCCATGAGACAGGACATTTTGTACGATTTTTATCCAGTCTTTTTGAGATCTTAAATTGACTGGGCTGTTAGGTGACTGTTTTGGAAGTGTGGAACTGTTTTCATTTTTCTTTGCCATCATTTTTCTTTGCGGTAAACCATGATGCAGGAAATTCATATCGAGATTACATACCAAATCCTTTCCATAATAAACCCGTAGCTTTTTACTTCCATCAAACTTCCCAAGTACAGCCGACTCTACGTTATGCCTATTACATAAGGCAACAAACTTTTTTAATTTTGATTTCTCCACAGCTACTACCATTCTTTCCTGTGACTCAGAAATCCAGATTTCCCACGGAGACAATCCCTGATACTTCAAAGGGGCTTTGGACAAATCTACATTAACTCCTGTTTCCTCCCCCATTTCGCCAATCGCGGAGGAAAAACCTCCTGCTCCACAATCCTGAATTGTAGTAATAAGATTCCGATCCCGCGCTTCTATTAATGCATCGAACATTCGTTTTTCTTCAATCGCATTGCCAATCTGCACGGCTGAAGAATTAACCGAGATTGTACGATGACTCATCTCCCCACTGGAAAATGTAGCACCATGGATTCCGTCCCTACCGGTTTTTCCACCAACTGCAACAACCACCTGACCAACTTTAGCCTTACGTTTTTTAGCCTTTTTAGTCGGCAAAGTCCCATAGGCACCCACAATAATAGTCGGTTTGGCACGAAAATCAGGATGAAAATGTATAGAACCATTATTGGTTGGAATACCCATCCGATTACCATAATCGCGCACTCCAGTAACCACTCTCTTTAGTAAATACTCTGGTGGAAGACATCCGGTAGGTAATTCGCTGGAAGGTAAATTTACCGGCGCGAAACAGAACATATCTGTTGAAGCAACCGTCTTACCACCCAGCCCGGTACCCAGAACATCACGAAATACTCCTCCGCTGCCTGTCATTGCGCCTCCATAGGGCTCAATAGCTGAGGGACTGTTATGGGTTTCAACTTTGCCGCAAATTGACAACCCATCATAAAACTCAAGTACCCCGGAATTATCCACAAATGCTGATACAATATTCTTATCATGCTTAAGAGCTTCATTCTGAAGTCGTTTAATCAAAGGCAACTTTTTCTTTCCATCCACCACCAAATCAGCTTTAAATGTTTTATGGGCACAATGTTCACTCCAGGTTTGAGCTAAGGTCTCCAGTTCACAATCCGTAGGATCACGTCTCAATTGCTTGAAGTATTTCTGAATAATTTTCATTTCCTCCAGATTGAGAAACAGTTTATCTCTGGATAGAGACATCAGAGTCTCATCACTCATTTTTCGCAAAGATATAACCGCTGTATGTCCCTTTGAGGGTTTAATAACTAAAGTAGATGGATCTTTATCTACAATATACTCAACTGTATGATTTAGAAGATTTAATTTTTTACTTAAATTTGAAACATCCTCTTCTTTGCTTCTGCTATAGAAGTAATATTCCCAACTTGCGTCGGCAGCTACTAGATTAACTCCCAAATCTTTAGCGGCTTTAATAATAGATGCTACTTCAGGATTCATAACACCCGGCTTATAAGCGATTTCTATTTTTTGTCCACCATTAATAACATGCTTATTCAATGCATAATCCTGATTGATCTCCTCGCATAAAAGTTTTTTTGCCAGCCTTTCAGCGGCGGAAGCTGTAATTCCTTCCAAACGATATACTCTTACAGTGCGTACACTTGTGATAGCTGTACCAGACAGCTCGGATAATATCCCTTTACCTCTTAAATCCTCATCTGCGTATTTACTGGTAACTCTAATTGTCTGGATCATATTTGAGTATTAGTTCTTTTGTTATTCTCCTTTTATCTGTAATAAACTTTTCCCCTGTTATTTTTTCATAAATCGCAATATATCTTTTACTGATTTTATCGATAAATGACTTGGGCATTTTGGGTGGCTTCCCATCCCCGCTATAACCTTTCTTCTTAAACCAGATGCGCATAAATTCTTTATCAAAATTTTCAGGCTCCTCACCCTTTTTAAATCTCTCTCTATAAGTTTCTCTTATCCAGAAACGTGATGAATCAGGAGTATGAATTTCATCTATTAGCATTAACTTACCTTTATATATCCCGAATTCATATTTTGTATCAACTAAAATAATACCTGCCCTAGCACATATTTCTGTTCCTCTCTTGAAAAGATTCAAGGCAGCTTGTTCTAGTTGGGCATATTTTTTCGGGGTTAGGATTTTACGTTTAATGATTTCCTGTTTAGTAATTTTTTCATCATGTCCCTTTGTTGCTTTGGTTGTAGGAGTAATTACCGGTTGCATCAATTTCTGATTTTTACGCAATCCCTCAGGGAATTTAATACCATAAATAACTCTTTCCCCTTTTTCATAAGCTCCCCATATAGATGTATTAGTCACACCTGATATATATCCCCTAACCACAATTTCCAGAGGAATCG
This sequence comes from Candidatus Levyibacteriota bacterium, assembly GCA_027459725.1. GTDB lineage: Bacteria > Patescibacteriota > Microgenomatia > Levybacterales > UBA12049 > DAIDHK01. The sequence continues at coordinate 18,771 of DAIDHK010000010.1, forward strand.
GCTCGGCCTGGTGAGCAATCATTACATTGCTGTGTGGAACAGAAATCATCTGATTTGGTACAATATCAGCTGTCTTTTCAAACCAGAACTTGGACAATAATGTCAAAACCTGCCCCTTATATGGTATGAAATCTAAAACCCTATCAAATGCAGAAATTCTATCTGTAGCTATCAGAATTTTGGTGTCATTCACATTATAACAATCGCGTACTTTACCGCTATATTTTTTACCTAAACTTCTTAAATCTACTGACTTTAATACAGCCATTTTATTGTTTAAACTCTTTTAAATACCTTCTAAAACCCGTCTTTTCCAGCTTATTGGCTTTGTCGACAACTTCTTTTTCCATTTTTCCCATATATTGTTTAACTTTTTTTGTTAACACATCATCTGATACAGCCAGCATTTTTACTGCCAATAATCCGGCATTTTTTGCTCCATTAATTGCCATTGTGGCAACAGGAACTCCGGGAGGCATTTGGACTATTGAATATAAAGAATCCAGGCCACTCATAGTTTTTGACTCCACTGGAACGCCTATTACCGGGAGTGTAGTAACAGAGGCTACCATTCCCGGGAGATGAGCTGATCCACCTGCTCCAGCAATGATTATTTTTAAACCTTTTTCACGAGCTTGTTTAGCATAATCAAACATTCTTTGTGGAGTTCTATGAGCGGATACGATAGTCAACTCATAAGGAATTGAAAATTCATCGAGAATAGTGGCAGCAGTAGACATGACCGTAAGGTCAGAATCCGAACCCATTATTATGCCGATTTGAGGTTTTCTCATCTACAACAAACTTATTATATGTTAAATAGTAATAAATGCAAGAGTTTTAAAACTAAAATTTAAACAATAAATCTAAGTGATAAAAATCAGACTTATATTGAAATAGTTTTTCTTGCTTTTTTAGCTTTATTTAAACATTCTTCAACTGATTTCCCTACTACGGTTATATGACCCATTTTTCGCTCCAACTTGGTTTCGGCTTTACCATAGAGATGAACTGAGACATTGCTCATCCGTAAAGCTTTTTCCAGGTTCTTTACATCTGCTGATCCTTTTCTTTCACCTAAAATATTTATCATTACAGCAGCCGGAACTTTCATGTCCGGATTACCCAGAGGTAGACCTGTAACAGCTCGAATGTGTTGCTCAAACTGTGATGTATAACATGCTTCGATTGTATAATGACCCGAATTATGTACACGTGGTGCAATTTCGTTAATCAATACTTCTCCTTTTTTTGTCAAAAACATTTCTATAGCAAAAACTCCTGCTCCTTTGAGATGATTCATAACTCGTGTCGCTAGTCGTTTTGCTTTTTGCTCGTATTTTTTATTTATTGGAGCCGGTGCCATTACGATATGACAAATATTATTCTTATGAATTGTCTCCACTACCGGATAAGAAATAAGCTTCCCCTTTATATCCCTGGCTATAACCACTGCAAGTTCTTTAACAAACGGAACGTATTTCTCAACGTATAAATCCTTTCCCCCCAGGCGCATAAACTCTTTGGCAATATCTTCTTTTCTTTTAATTAATGCGTTTCCTCGTCCGTCAAAAGCATTTAATTTTGCTTTAAGTAAAAATGGAAATCCAAATTGTTTTGCAGCAGTCTCAATTTCTTTTATGCTGCTAACTTCCAAATATTTCGCAGTTGGAATTTTATTTTTTGCTAAGTATTCTTTCTGAGCAAGTTTATTTTTTATCATCTCAATCGTTCTGGGAGCAGGATTCACAATTGCACCTTCACTAGCTAACTTTTTAAGCGTATCTGTATTTATATGCTCTATCTCAACGGTTATAAAATCCGAAATACCTGCCAGTTCTTCAGTTACTTCCGGATCTGAATAATCACCTTCCAGTTGTAAATCTACAACCTGGCCGGCCGGACTATGCGGAGTTGGATCCATTACTGAGACTATAAAGCCCATTCTTTTAGCTGCAAAACCGAGCATCCTACCCAGCTGTCCTCCACCAACAATACCAATTCGACTTTTCATAGATTATCTTTTCCTGATTTCTTTAACTGCTTTTTCAGTCAATTTTTCTGCCAGACCAGTATATGACTCTGGAGTGATTTTTTGGAGTAACTTTTTCTCATGGGGTTTGATTGGTAGTAATTCAATCCATTCCTCCCATTCTTTACGCTCAATATGAGTTCCCCTGCTAAGAGAGGCCACAAGAGAATAAGGATCAGTACTACCTGTTTTCCTTAAAATAGTCTGTACTCCTTCTGTCAATATAGTCCAGTCTTTATGTAAATCTTTTTCAATCTTATTAAAGTTAGGTTTTACCCGAGTTAAGCCTGAAAGGATACTTTTATATCCTAATGTACAAAATCCAATAGCCGTTCCACTATTACGAATAACCGTGCTATCCGATAAATCTCTTTGCAAGCGCGATATCATTAATTTACGTACAAAAAATTCCATCAATGAATTTGCTAACCCCAGATTACCCTCACTGTTTTCAAAATCGATCGGATTCACTTTTTGTGGCATGGTAGAAGATCCAACTTCACCCTTCTTGGCTTCCTGGATAAACCATCCGTCACTGATATATCTCCACATATCCTGATCAAAATCGATAAGAATATTATTTATTCTTTGCAGAATTTGCCAATATTCACTTAAATCATCATAGGGGTTAATTTGTGTGGTTATATAATTTGTTTGTAGATCTAATGAACTAATAAACCGTTGAGAAAACTCTATCCAGTTTACTTTTGGAAAGGTCAAAAATAAGGCATTGTAGTTTCCCACAGCTCCGTTTAATTTCCCTGTTAATTTTTGTTTTTCCAATAACCTGACTTGTCTATGTAGACGATAGGCAAACAATACTAATTCCTTGCCTAAAGTTGTGGGTACAGCTGCCTGTCCATGCGTTCTGGCCAGCAGGGTAACGCTTTTATATTCATCCGCCTTATCAGTCAACTGAGTAACTATCTGATTAAGAGATGGTAAAACAACTTTTTGAACACCACGATAAACCATAAGACGATATGCTAAATTATTTATATCTTCCGATGTCAAACCAAAATGAATTTTCTCAACGACATCGGCCAGCGAACTGTCATTGAATAAAGAACGCATAGTTCTTTCCATCGCTTTTACATCATGCCTAGTCTGCTTCTCGATTTCTTTTACTCTATGCGCGACTTCAATAGTTATTCTGTCTGAGAAATTTAACAGTTCATTCTTTTCTTTGGAGGTTAAAGAGCGTAATATTTTTGCGTCAGACAACGCAATTAAATACTTCGCTTCAATCTCGAATCTTATTTTTATTAGACTATATTCTGAAAAATATTCGGCCAATTCAGCCAGTTTATTACGGTAACGTCCGTCCAGAGGCGTGATTGAGGTAAGTTCCTGTAAAGCTAATATTGAAGATGAATTATCAGAGACGGTTTTTTTCATCCTGTAAATCTCAAATCAAACTCTACCACACCTTAAAAAATATTACAATAATTTTTAATGATGGTGTTCATGATGATGTCCTGGATTCTGATTCATCATTCTAAGCATCTCTACCCCTCCGGTGGTTATAAAACGATAAAATAAGAAAACTAAAACCATAAGCGCAATAACATTAAAAATCATGGTGTAATTAAAACTAATAGCTCTGACAAACAGATCAATACTGCGAGAATTGGGAGTTATTCTTAACAGACTAAAGATAATTTCAATTGCATATCCTGATAATACAATGGAAATATAGAACGTAATTAGCAAATACCACATCATTTTCAATCCGTAGTATCTACGGTAGATATTAAGAATTGGCAAAATTAATAAATCAGAAAAAATAAAAGCTATCGCCCCACCAAAACTCATACCATCTCTCCACAAGACTGCAGCTAGAGGGATATTCCCCACTGAACAGACAAATGAGATAATCGCAACCAAAGGAGCAATTAAAGGCCCTAAAATAAATGCTAACGACTGATCATTTACGAAGAACAAATGATGCCAGAAATCAACCGGCACAAACTCAGTAATTAATCCCGCCAAAGCAAAACCGAGAAGTAAATCAGTCCAAATAGAAGAAATGTCCATAAAAAAATAGTGACTGATAGCATTAATCCCTTTTATACTGAACAATTTATTCCAGAAGGATTTACCCTCTAAACTCATATCCATACCAGCATGTCCCTCCATTCTCCCCGTTAAACCAAGATCGGCCTGTTTTCTAGCTGAGTTTACTAGACTTCTTGGCAAACTAAATTTAAATATTAAAGCCAAAATAATAAGCAGCATTATCCCCCCTATAACTTCAGCTAGTAAAAATTTCCAACCCAAGATTATTAAAAGAATAACGCCTAATTCAATGACTAAGTTAGTAGAGGCCATTTGGAAAATCATTGAAGCAGTAAAACTGGCTCCTTTACGGAAAATGGAACGACTTAAAGCCACGGAAGCATAAGAACACGAAGAAGACGCAGCACCAAATAAAGAAGCAAGGGTTAAAGTCTGAAGAGAATTATTTCCCAACATTCTGACAATAGTTTTATGTGAGACAACGCTTTGCACTACAGCAGAAAGGATTAATCCAAATTCCAGCGACCAAAACACATCCCACAACATCGTAAAAGCAATTCCAAAAGCCGAAATAATCTGCATAAATATTACTTATGGCTTTTTATTTTCTTCCAGAGAAAAATACCTAATAATATAAGATCAATAAAAGCCACCAGCCAGAATATCACACCCAGAGCAGCAAAACCCCAGCCGAACCCTCCATTCATCATATTACCATATCCATAGCCATAACCACCCCATCCCATCATAGTCCCAAATTCACCTCCTCTTGTAGCATCTGTATTATTATTTTCAGGATTATTACCTGCATTATTGTTATACCCGCCAAACATCATAGGCATCCAGGAATAGCCACCATTATATCCATTTTCGTTTAAGTTACACCCAAGATACCTAAGTGCCATTTGTGTATGTGCGGCATCCAGACTCTGTGAACCATCTCCTCCCAGCATGTTATCCATTGCCTGGTGGGCTTGCTGATTAGGTATTTCCACATCCATCCAGGCATCCCCTAATTTAACCAACTCATCGCTAGCGATTTTCGCACAGTTGATCTGACTAACAGAAGTAACGTTTTGAGATTTAAGTAGATCATTAGTCATATTCTGGAGGGTTTGTTGATTTTTCTGTTCAATCTGGGTGATTGAACCTGAGTCTGAAGAATTAGCATCATAATAGTTTCCCATCATTCCCGATTGAGCAAATGTAAAATGTGGAAAAGCAATAATTAATAGTGCGCTAATACCTAAAATAATTATTGTTTTTTTCATATTATTTCCCCTGCCTTTTGAATACTTCCATTAATTCCTCTACGGCTTTTTGTGTCTGACCTGCTTTTATATGATCCACCACACAACTATTCAAATGGCTTTCTAAAATCAGATTTTCAGTCTGTTGCAGCGCTTTAACCACAGCTTCTGACTGATGCAGTACATCAATACAGTAAGCATCTTCTTCAATCATTGAGATAACTTTATTAAGATGCCCTCTAGTTATTTTTAACCTATGCAGTATTCTCTCCTGTGTATCTTTAGGACGGTAAGCCATATGTTTTTGATATATCCCCTATGGGGGGATATATCAAATCTTAAAACGGTCTTATCAATATGTCAATAGTTATTTTTCTTCAGCCTCTTTTCAACTAGGTCTAATATTATAATAAGTTAATGTCTACTCTTACAAAAGTTATTTTAGTTATTGTTTTAATCATCATTATCTCAGTAGTTTTTCTCTATCCTAATTTCAATAAACAACAACTCAGCAAAAAGTTCAGTTCTACTATCCCTTCTAAGTCTGTAAATCAAACGATATCAAATCCTTTAGCTATTCAAACTATGCGGAGCCAGACTTATCCCGGCAGTAAAATATCTATCGAACAAACACTTTCTCCTGGAAGTAATTACAATCAATATATTACCTCTTACCAATCTCAGGGTTTAAAAATTTATGCTTTGTTAGCAGTACCACAAGGTATACCTCCCAAAAATGGCTGGCCGGTTATTGTTTTTAATCATGGCTACATACCTCCAAATCAATATGTAACTGATCCAGTTGTGGGACAATATGCATCTTATTTTCCTGTTTTTGCAGAAAATGGATATGTGGTATTCAAACCTGATTACCGTGGAAATGGCAACTCACAAGGAAAACCTGAAGGAGCTTATTATTCCCCCGCCTATACGATTGACGACTTAAATGCTATCGCATCAATAAAAAAATTTCCTAATGTAAACCCGAATAAACTGGGAATTTGGGGGCATTCCATGGGCGGAAATATTACATTGCGTGATCTTGTAGTTTTGCCAAATGAAATTAAAGCTGCTGTCATATGGGGAGGAGTTGTGGGATCTTATGAAGATATGTTGCACTGGCACGATCCGTACTATCATCCCTCAGCCAATGAAAGACAATTACATAATCAAGTTCATCAAAACTTACAATCAAAGTATGGTACACCTTCAGCCCTATCTCCTTTCTGGCAAGCTATTGATCCTACATTTTATTTAAAAAATATTACAACACCAATTCAGCTTGATGTCGGTGGAGCAGATCAGGAGGTACCTCCTTTTTTTTCACAAAATCTGTATACACGACTTAAATCGTTGGGGAAAACAGTCGAATTTTATTCTTATCCAGGAGACAATCACAATATTTCCAATAACTTCAATCTGGCTATGGCGCGTAGTCTTGAGTTCTTTAATAAATACTTGAAATAATTCTACCTTCGAATCCGTCTAATAACTGACTTGCCAAAATCTATCCATCTCTTTCTATCTGCAGAAGCAGGAATATTAGGTTTTACCGGAAGTTCTGTTTTATTATAAGTAAACATATTCCCATACAGTTTTCTGGTTTCAGGATCAATATCTGGATTAGTATTTATAAAATTAGTTATTTCACCTATGGTATGTTTTAGATCGTCACGCTCTTCCATCAATCCTGCGACATACTCCTTACGTCTTGAATTGACTTCTCTACCTAAACCAATACCAACTGCTACCATACCTAAACTCACCCATACTTGTGTTACATCAGTACTTTCCATCAATCCGCTTAATCCACTCAACCCGAGTATCGTGGAGAATCCAATAGTAAGATCTCCATAAAAATTTTTATTTCTGAACCTTTCAAAATCCTTGGATGATCTATCTGCTTCAATCATAATACAAGACTATAATAAACAGACCTCTTAAAGTCAAATTGCACCTGTTATAATCTTCTCATGACTAATTACATTTTGCATGCCCTATGACAGGATCTTAAAAACAGGGTAATGACTATTTTTTCCAAGCGTTTATAGATGTAGCTAAGAACAATCTGCATTTATCCTTAACTATTTTACTAAAGAAAATAAGATGAATACTTGCCTATCAACAAAGAAAACATACCGGTAATCGTTTTAATATAATGTGACTAGACTACTATTGAAATATAAATATGGATTATCATAAGACCGTACAAACAATTTTAAATCTACTAAAACAAAACAATCTGTGGTATGAGACTTTTGAACACTTACCTGTACGAACCAGTGAAGAAGCTGCTCAACTTCGACACGGTTATACATTACATCAAGGTGCAAAAGCATTAATAATCAAAGTGATCAATAAAACCGGAGAAAGTAATTTTTTACAGATAGTCATTCCGGGAGATGAAAGATTTTCCAGTAAAAAGGTAAAGAAATATTTAAAAGCTAGGGATATTCGTTTTGCTTCACCGGATGAAGTAAGTGAATTAACTAAGGGTATCCTAGTCGGTGGAATTCCTCCTTTTGGCAATCTCTTTAATCTTAAAGTGATAGTCGACCCTAGTCTGTTACAAAATAAGAAAATAATTTTTAATGCTGGTGATCGCAGTTTTTCTATTGCTATGAACTCTAATGATTATTTAAATTTAGTAAAACCAGAAGTAGTCGAAGTAACTGGTGAAAAAATTTAGATACTTTGATTTATTTTTTTTACAAACTCCAAAAACATTCCCCTTACTTGTGAAGGATCATTTTTATCTATAACTGATCTAATAAATCTTAGAACTTTCAAATTCATCTTGGCTTTCTGTTCGAAATACTCAACGGATGCCAAAGAGTGATAACCCTCTGTGGTACTGCCAACTCTTGTTATACTTTCCTCTACCTTGAATTTAGCCAGATATTTACCCAAAGTGTAATTTCTACTCTCAGAGCTGTTACATGTTAGAATTAAGTCACCAGTCATACCGATAGTTGCTGCAGGATCAACTATTATATTAAGCTTTTTGAAAAGCTCACTTATCTCTTCCATCGCCATCACTATCAAGGCAACTCTGGTATTTACTCCATAACCCAATCCTTCTGAGAGCCCACATATCAGAGCATACATGTTCTTAAATGCACCCGACAATTCAAGAGCTTCAACCCCTTTTGCCGGACGAACTATAAAAAAGTCCGTATGAAATAGATTTAATATCTCAGATAAATGCGAACAATTGCCGTTATATCCCAGGTTCACTACTGTTGGCATTTCGGTTATAACCTCTTGTGCAAAACTTGGACCCAATAATGCATAATATTCAATATGCTCTTTGATAACTTCTTTTATAATTTGATATGGTAACAGATGACTCTCCCTTTCAATGCCTTTACTTGTATTAATTATTATTTTTGTGTTCGATTTTAATGATATATATTGTAAGGATGATCTAATAGATTGCACAGGTACTGCTATAATTAATATCTCCTGATCGTCAGAATATTCTTCACGATCAATAAAACTAATAGTTGTATTGTTTTTTTTTATTACCGATGCAACTGCTCCTCCCCACACACCTTTTCCCAGTATTTTTATTTTCATCATTTGATTATAACCTCAAGCAGGGATAAATACCAAACACTGTTAGTATTTCTCTAAGATCATGTTGATTCAAGATTTTCATATTCTCTTTATTGTTGACATTATATTAAGATTAATATTTACTATATATATGGATACTGCACCAAATAACACTGCTCCTGTTAATCAACCTGTATCTACCCCTCCTATTACACCCGTTAACCCTGTTTCTAATGGAACTTCAAATGACACCCGAACAATTGTGACAGCCTTGCTCTTACTTTTTCTATATCCGATCGGACTGATAGTTATGTGGAGTTGGACTAAATGGCCTTTATGGTTAAAGATATTATTATCTCTACCCATACTTTTGTTCGTTGTTGCTATTTTATTTGGCTTAGTTCTAATCGCAATAAATCCATCAAGTCAGTTTGCGACAGCCAACAACACTCAAAGAATGGCGGATATAACCTCTATCGATCAAGCTCTTAGCGAATACATAGCCGATAATAAAGGAAAGTTACCTTCTCAAATTCCTTCTAATGCGCAAAACCTTGAAATATCTAAATCTGGCGCAGACATCTGCAGCGATATTGTAACTACTTACTTACCTAGTTTGCCCGTCGATCCATCCATAGCTGAAAAAAATATTACAGATTGTAACTCAAATTATGACACTGGCTTTACCATAACTGTCGGAACTAACAATAAAATTACCATTTATGCTCCTCATGCTGAACTAGGTAAAAAAATCTTATATCCTCTTTAGTTCACAATTGATAACTTGACAATAATATCCTCAATAGTTTAATATCTATTTATTCTTTCGGGGTTTTGTGTAAATCAAAATCGGTGGTAAACTCCACGAGTCCTTTTATATATTAAGGACACGAACTGGTGAAAATCCGGTAGCGACCGTACAGTCGGGATAAAAGAAAGATATAATCTGAACATGATATATTGCGGTGTTAAATACAATGTATATCTTGTAATTAGATTATTGAATATTACACCCCGAAAATCGGGGTTTTTTTATGGGAAAAAATAGATTAACAACTAGAGAAATGGCAATAGCAGCAGGACTTGCAGCTTTTTCAGCTGTTGTCCAGCTAATTCATATTGGTTACGAATCTCCACAGTTTGGCATGTGGATCGATATAGTCGCAGTAACCTGGATCATAGGACTTTTCCTTTTTGGTCTGAGAGTTTCTTTCATTGTCTCTTTACTTGGCGCTATTATTATTACACTTTTTGCTCCAGATACATGGTTGGGTGCTATTACAAAATGGCTTGCCAGTTTTCCAGGCTGGTTTATTCTTGGAATATGGTTAATGAACAAGCAGACTCCTTATGAATATTATAAAAAATTTTCACATTTACTTATTCCTTTAATTGTGGCGATTATAATTAGATGTGCGATAATTATACCTGTTGACTATTATTATGCCATTCCAATCTGGACGGGAATGTCTGCAGCTAAGGCTATGATTGCCATACCTTGGTATATCATTGGTCTATTCAATATCGCTCAAAGCCTGGTAGATGTTATTTTAGCTTGGCTTTTGGTCTATAAATTCCGCCTTGACCGATTCGCCTCTAAATAGGTTACAATAAATTTTTATGAATGGTATTTCTTTAGAAAAAGTTTCCTTTCGTTACAGCACCAGTAAAGTATTACAATTAAAAGATGTTTCTTTTAATATTCCTGTCGGTAGTTTCTACGGTATCACTGGTTTGAATGGCTCCGGCAAAACAACTATCAGCTTAATGCTAAACGGTCTAATTCCCCATGAAATTCAAGGGAAATTAGACGGAACTATACTTATTGATAATGAAGATACTAAAAAACACCCACTTAGTTATTTCGCCCAAAAAGTAGGTATGCTGTTTCAAAATCCAGATTTTATGTTGTTTAACTTAACAGTTTATGAAGAAGTAGCATTTGGACTAAAAAACTTTCATCTGCCAGTCACAGATGAGGCAATTGGTAAATCACTGGCCTCAGTGGGACTGGCTGGTTTCGAACAAAGAGATCCACAAACCCTATCACTAGGAGAAAAGCAAAAGGTTGCTTTAGCTTGTATTCTTGCCTTAAATACTCCCTATATTATTCTTGATGAACCTGTAGCCATGCTAGACTATAGAGGTGCTGTAAATCTTTATGAATTGCTGGAAAAATTAAACAAACAATCTGGCAAAACGATTATAGTTGTCGAGCATGACACCGAGTTTCTACTTCGACATACTCAGAGGACTTTGGTACTGCATGAGGGAGTTCCAATCTTTGATGATACAACCCAAAATGTTTTTAAAAATAAAAAAAAGCTACAAGAGATTGGCATAAAGGTCCCTAGATAATTATATGAAAAAAATGTGGTCAATTTTTAAGTTATTATCTCTATTTATATTTAATTCCTTAGTTATTTTTTTCCCAAATCCCATTTGGCTTTCTCTTATTTTTATTGTGGTTTTGGGATTACTTATAAGGCTTAAAAGTCCTCTTAGAAATCGCTTAAAAACTATTTTGATAATTGCTCTTATGATTGTAATTTTCCAGCTTATTTTTAATTCTGCCATTCCTTTGAGTCAACGTCTTTTGTTTGGCTATGTAAGTGCTCTGCGTATCACTCTTATAAGCTTGTCTGTCCTGTTATTTCTTTCAATAACATCTCTAGTAGCTATTATGGATATTTTTTCTTTTCTACCCAGGAATTGGCAGTTGCTCTTACTTTTAACTTTGTATATGATTCCTGCCATTCTTAGCGAAGCGGATAAAATAAAAATAGTACAATACTCACGAGGAGCAACACTCAGAAACCGTAATTATTTCTCCAACCTTGCAGCGATACTTCTTCCTTTATTACATCGAGTCTTCCAACGTGCGGAAATACTATCTTTTACTATAGTTTCTCGTGGTTATGAGGAAAACACTACAACATCATAATTTAAACAATCTTTTAACGCTCTCCACATCTTCCTGCATTTGATCAATTAAAGCTTTTTCCGAATTAAATTTTTTACTTCCCCTTAATTTTTTGTATAATTTAACACTTATCCACTTATCATAAATTATTTTGTCGAAGTGAAGTATATATGTTTCTGATTGATATTTTCTCTCATTAAACGTTTCAGCTCTTCCAATAAATGTAGCAGCGTAAAAAATCTTTTTGTCTATTAACACCTGTGAGGCATATACACCTTCAGTTATTTGTCGATGGATATAAACATTTGCCGTAGGAAACCCTAATCTTCTGCCACGTTTATTTCCATGTCTGACTTTTCCTCTAATTAAATTGAGATATTTCATATTATCAATTATACCCCATTAAACTACCAAAGATGTAAATTAAGATTGATAGCGTTTTATACTTTGATTTATTGATATATACATATCAATACTCTTCAAGATATCCATCAAAACTATCTGTCTTAATGCGAATATTATTTATATGCATGCTTTCCAATATTTCTATAGTTGCGTCTACAAACCCCGGAGGACCTGAGATATAACTTACTGTATCATTGTCAAATGAAACTATCTCTTCTAATTTTTCTTTCGTCAGTCTACCCTCTTTCTGTGTGACTATATAATGTATTTTTAGATTGTTTAATTCTCTCTGCAAAGTGTTTAATTCATTTTTGAAGATGAATTCTTCATTATTGTTAAGATAGATAAGCGTAATATCATCCTTTGTTATTTTTGGGTATTTGGGATAATTCTTCTGTTTTTTTTGAATTTTTTCAAAAACTAACATGGATCTAAAAGGTGTAATTCCGATGCCACCCGCTATAAATATTGCTTTATGCTCTGGTAGATAATTAAATGTATTTCCATAAATCCTCATTAGCAAAACATCTCCAATTCTTAATTTTGCCAGTCTGCTTTTATATTCAGTTATACCCCTGCGAAATGTGATCACTAGATAATCTTCTGTTGGAGAAGAAGAGAAAGAGAAGGTTTTGAAATAGACACTTTGGTCTTCGAAACTTAAATCTGCGCATTCGCCCGGTGTAAAATCAAATCCCTGAGGTTTTATAAAATATATCGAAAGACAATCACTGCCTACTTGCATTATCTTGTTTACTTTTATTTTAAATATGTTTTCACCCATACAAATAACTTTTGTAATTATACATTCTGACTATGATTAAAACTACCTTTAGTTCATATAACCATAACTGTTTGTAATAGAAATCACAAAAAGCTATACTTTCACATATGGCAAGAGCAAAACTCAGTGAATTTAAAGCAAAACAGATACTAACACGGGCTTTAGGTATACCATTTACAGGATATGAAATTACCTCAGAAAACATACACAAAGTTGTAACAATAAATTCAGGGGATAAAAATAATCAGACATATGTCGTAAAGGTAGATCAGGGTGTTAAAGGTAGATTTAAAAAAGGCTTGGTAGCTATAGACAAACCCATAGAACAAATTCCCTCTATCATCAAAAAATGGGAACAAAATGGTTATAAACAATTTTATCTGGAACCTTTTATAAATCATTTGACTCAGGAAGAAAAATATTTATCAATTGAGAGGACCAGAGATGGATTTAAAATCCTATTCAGCCAAATTGGTGGTATTAATATTGAAGAACATCCCGAATCTATTCAAGAGATAGTCCTCCCCTATGAAAATAAATCAGGAGAAGATGTGCAAAAAATCATACATCATTTAAGTCTTCATGAGAAATCATTTACAAGTATGCTAAAGGCTTTTGATGATAATTATTTTGCATTTCTCGAGATAAATCCCTTGCTAATAAATGCTGATCGAATTATTCTTTTAGACGCTGCTGTAGAAGTAGATAGTAGTGCTGAGTTTTTCTTGTCAGATGGATCCTGGACATCTAGAGATTTTAATGACTACTCATCAAGCACTAAAACACAAGAAGAAAAAGTTGTTGCAGATCTTGCGAGACACAGTACTGCTGCTTTTAATTTAACACTTCTTAACCCTAACAGCAACCTCTTCATGTTATTATCAGGCGGTGGTGCCAGTATTGTATTAGCAGATGAGGCTTTTAATCAAGGCTTTGGTAATATAATAGCCAACTATGGAGAAAGTAGCGGTAGCCCCACAACTGAAGAGTCATATTTATACTCAAAACAACTAATTTCTCTACTTAAAAAATCTACAGCTCCTAAAAAATCATTACTGATTGCAGGCGGCGTAGCCAATTTTACTGATGTACGCAAAACTTTTCAGGGTGTCATTCAAGCTCTGGAGGAAGAGAAAACAAACCTGCAAAAATTAGGTGTAAAAATTTTTGTCCGCCGTGGTGGACCACATCAGGCAGAGGGACTAAACTTAATGCGTGACTTTTTGCAGAAAAATAATCTTTTTGGAGAAGTCGCCGGTCCTGAAATGATCTTAACTGGAATTGTTGATAAAACACTGAATTTTATACAAGAATAACTTTTTAAATTATGCTAAATATATCAGCTATAAGGAATATTGATCCTAAAATTCTTGTTTTGGGCAACTATCCTGTCATACAGTCAATACTGGATTTCGATTATCTCAGTAGAAAACAGAGTCCAAGTGTATTAGCAATTATTGCTTCAGGAAAAAAATTTCAGAAATATTTTTTTGGTAAGCAGCAAATCCTTATTCCTACCTATCCGGATATTAAAAACTTACCAGATGAATATAAAAAACAAATAAACCTATGTCTGAATGTACTATCCAACCGACGTATACTTTCCAGTACTGAGGAAACTTTTATGACACTACCAAACTTGACAGGCGGTGTAATTTTCGCAGAAAATGTTCCTGAAAAACATGCTTTAGAAATCGAACAGCTAGCAAAAAAATATCAAAAATGGATAATAGGTCCTGCCAGTATAGGTTTACTAATCCCCCAACATTTAAAACTAGGAGTCATTGGCGGTGTGGACGCAAGACAATTCCTGCAGTCTAATCTGTTACAAGTTGGTGATATCGCTGTACTCTCTGCATCAGGCGGAATGACCGGTGAGCTTATGAACGTAGTAGCTCAATCAGGCAGACATTTATCTTTTGCTCTGTCTTTTGGAGGCGATCGCTTCCCCGTTCTTACTCCAAAAGATGCTTTTTTAACAGCTGAAGCTGACTCTCAAACCAGCACTATTATTTATTACGGAGAACTGGGAGGATATGATGAATATGAAATTATTGAACTATTAAAAAATAAAAAGATCACTAAAGAAGTTATTTGTTACATAGGGGGAGCTATTGCCACTCTATTCCCTCAATCCCCACAGTTTGGTCATGCCAAAGCCATGGCCAAAAATGATAAAGAAACTGCACAAGCAAAACGGAAAGCTTTAAAATCTGCTGGAGCAAAAGTTGGAGAAACATTTAATGAATTTGTAGAGTTGATCAATCAGGGTAAACATGAGAAAATCAGATTGCATATAGTTTCCAACCTACAAAACATGATGGATAAAATTTCTCAGCGCAAAGAACCACTTATAACCACTACCATTTCTGCAGATATTGATGGACAGCCTACCTTACTTGGACAACCACTTCTGGATCTGGCCAAAAACAATTCATTTGCAAACATTGTCGGCTCTTTATTCCTGGGAAGAAAGCTGTTATCTAAAGATACTGAGAATTTTATTGATATTGTGCTCAAAACGACAGTTGATCATGGGCCATATGTCTCAGGTGCAATGAATACAATTGTTACCGCCCGGGCAGGCAAAGATTTAGTATCGTCACTAGCCGCTGGTCTTTTAACCATTGGCCCACGTTTCGGCGGAGCTACTAATGAAGCTGCCAATCATTGGCTAACTGGCGTAAGTAATAATATAAAACCTGAAGATTTCGTCGAACAGATTGCCAAACAGGGAAAAAGAATTCCCGGAATCGGACATCGAAAATATCGCGTAGATCATCCAGATCCTCGGGTAAAACTTCTATTGGATTATACAAAAAGTCTGACAGAAAAAAGATTTACTGAATACGCATTGCATATCGAAAAAATCACGACAGTTAAAAAAGGTAATTTAATTTTGAATGTAGACGGTACAATCGCATGTATCATGCTGGATATACTTTCTGAGAAAGAGAAACTGACTGATGAGCAACTAAAACAACTGGTAAATGCTGAATTTTTTAATACTCTTTTCGTGCTATCGAGGTCAGTTGGCTTTATCGCTCATTTTCTAGACCAAAAACGACTCGATGAGGGACTATTTAGGTTGCCGGAAGAATTGGTGGCTAAAATATAAGTATACTTTAGTATTAATGTGCATTTATTGACATAACAAAAGCTAAAGTATATAAATACAGTATTGTAAAAATGGGAAAGAGAAAAATACTCGTTACAGGTGCGTTTGGTTTAGTAGGTACTGATTTAGTATCAGAACTTCGTAAGAAATACTCTGCCAAAGACATTGTTGTTACCGCTCATAATACTATCCGGGATGGTTTTGATGTAATCGTTGAACATGGAGATGTCACTGATGAAAATTTTCTTGAGAAAATAATCAAAAAACATCAAATTACAGATGTTTATCATCTCGCAGGACTATTATCAGTTGGTAGTGAAAAAGATCCTCAATTAGCCTGGAGAATTAATCTGGGAGGATTGAAAACTGTACTAGATCTGGCTGTAAAATATAAAGTTAAAGTATTCTGGCCAAGCTCAATTGCGGCATTTGGACCAACAACACCTAAAGAAAATACACCACAACATACTGTTCTGGAACCAACAACGATGTATGGCGTAAATAAAGTTTCTGGAGAACTTCTGTGTCAATACTATAATTTACGATATGGTCTAGATGTAAGGAGCTTGCGCTACCCAGGTTTAATAGCATATAAAGCACCTCCAGGAGACGGTACTACAGAATACTCTGTACATATTTTTTATGCAGCATTAAAAGATAAAAAATATACATGTTTTCTTGACAAAAACTCACGACTACCAATGATGTTTATTGACGATGCAATCAAGGGAACACTACAACTAATGGCTGCACCACCGGAAAAAATTACTATTCGTACTAGTTACAATTTCGCTGCCATAAATTTCACTCCAGAAGAGTTAGTCGCAGAAATAAAAAAGAATATGCCGGAGTTTACATGCGAATATAAACCTGACCATCGACAGAAAATTGCTGACTCCTGGCCCAAATCTTTGGATGATTCACAAGCTAAAAAAGATTGGGACTGGAAACCTGAGTATGATTTATCTAAAATGACTAAAGTAATGTTGAAGGAAGTGAGTAAAAAACTAAGATCTGGCAGTAAATAAAACATTATGAATAAGAACTTTAAACAGATACTATTGAGTGAGATCAAACGCATAGACACTGTCGGCAGTACAAAACGTGACGAGGTTATCATTGATGGTTTTACTAGAGAAGCTTCACCCAAAGCACTCATAAAAAATAAAAAATATCTTGTATTTAATTCCAATGATTATCTGGGCCTCAGATTTAATAAAGATGTTATTATTGCTGAGCATAAAGCCTCTGATAAGTTTGGTGCTGGCCCAGGAGCTGTAAGATTCATTTCTGGAACATTAAAGATATATAAAGAACTTGAAGCTGCCATTGCCAAATTTCATGATCGTGAGGAGGCTATGGTCTTTTCTTCTGCGTTCGCAACTAACGTTGCAGTAATGTCTTGCTTACTTAAAGCTCAGAGCAAAGACTCATTGCTTTCCAATGAAGTTTGCGTAATTTCTGATACTTTGAACCACCGCAGTATCATTGATGGTATCAGGGCGGCTAGTATTGAGAAAGATCAAAAATTTATCTACAAACATTTGGACTTTGACGATTTAAGAAAAGTACTTATGGAAAATCAGACAAAATTTAAGCGTGCTGTAGTGGTAACAGATGGAATTTTTAGCATGATTGGTGAACATACGGATATCAACAAACTCAAAACAATTTGTCAGAAATTTGATAAGGAGTATGAACAAGGGGTCTTTCTGGTAGTTGATGACAGCCATGGAGTCGGCTCTTATGGAGCAACCGGACGGGGTTGTGAAGAAAAAAGTCATGGCATTGCTGATGCACTGGTGGGCACTTTTGGTAAAGCTTTCGGTAGTGATGGGGGTTATGTAGTGGGTGACAAAGTATTCATTGATTATCTAAGAGAATCAGCAGCTACTTACATATATTCCAACTCTATCTCCCCTTCTGTCGCCGGAGCAGCTTTGCAGTCAGTTAAGATTGTCTCATCTACTAAAGGTAAGACCTTATTTAAAAAATTGCAGGATAATATGCAGTATCTTAAACAGCAAATGGTTAAAGCTGGACTACAATTTGCCGCAGAATCTGATCATCCTATTCAGCCTCTTCTTGTGGGAGACACAATGAAAGCCAAGCAGTTAAAAGATATGCTGTTTAAACAAGGAATTATAGTCACCAATATTACTTACCCAGTTGTACCTAAGGGTAAAGACGAAATTCGCATTCAGATTAATGCTTCACATACAAGAAAAGATATAGATCAGCTTGTTAAATGTTCTGCTAAGTCCGCCAAACAGTTAGGTATTATCTAAAAATTAGGTTTAATTAAACACTGATATTTAAAATATTCAGATAATTACACTTAGCTTCTTTCCACTGATATAGTACACTCTGTTAATAGAGCAGCTACTGCACCAACAGCTGCCAGTGCGGGGGCTAAAACAGCTCCTACTATTCCTACAGTCAATGGAATGACAATAATTTCCTTACCAGCTTTATCTTTAATAGTAATCCTGCGCACATTTCCCTCAGAGATCAATTCCTTAACTTTCTTCAATAAATTTTCACCTTCGACTTTAAATGATTCTTCGTGTTTTACTTTTATCATAGTATTATTTCATTTGCTCATAGTGCACATATAACTCCTGATCAAGCTTATCCAGATTAATATTCATTATATGTTTTTTTTCATAATGTATAAAGCCCTGATTCTCTAGCGCCTGACATTCTCGGCTTACGGTTTCACGCGTAAGATTAATCGAGCTTGCGATATCGGAATGTGTAAGAGAAATAGGCAATTTTACCTTACCATCTCCTGTTTTTATACCTATCCTTTTGCCCAAAAGCAATAATCGATCAATCAAGCGTAACCGGGCATTGTTAAATTCTAAATTATCAACACGGGATATATAGATTGAGAACATCTTCATCACCATATTCAAAAATTCTAAACTAGCTTTATGATTAGAATTAATAAATGAAACAAAATCTTTTCTGGGTAAGCGATATACTTCAACAGGGGTTATGGCTTTATAGAAAGAGCTGTTATCCCTTTGCATCCACGCCCATCGTACTGGAAATATTTCACCTGGTTTATAGATAAGAAACAAATGTTCATTACCATCTTTAGTGATATTATAAGCTTTAACGTATCCTCTGGAGATATAATAAACGCCATCTGGATTCTGCCCCGCGTTTAAAATTGTTTCAGCTTTAGCATATTTTATCTTTTTTCCACTTCTGAAAAATTCAGCAATCGCAGTTGAAATTATCATATAGTCTATGTATTAGCACTTGTATTATACCACTATCATTATATTTAGAGGCTGAGCTGACTTTAAAGCTTAGATAGAAAAAGAAACCTACCTCAAAAAGATTTTAGTTAAATAATTAAAGAACTCACTTACATCAACTGGCGAAACCTGCATGTTTGGCATTTTATTTTGCAAAAGTTGGCTTATTTTATACCCTACAAGAGGATAAAATACACCATGTGGCATCCTTATAGTTTTATCTAACCTTACAATCCCAACTTTCGTTTTATAATCAATCTTATTTTCTCCATCAAACGCGTTATTGTATTCTGTTCCAATCGAATAATTTCTTACTTGCTCATCTTGCATATTTTCAGCTTTAACGGGATTTACAGACTTATATAACGACCCAATTATATTGTTAGTAAGCGCCAGAATCAGGTTTATATTACGATTTGCAAAATTTGCCAAGAAAACATCTGCTTCTGCCTGCCGACTGGCAGCTAACTGCTCTGTGGAAAAAGCTGCACTCTGAGCATCATTACTCATCAGATTAAATCCTATTTGCTCATTAAAACTTGTATTTTTCCACAGGTTATTTAAATCATCAACATCCAAATTGACAGCCAGGGGTATACGAAAAGCATTCGTATTAACATATGGAGGATAGACATCTATCTCCCTAAAATCTAACATTCTTCTTAGTTTGTGGGAATCAGCAACTAGATAACCAAAGAGTGGTGCAGATCCTGACCCGGGATCAAAATGTGCTAAATATGTAGTTCTTGTATGTTTAAGACCATCAATCCCCGGTTCATGCCTCTCATTTAACATGGCCTTACCCCACATACCCACTTGCCACTTTATATTTTCAGGTATAACTATATTTGATGATGGGCTTTCCTTAGATCTTGGCATATTAAATACAAGGCATAACTAGCTTAGAATTATACTACAAGACTAATTATTTTACCATCTTATACTCTTTTATATTGGATTTTTATAAATAACTTTTACTATGGGTGTATTTTTAGATTATGTTCTTTTACTAATGTAATTTATAAATGTATTTTTTTTTAGCCTTTGACCCCAGATAATAAGCGATGCTTAATACGCTCTTTGACTCCCTCCACTCCTTCACCATTTTTAACTGATATCAAAATAGGCGAAAAGCGAGCATATTTTTCTAAAATTTCATGTTCATTTAAGTTTTTGACTAGATCGACTTTGTTAAATATATAAATCACATCGTCTATATTTCTGCCTAATTCACGCAAAATTTCATTCACTACTGAAATCTTGGCCTCCATCTCAGGATCAGACACATCAATGACATGCAACAAAACATCAGCATGTACTGATTCTAGCAGTGTCGATTTAAAAGCACTTATCAGTAGTGGCGGCAAATCACGAATAAAACCAATCGTATCAGTAATCAACACTTCGGAGTGTAAATCTTCAAGATAAACCTTACCCACACTACTATCCAAAGTAGCAAATAACTCATTTTTAGTCAGATTATGTTTTCCAGTCAGTAGATTAAACAGTGAGCTTTTACCGGCGTTAGTATATCCAACAATTGAAACGGTTTTAAATCCTGCGCGTTTTCTTTGCTCCAATTGCACTTCTCGAGTCTGAGATATTTTTTCCAACTGTCTTTGTACTCTTTTTTTCTGATCACGCCAGTGCCTCTTCATCAGCTCAGTATTTGTTTCTCCTACTCCCCTGGTTCCTACACCACCCCCCTGTCTGGACATGATAAATCCCATACCATAGATACGAGGTCCCATATAGTTCATACGGGCAAGTTCAATCTGCAGCTTGGCTTCTTGCGTAGTAGCATGTAAATCAAAAATTTGTAATATAAGATCTACTCTATCCCAGACTTCGATAGTAGGTTTTACTTTCTGTAACTGAGTCTTTAATGCATGTACCTGACGTGGCTTCACCATTGCGTTAAGTACCACCACATCAATATTGTGTTGTAAAACTTTTTCTGCTACTTCATCTATCTTCCCTTTACCAATATATGTTGCGTTATTCGGCTGGTCTAGTTTTTGTATGATACGGTCTGGAATATCCGCATCCAAGGTGTGTATTAATGATTCTAATTCTTCTCCTATATTAATAGCTTTCTCTTTTTCCAAACGAGGATCAATAACATGTACAGGTAATACTCTTAACTTGCCGTTTATTTTAAACATCTAACATATTATATACCCACTGTCCATATTCACATAGCTTTATAAGTTCTAGATGTTCTATATTAAAAATATATTTACTAAAGTATTAATGTAAGCATAGGGTGTATATACGTCTTATTCGTTTCTGCTCTATTGGTTTTTCTAGATTATCGGTATATTTCCTCTTATTCTTGTGGCTCAATAGAACATTGCACACTCATTTGTGGCTTATGATACAAAAACGCAATTAAGATCACGCGTACTGTCATTTTATTGAGAATGCAATGGCTCTCTGTTTATACCTTATCATCTAGTCTTTTTACTCTTTATCTTGTATAATTCCAAAATGCGAAAAGAATCATTTTCTGAAACTCAAAGGAAATTTAATCTCTTAGTAAAACAAATTCCTACCAAGGATTTACGTGCTGTAACAAATGAAGAGCTAAGGATAAAAAACCAAGTTATAAAGCAAGCAGAAATGAATCAGGCTATTGAGGTATTCCGATCTAATCTACCCACAAAGTCTCATAAAAGCAATCTACGACTCGCCGGAAGAGATTTAGCAATAAAAACTGGAGTTGGAGCAGTCATCATCACAGGAATGGATGTTATGTATAGTAAAATAGGAATTAATAATGCATGGGAGCAAATTGGTATAAATATCCCCATTCTTATACCAGCTATTGTAGCATTGGACTCTAAATTAAGAAGACGCAGATAATTTGTTGTACTTACAAACAATGATTAATTAATTTAGTGGTTAATTAATACTTACCTATATAAGCTTACACTTCTCACTTAACTTATACCCGTCAAAGTAATTACTCTTTACTAAGTAAGAGATATATAAATATAAAAAAGGATTAAATCTCCTATTATTTGTTTTAGACAATATAACTGATAAGATGTCACTACCACATGAAATATTTTAAACTTCTGCTTATATTACTAATACTCACAGCAATCCAAATTATACTTATCCCACCGACCCAATCATTTGCCCATTTAGGCTGTTGCTCCTATCATGGCGGTGTAAGAAGTGATGGATGCGGATGTAACGATGGAACTCCCCTATCTAGCACCTGCTCACCCTACTATACCTGTGCTCAAACGCAGCCTACTATCACTACAACAACCAACATAAATACAAATAGCTACTCCACTCCTGCACCGACCTCTACACCCACATCCACCAATCAAATCTCCCCCAAACAATCTCTACTAGGCAAAAGCACCTCTACCCCAACTCTATCTTTTAGACCCACTTCCCCCATCCAACAATCATTAAAACATACACCAACCCCTCTCCCCAAAACTTCTTTTAACTTTTTCTCCTGGCTGTTCTCCCTCTTTTTCTCCCCAACTCAAAAAGATACTATCTTCACCTCCTCCTCTCAAACAAATGCCGGTCACACACAACCAAACAGCAACTGTAAGGACCATCTTATTAACCCATCAGATCCCCAGTCTTATCTCCCCGACTCAAACTGTACACCAGGAGTTATCAACCCTAACGTTACACAGGAAAATATTGGCTCAACTATCTGTAGGTCTGGCTACACAGCCACCATTCGCCCGAGCGTCTCATATACGGACAAACTAAAAGTAGAACAAATCAAACAATATGGATATACAGATACCAACACAAGAGACTATGAAGAAGATCACCTTATTTCCCTTGAGCTAGGCGGCAGTCCCACAGATCCTAAAAACCTCTGGCCAGAACCACACGGCTCCCCTAATGAAAAAGATAGTGTAGAAAACTACCTTAGAAAACAAGTCTGTTCACACCAACTAACTCTTTCCCAAGCCCAAAAAGAAATCTCACAAAACTGGTACACAGTATACCAATTTATAAAATAACTCCCATGATTAGATAGGTCGATATACACTAACAATAGTTAAATACACAAAAAAATAGTCCCACACTTAATAAGTGCAGGACTATTTTAAGTTTGTGGATTTAAATGCTTAGTGAACATTTAAATTACCACTTGTTATATTAAATGGTCCATCAGCTGGAGATGTCATATTCATAACATCATTTGCAGCTGTAGTCTGATTTGTAAAGCTTCCCCAGATTTGACTTGGAGAATTCTTTGATATTTCGACTATTAACCATTGACCTACCCAGGCAGAATTGCTAGCATGAACAACTTTCCCGGCAAACCAAGCCATCTTGCCTGATACTTTCAAGTCACGTACCATTACTTGATATCTTGCATGATTGGCATCGGTATAAAAGAACATACCCATGGCTGACATGACTGATTTACCAGTATTTCTTACTTCAAAATCAGCTTGCCTCTTCAAATTAAATGCAGTATATCTGACATTACCTTCCACATGACCAAGATGATCTTCTACATAGTCAATACATTTACCTTGGTTTTTGAATGAAGGGTTATTAAATGTCTTCCATCCATTATCTTTGCATTGTGCAAAAGACACTGGAGGCCCAACTAAAGTTGGCGTAGGAGTCACATTTGGACATGTTTTGTTCCAGACAACCACAAACTCATTGGCGGTTAAGCCAGTAAAGTTAGGTGCCGTAGATGTCGGTGTTGCTCCTGCTGCAGCTAATAATGTACCACCCGTACTATAACCAACCAATTGAGTCATACCAGGTTGGCATGTCGCGTCGATTGGCAAAACATTTGAGGTATTATTTATATCATTTGTTACCTCTGATGTTTTGTAATTCGCTCCAGATGTCATGTAGGAAGTAGTGGCTTGATATGGATTAGCATTATTAAAACCACTTGGACTTAAAGTATAGTTTCCAGTACCTGACCCTATATTCGTAGCACTCCATGTTGAGACCATCGGATAGGACGCATTACTGGCTGAACCAGCCGTTGCCATCGAACCATTAAGATACTTGGCAATTGTTACTGTCACAGTACCACCTGTACAAGAACCATTAAGGTCAGACGAGACTAACCAGGGTGTGTATGTAACATTCGTGCTAACCTTAGAGCCGGTCCCGCTAGCAACCAAACCTGGCCCACTAGCATCACCCCACCAATTACAGGTACCGTCCACAACAATAGATGCCGCATTTTCGTTATCGACACCATATACAGTATCACCTGAAAGATTATTCTTGTTTGTTATGACCTTTGCTCCTGAACTAAGAGCTTTAGCCGCAACATAAACGCCGCGTCCATTTCCGGACAAGTCGTTATTGACAATAGTAAATGTTCCAGTGTTGGCAGTATCACTTGTTATATCAGCACCATGTATAGAAATTGCACTACCTGCACCATTGACAATATCATTTCCGGTAATTGAAACATTACCTGATACGCTACCAAAGAAGAAAACAGCTGAACCCGAATTTGCAGTTCCTGTGACATGATTATTGGTAATCGATATGCCACCTGTTACGCCGCTGAATGCGGTGAAACTCGTACCTTTGCTATCATTAAGTCCAGTATCTGTATTTCCTGAAACTGTTACATCGGTTGAATTACTTCCTGTACAGCTGAAGTTAATATCTGCACCACCGTTATTTGATGCTGCAGTAAAAACATTGTCATTTACTTCGGTACCATTACATCCACCTGTTGTTGAACCATCAGCTTTTATCTGAATAGCCTCTGAATTAGTCGCAGGACTTTGGAAAAGGTTCCTCGTAATCAAAAGATTACCAGCATTATAGGTAGGAAAACCTACAGAGCTATAACCACTGAATATATTGTTCTGAACCTTAACACCAGAAAGTGTTGTCGAGCCGTTGATATTCATTTGCACACCAGAATTGGTAAAGCTAAATCCATCAACAGTCACATTGCTTGCTGTGATATTAATGCTACTCACAGAAGCTTCTGACACACGTGTCCCGTTTCCTGTAATTCCTACATTTGGTCCATTCAAGATAACCGAATGGTTAATATTTACATTTTCATTATATGTACCTGCAGCAACATCGATTGTTGTGCAGCCAGCAACGTTAACCGCTGCTTGAATTGTTGAATAATCAGTTGGTACTGAACAAGTAGGTCCACCTGCAGTAGCAAAGGCTGGGGCGATAGTAAAACCTAAAAGTAAACCTAAAGACGAAAAAAAAGTTAATATTCTTTTCATAATTATTTTTCACCCCCTTCCCAGAAATGATTAAAAGATTTAGAGTCAAAAATAAAATCCGAAGAAAAACGGAGCGAAATGAGAACCAGTAATAACAGAAATAACCCTGTCATCTATATCATAATATCGTTACATGAATCACCTTGTCAATAATATTTACTATATAACATCTTATACTTCTGTATACCTATAACATTTCACCTGGTAATCATTAGCCATCCCTACCGCCTGCATTAATGCATAGCAAATAGTCAGACCCAGATACTTAAAAACTTTCTAAAATAAATCATTACACATTTACATAGGCTCTATTATTTTTGTAGGATAATAGCTTAAATGTGTTAAATAATGGCTTTTAATTTTTAATGATTATTCTTCACCCAAACAACAACCAGTGTATGCGATAAACATAATAAGAGTTGAATCAAAAAATTCAAGTTGACTAAAATCAGCGATATTTCTATCTAAATACTTACGTTCTTCATTAATAAGTACATCTCTGTAGTGAGTATTTCTATATGGGGTCTGATCTTGGGAAATGATTTTTATGCACTTAAATAAATCCCTCGTATAAAACCCTTAGTAAGATAGTAGCTGCATTACATGTAAAATCTTCAGACATTCTTCCTTTTTAATATTTTTTGCCGTGCGTATTTACATCCCTATAGTTTCATGATATAGTTCAGCCATCCTGCAACTGCTCATATATTATTTGTCGTGCATATATGAATAGCGGGATAATGCCAACTCCAACGTTTACTCTAGAACAAGCCCAAACTGCGCAACAAATTATTAATCAGCTTCACTCTAACCAATTTAATAGTAATCAAGCATACTTCGCTTCTTTAGCATTCTTTAATCCATTTCCTTGGTCATGGAAATTTGCTATTTATCACTTCCTTTCATCATTGCCCATACCTCATCTACCAACAATCATGATTATTATTCTCTTTATCTTTGGCCCATTCCTTGCGCTACTACTTCTTTTTGGATTAGTTTTCCTCACCTACAAACTGATCAAATGGCTCATTTCAGTACTAGTGGCTCGTTTCTCACCCCAACTGCTTGAAAAAACATTTTTACAAATCACCTTCCCAGCAGATACGTCAAAATCAGCTTATGCAACAGAACAGGTATACAAACTCATTCACACTCTAGCCCGAAGAAAGATATCATTTTTTCAACCAATCAAAACATACTCACTGGAAATTGTCGCGACAAAAGAAGATGGGATCGTATACATTATTGGCACTCCGGTACAAGATACTGAGGTACTCTCTCGCTCACTTCTCTCCTATGTCCCAGGTATCCATATTAAAAAAATACCAGATTACTTATCCAAAGTAGTCTTTGAACCAACAAAAGAAAATAGCAAAATACAAACAAGTATAAATGAAGCTGATAAAGAAAATGAGGAAGAATCCAAAGAAGGCAGATCATTAGGAGTGGTCGAGTTACAGTTTACTGACGATTACGCTCTTCCTTTACAAAATCAAAAAGCACTAACTCAACATGATCCAATCAGTTTTCTCATTGGCAATATGACCAAATTAGAGGATGGCGAGTTAATAGCCTTCCAACTTGTTACAAGTCCTAGTATGCGCGTAAAAATAGCCCAACATACTCGACTCCTTCGTAATGCCATTGCACAAAATAGACCACTAACACAGTATATTAGTAAAAAACAACTCCTGCCAGGTATGCCACATATTATCTGGTTTTTACTTAATCCCTTGCTCTGGTTAATCATGGCAAGTATTAAGCTTCTGGTATATTTACCATATTTAATTCTTAGTCCCACTGGACCTCAATCAAAATCATATTTTGCAACCAATCCAGACGATGCAAAGCAAAATCTATTAAACCCCTATGAACAAGATTTAGCTGTGGTGATTAAAGAAAAGTTATCCCAACATTTATTTGAAAGTAGTATCAGAATCCTTATCTTAGCGAATAATGCGGAAGAATTTGCTATTCGGGAAAGTGGACTAGTTTCTTCGTTTGGACAGTTTACCAGTAGCCATCAATCATTTATACCCAAAAATATAACAGCAATCCCTTGGTTCTCAACTCGTTCTCATAACAAACGATTACTGCAATTTGCCACGCGTTCGCTTGGGAAAACAAATATTGTCCTTTCCTCATCTGAGTTGTCTGACTTATACCATTTCCCCAACAGTGTAACATCTCTGGTTGAAGGACTTGCTAAAAGTAAAAGTCACGAATTGCCAGCACCACTATCAATGCGAAAGAATACCTCACTTGATGTGGTAGTGGGAGAAAATACCTATGGTGGAGAACGAACACCTGTTGGTCTGACTAAGACTCAACGAGGGCAACACACATATATTATTGGTAAAACAGGTACTGGGAAATCGACCATTATCGAGGGTATGGCGCTCCAAGATATACAGGCTGGAAAAGGAGTATGCGTTATTGATCCTCATGGAGATATGATTGAGCATCTACTTCGTCTGATTCCTGCTTCTAGGCAAAAAGATGTCGTATACCTTAATCCCGCAGATAAAGCTTTTCCTGTTGGGTTAAATATATTAAATCCTAGGGTTTCGTTTAGTGATCAAGAAGAATTACATGCCTTTATTGCCAGACAAATCATGGGTATTTTTATGAAGATCACTCCTGAGAAAAATTGGGGACAAAGAATGGAACATATCTTGCGAAATGCAGTCTTAACAGTGTTACAAATGAAGAGTGGCACGCCAGAGACACCATACATTTCACTTTTTGCAATCCAAAAACTCTTAACTGATGATATCTATCGAAAACATATCATTGAAGATCTATCAGATCCCATTTTAAAACAATTTTGGAAGAAAGA
The DNA here is from genome assembly GCA_027459725.1 of Candidatus Levyibacteriota bacterium. Taxonomy (GTDB): domain Bacteria; phylum Patescibacteriota; class Microgenomatia; order Levybacterales; family UBA12049; genus DAIDHK01. The sequence goes on from DAIDHK010000010.1 coordinate 47,201, forward strand.
ATTTAACCAATACAGAAAAAGCCAACAAGCAGAAATCATCTCACCCTTAACAAATAAAATTGGTGAATTTATTACCGATCCTCTTACTCGTCATATTGTTTTGCAGGAAGAAAGTACGATTAATATTTCAGAAATTATGGACAAAGGAAAGATACTTCTTGTTAATCTGTCAAAGGGGAATTTGGGTGAGGAACGATCTGCTTTCTTTGGAACAGTCATTACTTCTCTAATTCAGTTAGCAGTCTATGAGCGCTCCCAGACAAAAGAAGAAGACAGATCAGACTTTTTTGTATATATAGATGAATTCCAGAATTTCGCAACACCTCTGTTTATTACCCTATTCTCAGAAGCGAGAAAATATCATGTCTTTTTTATTCCAAGTCATCAAAATATCGCCCAAATTGATGACAGTAAAGTTGCCAAGATCATGCAAGGGAATGCCGGGACACTGATTGTTCTTCGTGGCAGTCCTGATGATGAAAAAACAATTCTTCCCTATCTTGAACCAGAAGTAAATAAAGGACAAATTGTAAACTTACCCTTGCATCATTTCTTCATGAAAGTAACTACTGATGTCAGTGAGGACGCCTTTACAGGTGTTACTATGCCAATCAAAGATAATGGATCAGAAACAGTTGCTAAAAAGATTATTGCTCGTTGCAGAATTGACTACTCAACAGAGAGAAATAATGTTGAGGAGCAATTGAAAAGAATATTTTCACTGCCAAGTATTTCTAAAAAGACAAAAAAAAGTGTAAGAAAAGATAGTCGAAAAAGTTTAACACATCGTCATAAAAAAGTTGCAATCCTTACCAAACAAATGGTGGTATAAATGTCCTCAACGTCGAGGACAAAAAAATGACCTTTTTGAAGCTATTTAGTTATTAATTTGTATCGCCTACCTTTAGAGATAAGGAGTATCTAATAGATACGGTTGGGTCTGGCATTAATTAATAACTTGCATATGAATTTGAATAATTACAACATCACAAAAAAACAATACGAAATACTAACCCTCCTCTTCCGATTTAGATTCTTAAACACTACCCATATCCAATCATTCCTCCACCACCAAGACAAACGACGAATCAATCACTGGCTGAAAGATTTAACAGAACAGAAATACCTTAAGAGATTTTATGATAAAAAGATTATTGGAGTGAATAGAATTCCTGCTATCTACTTTTTAGCTCCCCTTGGTATTCGCATTCTAAAAGCACATAACAATATCTCTATTATGTTGTGTCGTAAACGATATTATGACAAAGATCGTTCTGATTCTTTTATCTCACACTGTTTATCTATATCAACTATTTGCTCTGAATTGAAATCAAATAGTTCTGAGATTAAAAAATATGAATATTTCACCTTCTCTGATCTGGAAGAATCAGATAACTCTTTTCATTTTTTAACAGATACATTACACAGTATTGACCTTATGTACAAAAAAACCGAAAAACGAAAGAAAACAAAGTATTATCTCCTAACCATTTTTGACGAAACACTACCAAAATACCGAATGCGAAAACGATTAAGAGATTACTATGCGTTTTATCTGAATAATGAATGGGAAGACACGCAACATACTCCTTTCCCTACTCTCTTTTTTGTCTGTGAAACAAAAGCGTTGATGATTTCTGCCAAAAGATATTTTAAACAACTTAAAAACAGTGATGTATCCAAAGACTTTAAAGTCTATTTTGCTATTTCTAAAGATGTCAAAGATTTAGGTGTGAGTGGACCTATATGGGAAGAGGGTTAGTCTTTATAACTAAGTATGAATAAAAGAGGCAGGTGGTGAATAAGTTGCGATACATTTCGGACGATGGCATAAAAACAGACTATGCCAACAGATTTTAAACGAGTCAGATATTTACGACCAAAA
>DAIDHK010000011.1 GCA_027459725.1 Candidatus Levyibacteriota bacterium
ACGTTTTTTTATTAACTTCAGTGAAAATTTTTAGTACGTTATAATCAAATTTTATATTATTATAGTGGTAGTAATGGGATCAAACTATAGAAGCAAAAATATATACCTTTTATACTAAATAAAATTATGGATCAAACAAGTTAAAAAAACAAGCTTTTTTAATCCACAAAAAAACCTCGCTACAAAGGAGAGATTCTCAAACTATGTTACGAGGTTTTCTGTTATTTTAATTCAACGGTTGCTCCCGCTGCGGTTAATTTTTCTTTCGCTTCATCAGCGGTTTTCTTATTAACCTGAGTCATAACCTCTTTTGGAGCTGTATCAGCTAAGTCTTTAGCTTCTTTCAGACCCAAGGTTGGGACTAATTCGCGGATAGCTTTAATAACAGCAATCTTGTTAGCTCCTGCACTTGCGAGAACTACATTAAAGACTGTTTGTTCTTCGGCTGGAGCACCTGCTGCTGGAGCGGCACCTGCTGCTGGAGCGGCTGCGACTGCCATAGCTGCGGCTGATACGCCAAACTTTTCTTCCAAGGCCTTGACCAAGTCAGAAAGTTCTAAAACAGACATTTCTTCAATTGCTGACATTAATTCTTCTTTAGTTAATTTTGCCATTTTTAATTCTCACCTCCTTCAGATATTAAATTATTGTTTTTTCTGTGCAATAGCGTTCAAGGTCATAACTAAACTCTGCATATTCCAGGTTAAAGCACGATGTAAGCCCTGGATAGGTTGTTTCATCATGCCCAATAATTGAGCCTGTAGAACTGGTTTGGAAGGAAGTTTAGACAGTTTGTCTACATCACTGGCTGATAGCCACTGATTTTCTAAAAATCCTGCCTTGATAACAGGCAAATTGATTTCTTTGATTGATTTAGCGATGATCTTAAGAGGTTCTACTATATCAGCATAGGTGAATAAAGCGGCCGTGGGCTGATTGAAAACTTCTTCATTGGTAGCTTTATCACCTAAAGCGCGTTTTAGGAGTGTATTTTTGGTTATAACAAATTCTCCATCAAGTTTTTTTACTGCTTTTTTCAAACCTTCTAATTGTTGATGGGTAAGACCTGTGTAATTAGTCAGCACAATACCTTTAGATTTGGCCACTTTGGCACTCAATTCATCGGTTATTACTATTTTCTTCTGTTTATTTGCGCTTATTTTAGCCATAAAAAAACTCCTGTGAGGAGTGTGATAAGAATTAAGTCTATATAAATTCTTGATTCTCCTCGGTTGGTCTTGTTTTTTGCCAACTGTCTTTGGATCTTTAATTAATAATAGTATAACAAATTTCAGTTACGTTCGCAACCGATTAAACTTGAATACTAGAATAATCTACTTTAATTGCCGGTGACATGGTCAGTTTAAGAGTTGCATCTTTGACTTGGGTAGCTGGTAGTGCTGCTGCTATAGCTTTAGCATTGTCAACTAGTTTATCCTCACCAAAAGAAATTTTACCCAAAGTCATATGTAAAATAGGAAATTTGGCTTCAGTTTTGAATTGTACCTGACCATTTTCAAACTTTTTGGCTACTTCTTCAGGATTAGGAGTAACAGTGCCGTTTTTAGGATTTGGCATTAAGCCTTTAGGGCCTAAGATACGGGCAACTTTAGCTAATTTTGGCATCATTTGTGGTTGAGCTACTAAAACGTCAAAATCTATTTGACCTTTTTCGATTTTAGCTATGATTGCTTCGTCAGCGATTGCTACTCTTATTTTTTTACCAGTTCCATGAGGTAATACAGTGTTAACAGTTACACCTTGAGATTGTGTATTAACATGCAATTCCACTGATTCATCAAATTTTGCTCTTTGCAATTGTTTTAAAAGTGTCAGAGCTTCATCAAAGGTATATACCTTTTTCTTGTCTACCAATTCCGCAGTTTTTTGATAACCGGATGAGTGAATTTTTGTATGAGCTTTCTTAACTGATTTTTTTGCAGCTTTAACAGGTTGTTCCTCCTGCTTAATAGTTTTCACTTCCTCAACTACAGAGGTGTCCTCAGTTTTTTCGGCTTTTTTCTCTGCACGTTTGGCTTCTGCTCTTTGCCTTGCTTCTAATTGTTGTTTTTTCTCGGCCTTTTCATCTCCTAGAGCTTTTATTCTAATTTTTCCCATAAGTTTATCCTACCTTTACACCCATTGAGCGGGCTGTTCCAGCTACAATTTTCGCACCTTGTTCTATATCATCGGTATTTAAGTCTTCCAGTTTATCACCTGCAATTTTTTTTGCTTGATCCCAAGTCAATGTACCAGCCTGGTCTTTATTAGGGCGTCCGGATCCTTTTTCTTTACCAATAGCTTTTTTTATCATTTCAGCCACTGGTGGTTTTTTAGTAATGAAAGTAAATGTACGATCCTCATAAACAGTAATGACTACAGGCAAAATATTGCCTTTCTGATCAGCAGTTTTATCGTTAAACGCTTTAACAAATTCCATGATTGGTAGTCCTTGTTGACCCAGAGCAGGCCCAACAGGTGGCGCAGGAGTAGCAGAACCAGCTGGTATATTAAGTTTTATTAGTGTTTTAATTTTCTTAGCCATATAGTTTAAATCAGTTAAATCTTTTTAACTTGCAGGAAATCTAACTCTACCGGAGTTTCACGGCCAAAAATACTTACAAGTACGCGGATTTTACCACGTGCGTCATCTATATTGTCAACTGTGCCCAAGAAATCGGTGAAAGGACCGTCGGTAATCTTGACCGCCTCGCCAACCGAGAAACTGGCTTGATACGTTGGTTGCTCCATTTTGATAAACTTCTGGATAGCTTCGACTTCCTGTTCAGAAATTGGTGTTGGTTTGTTACCGGAGCCTATAAAAGCTGTTACTCCCTGAGTACTGCGTACCAGAACCCAACTTTCATCATCAAGAATCATGCGAATTAGTACATAACCAGGAAAGATTTTTTCTTTAACGGTTTCTTTCTTACCTTGACTGACTTTAATAGTATCTCTTGTTGGAACAATCACTTCAAAGATGCGATTTTCAAAACCCATTGTCTCGACTCTTTGCATCAATTGAGTAGCAACTTTATTTTCATGTCCGGCATAGGTATGCACGATATACCACTTACCTTGTTTGGAGGTGTCTATTTTTGTGTCCTTAATTGTACTTTGTGTTTTTGTCTCGTCCATATTTATTTAATTAACAGTTGCATTGCCTGGGTAAGAATATAATCTAAGCCGCCGACATAGAGGCCAACTACTAGACTAATTATCAAAACTACCAGTGTCAAACGTATTATTTGAGCCTGTGTCGGCCAAGTAACTTTCATTACTTCGTCGCGAGTTTGCAATAAATACCTTACTGCCGAATTCATACAGGTCAGATAATTTTATCAGATTGGCCACGGTTATTCAATAGGCCATGGTAGAGTGGTGTGCAAAACTCGTAAAGGATTGATTTGACAATAAAAAGTAATTGACACCATTGGAACATTTATAAATATTTTATGAACTCTACTAAAATAATCACATACATCCTATAGCATAATTGGGTATATTTTGCTATACTTTCACTTTCCTTATGAAAGTAGAAGCTGCACGAACCTATTTTAAAGACGTTGGGAAAAGCCTTAAGTCATTCTCAGAGCCCAATAGTAGAAGTACAACAGTTGTAGAACGAAGAGAAGTAATGGAAAATTTTCGTAGAACCCCTGAGTATCAAGATGCTTTTATAACACTACGGACAGATTCTCATATAAGAAGAATGTTAGGTAAAGAATTACCTGAGCGTTCACATGCAACCTATAGATTACTATCTGATACGCTAGAACCTGTGGTTGTATTTGGAGATGCAGCTACATTAGATGAAGGGAAGAATTTGACTATGTGTGGTACGCGCATGGTTAACAAATACATAGAACCATTGTCACTTAGATTATCTAACGGACAGAATAAAAAAGTGGTACGGCTGATAGAGAAGACAAATGCTGGAATAGACATATTAAACGCATTGGATACTTTAGCTAGAACTAAAGAAGGAAATAAAAAAGATTTTACCACAGCAACTGGTATGGCTTTTGATTATTTTAAAATTGCAGTGAAGCTTATGACACATGGAGTATATGCTAAATTACAAGAGATATTTGAGACAGTAGATAAAAGTGAAAATGTTGGATTAGCAATACAGACTAAAGAGCATTCAACTACAGATTTAGTAAATATGCATGTTCAGGGTATGACATTAGGTAAATTATTTACTATGGATTTTACATCTGACAATTTAGTAAAAGCATATTCTTTCTTAACAAGTACCAGTGTAAATGGATTTAATCTGGGAGAAGAGCAGAATCCCTTACCCGTGGATCCCGTCACTCCTGTAGATCAAGAATATCCTCTATTTTATCAATCAACGTTACGTCTCTTGCCACAGTATGTTGCGAGTTTGTTACAAATGCGACAAAGTGATATTAAGACTCAAGCAAAGTTGTTAAATATACCAGATGATGTTACTAACTATGCCGAGGAGATGTATACTCATCTTTTTAAACTTCGTTCAAAGATAGTAGATCTCATTTTTGATCCTAGATCTACGTCATTTCCTGCTTTAAGAGATATACTTATGCAAAATTTACAAAAGAATAGCGAATTCAGAGACGCATCTTTGATTGTGTTAAATCCTGGCTTTAAATATGTATTCTCATTTTTAAGGCAGGCAAAAACGTTAGCTCAAAAAGATACTAGTGGGAACGAGGCATTTTATCAGTTCTTAGTGGACTCTACATATAGATATATTGAAGGAATGCCTGATGATATCTTATTAACTCGAGAGGATAGTTTTAGTTTCTTTGAAAATTTAAGCAAGGAAAAAGCACTATGTGGAGAGGCGCAAAGTCTGGATGTTGGACAATTCACAAAGTTATACCATGCAATTAGAGGTAAAGAATCAAGAGAGATATATATTATTGGAAGTCAATTATTAGGCAATATCGATTTAAACGGCTTGTTAAAACCTTCGAGAATTATGGTTAGATTTCCTCAAGATAAAGTAAAAATTATTGGCGTTGATTTTGTCTATATTAACGAAGAAGGAGAACATCAAGAGATTAGCGTTGAAGTAGATTTAAAGAAATCAAAAATTGATTGGAATTTTGTAGAGGATTTTAATGATCCGGATATGAGTGCACTCTCAACATCTATTTATTCGGCGATATTATCCTCGCTATCGTTTATAGATGTAGTGACAACTGAGGGATATTCTAAAAAAATTGAAGATGCTAAGCAAAGGAATAGGACGGTAAGGCCATCAAATACATCATCAAAAGTCGAATCTATCATTATTAACGGACTTCCTGAAGAAACTCATACTGAAAAGGTGAAAACCAGACCCTCTATTTCTAGTCCACGAGAAGTTCAAGCGATTAATATCCTGTTAGAAGAAACACAGAGAAGTAATGGTACTATTATTCTAGAGGGTAACCCAATAATACAACAGGGACTTGATACGTTATCAAGTGTAGATGCTCGAAGTATACAAGCATCTCTAAAATCGTATAATGAACAAGGGAAAGGAAGTATTAAGCGACTCCACTTTCCAGCCCCTGATGGAACCATATTATATTCTAGAAGAGTTGGACATAATCGCGTGCTTTTAAGAAAAAATAATGCCGGAGATTTTGAAGTATTAGCCATTGGGAGACGAGCTGACATTTATCGAAAATACAGAATAGAGACATAACTATTGTTATAGTGATATTTATGTATTCTATCAAAGCAGTTCTCAAAAAAATTAATCCACAACCGGATAACTATATCTCCGGGAAGTTTCAAGTATTTTACTTAAGCTTGGTGAAGATTATAAATATATTTAAAATTTTTCTTACAGAACTTAGGGTTTGTTACTCTTACAAAACTTTTACTCTACCATTGTAACGATGTGTTATAATCCTCATATATTTAAAGAATATGCAGAAAGTTCGTAAAGCAGTCATTCCGGCAGCAGGATTTGGGACACGTTTACTCCCGCAGACTAAGGCTATGCCTAAGGAAATGCTGCCGGTAGTTGATAAGCCAATTATTCAATATGTAGTGGAAGAATTGGTTGAGGCAGGGATTCAGGATATTATCATTGTTACTGGTTACCACAAGCGTACTATTGAAGATCACTTCGATCGTCCTTCTACGGAATTGATAGATAATTTGAAGATGGGTGGAGCAAAAAAGTTACCTCTTCTTCAGAGTGTGGAAAAGATTTCTGACATGGCTAATTTCATTTATGTTAGACAGAAAGGTCCTTATGGCAATGGTACACCCTTATTAAATGTTCGTCATCTGATAGGTGATGAACCATTTATTTACACTTGGAGTGATGATTTCATCAAAGCTTCTCCCAAGTCTCGTTTTCAGCAGTTGCTGGAGATTTATGAGGAATTTGGATGGCCGGTACTGGCAAGTTTTCGAGCAAAGAAAGCCGAAGACTATGATAGATATGGATTTGCTGGGGGTAAGATTTTACGGGATGGTTTGATAGACGTGGAAACTATCATTGAAAAGCCTGGCAAGAACAAAGCACCTTCTGATTTGGCTAATGTGAGTGGTTTTATCTTTAATCCTGATATTTTTGATTATTTAGATCACGCATATAAGAATCTTAAAGAGGGGGAGGAGTTATATTATAATGATGCTTTGAAGTTAATGTTGCATGATAAAAAACATGTTTTGGCTGCTGAGATCAAAGATGGTAAGTACTATGATACAGGTAATAAGCTTGAGTATCTAAAGACAGTAGTCGAGTTTGCGTTGGCCAATCCTGATGTCAAAGAGCCTTTTGCTAAATTCCTCAAAGAGCTAAAATTTTAGATTTTCAAAATACTTTTATCAGAGCCATTTTTTGTGTTAGTATATTTAAGCTGTTTATAATGTTATGTGGAAGAAGAAGAACTTATTTTTAGCCGGTTCACTTTTATTTATTATTTTTGTTTTCTTCTCGTATTTAGTACACAAAAATCTATTTACCCAATTTGATTTTAACAGTACAGTTCACTTACAAGATGATATATCTAGACATTTTGATCTGCCTTTTTCTTGGTTGAGCATTATCGGTAACGTTGAGGTGATGAGCGTTGTGCTAGGCTTGATATTAATTATTTACTGGCTGTTTAATAAGAGAATAAAGGCCTTATTGATTTTTCTTTTTTTTGCCGGAATGCATTTACTGGAATTGTTCGGTAAGACTTTTGTACATCATCCACCACCACCACATTTCATGTTACGCACACAATATCCCGTGAACTTTCCGCAGTTTTATGTCAGCACACAGAATTCTTATCCATCCGGTCATGCTGCCAGAGCCTTGTTTGTAACAGTAATTTTAGCCTTGATAGTAGGAAAAAATAAAAAGCTGAACAGACAGATGAAATGGCTAGCCTATGGGTGTTTGATGATTTATGATGGTTTTTTGCTGATAAGTCGAGTCTATCTAGGAGAACACTGGAGTTCAGACGTGATAGGAGGCTCGATGCTTGGAGCTAGCTTCGCACTTGTCTCTGCTATCTTACTTTAGCCTCAATTAGGCCCATAATACTTGACATGGTCAACCTGGTATGTTATAGTAATTTTCTCTGTATGTGTTGTTCGTATCAGGTTGCTAAATGCCCCTGATACACAAGACGACCATACCGATATTTACTTATCGGGGAGGTGTGGCTTTGAAATAATAATATATTTCAATTTTTCTGCCTTCCCGTTAGTCTTTATGAGACGAACTGAAGGTAGGAAGCTGTTTATGAGTACAAAGGAAGGGCAGGACTTTTGTACTAAAAACGTAAACAGCTTTCTGCCTTTTTTGGTTTATTTATCATCTTTTCTTCTTTAAGTGATAATACTTAATCTTTACATATTCCAGGCCATATAAGAGGATAAGCGAGGAATAATAAATCCAGAGCAATAATGCAATTAGCGAGGAAGTAGTACCATATTTACTGCTGGAAGCACTAAGTGCGATCATATACGACAGTATAATCTTGCCAAATGTAAAGAGAATTGAGCTGATAACAGCTCCCTGTAGCGCTAAATTATATGAAAGTTTTACGCGTGATAACAACATATACAAAAAAGGTAAAATCAAAGCAAAAATAATTAACGGGATAATAATATCCAGACTGTACAGCAGTAGTGACATATTCTTAAAAACATATTGAGACATGTAGGAAATCACTGTGGAGAAGACTAATGAGACAAGTAAGGCTAAGGCGATAATAAATAAAACAATAAAAGTCATAATTCGATTGATTAGCATAGATTTAATCCCGGAAGGTTGATCTTTTATATGCAAAATTACATTAAAAGCTTCCTCAAGTTGCGAAAAAATACTGCTCGCAGAGAATAGTAATAACACAATGCCGATTGTTAGAGATATTAAATTGCTGTCAGTACTATTTCCTTGCTGGATAAGACTTTTAACCGTTTGTGCAACTGCCGGATTGGTAAAGTGACTGATTTGTAAAAGAATTTGTCTAGTGCTGGCTTGAGTGCCAAAGAAAAAACCTGCGACAGATATCATGATTAATATCAGAGGACCTAATGAGAATAATGAGTAGTAAGAAATTGCTGCTGCATACAGGTTTACTTTATCTTTTTGCCAGTCTAAAAATGCGTTAATGATGTCTGTAAACATACTGACTTTTTTGGGATGGTTGTATTTTCTTCTATTTAGCCGTCGGTGTGAGTGAAACGATTTAGTAAGGACTGAAAAAAAGAGCTACCCGCCTGTGCTGCTGTATCTACCGGATGAGAGAGTGCTTCTTGTACTTCTCCAAGCTGATGACTTATATGCTCGCTAATCTGGGATATTTTTTGATAAAGCATATATAAGATTACGGCAATACCTATCCAGAAAATAATCTGCAGTCCCATATAAATAATGGCTATCACATAAAATGTTTGTTGTAATTGCACCATAATTATTAGTTTAGAGGTAGAATATAAGATAGGATAGTTGAGTGAGTAAGAAAGAGGTGAGAGATTGGGCAAATTATGAATGTTTTTAAACAACACTTGCGCAAATTCCTTTTATGGTATTTGATAGTGGTATTTTTTTTGTTGAGGTTATGGAATTTAACGTTATTGCCTATTTTTAACGATGAAGCTATCTATATTCATTGGGGAATTAAAGAACTGCAAAGTGGTAACTTATACTATTCACTTTATGATAGTAAGCAGCCACTATTGATGTGGTTTTTTGCCATTTTTAGTACTGTTTCTAGAGATCCCTTGTGGGGGGCCAGATTGGTATCTGTTTTATTCGGATTAGTGGGGACGTTGGGCTTGTTTACCTTAGGAAAAAAGTTTTTTTCACGAACTATCGGTTTGTGGGCGGTAGGATTATATATGGTTATACCTATCTTTTCTTTTTTTGATAGACAGGCTTTGATGGAAACAGCGGTTGGGGTTGTGGGGGTCTGGTTTGTGTATTTCTCACTGAGTTATTTACAAAAACCATCAACAAAGCACGCTGTAATGTTAGGAATATTGGGGGGACTGGGTGAGTTTATTAAAACAAGCAGTCTTTTGTTTGTGGTTGCTTTTATAATGGTACTGCTATGGAAAAGAAAAATCTGGAGAAATATAAGAGATATAAGTTATTTTGTTCTCAGTTTTGTTATAGTTGATAGTCTGCTTTTCATTAATCCCATGTTTTGGCAGACTTTATCTTCCAATAGTCGATATTCTTTAACTATAGATGAGATTATGCGTTTTCCAATTGCTGTCTGGTATAACAATATTGAAGCAAACGGCGAGATTATTTTGTTTTATCTGACACCCCTGGTAGTAGTAGGTATGTTTTGGGGAATGAGAAATATATGGTTAAGTAAAGCACAGATAAAAAAACTATTTTTATGGTTAGTTTTTCTCCCCATTATTCTGGAAACTTTCTTAAGCAAAAGCAGCACTCAGAGGTACCTGGTATCCTTTTTGCCCTTGCTGACTATTTGTACAGCTGTGGGTATAGATAATTTCTTGAATTTAGAGTGCGGTAGACTTAGTTGCTGGGGTAAAAAAGCGGTGGTGATTATGGGAATATCTTTGTCAACTGTGATAACCAGCTTACAGATAAGTAATCCCGTAAGCTATTTCCAGTTATATTCTCATCTTACTAGAATGTCAGATATTGGAGGATATTTATCTACACAAAATAGTGGTGAAGGAATAGCCAGAGTTGTAAGTTTTTTGAAAAATAAAAGTTCTATGCAGCCGATAATTGTGGCTACTACGGTTAATACCGGAAATCCGGAAGATGCACTCTATGTCTATTTATCAGGAGACAAGAATATTAATTTTATTTATTTGGATAATAGGTTTTTAGGTATCCAATTGGCCACTATTGACTGTCTGTCTTCATCTATACCATTATACTTTATTAGTCGGGATGAACAGCAGGGTGGTATGAATCAGTATTTACAACAGATTGAGTCGATACATAATCCCTATGGGGAGAATAGAATTGGTATTTATACTTTAAAGCAAAAGTGTAGCGGAAAAACAATCAGGGTTGATTAAAAATAGATATAAGATCTCAGGGGTTATCTACATTCTCAGCTACCTCAGAAGGGGAAGCAGGTTTGATCAGTTGAAGGAGATAAACCAATCCATAGGCAATTAATAGATAGACAATGGCTGCAATAATAGTCGACCACTCAAATACTGATTTACCTACCACAGTAATAGATAAAATACCTGAAAAAGGGAGTGCCAGAGGATTGGAAACACCGTAAACAAAGGATGTGAAGCCATTATATGGATTAGCTCCTAGAACTTTTAGCACGACCCGAAAAGCCAAAAGGACTTCTATTAATCCTAAAATATACCATATTACCTGATAGAAGCGGAAAATAGCTTTTTTCTTGCTATATACACGTTGAGCAGATTCTGTTCTGACTGCCGGCATGCTCTGAGATGTCTTTACTACCTGTACTGGTTGTTCACTAACTGTAGATACTGTCTGTTCCATAAGAATAATGTATGTACGTAGTATAAACAACGCTCACATATTTAATGCTAAGAAAAAGTAAGAAAGCGGTAACAAAGATAGTTTAGATTGTTGAACTATCTAAACATAAATCCCAGTAGGTCTGACATTTGTCTGAGAGTAGAACTATGATGAGTCTGTTGCATGATCTCCAGTGCCTTAGGAGTATTCATATCATCCTCCAAGGCATGACTAAATTCCTTCATTTTCTGGTTAGTATCATTACTGGATTTCAGTTTTGTTGATAAAGTTCTATGTAATAACAAAACTTTTTCTTTTGCTTCTTCCAATTCGGATTCCATAAATTCCCAGGGAGTACGATAATGGTGAGAGAGTAGGACATATCGAATAGTATCTGCATCGTAAGTTTTTAATAAATCCGAGATTAGAATCAAGTTCCCTAATGACTTTGACATTTTTTCACCTTGGTACATAACCATGGCTGTATGCATCCAGAAATCGACAAATGGATCTTTGCCGGTATAGGCTTCTGATTGTGCACGTTCACTTTCGTGATGAGGGAAGATGAGATCTCGTCCGCCTCCATGAATAGTAATCTGAGCCCCTAAATATTGATTAATCATAGCAGAGCATTCTATATGCCAACCGGGTCGGCCCTTTATTTCCATTGGTCCCTCCCATACGGGCTCGTCTGGTCTAGCTGCCTGCCAAAGAATAAAATCCAATGGATTTTTTTTGTTCTTATCATCAGGATCAGCGCCTCGTTCTCTGGAAAGCTGTATCATTTGTTTCTCTGAATAATGAGAGAGATCACCATAAGAGGAAAACTCACTCACATCAAAATAGATATTACTACCGGAAGAGTAGGCGTAACCCTCTTTTAATAATTTACTAACCATTTCTACGATTTTATCCATAGAATCAGTCGCTTTTACATACCAAGTTGGAGGAAGGACATTTAAATTTTTCATATCAGTGAGGTACTTTTTAGTCCAGGATTGTCCGAGAGATTTCCAGTCCGTATTTTGTTCTTTTGCCTTGCGTAAAATATCATCATCTATATCTGTCACATTTTGCAGATACTTAACGGTATGTTGCTTATAGCGTAAAAAGCGCACTAACACATCAAAGAAAACATAGGTAAAAGCATGGCCTAGGTGAGTTGTATCATACGGAGTTATACCACAGACATAGATACTAATATCCTTAACCCCTACAGGTGTAAGTTCTTTTATCTTTTGAGATTTTGAATCGTAAAGAAGCATAGCGTTCAACTATTTTAACTGAGTTTAAAGCAAAAGAAAAGTATGAAGAGTAGATTTATACTATATGGAAATATGTCTTTAAGTTGGAAAAATCACTCTTATCCCGAATAAAGTATGTATATTTTTTCCTATCCTGCAGTTTAAAAGTAATTTTTTGTTGCCATCCGGAAGCTGATACAGCAGTAACTGTGGTTAAAGAGATAGAATAGTTAGCCGGGTTGGATTGAAGAATTTGCAACAGTGATTGGGAATTTAACATTTCTTGCAATTTGTTTTGTATATCCTTCCTGGCAAATATCAGATTGGTCATATTGATATCAGTTTGATTAATAATTTGTCCAGCTCCTGCTAAAGGTACGACGATGGCGTGAATATGAGTTTGTGTTACAAGTAGAGCGTTTTCGGGATGGAAATCCTTACCTTTGCCTAAGAATGATACACCCTGTATGATTCCTTCACTGTGTTGTATTCCGGCAGCTGTAACTTGAACAGTTTCATTCTGGTCAACTGCTATGCCGATGTTGGATTTCACGCCTGTTTGGGCATAGAGGTTAATTGAGTTTACTCGTTTAACCAAGTCGACTCTAAGGAATGCTATTAAAACCATAAAGCTGATAAATATAAGAGCAATCCACCACGGGAGACCTTTAGTAACGTAATATATGAGTACTGAGGTCACAATAATGATCAGTGGAATTAAAGTGAAGAGAGAAGAATATGAGTTTGTCTGACTGCTTTTTAAGACAATGTTACTGATTAAATCCGACCTGGTTGTACCCCGTGAATGAAGAGCATCAGGAATCTCACTAAGGGGATTTGGGTTATTTGTTTGGAGGTGCAAAAAACTTTCATCAATGTCCTGTTGATCCCAATTATTTTGCAAAAGAGATTGTACTATAGCCTCTTTGGATTGTCCCTGCTGTAACTGATTTTGAATATAGGCCTCTAATTCCTGAGTTACCATATAGTTATAATAAGTTAGAATATTTAGGGAATACAATACCTATGCAGCAAAAGCCAGCGCAAGCATTCTGGTTTGTTCATAATTAATTATCCAGCCGTTATGTAACACACTTCTATATAGTATACTTTCGGATAGATTTCTAAATCTGGTACTTTACGGCGCAAGATTCCACTCTATGTGTTTTCAAAATCGATTCTACTTCAGATTCTTGACCGTGTACGACTTCTACTGCCACTAATATCTAACCTTGTTCAATGCGTGATTTATATTCATGGAGCACTATTATCAGGAATGTCTTTATCTACCAGCCAGCCTACAATAACTCCCGCTACGTCTCGAGTTGCAGTTGCTGCAACAATAGTTGCAATCAGACCAGCGACTAAACCAATACCGGGTATCGCTATAACTGAAAGACCTGCCAGTAATACGCCGCTGCCTACAACGCCTTCTAAGTTCGTTTCTCATAAAGCGGGGAGAGAAGGGGTTATTTCTCCAGCTCTGTCTCCTCTCCAGTACAGTGGAAAGATCTTAGCAGAAGGGAAAGGTTGAGATAAGTCTGTTGCGGCTAACATGCGGGATTTGATCGCACCCGGATTATTTCTGACATCTTTATCGTTAAATGCGGTTGAGGAATAAGTTACTATATCTTTATTTCTGAACACTCTTTTTATGGCACTATCACTTAAAAACGATAATTGCATCCAATACATGTCCTAATTTATATCCTCTGAAATTAGGGTTTTGGGAATATAAAGATTTTTCTGATAAGGGTATACACAGATAATTGCAAAATAGACATTGGTTAATGTATCGCAGTTTTTTGAGCGGCAATGTGTTGTACTAGAAATGTTCTTCTGTTTACAACATAAAGAATTGCTACGATAGAGAGAATAGCACAGGTAATATATGGTAAGTTTGGTGCAAAACTATAAAGATATGCTGCGATTAGAGGACCAGTCATACGGGTGATAGATTGTAATGACTGATTTGCTCCTTGAACTCGGCCTTGCTGTTTGGGTCCGGCAGCCCGGGAGACTAGACCTCCAAGAGCTGGTTCTATTAACCCGCTGCCAAAAGCGAAAATGATTACTCCTATGAAGGCCATTATAGTGAGTGGATAGAAAACCAAGAAAGAATTCCATAAATAACCTATACCGGTTAATGTTAATCCGGCTAATACTAGTTTTAACTCACCGAATCGTGGAATTAGTTTGCCCGACAAAAAACCCTGAGTAAAGATTTCTACTAGACCTATTACAAAAAAGAAAATTCCTATATTCTCCGGAGTCCAGTGCAAAACATCCTTGGAAAAAACACCACCAATTCCTTGTAACTGGGAGAAGGGGAGGAAATAGAAAAAGCCAATGAATAATAAGGTTCTAATCGTAACGTCAGATAGTACGGATGTCAGTTGAGTAAAAGGATTTAGATGGTGTAATGAAAAATTACTAATCCGATGCTCAGGTGTTAGACTTTCTGGTAAGACAAAAAGGCCAAAAAGAGCGTTAATGAGGGTGAGTGCTGCGGCGAGGAAAAATGGAGCGGTTAAATTGATGAGGGAGACAAAACCACCGATCGTAGGGCCAAGCATAAATCCTATACCAACTATGGCTCCAATGATGCCAAACATTTTGCCGCGATCCTCTGGCTTGGTCACGTCAGCTACATAAGAAAAAACAGCCCCGATATCCCCACCTGTTAAGCCGTCAATAATGCGTCCTATGTACAAAACCAGCATTGAACCGCCGATACCAAACATGAGATAACCAAAAGCAGAACCTAGTAGACAAGTTAATAGAATGGGTCGACGCCCAAACTTATCACTCAGAGCACCTAAACCTGGTGCAGCAAAAAATTGGCAAATAGAGTAGATAGAAGTTAGGAGTCCCACATGAAATGCAACATCTGTATTAGAAGCTCCCGGCATATATTTTTGTACAATAAAAGGAATCTCAGGAATGATAATTCCAATACCCATGACAGATAAAAAAGCCGTGAACATAATAAAAAGGAAGCTTTTATTAGCGAGTAGTGATTTCATAAAAGAATCTATCCATTGTAATTTAAATCACAAAAGTGTGCAAACAATCGAAAGATTTTAAACAGATAAGTTAAGAAGTATTAAATGGCTAATGTTATCTGAGTTACCTAATAATTTTATTTTCCCTAATCAGTGGGAGGCGGTAATTGATGAATTTAAGTTACCATTGGAAAATGCGTATAAAGTATAGCTATCAAACTTCGTACTTTACATTCAGAAATAGATTTAAGTCGATTACTTCAACTATTTTTTGATAAGCAATGTAATATAATTACAATATGAATTTATCAAATATCATTATTACTACAGAAAGATTGAAGTTGGTACCTGTATCTATAAGGTATGCAGAGATAATTTCAAAGGAGTTTACTCCTAAAGTAACTACATATATGTTTCCTAAACCTGCCGAAACGATTAACGATACTCTTGCATTTATTCACATGTCACAAGAACAATTAATAAAAGGAGAATCGTTAAATGTAAGTATTTTCGATTTACAAACAAGAGAACTTTTAGGTGGAGGTAGCATAAATCATGCAAATACCAAAACACCAGTACTTGGTATCTGGATTAAAAAAGGAGTGCATGGTTATAAATACGGGAGAGAAGCAGTAAGAGGACTAAAAGAGTGGGCAGAAGAGCATTTACGGTATGAGTATCTTACTTACCCCGTTGATAAGAGGAACATTCCAAGTCGTAAAATTGCAGAATCGTTAGGTGGCATTGCTGGAAAGGAATATAAAAAGATAAACCAATCAGGCAACGAACTTGAAATCATTGAGTATTGGCTATATAAAAGTACCTTTGATGAGAAAAACATTTCTTTTAGAAAACTTACCATTGATGATTTACCTTTAATGCACAAATGGTTAAACGATCCTTACGTTCATGAGTGGTATGACAAGGATAAAGAGAACACTCTGGAAGAAATTACACAACGCTATGCGCCCAAGGTACAAGGAGAAAAACCAACAGACTGTTATATTATATTGTTTGAAAATAAGCCAGTTGGATACATTCAAACCTACAAAGTAAATGACTGGCCAGAATTTGGTGATTATGTTGGATATGATGATCACACTGCAAGTGTGGATTTGTTTATTGGTGATAGCACAGTCAGGGGTAAAGGATTCGGGAGTATAATGCTCAAGAAATTTCTTAAGGAAATTATTTTTTCAAATGGAGATATTACAACTTGTATTATTGGACCAGAACCAAAAAACATAAGAGCTATTAAATCATACGAAAAAACAGGGTTTCATTATGTAAAGACAGTACAGGTTGGAAATGAACCTGATCCGACATACATAATGGAAATACAGAAAAAAACTTATTGACTTAACTATATCAGACCCTTGCAGGTCATTGAGAACGATGTTAGGACTTTTTGGGTAAATCAAACTGCGTAGTTTGATTCAAAATTATTATAGACAGATCTTTAAAAGACTTTAGTCTTTGGTCACTCGTAATAAAAAAATCTGACTTATGGAATAGAGCAGTAGCTAATTGCAGTGCATCAGGTGTTCTAATGCCATATAATCTTCTAATTCGGGCGGCATCTAAAGCGATTGTTTGATTGATTTCACTGATAATTAAATTCGGTGTTTCTAAAAATCTAGCAGTCAATTCTTCTGTGACTTCTTCTGAGGTAGGGATGGAAAGAAGTTCTGTAAGAGTGATTATACTTGTGACCGCTCTTGTTTGCTTTTGTGCCATTAGCTCAAATAAAGATTTAGCAGCTACTCCAAACTGTTTATGCTGTTGAAAAAAGTAGACAAATATATTTGTATCGATACTTACCAGCTTATTACTAATTGTTACCATTGATTTCTTGATTCTTCCAATGTATTTAAGGGATCTTCTTTGCTCCAAGCTCTTTTCATGCTGCCATAACTACCTTCTAGCCAGCTTTGGGTATCTGCTTTAATGATTAAAGTATTATGATTAAGTGAATATATTTTTACTTTTCTGCCCGGTTTTAAGGCCTTAATTTTTTCTCTAACAGCTTTGGGAATTACTATTTGATTTTTAGAACCGATTGTCACCAGATCCATAGTATGTCAAATATAGCATATTTTGACATACTTGTAAAGTAGCTCAATAGAGTTCCTACAACTTTCGTGGATCCGTGAACGGTTTGATTCCTTCCCCCGAAGTAGCTGGAGCTTGATATAGTTCGAATAGGAAATTGAGGCTATAACCTGTTAGGCAGGGCTGCTCAGACTCGAACTGAGAAAAGCAATTTTGGAGATTGCTGTGATAGCCATTTCACTACAGCCCTAATCTAATAATCCAGTTTCCTTAGTTATTATGCTTCTATGACAATTCGTACAATGAACGATACACTTATCAATTTCTTTTTTTACTGCTTCTATAGTGTGTCTATTCTTATACATTTAAGATATCCCTAGTCTTTTATTATTTAAATGATTAATTCTAAAACTAAAACATCTGTCTCATTGTAATCAATATATTTTGATTTTGATAAAACCTAAAAAATAAACACTGCCAAAATTTTGTCTTGTTTTTTGATCCACTTTCTTGCTTTTGACAAGTATTTTTCTTTATTTTCTAGATAATGTTGTTTTCTATAATTTGCATGGCAGTGTTTACAAATTTTTTGTCTTATTCCTTTTGACGCATTCTTAAAAGAAAATTGTACTAGATCCTTATTCTTTTTACACCTATGACGGACTATAGCTATAGAATATTCCAGCTGACTTCAAAAATCAAACATCTGGACTCCACAGTTTAGAATTAATTGATACCTCTACGTTAGCTAATATCTAGTAATCTGCGGCTATAGTTTAGCACAAAAAAAGTGTATAGAAAAGTTTTCCATATGCTGTTGGAGGTCAGATCTCACCTGGTCCTCTACTAAATAAGAGGGGATAATGGCGGACTATTTTAATTTTTCCGTTTCCTTGTGATCTGTAACTTTGCGGCAATGTTTGCAGAACTTTTTCAAGAGCAATTTTTCTGGAGTTTCCAGTTTATTTTTGGTCGTGACATAATTGCGGTTTTTACAAACCTGGCAAACTAAGCCTAGTGTTATACGATGTTCTCCTTTTTTAGCCATGAAGATATTATACACAATTCGATGCGTAAAGGGAAGACGCGTATTGTGAGTGTGAATTGAGTTTGGTAAAATAGCCTTTGCCAGACGATATGAAATGTGCATAGTGCATGTACATATCCGAGAGAGGCACAGTCACTAGATCTCTAACTTGCACAGCAAAAGTTGACTTTGTAGTAAAATTATATTTTGTACTAAGGTAGAGAAAGGCAAGTAAAAAATAAAAATCATATGCCGACTTAGCTCAGTGGTAGAGCAGCTGTTTTGTAAACCGCAGGTCGTCGGTTCAAATCCGACAGTCGGCTCTAAGTGATATAATAAGACAATGAAAACCTGCCTGTTTTGGGCAAATAGTAAAAGAAAATCGCATAAGTATAGTTCTGTTAAATATAAGGGGCATTTCGATACAAAAAATATATTAGAAAACGAAAAATCTTGTATCATAATGAAATATTTAAAAACAATGAGTTAGAATTTGCTGGGTTCGCATAGCGGCAATTGCTTGTGGCTGTAGACCACACGGTCGAAAGGCCTACGGGGGTTCGAGTCCCTCACCCAGCACAAACGCCGACATAGCTCAATGGCAGAGCACTTCATTGGTAATGAAGAGACATGAGTCCGATTCTCATTGTCGGCTCAAGTCTTCCTCTAAAACTTTCTGGGGTTATATTTTTTATTATTCTATCTCTCTTAATTATTCGAATCAGTTCAGTAGACATTACGATCAACGATGAAAAGTAGTGTTCCTTTCACAAAAAAACCATCCGGATTAATTGGATGGTTTAATTGAATTTCAATAATAACAATGCCCTTTGAGCCGAAATAGTTGTTTTTTTCTCTAAGATAGTAATTAGGAAAGGCTGTCTGATCAGCCGCAGCTTTTCAGAACTGACCTTGTCTTTTCTCGCTAAGCGAGAAAATACCTCAGAGTGTAGAAGTAGAGAAAAAATATGTCAACTATTTCCAGGTTTCAAAGAGCGAAATCAGTATATCGGGTAAATATATAAATTTCAAGGGTTATAGTCACTGCATTTGAAGCAAAAAATCAGTAATTACACAAGTCTTACATAACAAGATATAAATAATGTAGGTAAGAATTAGAGTCCGAAGAGTGAGTAGAGAAAATTAAAAATATTACCAATAATAGCTGGCAAGGAAAAACCGGGAAGAGGAAACATAAGAAGAAGAAATAAAATTAGCATTCCCATATTCCCCATACTCATATAGGCATTAGCTTCACGTTCAGGAAGAAGGAGTGTAAAAACTTTAGAACCATCTAGAGGAGGAATTGGTATCAGATTGAATATGGCTAGTAGCAGGTTTACCTGCAAAATCATTGGGAGTAAACTGGGAGTTCGGCCGTCTAAGATTGCTAAGAAAAAAGGCTGATTAAAAAGGCTTGGTGTTAGAATTTTAAGTAAAATTCCTGCGATTATTGCCAACAGTAGATTAGTTAGTGGACCAGCCAGTGAAACCAGAGCCAAATCTTTTCTGCCGTCACGTAGATTAAAAGGGTCTACCGGTACTGGTTTGGCGCCACCTATAATTACTGGTGAACCAGCTAGAAACAGGATCAAAGGCAGTGCCAGAGTCATCATAGGATCGATATGAGGCTTAGGATTAAGTGTTAGCCTGCCTAATAGTCGTGCGGTAGGATCACCTAATTTCTCTGCTACAAAACCATGTGCAATTTCATGCAAAATGGCAGAGAATACTAGTATAATAAGATAAAGTATAAAAGAGACTATATCCATATATTTAAGTTACAAAAATAAGGTTTGGTAAAGGAATTACTGCCTGATATTTGTAATTTCAATTGGTTTTTAGTATACTAGCAAAGAGGAAAATTGTCTATGGCTATGAAATGTCAAAATTGCGGTAAAGGTGTGATGTATGGACATAACGTTTCACACGCAAAAAACCGTACCAACAGAAAGTTTAAACCAAATCTGCAATCTGCTAGGATTGTTATCGACGGCGTGGGACAAAAAATGAAATTATGTATCAAATGTCTGCGAATGTATAAACAAGCTGCAAAAGAAATGGAAAGACGTAAGAAAGAAGCTAACTCCATTGTGGCCGCTCGTTAATTTATTTCTGCTAAATTCATTAATTTAACCTATATTCAGGTGTTGGTGTCAGAACAGAGTAATTGTTGCATTGCATATGATCATGTGCTGTATCAAACAGGTAAAAGGATGGATGCAATGGCTATAAATGTAATACCAGCCTGTTTTATTTTTGGTCTTTGGTAAAACCAATAACCGCTCATAAAAAAAGCCAAAGTTACTAGTGTCAATAACATTGCTTTGGTTATTCCTGCAATAGTTTCCCATTGAAATGCAACAAAAATGGCAGCTGAACTTATTATAAGAAATGCTCCAAGATATAAAAGCATATTGATTGAACTTAATGACTGCCAGTTAACACTCGCTGAAGTTACGTCCTGAGAAAGTAAAGCCACAGGATGAGGTTTGGTAAATATTGACTCATCTTTATTGATAATATTTGCATTAATGTTCTCATTTAGTCTGCCCTGTAGCTCATTTTGGTATTCCTGAATAAGAGGAAGTAGGACAGACTTATTATTTTCAGTTAGTTTATGCTTTAAATCAGATATTATGATTTTTAGAGTTTGGGTTCGGTTATCTGTATGAGTATTTGCGGATTTCTGTTTATTACCTAATAAATAACGAATTAACGAAACAATACCGATAATATATAAAATAGGGAATGAGGCAATAATTACGATATATAACAACCAGAAGAGCAACATAACTCTACTTTAATGAATAGTAATAAGACTGTCAATTAATCTATGAGTTCTCCTTTAGCGTAGAGATTTTTGATGGAGGCTCTTAATTGAGGATAACCTCGATAAAAAGTATTCAAATCTACTGGTTTTTTCCCTTCAATCTGAATATGCTGTTTAGGTAGAAATTTAATTCTCGTTTCCTTCTGATTAATTACAAGTTTAGTCCAGACATTGGGCCAGGGGAAATATGCTCTTACCATGCGATCAAATTGTTCGGGTGAAGGAGGATTCTGTAGATTAACAAATCCATCCTGTTTGGAAATGTGAGGAGTAAATGATGATTGTCTCTCGTCTTGTGATATAGCTTTTATTTTATATGATTCAAAATCTTTAATAATCGGAATAAGTGCTTTTGCAGCTAGTTCATTTAAAGTTGTTAATAAAGAATCACTAGTTTCCTCATCATTTAATATGTAGTCTTTTTGTGCGAGAATATTTCCTGCATCCAAGGTTTGTGCCATCTGCATAATGGTTACGCCCGATACTTTCTCTCCGGCCAGAATAACTGCAGGAGCAGGAGAGGGACCTCTATATTTTGGTAGAAGAGAATGATGTACATTTAGTGCGGCATGAGTAGGGACTTCCAGAAGTTCTTTTGGTAAGAATAAGCGGTAGTCATCGACTACTAAAAAATCAGGTTGTAACTCCTCTATTTTATTAATAGTCTGCTTGTCCAGCTTAAGTGTTTCAATCACTCTCAACTTATGCTCATTCGCAAATGCCTTGGTAGGTGTAGGAGTCATAACTTTGTTTCTTCCTAGTGGTTGATCAGGAATGGTTACTATTGCTGATAAGCCAAAATTGGCGTAAAGACTTGCTTCGACTGTTGTTGAATATCTGGTATTGCCAAAAAAAATAATCTTCATGGTTTAGGATTAAGGGCTATGTAGTCTGAATTATGAACAATTATAGTTAGATGTGCAATTCTTCAAATACAGTTTCACCATTTTCATCTTTGACTGATTTATATAACTGATGACCCTGTTCTAAAACGTGTTTGGGAAAAAGAATGCCTTGCAAATGATCACATTCGTGTTGAACAATTGTAGCCATCATCCCATCAAATTTCTGATGATGGGGCTCACCATTTTCATCTAAATAGGATAGCTCAACTGAAGGATACCGGTCAACTACTCCCCATATATCTTTGAGTGATAAGCAGCCTTCTAGTTTTACACCGTCCTTATCTTTTTTCTTTTTTGTAGGTAATTTTTTATTTTTTATAGGCGTAAGTTTAGGATTTATAAAAGTCAAAATAGGCGATTTTTCAGTCATCTTGACAATGAAAATTTGTAGAGATTTGCCTACCTGAGGAGCTGCGAGACCTACTCCTTCCGGATCTTTGGCATTAACTAATGCCTCTCTCATGTTTTTGAGAAGTTTGTTTAAATGGTCGTCAATTTTATTTACTTGTTTAGCTTTTTGGGACAAAACCTCATTTGGTGCCTGTACAATCGGTAACATATTACTTAAATTTAAGATATTAAAATAACTATTCTACTACATCAAATTATATCAGAAAATAGAATTTATTGCTTAGTTACCTGTGTTCCAGCTGCTTAAGGTTTTTTGTACTTCTGTATCAGTTGGGGCCAAATTCTGTAGAATAAATTGCATAGCATTAACTGCTTTTTGTTGTAAGGCTTGATTGATCACTTTTCCTGCAGAGTTTGTAGCCTCAGCATGATAAAAAAGTCCAAGTGCGTAGTATGCATCTGTATAATCTGCTTTATATTTTACTGTTTTCTCCAGGGTTTTAATAGCCATGTTAATATCACCGGTTTGTCCGTAAAGTACACCCAGATTATAGAGAATTTTGGCATCAGTAGGTGCTAGCTGATTGGCTCTCTGAATCGCCTGCAGTGCGTAGGCCAGTATACGCGGATCACCCTGAGCCAGAAGATAGAAGATTCTTGCACGGCTTTTGAAAAATAACAGGTTATTAGGATATTCGGAAATAAGTTTATCGCTAATTGCCTTGGCTTCCGTTGCATAAGTTTGGGCTTGCGCAAGATCTTTATTTTGAAGATAAAACGAAGCCAGCGAAGCTTCGTTAATACTTAGTTCATCCTGAAATACCGGTTCTTCCGGCCGCATGGCTACGGCTTGGTTAAGATACGGATTAGCTGTTTGAAACTGATTTACACTATCATAATTATGTCCCAGGGCATAGGCCTTATCTGCAAACCAATCAGTAAAAAGTATTAACTCAAAGTAAGTTACAAACAGTACTACAACTACGATTCCTGTCCATTGAAATGCATTCATTGAAGTACCAGAAGTTTTTGCAGGTGAGTTATTCTCAGCTTCAATAATGAACTGATGACTTAGTTTGGGATTTTCTGCCCAGGTCAAAAATAAAGCAGGGAAAAGAAAAGTGAACAGATTTATGATCACTACCGAAAATCCAAAGAAATCAGTGATCATGATGGTTAAATATGCCATCGCAAATGCTAATGTTAATATTACTTCTCTATTTTTATCCTTATTGAATCTGTCTTGCCAGACGTATCTTCCACTGAGAACAAAGTATAAAATTACAAATGTTAAAAATGTCCCCAGTCCGAAAATACCAGTCGTTGCTAAATAGTTCAAAAATTCATTATGAGCTTTATTATAAAGATAATCCCATTCACTGGTCATGTTGTGAGCAACCGGGCGATAAAGATAATAAGCAAAGGCAAAGGTTTCTACACCAGTACCAAAAAGCGGGTGAGCTTCCCAGGCTTTAATAGCACCTCTCCAAACGTAAAGCCGGATTTTTCCTGAATCAGTGATTCCTGTGGTAATTAGTTTTGGTTTTGCGACTGCTGAAGCTGTGGCAGTTGAATTTGCACTTACAACTTTATTGTTAGACGCAGAAGAACTAGCGCTTGTACTGGTTATTGGGTTTACCCCACTGATAATCGGATGTGATGCCGTTATTGCAGGAAGAGTAAATTTGTTTAACTCTTCAATCGGTGTGCCAGTAATAAATGTAACAATTCCAAAAAAAGCTAGATATATCAAAGCAAACTTTACTATAAATTTTCGGTCTTTGAAAAAATCTATTGCTAGCAGAATAACAAAAAATAATATGAAAGCAATCCAGAAAGCTGCAAAACCTGCTCGGGTGTTAGTAAAGATTAAGTCAATATAAAACAATAGTGATGTTAAAAATAATATCAAAGGCAGCCACAATAGCTTGCCAGATAATACTTTAAGCTTATCAATTTGTACACTCATTAAGCGAAACATACTGCCTGCAATTGAAATCATTAGTAATACAGCAAGATAGGCAGCCATCCAATCAGGCTGACCAATTGTTGAAAAAATACGTATTTTAGGCTGAAAATCACTGGTCCAACAGGATACGTCAAAGGTACCTCTAAACAAATAACAGGTGGGATCGTAGCCAAAGTGTGAGGGTAAACCCCATAATGCCACCAGTACACCGCTAATTAAACTGATCCAAACAATACGAAAGATATCTTTTTTAGTTAAATTGCTGACAATAGCATAAAAGAGAGCTATATATGTGATAGTTGACAATAATCCGCCGTTGAAGCGTGAATAATAACCCCAGAAAGAAACATATGGATCAAGTGAGATAAAAGTGGAGATGATTTGTGATATTAAAAATAATACAAGTGGGATATCAAAGATAGTGCGATGAAAATAAATTCTTTTTTGTATAACCATCTTACACATCCACGCACCTATGATCACTAAAGTCAACCAAAAAGTGAGCCACATCTTGTTAAATTCAAATAGTTCTGAGGTGTCACCCTGAAAAAAAAGTGGTACTGAGAAGAAAAGTAGATATAGACCTCCTTTGATAAAAAAGTTACAAATTTTCTCTCCTAGTGACATGCGACTATTGTATACCAGATAGCGAACAATATGCAAAAGTATATAATTGGCAAGCTAGCTTAATGATGCTAAAATGAGCGTACAAGAATATTCGTCTATAGATTAAATTTTTAGAATTCTTCTTCAAATTATTTTAAATATGTTTAATAAATTTTTTTCATTTTTTTCTCATGATATCGGTATCGATTTAGGTACATCAAATACTCTGGTTTTTGTCAAAGGCAAAGGGATTGTTATTCGTGAACCTTCAGTGATCGCGAGACATAAAAAAACTAAAAAAGTAATTGCTATCGGGAGCGAGGCAAAAAAAATGATAGGTAAAACCCCGGCCAGTTTACAAACTATCCGTCCGTTAAAAAGCGGCGTGATCGCGGATTTTGACGCTACTGAAGCAATGATTGGTTACTATATCTCACAAGTACATGCGATGGGTAGTTTATTACCCAGCTTATTAGCCAGACCCAGAGTTGTTATAGGAATTCCTTCCAGTGTCACCGAAGTTGAAAGACGTGCAGTTTGGGAAGCTGCACTGACTGCGGGTGCACGGGAAGCATTTTTGATTGAAGAGCCCATGGCTTCTGCTATTGGAGAAAATGTGTCAGTTTTTCAATCAACCGGTATTATGATCGTGGATATCGGAGGAGGTACAACAGAAATTGCCATCATTGCCTTAGGGGGTATTGTGGTCAGTCGTTCACTGAAATTAGCAGGAGATGATATGGATCAGGCAATTTTGCACTATATTCGTTTAAGACACGGATTATTGTTGGGTGAGAGAACTGCGGAGGATATTAAAATAAAAATTGGTTCAGCATACGAAGAAAAAAATAGGGCAAAAGAAAAAAAAGTTAAATCAGACGTGCCAGAATCGTCGGAATCACTGAATATTAAACATCTGGGAAAAAATGAGGAAACAAAAGTTATTGAAGAACATGGGCAAAAATTGAGTATTGTCAGAGGGCGAGATCTGGAAACCGGTTTACCAAGAAGCTTACGCATATCAGAGATTGAAATTCGTGAAGCCTTAGCGCCTATATTAAGCCAGATTGTGGATGGGATTGCAGAAGTACTGGAGGAAACACCACCTGAGCTGATTGCCGATGTACTGGAAAGAGGAGTATTACTGACCGGCGGTGGTGCATTATTACCTGGTCTTGAACAATTGATTGTAGAGAGGACTCATATGCCTGTTATTATTGCAGAAGATCCCTTGACAAGTGTAGTTAGAGGAACAGGTAAAGTATTAAATGACGATGCTTTATTAAATAGGGTTAAGGTAGTAGGCGGTTTGGGATAGCTGCCTTTTTATAGTTATAGTAGTCTTTTGTTTTTTGAACTCTCATATGCGAAAAAATTCATCAACGACATTTGTATTTATTGTATTATTTTTATTTGCCGCTCTGATTTTTGTCTTTAGAATGCAACTAGTCGGTATAAGCGGAATGATTACGAATTTCAGTCGACCTTTGCAAGCTGGCTTATTTAGTGTTTTTAATCATCCTTCCAATGAAACTAATAAAAAGTTCCAGCAGGTTGTTGATACACTTGTCAGTCAGGCACAAATGAATCAGCTAAAAAGTGATAATAATGCATTGCGTGATCAGTTTGCCACAGCAAACATAGAACCATCTCAATTGCTTCCATCCAGGATCATTGGTTTGCCCCAGTTTTTACCGGGAATTTCCTTGCCGGAACAATTAATTCTGGATCAGGGAACTAATCAGGGAGTACAAAAAGGTATGCCTGTGATTATAAAAAATGTTCTGATAGGAGAAATTACAAAGGTAGAATCCGCAACATCCCTTGTCACTCTTATTAGTAGTCCTAATTTTCTTTTTACCGCACAAACACAAAATACAAACACATTGGGAATTGTCAAAGGAGAAGGGGCAGATAAAGTAGTCCTGGTCAATGTTGAGCTGTCAGACACTCTAAAAATAGGAGATATTGTGGTGACTAAAGGAGATAAAAATTTAACAGGCAAGGGTTTGCCACCGGGGCTGGTAGTGGGTAAGATTAGTGCTATTAATAAATCTCCCAGTGCTTTATATCAGAGCGCTGCTATCCAAAATCCTATAGATATTACCAAGGTCTCAGAAGTTTTTATCATGCTTAAGTAATTTATGTTGAAGTATTTTATTCTTATTGTTAGCTGTTTATTATCAGTGATAGTAGAAGGTTCAATAACTACTTTCCCTTTATCGATATTGGTCATAATTTTGTCTTACATCATATTGCGCAGTAACCTCGTGTTTGTTCTGGCATTTTTAATGGGCTTGTTGCTGGATGTAATGACTTTTCGCAGGTTCGGGATTACAAGTATGATTTTTTTGGGGTTACTATTTCTAATTTTTTTGTATCAAAGGAAATTTGAGATAGCTTCGTTGCCGTTTGTATTTTTCTCATTGCTTATAGGCGGATATACATACGCGAAATTTGTTATTCCAGATAATCAATTTCTGCAGTCACTTCTTATTGCAATTCTAGGTAGTCTGATTTATCTTTGTCTAAGTGCGATTCATAAGAAAGAAAAAACTGTTGGTTTATGAAGATGAAAATGAAGGTTACATCTATTTTTGCTGAGAATGTATATAGCATCAAGTCAAGCAGAAGTAGAAAATATAATGATATTGTAGAGAAAAAAGCTTGGAGAGAATACTTGTTTATTATCCTGATATTTTTTGCTTTAGGTCTACTTTTTGTCAAACTGTTATCCACACAGATTTTTCAAGGAAACTATTACAATAGTTTAGCAGATTCAAACCGTTTGAGAACCGAGATAATTCACGCACCAAGGGGAATAATTTTTGATCGTAATGGGAATCCATTGGTTTATAACACACCCGGATATCGGGAACTCGTCAATGGAAAAGTTGTTTTTCTCAACAAGGAGCAAGCTTTGCCATTACTGGCAGCCGGTGCTAAGAATATTGAGATTGACAGTCTGCGACACTATCCCTTAGCAGATGCTGGCGCACATGTCTTGGGTTATACTGGACAAATAAGTGCTGACCAGCTGAGAGAACCTCAATTTAGCGGCTATCAGGCAGATGATGTTGTAGGAGAGAGCGGAATAGAACAACAGTATGAAAGTGAACTGAAAGGTACGGATGGAAAAATATTGGTCGAAGTGGATGCTTTTGGTAAAGTGGTGAGAGAGTTAGGACAAACAGATCCCATTCCAGGGCAGAATATTACCCTCACTTTAGATAAAGGTTTGCAGGAGGCAGCATATAATGCCATACGTACGCAAAAGAAGGGAGCGATAATTGTCTCGACGCCGGATGGGCAAATTCTTGCGATGGTCTCTCAACCATCTTATGATCCTAATTTGTTTACTTTAGACAAAAGTTATAAACCTTCTTCTACAAGTGCGTATAAGAATGTAACCTCAATTCTTCTAGATGGAACTAATCAACCTTTATTAAACCGTGTTATTACGGGTACTTACCCTCCAGGTTCGACTTTCAAAATTGTGACTGCTGCAGCAGGTTTACAGCAAAATATCATCAATGATTCATGGACTATTATCGATCCTGGTATCCTGCATGTAGGTGCTTTTTCTTTTGCCAACTGGTTGTATACAGATTATGGTAGGACTGAGCAAGGACCAGTAGACATAGTAAGGGCAATCGCACGTTCGAATGACATTTTCTTTTATGAGCTGGCTAATAAAATAGGTATTGATAAACTTTCAAAATACGCGGCACTGTTTGGTATCGGTCATCGTTTGGGTATTGATTTGCCAGGTGAAGCAGATGGAGTCTTACCTACCGTAGAATGGAAAGAAAAAAATGTTGGACAGCCTTGGTATACAGGTGACACTTACGAATATGGCATTGGACAGGGTTTTCTTCTGACGACCCCTTTACAGGTCAATAGCTGGACGGATGTTGTAGCTAATGGCGGAACATTATACAAACCTACTTTATTATTAAATCAAAAGCCGCAAATTTTACATGCGAATCTTTTAAATACTACCAATCATAATCTTATTCAGAAAGGGATGGTGGAAGGTTGTAGTCCGGGTGGTGTAGCTTATCCTTTATACAATTTCATAGTACAAAATAGCAAGTTGCCGATTGATGGGCTTGACGTAACAGCACCAACTGCATCAGAGGCAGCTAGAGCAGTTACTCCCTCTGATAGGGAAGTTGCTTTGGCATGTAAGACAGGTACTGCTCAGGTGGGTGGACCCACCACGCCACCTGACGCCTGGATTACGGTTATAGCACCTGCTTATCATCCTCAAATAGTCGTTACAGTGTTGGTAGAAAACGGAGGTGAGGGATCAACAGTAGCAGCTCCTGTGGCAAAGCAGGTGCTAGATTATTGGTTTACTCATGAGGCAAGTGATATTAAAAAATAGACTTATTTATGTTGTGTTAGCAGAATTATGGTGAAAATTATTCCATAGATAGCAGCCGTGATTAGCAAGTAGATTCCAAACCACTTAAGAAAAGATAGGATAAAAGAAGGTTTTTTTTGATCTTGATTTATGTTTTTTTCAGGCATATTACCGATTTTTTTTATAAGGATATGTTATCTTAACATCTGTATAAATTCCTCGTGCATAAGGTGGTACGTTTACTGCGATCTGACTCATTATAAAATGTGTGATGTCGGTGGCCTTCGGATAAGATTTTCCGGTTGAAAATTTTATCTGTTCCATCATATCTTCACCGAGTATGGGTAATCCTGCTATCATTCTAACGGGGTTGGGATCAAAGGGACTAAGGGCTTGTAAAATTCCTTCTTTGCGAAATCTTCTGGTGTCGGGATTATGCACTCTATATTCACCATGTGATCCAAACGGGAAAATAGCAATACCCTTCGGATTTGAGCGAAGTAAGGTTTTGACAATGATACCTAACGAATTATCTCCGTCTTCCAGATGTTGTATGCCTCTGATGTTATCAACTCTTAGTGGAGAATATTCTCCGGTCTTTTGTTTACCACTTTTTGTTGTCCCTTCAGGAAAAACTGCAAACCCGAGTCTTAAGTTGTGCAATGCTTCAAGTAATTTAATAAATGAATCATTATTTTTAGCTAATCCAAACTCTTGATAATCCTGATTACGCAGAACAGGAATAGGATAAATTTTGCTTCGAAGCAAATCAGGAAGCATTGTTTCGTATAAGCGCCAAAGCGAGACACCCTGATGGCCAGTCGCGAGAGTCTTTGCTATTGGCATAATAAATCCTTTCAAAGATGCATCTGTATTATCTGCTTTGTTAAGATCATTTAATAAAGTCGTTAAAGAATGTGTAAGTGATCTTAAATGTGGGTAATTCGGGTCATAACAGCGTAATTCTGTTAGCATTCGAGTAATTGGCTCTAGATCTTGCTTTGTAGGAATGTTCGTATCTGGACAACGCACACCTGCAGCTACATCTAAAATATGTGAAGTTTCTTGTTTAAGTGCAACAACTGATCCGTGGTCTTCATGATTGCCTGCGGCAAACGGTGTTCTTTTTTCAGAAACTATTTTTGTAGTCATATCATCAAAACCCTGCGTAAACTGTGTATCTATAGCTAGGTTGGCGAGCAAATCTAATCCATGTAATTGACGAAATACACCTCGACCAATTACGACACTTGCTCTAAATTTAGGATTGCGATCTATCAGTGTTTTTAAATTATCTATATTTTCATTACCGATAGTAGGAACACGTTCTGCCGCTTCAACACTCATAGCGAATATTATACATAATAGAATATGAACTTACATAATATCATCATTTATTTTTAATATTTAGTATTTTATTGTATAAGTAGAGAACATAACATAATTAAAATATGAGAATAGAGGATAGATAGAAATTGTTCTGATTTAAACAGATACTTGACACATCCTGTATAATTTGGTCTACAATTTGTAAGTTGTCTATGAAAAATTTAGTAATTGTTGAATCACCAGCTAAAGCCAAAACTATCGGCAGTTTTTTGGGTAAAGATTTTTTGGTTAAATCATGCTTTGGTCATATCCGGGATTTGGAAAAGGGAAGTGATGCTGTAGATATCACACATGATTTTGCACCGCATTATGAAATACCGGATGATAAAAAGCATGTTGTAGCTGAATTGAAAAAAGATGTTAAAACAGCAGAAATGATATGGCTGGCTTCAGATGAGGATAGAGAGGGTGAGGCAATCGCGTGGCATTTATCCGAAGTGTTAAACCTCAACAAAAAAGATAGTAGAAGAATTGTTTTTCATGAAATTACTAAAACTGCAATTACAGAAGCTGTAGCTAATCCACGCACAATTGATATCAATCTTGTCAATGCACAACAGGCTCGTCGCATTTTAGATCGTTTAGTAGGTTATGAATTATCTGCGACTTTATGGAAAAAAGTAAAACCTGCTTTATCGGCCGGAAGAGTACAATCGGTTGCGGTGCGTTTGATTGTCGAGCGTGAAAGGGAGATTAACGCTTTTAACACATCTTCAACGTTTAAAGTTACAGCAAACTTACTAGCCGGTGATGAAAAAACCGTAATTGCAGAATTACCGCGGAAGTTTGCTACTCAATTCGAAGCTGAGGCATTCTTAAAAAACTGTATAGGAGCGATCTATACGGTTAAATCAATTATAAAATCTCCGGTAAAACGATATCCTGCACCGCCGTTTATTACCTCTACTTTACAACAAGAAGCGAGCCGTAAGTTAGGATACTCTGTTTCGCGTACTATGACATTGGCTCAACAATTATATGAATCAGGTCATATTACATATATGCGTACGGATTCAGTTAATTTATCAAACCTCGCATTAGCTTCGGCTAAAAAAGAAATTGAGGTCGCCTATGGAGAAAAATATGTACATACAAGACAATTTACTACTAAATCAAAATCAGCACAGGAAGCACATGAAGCTATTCGTCCCACTCATTTTGAAAGGCATACAATTCATGGGGATTATGCCCAACAGCGATTATATGAACTGATCTGGAAGCGTTCTATTGCATCACAAATGAGTGAAGCAGAACTGGAAAAAACGGCTGTAAATATTACTATTTCAACGGTGAGTGATGAACTCGTAGCAACAGGAGAAGTGCTGCTATTCGATGGATTTCTAAAAGTTTATCTGGAAGGTAGAGATGATGATGCTGAAGAAGAAGCAGGAATTTTGCCACCTTTAAGAGAAGGTCAGATTTTGCAGTTGCAAAAAATGAATGCGACCCAGAAATTTAATCGTCCGCCTGCGCGATATACTGAAGCTAGTTTGGTGAAAAAACTGGAAGAAAACGGAATTGGGCGACCCAGTACATATGCTCCAACCATTTCTACAATTATGAAACGCGGTTATGTAGTCAAAGAAGATCGTGAAGGAATGCAAAGAGAATTTAAAATTATTACCTTACAAAATGACAAGATTAGCAGTGCAACTCAAACTGAAACTACTGGTGCAGAAAGAGGAAAGCTTTTCCCTAGCGATATAGGGATGGTGGTTACGGATTTTTTGAGTGAGCATTTTAAGGAAATTATGGATTATCAGTTTACTGCTACAGTCGAAGAAGAGTTTGATGAGATCGCAGATGGTGATTTAGCCTGGGTTAAAATGCTCAAGGAGTTTTATGGTCCTTTTCATAAGACAGTTGATAAAGCATTGGATAAAGCTGAACGTGCGAGTGGCGAAAGAGAATTGGGTAAAGATCCCAAGAGCGGCAAAACTGTGAAGGTACGAATTGGCCGTTATGGGCCGTTGGCACAAATCGGTGAAAATACAGAGGAGCAAAAAGCTCAAATGGCACCACTTAGACGTGATCAGAGTCTGGAAACCATTACACTGGAAGAAGCCTTAGAACTATTTAAACTTCCCCGTATTGCAGGTGAATTTGAAGGCAAAGAGATGAAAGTGGCTGTTGGTCGTTTTGGACCATATATTTTATTTGATAATAAATTTTATTCTATTCCAAAAGGGGACGATCCGCTCGATTTAGATGCAGAACGAGCTATAGAAATAATCAAAGCCAAAAGAGAGGCAGAGGCAAATAGAATTATTAAAGTGTTTTCTGAAGATTTGCAGTTATTAAACGGCCGTTACGGTCCATATATTAAGTATGGTAAGGAAAACTATAAAATTCCTAAAGATATTGATCCTAAAAGTTTGTCACTGGAGCAAACTGAAAAAATTGTGGCTGAGGCTAAAGCTAATCCTGCCCCCAAACGCTACATTCCAAAAAGAAAACGAAGTTAAGTAAAGTTGCAAATATTTTTACTTTATACAGACACTCTATTTTGCAGGTGTTACTTTCAGACAGGTCTGATCTATCTTCCATCCATCAGGCACTTCGCAAGGTGATCCAAATTGTGCACATTGTCCTGTTTTTATATTCCTGGCGTAAGTTATGATCTGAGCGCATAAGACGCTTCCTTTTCCTTGATATTTCAGGATGGACTTGGATCTGGTGATGAGCAGATAGACGTTGCCTAAAATAAAAAGAAGGAATAAGAAAAGGGCTAGTAAAAACCAGAAAGAGCGAACAGGAGTTTTGCTATTTTTTGTCGGCTGTTTATCTTTGGCCATAAAATTATCATAACACAGGCTGTAAAATTTGTTTATTATGCCTGCCAATTGTATAATTAGCCAATGATAAAAATGAATTCAAAACAACTTAGAGTCTCTCTGGGAGATGAGGGGATAAAAAAACAGCTAAAACACAATCCAATTTATATCATACTGGATAATGTACTGGACACATACAATATAGGGGCAATTTTTCGTTTAGCTGATGGAGTAGCAGCTCAGAAGGTTATTTTATGTGCCGGATCTGAAACTCCACCTAATTCACGTATTAAAAAAGCCTCTATTAATACCACAGAGTGGGTAGATTGGGAATATTATTCTAGAACTGTTGATGCGATTACTAAATTGAGAGAAGAAGTTCCGGCTATTCAGATTGTGGCAGTAGAGCAGGATAGTCGAAGCGTTCCATTCCAGCAGATGGATTATGTATTCCCTTTAGCTCTGGTGGTGGGTCATGAAACGGATGGGGTGTCCAAAGAAGTTTTAGAAATGTGTGATAGCATAGTGGAATTGCCTATGTATGGGGTGAATATAAGTCTTAATGTGATGGTAAGCCTGGGGATAGTCCTTTACAAAGTTCTTGAGAGTTTGGAAAAGGGAGGAGCATAGTATATTTTCTGCTGATAATGAATATATTATATTTCGTAAACCTGTTTCTTGGAAACTGATGTTGTACAGAATTGGTATACGTCCTATTTTCCCACAGGATGTTTTTGATAGACAGAGATTAAAGGAAATCCTAAATATTTATTCTGACTTTTAGGGTGATCATTATCGGTTTGAAACGACGAGGATGGGGATGAGCTGACTGGA
Organism: Candidatus Levyibacteriota bacterium; assembly: GCA_027459725.1. GTDB lineage: Bacteria > Patescibacteriota > Microgenomatia > Levybacterales > UBA12049 > DAIDHK01. The sequence goes on from DAIDHK010000011.1 coordinate 34,292, forward strand.
GAAGAAATAGGGACTGGTATGAGACTTTAACTCGAGATCTGGCAAAATCGGGGGTTTATGTTCTGATCCTAGATTAGTAAGCATTATTCAATTTCAAAATATACTGTGGTATTTTTTTTAAATGCAATTTTTCTTTCCACCCATTGTCGCCCTGTCCTGTATCGTATTTATCGCAACCGTGATTAATCGCTCTTGGTAAAGTAGAGGTGATTAAGAATTTTCCCAGTCCCGGTACAGAATAGTCATATCCCATGTTTAGCCCTGTAAAAACTTTATTGTGCACAATACCATAACCCACAGCTTTGGTGTGACCGTCAATAACTACCTTAAAAATGTCTACAGCAAATTTCTTTGTAAGATCTCTGTAGATTTGCCGGCGCTGAGGCATATTAAATGATGATTTTTCTCCAAAACGGGCAATACTGTAGGAGAATAAGAGTTCCAAATCAGCCAGATCTCCATCAACAACTTCGACTTTGTCTGCCTTAAGTCGATTTCTGAGCTCATGTTTTATGGTTCTTCTTGTTTTGCCAGAAAAGTTCTGGTCTATATAATCATCGAAATTATGAATATTTTGGAGAGCAAGCTCGTAACGGTCTAAGTAATATTCTGATTTCTGGTTTTGAAAAGAGTATTCTTCTTTAAGAGATGTAAGGACAGCTGGTAATTTAATCTGTGCCAGAAAATCATTTTTTAAATATTCGAATCCTGATTTAAAAAATATCCTGTTATCATCTGTATCTACCCCACCAAAGAATTCAAAGTAGGGTTGGGTTTGGTTAAGTAGTTTAGGGCTTAAACCCTTAAGGGTATTGTATTGTAGAGGCAGAAGACCAATAGGTTCTTCGTTAATGTGGCCAACTATAAAATGCAGAGGTAAGTCTAAATTATGAATAAAAGTATAACGAAAACTCCAATCGTCATCGATTGTCTGATTCGGAGAAAAGAGATCCCACATAGTTTTGGCTTCAGTCAGGTCAGAAATAATTCTGAATCTTAAATTATCCATAAGCTTATAGTGTAGCATAATTTTGTAAAATTACAAACTAAGCAGTAATGATTTACAGAAGAGCTTGTATTTTTTCAAATAAAAGATATAATTCTACTTTTGAGCATTAAATTGTGACAAGGATCACAAGCCTCAATAATTGACCTCAGGGGTTGTACGGGCCTCAAAATAATAATTTTATGATACCACAATTACATATTAACGACAGGAAAATCGCTGCCGGGCAACTTGGTCTTTCAGTAGAACGTTTTGATTGGTTATTGAAGTCTGCTAATCATGCACATGAATTTATAATGGCCATGGGACCTTTTTATGGGAAAGAAGAAATTAAAGAGCCTACTTTCAGGATTACGGCTGAACCTGTGCAGCTACCTGCTGGAGCAAAAGAACAATTGAGATCTTTAGGTAACGATCTTCTTTATCTTGGACGTGCTTTACCTAAGCTTCCAGCAGAAATTAAAGCAAAAATGGGTACAAATTTAGATTTTAGGGTTCCTTTATCCTGGAGAGTAGATTGTATTATTAATGAAAAGAATGAAATTAAAATGAATGAAGTTGAAGGTAAGGATGGTGCAAGTGCATTAATGGTTATTGAGCAATTGGCCTATAATCTGCAGTCAGCAAATCAAACAACAGCAGGAAGATTTATTGGTGCTTTGAATAAAATGTTTTCTGCTTCTGCTGAAAATCGACCGATTAAAATTGCTTTCCTCAGAACGGATATTAAGACAGACCATTATGCATTAAATACACGCCGATTTATCGAACTGGTACATGAGCTGTCTCAAAATGGTATACAGTGTGAGTTATTCGATTTAAATGAGGCGAAGTCATTTCCTGACTGGATGCAATTCCATGCAGTATTTAACGAATCATTACTTTCTCCGGCTGAGTTAAAAGCCTTAGATATTCCCACCCATAATCTTTTTGCAGCAGGTAATTATGACGCCTTAGCTACGAAGATCGTTTTTGCACTTATTCATGAACATGGGCTTACACAATTCTGGAAAACGAATATTGGAGTAGAAAGATTACAAAGATTGAGAAAAATTATGATACCAACTCATTTTATAGGAACAGAAAAAGACATAGCAGCTGCGAGAGAAGAGGCTAAAGTAGTTAAAGTAGCCTGGGCTCATGATGATTTAATGTTAATTAATCGCTCTAATGGTGTTGCTGTTCCTGTAGAGGGGTTAAAGCAGGGTGATAACCAAAGGTGGGAAAATATTTATACGTGGTTTAAGAAAGGTTATACTCTTATTGCACAGGATTATGTTCAACCTATGAAAATTCCTGCATTTTTACGAAAAAAAGGTACAAATTTAGAAGCTGTTTCCTGGTATAACAGACTTTGTGTAAAGTATGTGGTTGATGGTGATGCAAATGGTGAATTTATCCCTCAGGTGTTTTTAACAGCTGCAGAAATTACTTTAGGGCCAAATGTTATCCCGGCCGGACGTGAATGTGCGTTTACAGCTGCTGCTTTCTAAACCTCATATATTATGAAATTGCAATCAGAATTAGTATATAAACCTAAGTTCGTATGGTCAGAATATGTAGCTCAAGCTAAGACATTACTGGAGGATAAGTATGCTGTCGGTATAATTGGCGGGATGGGACAGGCAGCAACCAGAGATTTGTTGTCTGAAGTTTTAATGGCAAATGAGGAAGTTTGTGATATTAAGCAGGATTCGGATTATTTATCTGTACATATTAGCGGTATAACCCAAACTCCTGACAGAACAGGCTATATTATTAGCAGTCTGGATGATAGTTTAGGTAAAAACGAAGATCCTTTTCCATATCTGGTTCAGGCATATTTAAATTTAAAGAATATGCACCCCGTAATTAAATATGCTGGTATAGCTTGTAATACCGCTCATTTTTTTTTGCCGGCATTACAGAAATTTATTAATGAAGATAAGGGAGATATACAAATTATCAACACGGTAGAGGAAAGCGCAAAAATGATCAGACAATCAGATCTTAAAAAAGTAGGATTACTCGCTACTACGGGCACTTTGCAGACCCAACTTTATCATCAGGCATTGTCAAAGTATGGCGTTGAAGTTGTGGAATTGGATTATGTTTTACAGGAATATTTAGTAATGGATGCAATTTATGGTAAATATTCTGGCTTTGGTATTAAGATGGGCTATCTTAGCCAACCGAAAAAAAAGCTACAAAAGGCTGTGAGTCTGCTGGCGATTAAAGGTGCACAGGGAATTGTAGCAGGTTGTACAGAAATACCTTTAGCTTTTTCGCAGGCCGATATATCAATTCCATTTATTAATCCTACTCAAATTCTGGCACGGGTACTAGTTGATAAAACCTTAAACATTACAAACAAACGGAAAGATAAAATTGCTGATACCCTACATAGACAGAATTCTGCTGGACAGATAAGTACTTTGAAATTCTAAATTAATCTTCATTTATTTTCGTGCTTGACCAAACTTGATTTAGAGTTTATAATTACCACACAGTTATGTAAAATCTTTCGCCAAAGGAAATTACGAGTTAAATCCTCGCCTCTGGCGAGGTTTTTGTTTTTATATAGCTTGTCGCACATTGACAATCAGAAAGTGGTAGGAAATTTTTCGATTTGGAGTTTCCTGAATTGTTGTAAGGCAATTCTTTTTATCCAAATCCAATTCTTTTTGAGAATTTGATCCTGGTTCAGGATGAACGCTGGCGGCGTGCTTTATGCATGCAAGTCGAACGGTTAAGTCGCAAGACAAGACAGTGGCAGACGGGTGAGTAATATACAGGAATCTACCTCTAGGCGGAGCATAGCTCATCGAAAGATGGGGTAATTCTCCATAATCTCGCAAGAGTAAAGTCGCAAGACACCAAGAGAGGAGCCTGTATCCTATCAGCTAGTTGGCGGGGTAAATGCCCACCAAGGCGATGACGGGTAGCTGGACTGAGAGGTCGATCAGCCACAACTGCACTGAGACACGGGCAGTACATCTACGGATGGCAGCAACAGGGAATATTGGACAATGGACGCAAGTCTGATCCAGCGACGGCCGCGTGTATCTCAAGCAGGAAGAAGAG
>DAIDHK010000012.1 GCA_027459725.1 Candidatus Levyibacteriota bacterium
CTACTAACGGAATCTCAAAGATTTATATTCCTGGCGCTACTTAGATGTTTCAGTTCGCGCCGTACCCAGCTAATTGCTATCCCTCTGATAAATCAGAATCTTTACAACTAGCTACTCCATAAAGGAGTGGATTGCTCCATTCGGAAACCGCCGGATCACAGGTCTGTAGCACCTCCCCGACGAGTATCGCCGCTATATGCGTCCTTCCTCGGTCAATATCTCCTAGGCATTCATTATTGGCATTATGAGTAGATAATAAAAATTACATTTTGAAATTGAGTTTGTACTCATTTACCCCGATTAAATCGGGGTTATTTCATCGTGTGTACAATCCCGTTACAGTATTACCAAAGGTAACAATTGTTACGGGATTTTCTCTTCACTTGTTAAAGAGCGAACCTCGCCCATTAGTCTATATCCGCTGGTCAAAGAATTACCAATGCCAACTAACTAACGATTAGAAGGCTTGCGCTTTCTAAGAAAAACCCCCTCTAAACTAGGGGGCTTGTCTCAGCAAGCCAAACCCAAAAAAAACACATGTGGACCGGAAGAGATTCGAACTCTCGACCTTCGCGATGCAAACGCGACGCTCTACCAGCTAAGCTACCGGCCCGTAAGCAAATAACAAGAGCCCCTTTCGGTCTAACAATATAAACTAAAATTGAAATGTTCCAGTCAGAAGAAAAAGCTTGCTGGCAGAGGTAAAATAATTAACGATTCAGAAAAAAACAACTTATGTTGTGTTTCAAATTAAACATAGCAAAACGATTTCTTCGATCTGTGATCAGATAGTATCATAGCTATTTGAGGCTGTCAAGCCCTCAAACATTTGATGATGAAAAGAAAATTATTTAGTAGCTAACCAGTTTTGAACTTCTAATGCCGCGGCAGCGCCATACCCTGCGGCAGTGATAGCTTGACGATACTGACGATCATGAACATCACCTGCTACAAATACTCCTTCAACATTTGTGCGAAAATGGTCTTTAGGTAAGATATATCCTTCTTTATCTACATCGATTCCTGTAAACTTCTTAGAATTTGGTATATGTCCAATTGCTACAAATACTCCATCGATGGGCATCTCCGATACCTCATTAGTTTGATTATTTCTAACCCTTACACTCTGTACTCTATTCTCCCCTAATATCTCAGTAATTTCAGAGTTTAACACTGGAGTAATTTTAGGATTTTCCCCCACTCTTTTTTGCATTATGTCACTGGCGCGAAACTCTGATCTACGATGGATCAGCTTTACACTGCTAGCTACATTAGCTAAAACTAATGCCTCCTCCATCGCACTATCCCCTCCACCCACAATAATCACATTTTTATTGCGGAAAAAGGCAGCATCACAAGTCGCACAGGAAGAAACACCACGGCCGATGCGTTCTTTTTCACCTGGTACATTTAACCAACGGGCATCAGCTCCTGTGGCTACAATCACTGACTTGGCAGTAAATTTCTCTTCCCCTGCTACTATTTCAAAAGGCTGTTTACTAAAATCTGCAGATTTAAATTCTATATCTTTAATTTCCGCTCCGGTTTTTTCTGCCTGTTTGCGCATGTTCTGCATTAATTCTGGTCCCAAAATGCCGTCAGGGAAACCAGGAAAATTCTCAACCAGAGTAGTCAGCATTAACTGTCCTCCCCAGGTAGGGCCGGCTAAAACTAAAGTTTTCAGATTGGCTCGGGTAGTATAAATAGCCGCAGTTAAACCGGAAGGTCCGGCACCGATAATAATAACGTCGTACATAAGAGAATTATTTGAGGGCTGTTTCAATCGCCGCTTTATATGCTTCTTTACTTTGTGCGCCTACAATTGATTTGACTGGCTGACCATTTTTAAAAATCATTACTGTAGGAATACCCATAATACCAAAGTTGCCGGGAATCTGCGTATTTTCATCAACGTTCATCTTACCAACTTTAACCTTTCCCTCATAATCTTTGGCTAACTCTTCAATAGTTGGACTAACCATACGACACGGACCACACCAGGGAGCCCAGAAATCAATCAAAACAGGTATTGAAGTGGAAGCCTTGACTACATCGTTATTAAAATTTTGGTCGGTAAATACAACATCTGACATAGAACTTATTCATACTATCAGTATCCTACATTTATGTCAATATAATTTCCAAAAAGTAAGTATAAACTAGAACTATTTGGGGAAGAAAGTATTAGAGGATAAATGTGATCTTAACCTTCTGGACTCCCAGCGGTGTTTTGTCATTTCTTTCCATAATGGACAATGACCCCGTAAGTAATTTACTGCCAACCTACCCGATTTATAATAAGGTTCATTGCCATAACCATGTACAACAAAAGTTTTTCGTACTTTACACTCAGAACGAGGACATCTAATTTTTCTTGTTGCGCTCATCCAATCCTCTCTTGGGTCATGAGTAGTATTTACTAATCCATCAGATGTAATGGTTCCATTGCACCCTTGCGTCTTTAAATCAGTAATCGTGAATTGAGTACTTGCCAGACAGAAATTTCTCTCAACTAGTTGCCTCATATTTCTAAAAGATTCGCAATTGATAAGCTTTTACATGGCTGATAATTGAATAATCTCTCATCCCAGTTCTTCCCGCTTATCATGCAAGAATCTAAACCATTGCTCGGCGAAAGCAAAAACGCTTTTAAAGGGTGTTTCGATTAGAAAATCAAAAACAAACAACAAAAAATTGATTTGCGCTATACCTTCGGTAAATTTTCGCCCTACTCTGACTACTGGCATGAAAAAGAAATCAATAAGTGGAGTTAACAACCCCTGTTTTTCTCCCAAACGATACAAATTGGCCGTTAAGGTAATACGATATGATAAGAATGAAACTACTGCTAAAAAGAAGATGAAGATACCCTTACTGACGATATTAAACTGCAGGTCATTTAGAACAATGTAAACAAAACCAAAGGAAATTACAAATGCCAGGAACCATAAAACGGCAAACACTACAGTTAAAACAGTACGTTTTTCTTTACCAGCCTTAATAAATAATGGACTACCATAGATTGGATTGTCCACATGGAGCAACTTATCAATATAGTCATAAATTCTGTCTGAATTTTCCTGACCGGGCGTATGTATAAAAAAGCTGACAATAATCATTAGCAAAGGAGGAATTCCGGTATTGATACCCAAAGCCAAAAAATTAATATATCCATATACAATACGCTCATAAGTACCCTCCACCATAAACGCAAAAATCACTTTCGTAGTTAAAATAAAAATAACACTACGAATAATAGCGGTACGTACTTTTTGTGAAATATTTTTATACTTGCTCTCGCAGGCAGCCATAACCGCGTCTTTAAATGATGCTTCATCCTGGATGAAGCTGCGCACTGACGACTTATGAACCCGCATGACATCCTCCAGAATCAAAAAAGCTGCCGCTCTACGCCGGACATATATATATACTCTTTCACGTGAACGGTAACTGAGCTGTTTTACAATTTCTGAGTATCCATCCATAAAACCTTCTGCAATATGATCTAGACTTTCAGCCGTTAATCTACCGAAGAATAGACTAAATAAATGGAAACGTAGAAATGCCAAATCATCTTTGGAGAAAGCCCGGCGAACGGCTAAATAGACCTGTGCATTCTTGGTTTCTTCTGACTCTCCCTCCAAAGTTACATCTTCTTTTAAAATCTGATACATAAAGTTATTCACAGTCTCTTTCTCAACATTCGGACTTAGGAGATGCACCAAATCAGAAGACATTAAATGATAAATCCATTGATTAAGTACAGAAACTGAAAACTTACGCTGATTAATAACCTTGAAACGCAACTGCAACCATAAATCAATTGTGTGTTCTACTTTTTGTACCATTGACTCAGGAACCGAAGCATCGGCTAAATATCTTGCCCAGATCAATTCTCTCACTAGTGGCTCAGCTGTAGTTTGGGCATTCCCTCCTAAGAGTAAACGCCGTTTGAGAATTCTTTCTATACTCGAACGTAAAATAACCTCCTCATCACGTATTTCCATGGCATTACGCAGTTTCTCATACCAGGCAGCAAACTTCGCTACCACTGGATTAACAGATATTTTGCGCTCATTTATTTCCTGTTCCTCCCGTTCAAAAGTTTTTACTACTTGTTCAGCAAGTTTGGAAAGCGGTTTGTTGGGTTTAGCCTCGTTTTGGCCTAAAGATTGAAGTAAATTATGCAACGTATCAGCTGACTTCTGTTTAGAATCTGAAGCAGTGGTTTGTGAAACGTTTTGTTCCATATACCAAACATTATAGCCCTTTCGCCTTTCAAAGGTAAGTCATTGACAAGGCTGCAGGTGTGAAGTAGTATGTTAAGGATGAAAACAAAAGCCCCGTTCGCTCAATCAATAGAGGGAAAACCTAAGAATAATGAATATATTGAGATCCGCTTACCTAAAATTCCCTTATCTAAGCTAAGCTCTCTTAAATCTTTAAAAAAACTTAACGATCAGAAAGTTATGCCTGTAATTGTAGTTTTACTGCTCATTGCCGCGTACCTTTTAGGTGTGGTCACTGCTCATATTCAACCATTTGTGAAGTGAATTAGAAAAGTATTTTAAATTCTGAAAGTTCGTTCCCTTCTTCCCACTGACTCTGAGATTTTTCAATTTTAGCCATCCCATTGCCTTTTATGATTGTATTAATAACTTGTTCAATCAGTTTTTTTTCACCTTGTAAAACAGCTTCTACACTACCATCAGGTACATTCTTTACCCAACCAGTTATGCCTAACTTATCTACCTCATCACAAATAAAAGAACGAAAACCCACCCTCTGAACCCGACCATAAATAAATACATGCAACTGTTGCATAGAGAGCAAATAAGTTATGCAGCTTTACTTTATGATATCTGTAGAAGAAGAGGACGACATTTTCCCATCACGCACTTCCCTCATGCGTGCCTTATTTCTTTTCTGCAATACATCCACCGCAGTTTGTTGGGCATGTTTTCTAAACTCCGGATTGTTCGTTGTATTCATTGCTTCAACGGCAAATTTAGAAACCCCATCAGGCTCGGGAATAACAACTGTGTCTGAAGACTTAGGCCCCCTTATCCTATTAAACAAACTTTTGATCCTTCCTCCCATACGCTTAAGCAACCCCCCGGATTCACCTGCTGCGGTTCGTAATAATGGCTGTTCTTCCATTTTTACCTTGTACAATTCCGGTTCCAAAGCTGCTTTAACAGCCTCATATACTCGAGGATCAGCAGCTTTAGCTGCATCAATAGCCGCAGCTAGATCAGGTGCATTATTGGTATCTTTCTTTTGAGCTTCACGAAGTATAGCTCTGACGTCAGCTAAAGCTTCCTGACTTTTAAGATCTGCAGGATCGACCGGAATGTCTACAATCTTAGTAGTATATCTGTGCTCATGTGCTAAGTATTCTATACGCCCAGTATTATCTGAGGAATTTATTTCTGTATTATTTTCGGCCATAACTAAATCCTAACAAAATAAATTAATTATTGCTAGCATTAAATATACTTAAAATATAGAGCTTAATTGCTGATTCCATACTTCTCAATTACTTTCTGTAAATACTCACCTGCTAACTGCGCTTCGTCTAAAAAATTTTTATCAGGCACAAAACGAAATTTGGACATATCTACTCTTAAATCCTCACTTACCATCACTCCTTCTGCTTCCAGTAATTTTCTTTGTAACATCTTATCGTTATATTTGGTTCCTGCTATTGTAATGATACCATCCCGGTTGATAACTCGCCACCACGGTAAATTTACTCTACCTTCTGTTTGATTAAGAATCCACCCCACTTGGCGTGCAGCCCGGGGAAGACCCACATACACTGATATCTGTCCATAACTTACCACTTTGCCATAGGGAATCTTCATCACGGTTTTTATCACACGGTCTTTAAAAACTGACATACTCAAATTTTGTATTCTAACCTTTCTTTTCTAATTTTTGTCCTTTACGCAGTTCAGTTAACTTCCACATAAATAAAGCGCCTTTATTTTTTGCCATACTATCCACAGCAAACGCCAGCGCCTTCTCTAAGATCGCCCGGTGAACGGTTTTAGAAAGTTTCATATATAAAGCTTTGTGTTTATAGTCATCCAGCTCTTCGGCTAAATGTAAGGCAAAGGTTTGAAATTCACGAGAAACGTATTTATCAGTTGTGGGATTAAAATCTTTGAGAACGACCTTAATAGAATCCATATAAATAAACGAATAAGTTAATTATAGAATAATCCAAACACTAATTCCTTCATCTATTAGTTATTCTATTAACTGATTACTTTGAATTGTACTTGCTCATGGCTGCTTCAAGACTGTTTTCTAAAGAGAATTGGACTGCTTTGCTGGCATGATGAATTAATTCACTCAGTCTACCATGCTCTTCATGGGTAAACTTACCCAATACATAGTCTTCAACATTATGTAGTTTGTGATGGGCCACCTCTTCTTTATTTCTGGCAAAACCAATTCCCAATCTAAAGCGCCAAAACTTATCGGTATTTAATCCTGCAATAATTGATTCAACTCCATGATGTCCGGCTGCTGCTCCTCCCAAACGAATCTTCATCAGACCAAACGGTAGATCAAGCTCATCATGTATTATCCAGACGTCTTGCGGAGCCACTTTATAATAAAGTGATAATAAATTAACCGCCATACCGGAGTTATTCATGTAGGTTAAAGGTTTTGCTAAAATCACTTTTTCCATCTGTCCTTGTTTGGGTTGCCAGTCAAGCAAAACTATATCACTTTTAACTTTATCTTCAAGCTGCCATACTGTCTTATTGACTGATTCGAAGTCTTTGAGGAATTGTTCTACCACCATGAAACCCAGATTGTGGCGGGTATTAGTATATTTATCACCTGGATTTCCCAAACCTACAATTAGTTTCATCTGTAGGTACTTTAGTCCACAATCAAAAAAATTGCAAGACACTATAACTGCGCTCTAACATAGTTAGAAATTAAAACTAAGTTGTGGAGAATATTCATTTTCATCTTGTTTATCTTCCCACACTTTTACTTTACCGTATTCTCCATCATAACCAGGTTTAATCGATAATTTGCCGTGTCGCACTTTATCTACCGCTTGAGCTATTTGCTCTCCTCCTACTCCTAAAATCTTTGAAATATCTGCCGATATTAAAACATTAAATTCTGACTTTAATTCCTGACACAGCTTATTGTATAAATTCTGTGACTTCTGGCTGCCGACAGATGAATGCAGGCTCTGCGCCACAATTTCCAGTAAGGGAACTAATTTGATAAATGGCGGATGCTTTTTAACGGGATCCGTAAACCATACTAAACCAGCCTCATTAAGGTTGCACTCGCCAATTGCCAAATCAGTTTTATTTGTAATTTGCATAACTCTATACAACACCCCCTCGGTCAAACGTTGATGGCAAACCGGACATATGCTGCCATTTTTTTTTATTTCCTGCGGACCAAAAGACACTTTGCAATTGCGATGTCCTGAGTAATGATACTTACCTTCTTCAGGGTAAAACTCAACGGTATAACCTACTTTTAATTTCCCTTCCCTGTTTCTTTTTATTGCTTCCCTAATATCTTCATAGCAAAAATTCCTGACTACATCTTGAGTAGGTACAAAAACCGTCAGTTCACGGCCCATTTTGGGTGCTGAATGTGCATCAGAAAAAGACAATATCGAACGATTATCCAACTCCGGCACTACCCAATTCATTTCCGGATCACTGGAAATACCAGTTTCAATTCCATACACAAACCTGGCTAAGTCTCCAAATGCATCCTCTAAACTGTCAAATCCACTCGCAGATCCATAGACGCCAAAATGCGGAGTCCAGATATGACATGGAATTAACATACATCTCTCATCAATATTTAAAATTAATTCGAGTAAGTCGTGACAGGACATGCCGATGATTGGCCTTCCATCCGCATTCAAGTTGGCACCTCTTTTAGTTAATGCCTGATTAACTTTTTCCGCAGTTACTATATTGGGTACAAAAACTAAATTATGAACTCTTCTCACTTTTTCACCCTGCTTGTAGATTAAACTAATCTCAGTGGAGAGAAGAAATTTGGCAGATGAATTTGCATTTTTAACTTGCCCTGATTTCAACTGATAAATTCCTGGGGATATTTCCTCCAGAGCATTTTGTACTTCCTTAAACCAAACTGGATGAGTCCAATCACCGGTAGACAAAAGATCAATTCCTTTTTGTGACGCATAAGTTGCCATAGTCTGCAGATTCATATTGGGAGAGACTGCCCTGGAGAATTTAGAGTGCAAATGCAGATCTGAAACTATTTTCATATTAACTAAATTCTAGCAAAAAAAAACTATAAATTGCTTGTTTAAAATATACTCAATATTTGCAATAATTTATAGGACTATGTCTAGCGAAGTTCTTAAATACAATTTACAACTGCCTGAATCCCCTATCACAACCAATAAACCCGAACGGTTAGGGAGAGGTCACAGAATTAAAAATGCGGCTAGCGGATTAAAAGATGGGATGAACTATATAGCGGTAAGAGGAGGTAGTTTGTGTCAAGCAACCTTAAAAGTTGCAAGGTCTCTATTAGACAACACGGCGCCACCTCTGGTTACTGATTTAGAACCAAATCCTAACTCTCCTATAGCCAGGCCTTTCGAGGATAACGTTACTGTTAGAGTTATATTAGAAGAGTTACGACATCCCACTTCCTCAGAAAGGGTAATTGAATCTGGTATATACGAAGATCTATTCACTAAGATGCGCATGAATGGTGGCATCATAGCCACAAATAGATTAACCGATTGGGAAAGAATAGCTATGGAACAAGCGGGAGGACACCTAGATGAGTCTGGTAAAGTAATGATCGTTGAAGCGTTGGCCAACCAGGCACCCGTGATTAAACCGTTAAGTGAGCCTAGTCGTATTAGAAACTTATATACACAGGCTGAAAAAAATGGTGGCATTCTACCTAGAAAAGGCCTTCAATATTACGAGGCAGATGCATTAGAAACCTTGGGTGGGAGATCAGATTCTTCAGGAGAAGTTCTAATTTTTGAGTAATTTGCAAATCAATATCAACAGTACTTTGATTTACCCTATATTATATCTATTTGGTCAATCCTGGTCACTATTTTTGCTATTATTCTCTTAATATACATTTGGGAAACTTATAATGCCGTTATTAGAAGCAGAAATCAGGTAAAAACAGATTTTGCAGATGTTGATGTACAACTAAAGCGGCGTGCTTCCCTGATCGCCAAACTGGTAGAAGAAGTTCGGGAGTATTCCAAGCACGAAAGAGGCAACTTTGAGAATAAGCAAATGCACGATCTGCGCTTAATCAACCTCCTGGTCCCAAGGAAGCTGCTCATCTAGAAAATATGCTTGCTGACAACATGAAGACGCTTTTTGCAGTCTCTGAAAATTATCCAAAACTTCGTGCCTCAGAAAATTATCAATGTCTTCAGGACAATCTAAAAGAGCCGGAAGATAATATTACTAAATATCGCGAAACATATAACCAAAGCATCATGAATTACAATACCCTTATCCAAACATTCCCCACTCTATTAGTCTCAGGATTGTTTGGTTTTAAGGAAAAAGAACTTTTTCAGGCTATCGCACAGATCGTGGTAGTGTTGTTATCACACTTGGAAAATAGCTATAGAAACCCAACCTACCAGTCCTTCTAATTATCAAGTCTGTTTAAGAGACGCGATGTTATTTCGCTAATGATTTATATTTCTCACCCTTATTCTCATTGTAGCTGGACTCAGCTACATTGCAGTCTATATCGAGAATGCTAACGGAGAAATTCATCATAAGCAAAAATCACTCACTCAAATATGAAATGACTTTGGAAAGGCTCTAAACCAAAGTTTAACAACTCTTCAAGAAAGTATCCCTACTCTCACACCTGCCTATTCTACCTGTTCTGTGCAGATTAAAACCTTAAGCTCAACAACCAATGAATCAGTTTCAACAACAATCACAACAAAACGTCCAACAGTTTCAACAGGTGCATGTGATCACGCCTTAACAACTCCCTCTTTTCTACTTCTTCCCCTGTTCTTTAAACATTTCAATCAGCTCTTTCACAGTAGTGGCATCTTCGGGTTTTTTATCCTTATCGCGAAATGAAACTAACCTGGGAAATCTTAATGCGTAACCCGTAGATTTTCCCTCCATTTTTTTTGTCTCGTCATTTAACTTTGAATCTACTTCCATCCCCGCCGTATGTAAAGGACTGCGTGTAATCTCATCTGCTAGAACTTCTATCACAATTTCTGGACGCACCCAAACGCTAGGCACAATCAGAGAATTAACCCGCGCCGGTTTATGATCAACTTTGATTTTATCCGCCCGCTTGTGAATCTCCTGCCATTCCTCATCCGACAAGCCTGTCCCAATCTTACTTACTGACACAAACTCATCATTCTGCTCATCGTATACCCCGACGAGTAATGCACCGGCCCCGAAGGCCGTACGTTTTCCCTTGCCGGTAATATATCCTAAAATGACACAATCTATCGTATCGTGCAATTCTCCGGCTGCATGCCGTTTTAGCTTGACCCAGTTAAAGTTACGTCCTCCTGCCTGATAAGGAGAATCGACTCTTTTTACAACTACACCCTCCAACCCTTTGGAAATACTATCTTCCAGCATAGCTTGTACCTGCTCGGCTTTTTTCAATACTTTTCCAGGAGCCGGAATTAAAGTCTCATCACCATGAACTGCTTTTTTTATATACTCCAAACGCTCAAGTAAAGGCGTATCTAACAATGACTTTCCCTCAAAATATAGAATGTCAAAAACAAATGCACGCAAAGGCAAACTCTTAGCCACTTCTTCAATATTATGTTTACGACGACGTTTGGTTGTTTCCTGAAAAGGTAAAAACTCCTCTGATTCCGGTTGATATGCTAAAGCTTCCGAGTCTAGAATAACTGATTTCACTTTAACTTGTTTTCTCACTCCCTCGATCAAATCAGGAAACATATGTGTCATATCTTCCAAATTACGGGAAAACATTTCCACCTTATCTCCGTTTTTATGAATTTGTACGCGAAATCCATCATATTTTGGCGTTACATGTACCCCTTGATTGTCTACCGACATTTTCTCGACTACTTTTTGAGCATTAGGCAGTCGTTCGCATAATTCAGAGCGAATCGGACGACCAACCGAGACTTTTAATTTTCTGACTGCTTCCAAACCACCCTGCCATAAGGTAGTTGCAATTAAGCCTAAATCGGAGGTTTCGTTGTATGATTTCTCCAATAGTTTCCTTTGCACTTTATCACCTAACTTAGCCGTAGCTAAACCATCTAAAATAGTCGGATCACCAATTCCTAAACGGTTATTGCCCAAAGGAATTCTGACCAGATGCTTGGCAGAATTTGCATCACATTGTTTTAACATATCTGCTAACATTCTTTGTTTTTTCTCCACAGATCCTTCTCCGTTTGTATGAGCAATTTCGGTCAACCCCTCAAACACGTCAGCCACTGTTAATACACTCTTTTTGTCTTTACTCTCAGCTCTTAACTGCTTAGCGGCTAATCCCATGTCTCCCAGCTTGTTGAATAGATGCAAAACTTTATCTTTATCTTCATCAAAAGCCAGACCGATCGCTGCTGCCACGTTTTTATCCGCCATTCCTATTTCGACAGGTGCATAAAAAGGTGCTACCCTGCCCTGAGATAAATAAACGATCTTTGCAATCTCATCATTGTGAGCTGACTTAAATAAATCGGAGAGTATTTCAATCAGTGAAAGGCGTGAAGATGTTGTCTCCATTTTTTCAAAATATCTTGTCAATTCTACAAATGTCATATCAACTAAGCCATTATATACTTTGCCGCTTTTGTTTTACCAGTCTTCTTAACCAATCCTGCCGTCAATAATACCTTTAATTCATTTAAAACTGTGTCTTCTGACACCATCGGAAATAGAGAAGCAAAAGCGGCATTCTGCAAATAACCTGTCTCCTGAATGTATTCAATAATCTTTATTTGGCGCTCAGATAATAGCAAAGGACGACCACCTAATTTTGCTTTTAATTTACTATCTACAGATATTCTTTCCACTTTATCTTTAATCTTGGATAACTCGGTTGCCAAACCCCGACAAAAGTACTCTAACCATTCTGTTAAGTCTCCTTCACGTTTACCTACACTTTGCAATGCGGTATAGTATGATGCTGCATCATGATCAAAATATTCTTCCAGAGAAAAGAAACGTCTAATATCATACCCTTCCTGGAAAAGAATCAGGGTTGACAAAGCTCTAGCTACTCGCCCATTGCCATCTACAAATGGATGGATACGTACAAATTCATAATGAACAATACCTGATTTTAAAACCGGATGTAAATCATCTGCCGAGCTATGTTGTATAAACTCAATTAAATCTTTCATACCAGGATCAACCACGTCTGGAGCCGGCGGACGAAATGATATTTCTTTCGTCTGTGAATTGCGAATTACCACCTGCGTAGTTCTAAACTCTCCGCTTTTTTCATCCGGTAGGATTTTATAAACTGTCATTTTATGCAGTTGTTTAATTAAAGACTGATTAATTTTTTGTTCCTGAACTTGCGCACCCAACTGACCTATATAGTCCATAACTTTACGATAATTTATAACTTCTTGAATATCCCTTTCACGTGCGACAATATCTTCACCTTCAATCACTTTTTCCGCCTGTGTTTTATTCAATTCATTGCCTTCAATGTGTGTACCATGATAAACAGCACGTACAAGGGCATCCTGCTGAAATTTCTTTTCGTAATACGGCAGTAGAGGTGCGTTATCGATAATTTCTTTACTCCCCTCCACTACTCCAATGTATTTGAGAATGGAATTGGTTATTGAATACTTAGGAGTATACATACTAAATCAAAAATCTAATACCTAACTAGCCAAACAATTGTATTGCAAATGTTAGATTTAAGTTCGACTAATTATTGCTCATTTCCCGAACAACTGCAAGAGAATGCTATAAATAGCGGAGCAATTTTATAAGTAAAAACTGACAAACTAAACGTTTGTTTATTCTATTTTAAACATTGGATTATTTGTTTATTAATCTGCTATACTTCAGCTATGGCAAAACATAAAGAAACATCTGCTGAGGAAAAGACCAATTTACGAATAGCACTACTACGGCAAATGGTCACTCTGGCTACAAGTGGTTTTGGCCTGGTTGCTGCCTTAGCCTGGAATAGTTTAATTCAAACTTTTGTAACGACTTATATCAAAAAATGGTTACCACAAGGCGGAGATCTAATCTCTTTATTAATTTATGCCCTTGTAGTAACAATCATCGCGGTCCTGGTAACGTATAATCTTAGCGCCTCACTCAAGCGACTGGAATCGCTCCATGAAAAATATACTAAGTAGCAATTAGCCTTTTCATTACCACGGGAATTTCTTTAACTAGATCTGTCGAATTAAAATAGTATCCTACTTTTTCAAACAAACTATCCCCGGCCTTTTTATTGATATACGATCCTGCTGCAGAGCTTAAAAATATCTCATTTTTGCAACTTAATGCGGCTATTAAACCAGCCAGTACGTCACCCGTACCACCTTTGGTCATACCAGCATTACCTCCTTCAATAACTATACTTTTATCCGGACTACAAACAAAATCTTCTTTTCCCTTTAGCACAATTACACAATTATATTTCCTAGCCATTATTTTTGCGTTCTCAGACGTAGGTTCTATCTCAAATATTTTTTTAAATTCCTGATGATGTGGGGTTAAAATAACATTTCCATTCAGTTGAACTAGATCTGACAAATCAAGCATCTGCAAAGCTCCTGCATCAATGACCCATTTTTTCTTTGACCATTTCTTCATCAGATACTTGGTTATAAAAAAAGTTTTTTCACCTTCAGAGCTTGCCCTTTCTTTTATCTCTTCAATTGAGTCCAATACTTCTAAGGACCTAACCTTGTAATCCTCTCGTTCCATACCCGGTCCGATCAATATGGTATCTGCTTCCGTGGCATAGTTATTAATATCTTCCTCTCTTATGACCAAACCGTTTTTGAATTGCTCTTTGGCATTTTGGATAATCTGATTATTTTGAGGCACTGAAGCAAAAAAGACCATATCAACAATTCTTGAAGCTATTTCCAACGACCAGATAGGCGAAGCATGAAATAGAGGTGATCCTCCAATAAGTAGTAACTTGCCATTCTGCCCCTTGTGTGAATCTGCCGGAGGAATATATAACTGTTTTAACAATTGCGTATCAAATTTTTCCATCATATTATTAGATTCAAAACTATCAGATTGAATTTTTGTTGAAAATTGTATGTTCTAGTTTAATTCTATCACCCTAGCATTTAACAAAATATCCTTATTTATAAATTCCTCATGCGTAGTCGTGATGATAGTCTGCTGTCCTCCTACCATCTCAGAAACCAAATTAATATGTCCTTCATCAAGCTCTGAAAAAATATCGTCTAACAGTAATAGTGGTGCAGTTTGCAAATGTTCTTTTAAATACTTCAGCTGTAATAATTTTAGTTGTAAAACAACCAGACGCTGCTGTCCTCTACTTCCAAATGCCTTAGCCAAGCGAAATTCATCGTTTATAGTTCTTAACTCAATAAGCATATCGTCTCTCTGCGGCCCTACCAAAGTTACTCCGGCTCCTATTTCTGCCTCCCTATACTTCTCCAAACGTTCTTCAGAAATAATACTGTGATCATATAATAAAAAACAGTCAATAATTTCCTTAGGTTGTTTATTAACATAATCAATAAACTCCTGCCTAAGTTTATGTAAATATTGCCCATGTCTGATCAGAATTTCATCCCAGTAGCT
This sequence comes from Candidatus Levyibacteriota bacterium, assembly GCA_027459725.1. GTDB lineage: Bacteria > Patescibacteriota > Microgenomatia > Levybacterales > UBA12049 > DAIDHK01. Next base: position 14,823 of record DAIDHK010000012.1, read on the forward strand.
AAATTCTCTATCTACCCTCACTCCAGTCTCTCTCACTTTATCAATTAAAGCATTACGCTGACGAAGTGCTTTAGTATATTGCGTTAAACTAAGTTTGTAATCGTTATCTGTTTGTTCTAGAACTTGATCAAAGAAATTGCGCCGATAACTTGGCCCATCACTAATAATCTCCAAATCCATGGGTGTAAAGAGTAGTACAGGCAAATAACTGCTAAATTCCGTCCGCCTTTTGGCAGTATCGTTGACAAAAAAACGCTTACCCGCCCGGTGGTTAGTTGATTCCGACGTAATCAATACTTCCAAAATATTACTTTCACGTCTTTCCTTATTCTTAGGATCTTCAATTTTAAAATCTTCTTCTACTTTCCCCTTAACCCGAGCAAAATCTTCACTAAACCTTACTAATTCTTCTTCTTTCTCAGTCAAAAAACTTCTACCAGTCGACAGTAAATGAATACTATCTATCAAGTTAGTTTTACCCGCGGTATTATGCCCGACTATCACAGTCACTCCATGATTAAAATAAAAATTTTCTAATTGATAATTACGGAATTGTTGTAATGCGATGGAAACTAGTGTCATATTAATTTTCAATTTAAAACCCACATTCTATAATGAATTTTCACTGATTTTTATTAAAATTTGAAAATTGAAAATGTTCCCGATTAAATAAGAATTGATTAAAAATTGAAAATTTATCAAAATTATTCTATCACGGTTCCTATAAATTGTTTATTTTCGAAAAAGTTGGTTAAATTAGTAAAGTCTTTACCTAAAACAACTACTTTAATGCCAAACTCTTGTGCACGTTTAGCGGCGATTGGATCAAAAGGAGCATTCATGCCCGGGCTCCATTTATCGCCAATCAGTCCGCGAAAACCAGCCCAAGAAATTTTATCTATAGGCTTCGCCTCCGGAAACTGCCGAGGATCTTTCTCATAAACCTGACTAATGTTACTCATATTGATAACGGTTTTAATGTGATAGTCTTCGCATAAAAGTGTAGCACAATAATCAGTTGACCATCCGGGTCTCCACCCAGCCGCTACAACAACTTGTTCAGGAACCTTACGGATAATTTCATAGTGTTTGATAAGATTAGGATGAGCAATATCACGAAAAATGGTACGTACTAACTGAGCGTTCAATCTAGTAGCATGAATCCCAAGCCAATCCATATCATCTTCAGTCAAATCATGTCCCACCACTTCTCTACCTGCATCTCTATAGTGTCTGGCAGTCGTACCACCCCCAATAACCAAAAAAAACTGGCGCTCTTTGTGATTCGCCAGTTGATTACGTACAAACGCATTCAAACGTTTTAAGAATTCAGTATCAATACCACCGTTAGGAACTACCAAAGACCCACCTACCGAGATAATAACCTTGTCTGAATAATTACTACCCATAAAAAAGGCACTCCTGATAGCGCCACCATTGATACTATCATACCATTAAAAAAAATACAATTATAGCCTCATCAAATCTGACAGACGGAGCAATAGAATGTTCCCCGACCACCCACAACATCCCTGATAATCTTTACACCACACCGTTTACAAGCCTTACCATTTTGTCCGTAAACCAGAAAGTGTTTCTGATATTCTCCTTCCTGACCTAACGCATTGACAAAATTTGTTTCACTTGCCCCACCTAAAGAAATACTTTTTTGTAAAACTGCTTCTATAGCATGAAATAAAGCATCAGTCTCGTCTTCAGTTAAACAATTGGCCTTTCTTTTCGGATTAATCTTGGACATCCATAAAGCGTCATTGGCGTATATATTCCCGATTCCTCCAATTTTTGTCTGTTCCATCAATAATGGCTTAATCGTACCCTTGGATGATTTAAGGATAATTTTAAACTTACGTAAATCCAAATCCTTCAACGGTTCAGGGCCTAAATTATGAAAATATGACATATTTTTAAGCTCTGTGGTTTTTACCACCTTCAACCAGCCGAATTGTCTAATGTCGTTATAAAAGAGAGTTGCATTTAGAGGATGACCCTTTGTTTTTAGCAAATGGAATATAACATGGGTATACTTATTTGGTAACTTCCCCATCACCTTGGATGAACGCTTACCCTTTGATACACCTACAACTTTTCTCCTTTTTTCTCTTGCTTCATAAATCAGCTGTCCTGTCATCTTCACGTGAATTGCCAATGAGTATTGATTATCAAAGTTAATAACCAATCCTTTGCCAAATCTCTCAACTCCAGTAATTTCAGTTTCTAAAATAGCAGCTTTGTCTCCTAAAAATATGCGCGGCAGAAGTACCTGAATATCGATAATTTTTAAACCAAGTAAATTTTCTTCCAAACCTCTTCTGATTGTTTCAACTTCTGGTAATTCCGGCATATTAGGCAACTTTGTCTGCTACAAAGCTTCGAGCATCTATAGTGCTCATATTGTAGGCTGTATGGACACGAGCTTCAGGGATAGTTTGCCCAACAAAAGTAGCCAATAGCGGCTTTGGACCAATTTCAATAAACGCACTGTGTGCGTTATTTTTAACCCCTTCATCCCATAAAATAGGCATAGTAAAGCTATTTAATAAATCCTCACCCATTTGAGAAGGAGTATTAGTTGCTTTTCCAGTAGTACCTAGAATTACAGGAAATTTTGGCATAGACATATGAACAGTATTAAGTAACCTTGCAAAAGCAGGCTGCACTGGTTCCATGAGCTTTGAATGGAATGCTCCTTTCATATCAAGATTTCTGGCCTTAAAATTCCCCGCGAATTGATTACTAATACCTGCCACCAATTCTGTTACCTTCTTTACCTCGTCACTTATTACAATTTGTAAAGGAGAGTTAAATAGACCAATATTTACTCCTCTTTCTGCACAAAATTCCTTCACTCTAGCAATAATACTAGGATCCTTGGAAAAAATAGCCGCCATTACTCCTTCATGCATTTTACTTGCTTCCTGAGTAAGAACTGATCTTGCCTGTATTAGCCTTAAAGCATCAGCAAATTTTAGAACATCAGCAGCTACTAAGGCAGCATATTGACCAGCACTATGGCCAGCCGAGGCATGAATATTTTTCAAAATGTCACTATTTCTTGATTTAAAAAGTCTCCATAAAGCCACCGACTCTGCTAATAAAGCTTCTTGTGCATTTTCAGGTAAATTAAGCTCTTTAGGACTTCCTCTTAAACACAAGTTAGTTAAAGATAGTGAACCAGATCTTTTCAAAACATCATCAGCCTCTTCTAGCGTGTCTTGTATAATTGACTCTCCATGCACATCTTCTGCTAATGCTTGCAAACCACCTTGACCCGGGAACATCAAGATAATACCTGAAGGTAGCCTAACTTCTTTATGTTCTGGAATTGGTCCTTTTGATAATCTTTCTCCGCTAAACATAGCATCTTACTTCCTATTCTCTATCAACTTCTTTATTTCCTTCATAAATCTGTCTTTACTAAACTTCACGGCCCAGGATCTGCATTCTTTTTCACTAAACTTCCTACTCTCAAACTTTTTTATTGCTTGTATAAGACTTTCTACACTTAAATCATTAAAAAATATACCTGTCTTATTCTCTAGTACGGTTTCCTTAACTCCACCACTTCTATGGGCAATAACGGGCGTTCCAGAGGCCATACTTTCCACGGGCATGATACCAAAATCCTCATCTTCAGAAGCAAATAAATAAGCTTTAGCCCCTTTATATAATTTCCATTTCTCCTCATCGGACACCTCACCTAAAAATTCAATTTTACTATTGGCTAATAACTTCAACTCTTCTCCATAACCGGCAAAAGATTTACCGAAAACTTTCAAAGACTTATTCAAATCAACACATGCTCGAATGATCAAATCAATATGCTTGGCTCTAGCCAATCTTCCTCCCGCCAGAAAATAATCCTGATTCTTTTCCGCTAGATATCTATTAGGTGCGGGAATATCAACGGGAGGATAAATAACTACGGCATCTTTGCGATAAAATTTCTTAATTCTTATGGCTACTTCTTCTGAATTAGCGATATATTGATCAACATTTTGCGAGGCTTTAAAATCCTGCATTCTCAGAAAATGATTGGCCACGTGTGCGCCTGCTCTTAACCAGGGATTTCTAGCCCAGTTTCTTGCTGTCGCATATCCATAAAGGTATCGGGGAGGTGTATGACAATAACAAAAAAGTTGTGAAGTTTTTTTGTTCAATAAGTTCGGAACGTACGCACCCGTAGAAGAAGATATAATTACATCAAACACTGAGAAATCAAAGCTTTTGAAGACTGATCCAGATAAAAGTCTAAAGGGGCTGATTAATTTGTGTTTGAATGGAATTTTCTGCAGAAATGAAGTTCTGATATCCCAATCTGCAAATCTTTCTCTATGGGGTCCTAAAAATTGAGGTAAATAAACTGAGGTAAATACAGGTGCATCAGGAAATAATTCATGTAATGCTTCCAATACTTTTTCCGCCCCGCCATATTCTTTAATATAATCATGCACTAATGCGACTTTCATAATAATTCCATCTGTCCCTCACTCTGTCTACTTTTTTTCTTTTCTCTAAAATCTAGAAAAATCTCTGTCAACCTTTTGTTTAAACTTTTAAAGTTTAACTTTTCGAAAGCTTGCTGTAAACCATGAATATCAAAGTTTTTACTGGAACAGTCTTCATGATTAAATTGCAGGGGTACATCACGTATAATAGTAGCTAATTTTTTGGCTAGTACAGCCTGCTCTGCATCAGTCGCCAACTGCATACGCTGCTTCTCTGGAACTTCATTTAAATGCTCATATAAACCTTCAAAAGTCTTAAATTTCTGTAATAAATTAGCTGCCGTTTTAGGTCCTATGCCAGTTACCCCAGGATATCCATCAGAAGCGTCTCCAACCAGAGCTTTAAAGTCGATAAATTGTCTTGGATGAACCCCGTATTTTTCTTCTACAGCTGCTTCATCAAACAAAAGTGTCTTGGTCATACCAGTAATTAACATTAAAACTTTAGTATGTTTATCAACCAGTTGTAATAAATCTCTATCCCCTGTGACAATAATAGTCTCTATGTCTTCTCTGGCATCAATACGGGAAATAGTACCTATCACATCATCTGCTTCATAACCATCTACTGCATAAATATTAACTTTCATCTTTTCTAATACCTCATCAACTTTACCAATCTGTGTGGCAAAATCATCTGGTAATTGTGGACGATGGGCATGGTAGCCAACATACATACTCTGACGAACAGTGGGTTTGGAACGGTCAAAACAGACAGCTAAATAGTCGGGCTTTTTCTCAGAAATCACTTTAAGAAGCATTGAAAAAAAACCATAAACAGCATTTACCACTTCACCCTTGGAGTCGGTTAAAGGAGGTAAAGCATGATATGCCCTATGCAATATCGCATTCCCATCGATAACTACCAACTTTTGCATAGGCTAATTGTAGCAAATTTTAGTGTAATTAACTCAATCTAAGTTTAAGAAATGCTTCCAACTTATCTGAACGTAAAGCCCTTCTAATATTAGTCCTGTGATTTATTGGATTCCATCTTGAAGAAGATAATTCAACATTGGTAGCTCCCTCTAAGATAGTACTGTTAGGAGGAACTACTCTGTCGTAGATTCCTCGCATGGTTAACATATGATCTTTTTGTTCTGCAGTTAGATAAGGATATATTTGTGACTCAAAATGGACTACCGCTTCACGAACCACAGGATTTTTTCTTGCTTCCTCTTCCAGAACTGAAGTGTTATTCACTCCTCTTCTTAAACTACCAGCTACATTGACCAAGGCATACATTTCCTCTAAATCATGCCCTGCAGCAAAAACTAAACTTGCGCTTGTATCCACTCCAATGGCTGCTTTAAAACCACGAAATCGCATTTCATGACGCACCCTTCTTATTTTCTGCTCTAGAGATTCTTGCGGATTTAGCCAATTACCTGACATCACTCGCACATCAAATCCTGCCTCTACTAAACCCATTGAATTCCTAGATATACGTTTAATGTTATCACTAGCCCCTGGTAATAATAAGATTCTTGGTCTTTCCATATCTGATACTTAAACAAAATTTTAAAGATCCCCAACTAAACAAATCCTACTCCTTTCTCAGGTAAGACAACTTGCGGCAATAAGTATTCTCCATATCTTGTTTCAACTTCTTCTTTAAATCCGTTATCTACTAATCTTATTAATTCTCCTCTCACTACCTCTCGGAATTCTTGTTGTGCTTCTGGAGATAATAATAGAAGTAAGGGAGGTACATAGGACATCATTTTGTCTAATGCTTTACAATGCCGCTGCTTCAATTCGGGTGTAATTAAATCTCCATGTAGCACCGGATTATATACATATTCAGCTCCAGTACGACTTACAGAATGTGCATTATCAATGAAGTTAGTAAATAAAGCTTCTTTATCAGTAACATTCATACCTTTTTGTAGAGAATGTTTTACACCTTCATACCGAGAATATATTGATAAGACTTCTGCCTGCTGCCCATCTCTAACATACTTTTTAATCATTAATCTGGTAATCAGTGATTCAGCACGTTTTACTCTTTTACCTTTTCTAGAGTCTCTTAGACCCCCTACCGCAGGCACATCACCCACAACTATTTCTGCGGCATCATGCACTATAATCATACGCTGAATATCCTATAAATTTACTTCCGATGCAAGATATGGTCTGGAACTGACAATATCCGATAAAATACCTGCCAAAGCAAAAATATGATGCATATCATGCTCGTTTAATCCTTCTACCAAAGGAGTTAATTGCTCATCCTGCCAGCGAGGAGTATTTCGCATCCCTCTTTCAAATGAACGTCTGTGTTTTCTTTTTAAGCTAGCTTTATAAAAAACTTTTGTTTCAGAAGAAAATAAACTTGAGCTAAGAATAGTTTCAACTGACATAAATTATATTTACCAAACTTAGGCTTTAGCAACAGCTGGAGTAACTTTGGGACCGATTAATTTGACGAATTCGTCTGCATCCATAGTTTCTTTTTTCAATAACTCCGCCGCTAATAAATCCAACTTGCCGCGCAATTTAGTTAAGATACTCAACGCTTGTTTGTAAGCTTTATCAGTCATCTTTTTAACTTCTTCATCTACTCTGGCAGCCATTTCGGGCGATAACTCAGATTGTTCATATATATTTTGTCTGTCTCCTTCAAAATCAATAGGTCCTAAACTACTCATACCAAATTTCATAACCATAGCACGTGCTACATGGGTAGCCTTTTCAATATCTGAGCCGGCACCGGTTGTCATTTCGTCAAAAACTATTTGTTCCGCAGCTCTTCCACCTAACATTGCTACTATTTGCTCTAAAAGATGTGTCTTTGTTTCATGAGTCCTTTCAATTGGCTCCATCATGGTGTGACCCAACGCCATACCACGCCTCACAATAGAAATACGATGCACAGGCTCCAAATGAGGTAATTCCCACATCACTAGGGCATGACCTGCTTCATGATATGCCGTCATCTTACGGTCATCCTCAGACTGCAGTTGCTTTTTCTCCGGTCCCAGTTTAACTTTAGTCGCAGCTTCTTCCAAATCCATCATATCAATAGCTTTTTTGCTCAATCGTGCCGCCAAGATAGCTGATTCATTTAACATATTTTCCAAATCAGCACCAGAAAACCCAACTGTACGACGAGCAACTTTATCCCAATCAACTTCCGGGGTAAATGGCTTACCCTTAGCATGAATGGCCAGAATGGCTTTGCGCCCTTCAACATCTGGCAAATCCAAGGTGACACGACGATCAAAACGTCCGGGACGAACTAAAGCTGGATCCAGTACGTCAGGACGATTAGTAGCTGCCATTACAACAATTTGCTCATTAGGGTTAAATCCATCCATTTCAACTAAAATTTGGTTTAAAGTTTGTTCTCTTTCGTCATGCCCCCCCATCAATCCAGCTCCACGCTGACGGCCAATAGCATCTATTTCATCTATGAAAATAATAGCTGGCTGACTTTTCTTAGCAGTGTTAAACAAATCGCGCACGCGACTGGCACCTACACCTACCAGCATTTCCATAAATTCAGAACCGGCCATTGAGAAGAAGGCCACATTGGCTTCCCCCGCAGTAGCACGAGCAAGTAACGTCTTTCCTGTACCTGCGGGTCCAACCATCAAGACACCTTTTGGTGTACGTGCACCCATAGATTTGTACTTTCCTGGGTTTTTTAAAAAATCTACAATTTCTGTTAATTCTTGTTTTGCTTCATCAACACCAGCTACATTGGCAAAGGTAGTACGGGGATTGTCTTTATTAAAAAGTTTGGCGCGTGATTGTCCAAAAGAAAAAATATTTTCCTGGGTACCTCTGGCTTGACGAAACATGAAATATAAAAAGCCAATTAATAAAACTACCGGGACTACACCACCTAAAAAATTAAGCCAGTTAGCTAAAGAGTTGTCAGTAACCACATTAACTTTGACTGTATCAGGAATTGGAGCACCTGCATTCTTAAAGAAGGTATAGACATCTGTTCCCGGATCTCTATTAGCAGATATAACCAAACCATTATTTTCTGTAGCTGTAAATTTATCGGTCGTAACGGTAATGGATTTTACCTTACCCGCCTTAATATCACTAACAATTTGAGATACACTCACCATTTTACTGTTATCTACTGGAACACTAAGTGCCGCAAAAATAAATAAAAGAAAAATAAATAAAAAGCCGTAAATTACGGCTGATTTCCATGAAAATTTCTTATTGAACTTTGCATTAAGCTGTTTGGACAATTTATTACCGTTTGTTTTTTTATTTGTAGAGTTATTAGAGGCCATAAGTATGAGCAATTATAGCAGAAATGAGGAAATTTTTCTAGAGAAAAACTTATTCTTTATACCCAAGATTGAGGCTGACCTTACATTTCTTGCATTTCCCTTACATGTTTTTTAATTTAAGAAAGGCTATTAAGGGAAAATGATCTGAGCCTATTGTTTCAACTCTGGCTGCCCCTTCCGATTCAAGATTTTGTACCCAGATATAATCCAATTTTTGTCTAAAATGTAAATTAAAATTCTCTATTATTTTTTTGGCGAGCAGACCATCTCTTCCCATATTAGCCTGATAAATATCATGGCTCCAATCTATCTTGTTAGTTACATCAAAAAAATCATAATTAGCAAAAATATCCTGTAAATCTTTACGTTCACGATCCTTAAAAATAATATTAACTGTATTGAAATCTCCCGCTATCACGGTACATTCGACCATAGAAAGTGTCTTTAGATGATCAAGTAAAAACCTGACTTGACGTTTACGGTGTGAAGCACCCCCTAATAAATCAGCATGTACAGAACATACTCTAATCTTTTGTTTATTTAACATAAAATCTATCACTAAACCACGACGAATAATCAATTTACCAGTAAATCCAATCATACGCGAAAATATTTTTTCATGACTCCGGGGTTCTCTCCTTTCGGGGAGAAGCACGATCTCAGAACCTATTCTTTTAAGCACTTTTTCGTTCCAGATGATAGCATTGCCAAATGCCATTGGTTGAGTTGTGTCTGAAAGCGACCATTCCGCCTGCCAATCTTTGCCTAATCGTTTGAGCACTTTAGTAATAATAAACTGTTCACCCTCCCCTGGAGCCACTTCCTGTAGACAAAAAATATCTACACCTTCTTTGGCCATCTCATAAATATTTTTAATCAATCTCTCCGGCTGACGCGAAACTTCTAGATTATATGTAGCGACATTCAAGGTTTGCGAAGCACTCTTAACCATGTAAGTATTCTAACATAGCCACAGACATAAAACTCACCTGTAGATGAGTCCCATTTTGGTTTTTACTTCCTGGATGGTTTCTCTAGCTCGTATCAAACATTTTTCACGACTTTCAGCAATAATCTCATCTACTTCCTGAGGATGCTCTTCAAAATATTTACGTTTTTCCTGCAAAGGTTGCAGTTCGTTAAAAATCAAATTAGCTAATTCTTCTTTCATTTGGCTATAGCGAATCGTTTTATCACGATATTCGTTTTCGTATTTTTCATATATATGATCTAAGGAGCCATCCTGCTTATTTGTAAAAAGATATAACAAGGTAAACAAAGCACCCACCCCTTCTTTATCCCGTTCAATTTGTCCACCAACTTTTCCACTATCTGTAGGGGCATTTGCCAACCGTTTTCTGATTGTCTCCAGATCGTCTGTTAAAGTTATATAACTTCCCTCTACTGACTTACTCATCTTGCCATTCCCAGTTAGCGAGGGCACATATTCCCCCTCTGTGTTAAATCGATGCGGTTGTGGAAAAGTTTCACCAAACATAGAGTTAAACTTGCGCACAATTTCTCTTGTAACCTCGATATGGGGCTCTTGATCAATGCCAACCGGCACTAACTCACCTTTATATAACATAATGTCAGCTGCCATTAACACAGGATAAAAAAGTAATCCCATATTTACATACTTGGGGTACTGTGCTTTCTTATCCTTGTAGGTAGGTAAATCTTCTAAACGAGAAACTGGATAAATTGTCGACAACAGATATGCTAACTCTGTATGTTCAGGTATTTGCGATTGAATTTCCAACAAACATTTCTTAGGATCCAACCCAGCTGCTAAATAATCAATAATAATCTCTCTCACATTTGTCTGCAAAATCTTTGTGTCATAAGGAGTTGTAATAGCATGTAAATCCACCACAGAGAAAATACAGTCATAGTCTTCCTGTACAGTCAACATCCCCTTTACAGCACCTAGATAATTACCAATGTGTAATCGATTAGTCGCCCGAATTCCAGAATAAACCTTCTTTTTCATATAGCCTGAGTATAGCATAGATTATTTATCATTTTGATCTTTGTACACATAACATTGAGAATACTAATCTTCATCTTTAAATGATATATAAACTAAAACACCGGGTTACAGCTGCCCTTCTCTTGAGATTGTTATATCGGCAGTCAAAAATTGAATACCTTTATTATCCCAGCCACTCTTGCTTCATCTGCGCAAATCTTTCATCTAGAATGGCTTGTCTGATTTGGTCAACTAAATGAACTATGAAATATATATTATGGATTGATCCCAAACGTTGACCCAAGATTTCATCAGTCATAAACAAGTGACGCAAATATGCCCGCGTATAGTTCTGACAGGTATAACATTCACAGCCCGGATCGAGCGGATTACTATCTAGGATATATTTGGTATTCGTAATTTGAGTCGTAAAGTTATTTTCTTTATGTCCTCCATTTTTCGGTTGAAGATATAAGTTGCCGTGTCTACCACGCCTGGTGGGAGCTACACAATCGAAAAAGTCCATTCCACGGCTAATGCCTTCAAATAAATCTTGCACTTCTCCTATACCTAACATATGGCGCGGTTTGTCCTCCTGGAAATACGGTACACACCAATCCATAACCTGATACAGCACGTCCTTGGAAGAATATGATCCACCAATTGAAACAGCGGGAAAATATTTATTAGTGAATCCCGCAGAAAACTTGCGTAAATCTTCATAGATTCCTCCATGAACTACTCCATACATTAATTGATCTTGTCGGGTTTGAGCTTTTAAACTTTCAAGTCCCCACCGACTCGTTCTCTCCAAGGACAATTTTGTCAGTTCATAGTCCCACAGTGGAGATTCATGATCATCAAAAGCTACGATAAGGTCAGCACTTAACTGTTCTTGAGTTTTAATCGAAGTTTGTGCATCAAACCATAATTTTTTACCGTCTACATGTGAATAAAACCAGACACCTTCGTCGTGCACCTTGGCTTCCTTGAGCTTTTTTAATTGTTTCTCTTCTCTGGTCTTTGTGACCGACGGTAATTGCATAGTTGTATCGGCTGGTGATAGAAAAACTGATTTGGAGAACTTGCTTATCTTTCTACCATGTATATCTTTCCAGGTAACTTTTTTTTGTGCTACTCCTAGAGAAAAAACTTGAAATCCTCCGCTGTCAGTCATCGTCGGTTTATCCCAGGACATAAACTTGCCCAAGCCACCCATTTTAGCAATTATCTCTCCTCCAGGTCGCAGCATCAGATGATAAGTATTAGAGAGTACAATTTGTGCGCCAATACTCTTTAAGTCTTGTGAGGATAGTGTTTTAACAGTTGCCTGAGTTCCTACTGGATTAAAGTTTGGCGTCATAATCACACCATGTGGAGTCACCAGTTTACCAACCCTAGCTTTGGATGTTTTATCACGTTTTTCGATCGTAAATTTAATGTTCATACCTGCCAACAACATCCTAAATCCTAAATTTCATTCAAGATAAAAAATATAAGTGTAGTAAGAAGTTGGATTACTTCAAATATTAGATATTAGGACTTAGGACTTAGATTTAATACTTCTTTACTAAACTGTTCTCCTCTCTCCTTATAGTTTTTAAACATACCAAAACTGGCACATGCAGGTGACAATAGGACTATATCACCTGGCTGAGCAATCACACTAGCTGCCTTTACAATCTGCTCCATGGTTTTTGCCCCTTCCACTAAAAATACTTCCCTTCCATCCTCTCTCATACCCCATACTCCATCTCCAATCTCCTCTTTTATTCTTTCCCATTCCAATCCAATACCAATAATTGCTCTAATATTCTTTGCTAAACGAATATTTCTGCCTAATTCAGAAAAATCACTATTCTTGCTTGAACCACCTAGAATTAATATCTCAGGTCGCTCAAATGCATTCATCGCAGCAATGGCAGTCTCTGGGGTAGTAGAGAATGAATCATCATAATAACGCACTCCATCTAACTCGCGTATTAACTGTAGACGGTGTTTTAAACCCTTAAACGTTTTGAGGACTGCTGAAATGTTATGTCTTTTTACACCTGCTAAAGTAGCAGCCATGACAGCGGCACAAACATTTTCTAAATTATGTTTTCCGGGTAAGAGAATATGTTCTGTCTTAATTATTTCTTCATCTACCCCCAAACCTACCATATGTACCGCACTATCTTTAACAAAACAGCCAATGGCACTATCACGTTCTGTGCTCACATGAAATACTTTTGCTTCTGTATAGATGTCTGATTCATTGGATGCAATATAATCGCGGTTGATCACTGCATAATCATCTGCTTGTTGATGACGAAGAATATTTCTCTTGGCATCAATATATTCATAAACATCTTTATGATAATCCAGATGCTCACTTGTAATCATCAATATCACAGCAATGTGAGGGCTTCTTGTCAGGTCTATCAATTGAAAACTGGATAATTCAAGTATAACTTTAGATTGTTCATCTAGTTTATCCAAAAAGTCTAAAGGGGGCTTTCCTATGTTCCCTCCTAGGTACGCAGATATACCTTCTTTTATTAACATTTCATAGATCAGAGTGGATGTAGTTCCTTTACCCTTGGTACCAGTTACCCCGATAATTTCAACTGGACATAAGTCGAAAAATAATTGTGTATGAGAAGTCAATACCCCACCCTTTTTTTTAAATTCAACTAATTCTTCACGAAATGGAGAGATACCTGGACTACGAAAAATCACATCATAGTCAGTTAACTTTGCAAACACATCACAGCCTAATAAAAATTTAATCCCCTTCTCTTTTAATGTCTGAATTGAAAGATTATCTAGTGTCAATTGTTCATCCAATACAACAGGTGTAATACCATGCTTGACTAGATAATTAACCGTAGATATTCCTTCTACTCCCAAACCGAGTATAGCAACTTTTTTATTTTGTAATTCTTCTATTCGCATAAATTATCTTAATACTCTGATATTATACCTATCGCCATTGACAAAGGCAAAAAAAAGTTTCATGATAAATTCAGCATTAACTCAGAAATATGCAGAATACCAATCCTATTTTTCCAACTATCAGCAGTCTTTTCTCTGACAGCTGGAATTTGTTCATTACTCGTCTGGGGAGATTTTTTCTGCTTACTATTACTTCTATTCTCTTCAATTTATTAATAATAGGTGTAGGACTTGTCCTTGCATTTGTTATTGTCTTAGTAACTAATCTAGGATCTGCTTTAATGACGGGACATACCACTAACATTAATCCTTCAACCGTTATTGGTGTGATAACTTTTTTAGTAGTAATTTTCTTAATAGTCAGTATTATCGTTAACTCTGTTTATAATGCATGGCTTTTACTTGCACTGAATGAGCCTAAAGAAACAGGCTTCTCTTCGATTTTTAGTAAAGGTTTTGGTTTTATTATTCCTCTCTTTGTCGTGGGAGTATTAAGTTTCTTTTTTTCTATCGGAGGATTATTCTTTTTTATCATACCTGCCATTTTGTTTGCCTACTTCTTTATGTTTATGAGTTTTGAAGTAGTTTGTGATAATCAGAGAGGTATTAATGCCTTTAAACGCAGTTATGCTATCGCTACCAGTCACTTTGGTGAAACTTTTATCCGGGCAGTTTTGATGATAGTTATAAACTTAGTGGTTTCCTTCTTAGCCGAACAGATAGTACATAACAATCCTGTATTGACACTTGTATGGATAATTATCGCAATTCTCTTTAGTTGGTATCAAATTGTTTATTTTTTCACTCTTTATCAACAAGCCAGGGCACAAACGGACTTTTCAAAGCCGACCTCTCTTGTGTGGATATGGATAATTTCAACTCTGGGATGGATTATTTTTATTATTATTATTATGTTTATGTTAGTGACGGGCTTAACTAATCTGGTCAAATCTGGTGTCCTACAAAAGTTTCTACAGTCATATAGTCATTCAAGTACTCCTACTCCAACCGTACAAAACAATATAAATATCAACTATCTAACACCGGCTGCTGGAGCTGTGAACACTTACGGTTACCCCACCACTGCTCCGACCATTGATAACAATACTCAACCACAATAACAAGAGAAACAGGCTCGCAAATGCAAAAACAGATGCTGCAGAAATATAATCAAAACGTTCAGTAGCAAAAAATTACTTCTCTCAATATCCTATTTTGCTCTTTCTTGCTATAATACTGAATGTCTTGACTTTCAGAAATAAATTGCTCAGTATAGAAGGAGTTAAATAAGATGATTTTAAAACGAAGTAAAACTTATACAAATAATAAACCATACCTTTTCCCATCAATAAGTTCTCTTTTTAGCGACAGCTGGTATCTCCTCACAAGTCGAATAAACCGTTTTTTTCTCTTCACGCTGATAAACTTTGCTATTCTGATAGTTTTTTATATAGCTTTCTTTACATTAGTAGCCTTTGTGATTAGGCCAATCCTAAATCCTCTTTTACAACCACACCCTACTGTTTCAGCTGTACAACTTCTACCCACTTTAATACCAGCTGCTGTAGTACTATTTCTACTTCTGATTGTAGGACTGATTATTATTGGCTCTGTGAGTATCACCTGGATGTTACTATCTATCAAAGAAGATGAAGGAATCCCGTTTAAAAAAATCTTTTCAGAAAGTCCTACCTACATAAAACCAGCCATTACCACCGGCTTGTTACTCACAGTTCTAAACATGGGTGTGTTTGTACTTTTCGTTCTACCTTCAATGGCCTCCGGAATCATATTCTTCTTATCCGTATTTTTTGTGTTTTCATTCTCAGAATTAATCTTCTTAGGTAAAAAGAATCTTGCGGCTATAAAACGGAGTTACGTTGTAGGTATCAGCCATTTTAAATCAGTTGCTCTTCGCTTGGGCAGCTTACTTCTGGCTTATGTGATCCTTATCTTAATGCTTAACATTTTACAGTTTGTCCAGTCCTCAGTTATCGACTGGATCTCCGCCATTTTTGAGATACTCTTCTCTTGGTATGCGATCTGTTATATATATCTGCTCTATCAACAAGCCGCTCAACTCACGGATGAAGAAAAAACCATCTCTAAGAGGTGGTTATGGGGAGTAGCTATCGCGGGATGGATCTTAACTGTGTTATTAATTGTATTAATCAGCTTTGGCATCTCTTATTCGATAAAATCAGGAGCATTTCAAAAGACTATAGATCAAATAGCCAGCCAGACTATCCAAACTGGCAAGAGTACAACCAAAGCCCCGACTCCCAACCCTTCTCTTACTCCTCAAGTTAAAACTCTCAACCAATAAACTAGAACTAATAGAGTCTATGATTTACACCTGGAGATTTAGATTTAAATCTGTACCAGGGATGAGATTCGAACCCATGACCGCTGCGTTATGAATGCAGTGCTCTAACCACTGAGCTACCCTGGCAAATTCTTCATTAGTCCAGTACCTTTCGTCTCGGACTAAAAAACTCATGATCAATGATGATCATAATTGTATCAGGTTGACCACGCTCAAGGCAAACTGTTATAATGACTTGTGGGTGTATCTTAAGACAAAACGTGCGGGGTAATGTACGGTGCATAAAGGGCTCATAATCCTTTTGGTCAGGTTCAACTCCTGACCCCGCAACACATTTCAGTTAAACTTCTACTTAAGGCAACGGTGCATACAAATCTCTCATTCTTGCTAAATCTTGAGTACAATCACGACAAAACTGCCATGGTCCTTCATAAAAATGATTGAGTAAATTCTACATTTTTACTTGTGAACCATGAACTCTATCCCTAAATTCCCCCTGTCATCTACTTGCTTCGTCTCTATACCAGTCAGGATTACTATAATATCCTACTCTCCTGGGTCTAGAGCTAAAGATTTCCACCGCGCTTGCCTGCATTGAAGCTTTCATTGTATCGTGGATACCAGCTACTGCAGCTACAGCTTACCTTGGAGGAATATCCGTAGTCCTAGGAAAAAAATCATGAGGCCACTAATTCGCCCTACGCTGCCTTTCAGGATTATGTCTAACACTAATCGTACGAATTTCTATGCGTGGTAGTAAATAGTTATCAAGAATCAACTTAATTACCAAAAAAATAATTCCACCACTGTTGCCAGTTGGACTGTGATGATTGAATTTGAGTTGATTGATTTGCATCACTAGGACTCAAAGTTCCACTAGGAATTAGAACTAAGCTCTCATTTGGTTTCACTAATAGCAGCTTATCTCTCGCCTGCTCCCGCACGAATTGCGGTTGAGAAACTTTTTTTAATTGCGTTTCTAGTTGATTATGTCTTTTTTGTTCCTGTTTGAGACTATTTTGTGCCTCGATAAGATACCTGCGTTGTTGCCATGTTTGTATAATCGAATGAGTCAGATTGTTAATAATAACCAAACAAATAATTACTGTGAAAAAAAAGAGTATTCTCTTCATATTTAGAATGATTATGCTTTTCGTGCTTGACTTACGCTCAAATTATTGATATTATGGGCTTCACAATATGAAGCAAATCAGTGTTCGTGACGCACATAAAGCATTTACTGACTTCCTGCGTGAAAAAAAACATTCCAGTGCTACCATTTTAGCATACGGTAAAGACATTGATCAGCTCGCCACTTTCCTTGAAGAAATGCAAAAACATCAAGTTCATGAGATCGGTAAAGATGATCTTCAAGCATTTCTGGCTAAAATGACAGAAAAGGGATATACACCAAAGTCTGTATCAAGAAAACTTAATTCTACACGCACTTTTTATCGCTTTCTCAAAGTAAATGAGTATATCACAGATGATCCTTCTCTGTTAGTTTCTCATCCACACTATGAGTTAGCAGCCCCTCGTATCTTAAAACCTACTGAATATCGCGCCCTTAGAGATGCATCAAAGAATGATCCACGTATGTATGCTGTCATTGAGTTATTATTACAAACCGGTATCCGTATTGGGGAATTAGCCATGCTGAAGTTAGAAGATATGCGTGATGAGGGTCTGCTTATTCGACCCTTTGAAAAGCATGAAGAACGCGTAGTTCCTCTTAATAAACCAGCCCGTGAAGCCTTGAATCGTTATTTAAAAGTCCGTCCACAAGTAGAAAATAATCATATTTTTATTACCAAATCCGGCAAACCATTCTTAGTTCGCAATATTCGCACAGCCATTGAACGCTACTTCCGGCTCGCTGGTATTGAAGATGCCAAAGTCAATGATTTGCGTCACACTTTTGTTGTACACCATCTCAAACATGGAGTCTCTTTGGTTCTACTCTCCAAAATCCTGGGTCATAAGAGACTGTCTACCACGGAGAGATATCTGGAGTATGTATCAGATCGAGGCAAAGACACCTCCGTGCTTAGCGAGCTATAAACTCCACTCTCCTCAAAAAATAATCGCACAACATTGCTTCTTACCCCTGTTTCATAGTAAAATTCAATATTGATAAGAGTTGTAGATTTTAGATTTAAGGATAATTACCTATACCGTTCATTAATCTACTATTACTTCCTATCAACCCGGAGAGGTCGCATAGTGGTCGAGTGCAGCGGTTTACTAAACCGCCGATCCGCAAGGATTCGCGAGTTCGAATCTCGCCCTCTCCGCACTCATATTTACAAAATTCAGTTTTAAATAAGTGCATACTTGTTTATATTTTTCCTATAGAAGAGACAATTCCACTTATGACAGCTAATTGGCCATTAACTCTCATTTCTTGATCTGATGAAAGACAGGATGTTTCAATAGTAATTGAAGGGATATGATTACGAGAAACATACCATTCCAAAGTAGCTGTATCAAACAAACTACCTAAAGCATTGGCTGTTTTAAATGCTTTACCGAATTGCAGGTAACCTTCTTCTTCTAGAGGTATACCCAGAAAACCGCTTCTGCCTAAAGTAATATTTTGTCTTCTAAGCTCACTCAAAACAGCATCTTTTATTGAATCAGAGATCATTAGTCCCCCCACAAAGGTTTTAGGACGAGCAGCCTCATGGTTAGTTATAACTATATCTGGTTTAGTTAAATTTAATGTATCCCGAATTATTCTTGCCTCAGGAGTATGAAATCGAACGAAATCTCTATTTATATCATAGCCCTGTCCATTATAACGAGAGTTGTAATCTGCTCCAATGGGATTTGCAGGAGTAATTACGTTTATGTTAACTCCAGCGAAAGCAGAACTATTATCAGCTAACTCTCTTAAAAGTTGTAAACTAGCCAGTAAGGGAGCTTGCTCGTTACCATGTATCGCAGTTACAACTGACATTGTAGGAAAGGAAGAGTCAAATACTCGCGAAATGTTATACATCGAATATTTTTTTCCTTTATATTCTACTTCTCCAACCTGTTGGCTTTGTAAATTGGCTGATCCCATAAGTTCATTTAATTTCTTATAATAATCTTCTAGCCTAAAATCCAGCTCTTGTATACCTAACCTTGTCTCCTCTACTGGACTGTGATACGGTCGTAATCTAACTAGGTCCATGTAAGTTCTAACTTGTTCAATTGGTTTGGAGAGAAGAATTAATAATCTGTTAGAATTTTTAATCAGTGGCACTCTTACTGTTTCAGATACCCTAGGATGTGGCTCTACATCAACAAAGGTAGAAGTACCAACTTTTTGTATCTCATCTCTTATTTGGCTTGTTCTTCCTTGTATGCCTGTGCCTTCACTTATATCGGGGGGATTAAGATCAGCAGCAAATCGTCGATCTAATACTTCTGGGTCGTCTGTCCCATGTTTTATGATAGTTTCTCCTTGCTCTATTTGTGTACCTTCGCTCATTTATAAATTCATAATAAGCTATGTATGATGTACAGTCAATTTTAAAAAGGCACTATAAATGCAGATGGTCTGGGCTGAAGCCCTGTGCTCTTGGGCTTTCTGGTAATGCTGTTCATTTAGTGACAACAGTGTGCGTTGGTTTTGGTGTTTTAAGTATAAAAGTAGATTCTTGGAGGTGTCCTAAGTATGGAGATGTTAAATTAGTAGCTGCAGAACACTAACACTATGAATAAATATATACCTTTACCTCATAACTGAGCCTTATACACAAATAATGATATATATACTACTATTGGCAAACACAATGTTATGTGTAAAAAGTTCTAACTCGCCTACACCCCCCCTCTAAGGCTAAAAAGGCATATAAAACTTGATAAAATTATTCAACGTATGTTATACATTAGACATATGATACGAACACAGGTATATCTTCCTCAACAATTAAGCCAAACGTTAGACCTTGTAGCCAAACGAGAAAAAAAACCAAAAGCTCAGATAATCCGTGAAGCGCTAGATGACGGTATTAGAAAAAGGGTAAACACAGGGAATGCTGGACAAGCATTATTAGAACTCGCAGAATTAGGTAAAAAACTTCACGTAATGAGTCCTAAAGATTTATCTGCAAATATTGATAAATATCTTTACGTATCCTTCCTTTTATCCGAATTTGCTGATTAAGACATATATACAAGCACCAATGGCCATGAATATACAGGATAATTATTACCGTCTAAGTATTAAAGCATTAATTTTAGACAGCAAACAAAAATTCTTACTCTTAAAAGAAGCTAATGGTAAATGGGAGCTACCAGGAGGAGGTTTGGAATTTGGAGAAACACCTGTGGATTGTATAAAACGGGAAATGCTAGAAGAAACAGGCTTAATAGTAACTGAGATAAAGACAACTCCCTGCTATCTGGTAACCGGAAGTACCGACAATATTCACTGGAAAGCAAACATTCTCTTTGAAACCAAAGTCAAGAATCTTAACTTTATACCTTCCAATGAATGTATAGATTTAAAATTCTTTACTGCAAAAGAAGCCATAAAATTGAATACTTTCTCATCTGTAATAAATTTTATTAAAGTATTCAATCCTCAAAATCACTGTTAATATTCCCGCCTATCCATACTCTTCTTTGTTTAAAAAGGACAAATCAAGTAAAATAGTATCACAATGAAGAAATACCTATCTGTAATAAGCGCATTTCGCGAACCATTTATAGTTCTGGCCTGTATAGTTCTTTATGGCCTGTTTTTTTTAGTTCAGGCATATCTATGGGCCTTGGGAATCATCTTATTAGGAATAGTCGTCGGCAGTTATAGGCTTTTTGGGGAAATATATGAATCCCTACGCAGACGACAATACGCCCTTGACTATATCGCCGCTTTAGCTATTATCGTCTCCTTTATCACAGGAGAATTCCTGGTTTGCGCCGTCATAGCTTTGATGATCTCCAGTGGTCGTAACCTAGAGGATTTTGGAGTATCACAAGCTAAAAAATCGCTTTCTTTGCTGGCTAAACGTATCCCTCAAACAGTTACTCTTTACGAAAAAAATAAACCTGGGGACAAGTTGCATTTAGGTAAGGTTGAAGTTGGCCAAAAGATCTTTGTGCGAAAAGGAGAAGTCATCCCTCTGGATGGTGTACTCGATTCAGAGAACGGCGAATTGGACGAATCTTCTTTAACTGGTGAGCCATACCCGATAGAAAAAGTAAAAAATGATCTCATCCGATCTGGTACAGTCAACACTGGTGAAGCTATCATCATAACAGTCAACAAGGTAGAGAAAGACTCTACCTACCGTAAAATCTTGCTGATGGTACAAACAGCGCAAAATGAGAAAGCACCCTTAGTGCGTCTAGCCGACCGTTACAGTACATACTTTACAATTGTCACTCTTGTCATTGCCGTGATTGGCTTTAATATTGCCGGTGGGCTACCAGGAGCACTCGCTGTACTCGTAATTGCTACTCCTTGCCCACTGATAATTGCTACACCTATTGCTTTAATTGGAGGAATGAATGCAGCAGCCAGAAAAAGGATCATCATTAAAAGATTATCAAGTTTAGAAACGTTGTCCAAAGTAAACACGATGGTGTTTGATAAAACAGGCACGATTACGCTTGGCAAACCCCAAGTAACTCAACTAATCTTAAAGAAAAAGACCATAAGCATATCTGAAGCGCTAGGCATTGCAGCTGCGATTGAGAGAAATTCTCTTCACCCATTGGCAAAATCCATCGTCAATTACGCTAATGAACATAAAGCCAAAAAATTAGTTGCCACCCACATTCAAGAAAAAGTAGGTAAGGGTATTTCTGCCACTATTAATGCCAAACAATATTCATTAACTCGTGATAAAAATTATTCGGGTGAAGGCATAGCCATTGAACTTTTAGAAGAGGATAAAGGGCTGGCTTCTATTATATTAATTGATGAAATCAAACAGTCTTCCCGAGAAAGTATTGCCAGTTTAGCAAATAAACTGGAATTACATATCTTTACAGGTGATAAAAAAGCCGAAGCGGAAAGAATCGCCAAGATGTTAAATACTCCCGTTAACATTCAAGCCGAGATGAAACCCGAAGACAAAGAGCTAGGTGTGGAGAAATTGCAGAAAAATAATAAAACTGTTGCAATGCTTGGAGATGGTATTAACGACGCACCTGCCTTGGCAAAAGCAGATGTGGGAATGGTATTTAGTAACGAAGAACAAACTGCTGCCTCCGAAGCTGCGGACGTGGTACTTCTAGGGGGAGATTTCAGTCTTACTGAACAGACTATAGTTATTGCCCACAAAACGATTAATATTGCTCTCCAAAGTATTCGCTGGGGAATCGGATTGAGCATATTGGGCATGATAATTGCTGCATTTGGTTTTATTCCACCTATCATCGGTGCAGGACTACAAGAAGCAATTGATGTGGCTGTGATTTTAAACGCTCTACGCGCTAGCAGAACATAAGGACTATAAACCCAGATTAATATTTAAGTGCCATACAACATATTCTTTTAAAAAAAAGGGTAATGTTAAGATAATTGGCTTAATTAAACAAACGTGTTGACATTTTAGGCCTCTTTGGTATTACTCTAGGATAGTTTGTCTTGATTGTAGAA
>DAIDHK010000013.1 GCA_027459725.1 Candidatus Levyibacteriota bacterium
TTCTACCGCAAAAAAGGTGCAGGGAATACTCCATCCCTCGACCTTACGGTCGGGGATTTAAGTAAGGAGTTGTTAAATAGACACAAACACCTCAAAGTTCAAATAGACAAATCCAAACCCAGGCTTGCCTCATGCCAATATGTGTTTTATACTACAATCTGATCTTAAATTTATGTATTATTTTTTCTTCGGGATTCTACTCTTCCTACTGATTATAGGTTCTTATGTAGAATTCCACTATCTGGGCATAATCCACTAAAATTTCTTCTTTTTTCTTCATTTACTCAATCTTAAGTTGTTAACACTTAGCTTCAAAGCAAAGCCACATTTAGTCTAAGGGATTCTATTAGGCGGTTTATACAGGCAGATTTAAATTTGAACTATGTTAATGCTTCAGGTATATAGCTTAGAGGTTAAAGGAGGTTTTAAGAAAATGGGCGCCGCTACGGACAGCTGTCCGCGTAAATGCGGCGCCCAAATCTAGCCCTACGAGCTTCTACCGGCCCGAAAGCCGGTAGAAGAGGAGATGATCCCGGCCCTTTTGAGCCGGGAATGCGCAAGGATCCTCGGCCAAATTGGCCGAGGAAACGACGTATGGCGCCCTACCAGGCGCCGAGCGAAGCGACAGCTGGGAGCTGTCCTCAGACAGCTCCCAGACCCACTCCTGCCTTTCGGCAGGAGAATGGGTCGGTCTAACAGCCACCTTTCCCTCGGGGAGAAAGGTCAACCGTAGGGACACCGCCGAAGCGGCGTCCCCAGCCGACAGAAGGCCCTCCATCCCTTCCACGGGGATGGATGCAAACTTTTTAGCCAGTCCCTTTCGGGTACTGGCGAACTCGTCGAATATTGACATCTCCTGCTCCTTTCAGAGCTAGAATTAATAAGTGTCTTTTCCGAACAACAGCAGCGCAAACGCCGCTGTGTCGAATAGGACAGATATAACCTATCATGTCTTATAGTTTTTGTCAATATACTATAACATACATATCTATATTGCTACTCTAAGGCTGTATAAGCTCATTTTTAACTTAATACAGGCCTATTCCCTCTCTTGACAAGTCCTATAAGCTATCATATAATCTTCTAACTATGTGGGAACGTTTTAGATCATTTCGCTCAAGACCTGAGCACGCGACTCGTCTTACAGCTATAGAAAATTTACCAACAACTGCTACTACTGCCAATGACGTGGTTGCTACTTTCAGTGATTTTAATTTAGCAGCCCCCTCACGTAATCCCGATACAGGCAATATGGATATGAATCCAAATACAATCCTTCCTAGTAGATTTAGAAACAATGGTATTGCCGCTTTGGCCGCCGCTGGAACAGTTATTGGAAAAAATGTTTTCAGATTGGTAACCGGCGCTTCAGTTCCCGTCGTATCCGGTATTTCCGCAGGAGTATTATCAGGTGCTCGTTCTGGACTAGAACTTTGGAGAGGCGGCAACGCTAATACCCTCCACGCCAGACTGGAAAAGAAAAGATCTGATTTAATGACTCATCGTCCTGAAATTGCTATTATGGAAAGAATGATCCTAGGTATTCGCTGGAACCAGGATCGTGAAAACGCGCTTACTCCAATTGCGGCTACTGCTACTGCTCAAGAACAGATAAATTATGTCAGGGATAACCTTCGCTACTTAATCGCGCTTGATACTACTCAAAATCTAGGAGCATTAAACAGAACCAGAAATGGTGTAGATGATGGTAATTTAACCACTTTGAGAAATAATGTTGATACAGCTTGGAATGGATTGAATGATACTGCTAAGAGAGTAGTTGTAGAACAGATTTTAACTTCCCAACGCCGACGTGCTGTTGCTGCTGTTGGAGTAAACGCGGTATTTGCGGGCTTAAAAGCTGCTGCATTTGCTGAACTCTTCATGTTTGCTGGTGACAAAATCGGTAATGCCGCACATGATCTCACTGACAAAATTGGAGGTTGGTGGAAAGGACTTCCTTTTAATCAAGGTCCCCAACTTTCTGGTGATCATCATGTAAACTTACAACCTGGCATGGAGTCTATAAATAATGGTCATGTCGTAACACGACCATCTCTTGATCACTATAGTGTCAAAGGTTACTCAGAAGGAATAATGAAACAGGACATCATTCAATATGACCTACAAAACCATGCTAATGAGGGCAAAACATTTTTAAATCATTTAGTCAGTAATGGTGAACTTACCCAAGCTCAGATCAATAGTGATCACTTATTAAACAGTGACGGTTCTATTGATTACAAAAACTTCAGATTTTCACCGCACAGCACATATAACTTGAAGTTGGCTAATGATGCTATTCATCATATGACTGATGCCTATGGTAATCCGTTATCAGAACAACTAGATAATTCAATCTACAATAATGGCGTTGCAAATTTACGCGCACAAATTGAGATGAGAAACCCCTCGACCCTGTTTGGCAATGTCAAAGGATTAAATGTAGATTTATTAAATGCGACACGTCCTGGTGCTGAGAATATAACCTACATGGCACCTTTTGTACAAGATTCAGCCAAGGGAACTATTGATTCGTTGTATCAATTCAGTCAGATGCAACCTGCTTCTTTCTTGGCATCCATGCGAGAATTTGTCAGTCAAAATTGGGTTAATTTGCGTACACCTGATCAAAATGCCTTAAGAAAAATTCTCTTAAAAGCTGGTTATTATGCTAATCAATTTGATTGGAGTAAATTAACCCAATCAGAACTTAATTTCTTGCAGGGATTAAACTTCGTAGTTGCTAATACGCAACCAAAAGTAGCATAATCTAGACAGCTATGCTATCTTCCACTCTTGCTAAATACGACCTACTTGATCTAGTCTTAGGACAAAACTGGCCCGAGAATACCCAAAGAGATTTCGCCATGAAATTTATGACAGCTTTATCCTCATCTCTTGGAGATTTACTTGAACGAGGACTTAATAAGGAAGATCTGGAATCTTATGAAAAGCTAATAGCTAGACCAGGTACTACTCAAGAGCAAATTAGTGCATTTCTGCAGGGAAAAAACCCAGCCTTAGTTATACAAATCCAAGAAAAAACCTTAGATCTTAAACGAGAATTTCTACTTAAATTTTATAACGAAATGGTCAATCGCACACAAGACGAGGAAAAGAAAAAATGGGAGGCTGTTGCTGAACTAGCTAAGCAGGATAATTGGGATGAAGTGATGACTCAATTAAAAACATTAAGGAATATATAACCTGTACTATTTCCCCATTCGTCGTTCTCTATCTGTAAACCAATCCACAGCTTTATCAAACTCATCCGGCGTAAACTCTGGCCATAAAAGATCAGTGAAATATAGCTCAGCATACACGCTCTGCCATGGCATAAGCCCACTTAAACGTTGTTCTCCCCCCGTTCGAATTATCAAATCAGGATCTGGGATACCAGCAGTATCCAAATGATCAGCAAACTCGCTCTGAGATAATGTTGAATGCTTCTGAGATAAAACTCTGTTTATTGCACGAATAATTTCATCCCTTCCTCCATAATTCAATCCTATACAAACCGTAATTCTATCGTTTTCTTTTGTTTCTTCTACAGATTTTTGTATTGCTAGTATTAAATCATTGGGAAAAGCACTCAAATCACCGATAATTCTTAATTTGACATTATTTTTCTTAAGTTTTTCCAGAAAAGATGATGCAATAACACTCTGAAAAAGTTGCATTAATAAACCAACCTCCTCCTGCGTCCTTTTCCAATTTTCTGTCGAAAAAGCCCAGAAGGTAAGATAAGCAATATTTTTCTCGGCAGCACGCTGGATAATTGGCTCAAATACTTCATAACCCTTACGATGGCCTTGCGCAATCGAATGATTATTTTTCTTTGCCCAACGCCTATTACCGTCAGGGATGATAGCAATATGGGAAGGTATGTTC
Source organism: Candidatus Levyibacteriota bacterium (assembly GCA_027459725.1). GTDB lineage: Bacteria > Patescibacteriota > Microgenomatia > Levybacterales > UBA12049 > DAIDHK01. The sequence goes on from DAIDHK010000013.1 coordinate 3,895, forward strand.
ATATACCAATAACCTATTTCCTGTGTAAAATATAAAAAGAGTATTACTCTACTCTTGGATTTCTATTTTTACGATCTTAGGACCACCTGCGCTATCTTCAATATCAAAACCTAAATTTCTGATCTGATTACGAACCTGATCAGCCTGAGCGAACTTTTTCTCACTTCTTAGTTGCTCACGTACCTCGACCAGACTTTTAACTTCACGCGGTACCGAAAAGTTCAATTCCTGTTTATTTGCCTCTATATACTCCTGTAAATTCAGCCCTAACACTTCATCAAAATTCATAAGGCTGATGTATTTATCCAACGCTGCGGCATCTGATTTGATCATATCCCAGGTTATACTTAAGGCTTCTGGTAAATTTAAATCATTATTTATTGCTTCCGCAAACTTATCTTCATATTCTTCTGAACCACTCGATTCAGTCTTTTTAATTTCCTCTGTTACCGATCTACTCAAACTGGCAAGTTTAAGGCACTCCTTGCGTAGATGATTAAGAGCATTTTGCGCTGCATCCAGAGCAGGAAACGTAAAATTCATCTCCTGACGGTAATGAGTCTGCAAATAAAGATAACGCAGTGCTAAAGGCTCAAAGCCCTGTTTCTCCAAATCATACAGACGATAAACATTTCCCAGGCTTTTACTCATCTTCTGACCCTGCACCAGGATAAATGCTCCATGCAGCCAGTAATTAACGAATTTTTTGCCTGTTGCCGCTTCCGCTTGGGCAATTTCATTTGGATGATGAGTAGATCTCAAATCTATACCACCGGTATGTATATCAAAACTATCTCCCAAATACTTCATACTCATCGCCGAACACTCAATATGCCAGCCAGGAAAACCTACTCCCCACGGACTTTCCCACTCCATTTGGCGTTGCAAAATGGTCTTTTCCACACCCGAATCTCGCAGTTCCTGCTGATATTCATCCATACTTACCCCATCAGGATAACTGAATTTCCAGAGAGCAAAATCTCGTGAATTTCTCTTCTCGGGATTGACTTCAACCCTGGCTCCTTCTTTTATCTCATCTAAATTGGACATTTCACCATATTTGGGAAACTTACTAGTATCAAAATATATTCCGTCGCTAATTTGATAGGTTAAGCCTTTGTTTTCCAGACGCTTAACCAGAGCAATCTGCTCCTGGATATGATCAGTGGCTTTAGCAAAAATCTCAGGTGAAGTCAGGTTTAAAGCTTCAAAATCCTCTAGAAACTGTTCTGTATAAAACTGCGCCACTTCCCATGCAGTCTTATTTTCTCTTGAAGCTGCTTTCTCCATACGATCTTCCCCTGTATCCGCATCACCGGCATTATCTCCCGTCAAATGACCCACATCTGTGATATTCATTATATATTTTACGTCGTAGCCATCATAAATCAATGTACGTACCAGCAAGTCAGCCATAAAATAAGTTCGAAAGTTACCAATTGAAGCAAAGTTATATACAGTAGGACCACAGGTATACATACCAACAATATCAGAATTAATTGGAACAAACTCCTCAATTTCTCTAGTTAGTGAATTGTATAATTTAAGCATATATTTATTTATCCCCTTTAATAACAGTAAGATATGAAACTGAAAGAACTTCCCCTCCTGTAACTTTCTTTAGACCTTTACTTTTTTTACCAAATTTAATCTCCTCATTAACACTAGCTGCCTCACCAGTAAAAGGGTTCTCCAATGAAAAGCAATTACTACCATCAGGTAGCGAATTAATTGTTAATCTTACAGGACGAATAACTTTCAAATTAGGCCTACTATAATCAGGTGAAGTCATGCATGCATTATAGCGTGAATTGATAAACTTGGAAAGTCAATGATGACCATGCTGCACGAGAGGTTGCAGATGTAAAAACTTCCTTGTCTTATTGAAAGCAGTTCTGATACCCGAATATGCTAGATAAACAGGCCGAGCAACTTTATATAATGCTCGTTTTGCCAGGTTTGGCTTTTTATATATAATAACGTCTTCTTTGTTGTTGGCTGGTTTTTCCTCATTGAAAATAGTTGCATCTACCTTCACAGCAGGTATAGGTGGTGGAACAACCTTTTCAACCGGCTTATCCTCTGGTGTCGTACCTAGCGTAGATAGCTGAGGACTAATAGCTTGAGAGAGCTCCCTCAAAAGCCTGTGTTTATTCTCGGGGTTTCCCCTCCTAAAATCATCCATTATTTCTCTTACGTAATCACTCCTTTGATCCTGAGGCAAGATTAGTGAATGTTGAGTAGCTAACCGCTCAAAAAGCTGCTCAGGTGTAAGAGACGCTAAATTGATAGTCTGTTCCTGATGTTCTTCTGTAGGATTTGCTGCTTCAGAAGTTTCCTGATGATTATGATTATTTCTAAGTCTTTCGGGCATAATATATGTTTTTATTTTATCTATAATTTAACCTACTGAAAATTAAACAGTGAATCTGCATTATTTTTTTTCTTTCTTCTTTTTTTCTACATCTTCAAGTATTTTCCACATCAACCAAGCGCTATAAAAAGCACCAGCTATCAATCCTATTCCAATTAATATTAAAACAATTTCCATGAAGTTGACAAAACATTTCTACAAGCAATAGCCGGATGACCTAAAAAAGTGTTAAATTAAGTCTCCACTCATTATCTTTCTAGCCTCCTACCCCCATACCAGCACGACGTTCAGATGTCTGTGGAGGTTTAACTGGTTTTTTCTTCTCTTCTTCCTCAAACTTTTTATTCTCAACCTGAATTTTCTCCTGCTCTTCCCGCTCATTTTTCTCCTGGGCCGTTTCTTCTTTTTTCTTAGGAGGATTAACCAACTTCTCAAAATATACTTTGCTATGCAGCTCCATCAGCTGTTTTCTTGTTTCGGCTAGTTTTTTTTGTTCTTCCGGAGTCTTCTGCTGGTTTTGTTGTTGTGAAGAATTGCTTGTCAGATTAGAAGAAGAACTATTCTGTTTGGTTGAGGGATCCTGATTTGACTTATTCTGTTCTGTCTGTTTATTTGAAGCATCATCCCCCGACGAATTAGTATCTTTGTTAGCATATTGCCCACTCCCAGTAACCTGATTCATTGCAGCTTGTGCTGTCTGCTTAGCCTGATCGGAGGCCACTTTCACTGATCTCTTACCAGCGTCGGCTAAAGTTTCAAAAACTGCATTACCAAAATCTCCATCTGCCATACCTTAGCATTGTAGCAGCTAGGACTGTACTTTTCCAGAATTTTCTCCTTCATAACGGGATATTAACCCTCTCATTTCATTAAGAATCCCTCTGCCCTCATCAGAAGAAATATTTGCCGATAAAGAGTAATCTTATATTAATTGCAGTTTTTTCAATAATCTTTTCGTAACATCAGGTATATCTAAATTTAACAAATCTGTTTTTTTAACCCACTGCAAAGTAGTAATATCATCTCCTGGCCGTGGCTTACCGCTTAACCAATCAGCTTTATAATTCAATAAAATCATATGGATCATTTCCCCTTTTTTCTCCCGTATATCTTCATCAAACATTACCTGTTGCAAATTCGTTATTTCCAGTCCTGTTTCTTCTTTAACTTCTCTTCTTAGAGCTTGCTCAAGTGTTTCATCGGTTTCCTCCACTCCGCCGCCAATAATAAGCCATTGATCCGGATATGGTCCAACACCCGGCGCCTTACGTCCAAAAAGAAAGTTTCCATCTTTCTCAATTAAAGCTGAAACAATAATTCTCACTCTCATTAGCGCCAATATACCATAACCCCTACAGTGTGTAAACTTGCCACCTACTTTGATCTATGGCATAATGCGTAAAATGTTACTCAAGCTCTTACAACTTAACTGCGAAAGTGGTAGATTCCTTGATGAACTTACAGAGTATATTAAAAAAAATGACTTTGATATTGTAAACTTACAGGAAGTATCATCTAAAACTCTTAATAAATATCACACAGATTTAGATCTTTTTAAAGAATTAAAAAAAAGACTTGGCTTTAAAGGAGAGTTGACCAAAACCATATCAGCAAATGACGAGGACATATATTTTGGCAATGCCACGTTATTTAAACCAGAATTTTCTTTAGTTGATAAAAATGTCGTTTGGCTAAAACCATTTGCGAAATACTCAGAACTGCCAAAAGATCATTTTGAAGATCTTCCCCGCAACGCTTTGCATCTGACCCTGCTTAATGAGAATAAAAAATTCAATATCATAAACACACATTTAGCCTGGGGAATAACCCCACTGGATGAACAATATAAAGTTGATCAGGCCAATATTCTGTTTAACTACTTAAAAACTGTTTCTACTCCGTTTATTCTTACCGGAGATTTTAATGTAACGCCCCAGACACAGGTTATAAGGAAGTTTAATTCTATAGCAAGAAATTTAACCGTGGAAAATAAAATAAAAAATACTTTAAACGCACAGACCCATCGGGTTGAGGAGCTCTTTCCTCCTGGTTTGGCCGTTGATTATGTCTTTGTAACACGGAATTTAAAAATTAATAGCTTTGAGGTGGTCGAAGAAAAACTCTCAGATCACTTAGGTTTAAAAGTTGAATTGGAGATCTAAACATTCGTTATTTTGAAAAATTATATTGTAATTAATTTGAAACTGAGCGTTATTGTGGTCATTACAATATTAAAATTAATAGTTGGTAATTAATGCTTTAAAACTAGTATTCCGATCTTCCATTCATAGCCTGATCAAGAGTGGTGCTATCAGCATATTCCAAATCCGCCCCTGTGGGCAGTCCTCTCCCAATACGACTCACTTTCATCTCTATATCTCTTGTTTTAATCTGTTTTGAGATATACATCGCCGTTGCTTCACCTTCCATAGTAGGATTGGTAGCCAAAATAACTTCCTTAATTGGTCTATCCAAAAAAGAGGTGCCCTTCTGTAATCTTCCCATTAATTGCGGAATATATATTTCCTCCGGACCAATATTATTCAAAGGATCAATCTTACCATGCAAAACATGATATATGCCTTTAAACTTACCACTTTTCTCCAGAGCTAACACATCCAAAGGTTGTTCCACTACACATAAAAGTGAATCATCACGATCTTCATCAGTACAAATAGAACATGGATCAGACTCACCAACTAAAAAACATACTGAACAAATTGTGGTATCTTTTCGCAGGTTTTGTACTGCCAGGGCAAACTTATCCAACTCACCTTGTGGAACATGCAAAAGATAATATGTCAGTCTTTGAGCTGATTTAGGTCCCACACCGGGCAATCTTTCAAATGCTTCAATTGTATTTTGTATGGCTTTAGGTATTCTCATAACAAACGCTTATAAATTGACAGAAACATTATCCTTTGTCAACTAACTCTTTCACTCAGAAGTTTTCAGAAGACTGGTTAAGTTTTAATAACATTTAACTTTTTATCTCTTCTCCCACTTTTTTGGCAATCGAGACCACTTTCAACTTGGCAAACTGTTTTACTTTTGGCACAAAAACACTATCGGTAACATAAATATTCTCCATCGCAGAATTCTGCAAAATCTGGGGGGCTTCTGATGAGAAGATAGCATGGGTAACAAAAGTATACATATCTCCGGCATCCAATTTTTTTAATAACTTCCCGGCTTCATCAATCGTATGACCGCTGGAAATCATATCATCCACCAAGATCAGTCTTTTCCCTTCAAAGCTTTTTTTCTTCCAGGTACTTGATTCGCAATCAACATCTGCTGCCACAACTTTTCCTGTGGCTAAATCCCGATTTTTAACAACATTAGCATAAGGCATATTATCCAATGCTTCAGACAACAATTTGATCCTGTTAATCCCTCCCATGTCAGGGGAAATCAAAATAGTATCATCATTTTCCCACCCATTCTTACGAATTGTTTGAGCAAATATGGGAATGGCTGACAGATGCTTAATCGGGATATGAAATAAATCCGGAATTCGAATTGAATGCATATCAAAAGTGATAATCTTATCAGCACCCAGAGATTCAACTGCTTTGATCATTACCTCCAAAGATACACATTCTCCGTCGCGAAACTGATGATCCTGTCGCTGATAGCCCATATAGGGCATAATAACGGTGATATCTCTGGCTCCATTACGCTTCAGTGCATCCACAATCAGAAATAGCTCGATATAATTGGTATCTACATTAGGGCTGGTCGGCTGTACAACAATACAGTCATCTTCTAAAACATTGTCTAACACTCTAATTCTTCTTTCACCATCGGGGAAAATAAAAGTTTCCAACGGAGTCAATTCTAACCCCAACTGCTTGGCTATCTTCTCTGCTAGATCTGTATTTGAAGAACCAGTGACAATCTTCATGGATTATTCTCTTCTATTTTACTATTATTCTTAGAATAAAACCACTATGCCGGTTGAAATTAGCCATGTAGCAAACTAATATTTAGATTAATAAATTTCGAAGCTAAATCTGCCTGATTAGATCTGACTTGACTCAGCCACTGCTCACTATCTTCCATTTTACCGACGTATGCTTTGATTTGTTCATCAGACAGGGTAAAAGTATCTCCCAGAGGGGCCACAATTTTTACCTCCTGTCCAACCGGAATTTGTACCACTCCCCTCGATCCAACTAAAAGATCAGCTAAAATGCCCAGTGAACCTTTTCTTAAACGTCTTAAGTAAGCTTGAAAATTACGTTTTTCTCTGCGAGGCAAAGACTGTGTCAGAGAAGCTAATTGCGTATTAATTGCCTCACCCAAAAACGCACGGGTAGCCGGTAGTGTTCCATCATTTTCAAATCTTCTGATTAGACCAGTCCTTAGAAATAATTGTCCATTTGTTGGCAAATGTCCGGTGAATACTTCCCTCACACTAATCTGATTATTCTATAGCCGGCTGATTACTTCAGGATTAACTCCACCCAAGTGCAAAAACTCCACAAAAGAAGCGTTATCAGAACTTAGCAAATTATTTTTTCTTTCCACGAAAAGATTATAACAAAAAGAAAGCTAAACATCAACACTATAAGATAATCAAGAGTAAATATATTACTTACCCATGCCACCCAGTAGACCACCAAGACCACCACTCATGGATTGTAATTCCTTAGCTGCTACTTCCTGTGATTTTTTTACTGCCTCATTTACGGCTTCTAAAATATCCTTATCAGAACGATTGTTTGTATGGATTTCTTTAATTTTCTGATCACCGGAAATGATGACATCCACACCGTTTTTATGCACGTCAATAGTCTTGGCCTGCAGTAAACGCTGAATTTGCATAGCCTGATCACGCATCTTTTTAAGTTCTCCGATTTGCGCGAATGGATTATTCATAATTAAAAAATCACCACCTTTCAGTCTATTATATTATATCATCTAATAGTATATTCTGTCTTGCTTAACAGTCAAAACTAAATAGTCTCAATTAGCCCGAAGTACAATGCTTATCACCACGGGTCCTCCTAAAAGACTCTTACACACATTCTCCAGAGCGGTAAGAGTTTTGTCCTCTCCTAGTTTATCTTTATGAAACTTGTAGGCTGCTTCGATAATTAAAGTTTTACGGTCAAAATCTTTAATTTTGCAGCTGCGCAATACTCCCGCGATAGTGTGGTTATAGCTTTTCATCTCGGAGATAATGCTTTTCCAAAACAAGTCCAGCCACTGCGGTGTAATCTCATCACTGGCTGAAAAATGTAAAAGACTTACAGAATGAGTAATGATATTATTTTCTTCAACCGGTTTTGTTTTAACTACTGCATCTTCTCCATACAACGCCTTTATTTTCGCCATTGCACCTACCTGTTTGCGAAGATGTGAAACCGTAATCTCCTCCTCTTTGTTGATCTTTTTATCGAAAGTTTTATCTTCCAGTCGTATATTTCTCTTCTCAGTTACTTCTTCAATCTTCACCGTCTCTCCTGAGTGCTGGGAGTTTGAATTTGTTGTTTGGCTCCACTCCACCACCGCCAGTTCCAGAGGCAATTGAGGTAAATATGCCGATTTTATCTCATTATATGCTTGTCCGAAAAGATAGACCAGCTCTTTAATATCCTCCAGAGAAAAATCATCTGAACTTTTATCTCTATCCGACTCTATAATAAGTAAAAACTTTTCATGCAGTAAGCTTAGTAGTTCCTGAGTAAAATAGGAAAGATCATTTTTTTCTTGAATCAATCTCTCAATAAATTCCAGAGCCCTCTTAGTATCTCTTTCCTTAAGTAATCTTAAAAATTCTTTACTTGATTTTACAATTCCGCCAATATGCAATTTGTTTTCCAGTAAATCAACGGTAACACCTTTCTCACCTGACAAAGCTACCGCCTCTTCCAACAATTTAGTTCCATCACGAAACCCTCCATCCGCATATTTGGCAATCAAATCCACTGCCTGTTTATCTATCTTAATCTTCTCTGCGTCAATGATACGCTGCAAAGACCGCTTTAATTCTTCCGGCGTTGCCGGAGTAAATAGTAAATGAAAACAACGTGAAATAATGGTGGGAGGTATTTTTTGCGCTTCGGTTGTACAAAGTACAAACAGAGCATGCGACGGAGGTTCTTCTAATGTTTTTAAAAGCGCATTAAATGCTTCCGGGGTTAACATGTGGACTTCATCGATGATATATATTTTCTTTTGCGACTGTACAGGTGAAAGATTAATTTTTTCCTTCAGTTCACGAATTTCATCAATCCCACGGTTGGAAGCAGCATCAATTTCGATAACATCCAGATTAGTGCCATGAGTAATAGCCAGACATTGGCTACACTTATTACATGGCTCAATTATGTCTGATAATTTACCTACCTTCTGGGTACTATCTACTGAAAACTCGCGACTGAATGCATTAGTTTCACAGTTTACAGCCTTAGCGATCAATCTGGCGGTGGAAGTCTTACCCAACCCTTTAGGACCAGTAAAAAGAAATGCATGCGGGATATCAGTTTTTTTATTTACTGCGTTGGTTAATAAAGCAACAATTTTCTCCCTGACTTTTGTATTATCTAAATCATCAATAGTCTGAGGCCTGTATTTACGATAATAAACCATAATATGAATTCAGAATATTCATTATACCTTTAAAACTTCACATTTCAATTCAGAAGTTTAGTGGTGTATGCCTAGCAAATGCAGCAAGCCATGCCGTATTAGTTGGTCTATTTTATCATCCACCAATACTTCATCTCTGGCCGCTTCTCTTATAATTTCTGGATAAGAGATCACTATATCACCCAAACGCAAAACCCCCGCAGGTTGCGGTGTTTGTTCACCTTCATTTAAAGGGAAAGAGAGCACGTTGGAAACTTTATCCAGATTACGATATTTGATATTAAGACGGCGCATCTTGCGATCACCAACTATAGCAACTGAAACTTCAACGGGCGCGGATATTCCCTGCTGTGTTAAAACATTGTCAATACTAGCCTTAATACGTTTGCGGTCGACTTTATATCTACTTTCTACGTAAATAAGAACCTTCAGTTTATTCATACAGAGTTTTTCACATCACTCTACGACGTTTTCTGCGTGCTTCTTCTTTTTTTAATTTTCTTGCCAATGACGGCTTTGCATGAAATTGTCGACGTCTTAGCTCTGGAATTATTTCTGCCTCCATTACTTTGCGTGAAAATTTGCGGATAAGTGAATCATCGCTGTCACCTGGCATTTTTTTAACATAAACCATGAAAGAACACCTCCTTTATACATGTAGGTCTATTTTACCCTATAATTGTGCGTCTGTAAACCGCCAAGCACAATTCAGGCTGCTGTTATAGGTCCTAGAAGGTGTATATGCAAATGATCGACATCCTGCAGCCCTCCGCCGTTAATTCTGATTTGATAACGATTATCCTTCAGTCCTGCCTGGTTGATAATTTGTTGTACCGTATGAAATAGTTTTTCACGCAGATTTTCATCTTCCACGAAAATAAATTCAGGTATATGCTTTTTAGGCACGATCAGTAAATGAGTCTTGGCGCGTGGATGAATATCAGGGAAAACCATAACATCTTCATCCTGATAAAAAAACTTGGCTTGAATTTTACCATCTCTGATCTGACAGAATATACAATCATTCATAATCACTTAGACTCCTGATAAAACTTTAATTATCTCCTGCAAACTTAACCTGGTAGGAACCATATCCGGATTTTTGGGTGTACCATTCAATAACATTTTTTTGGAAATATGTAAAAACCAGGTAGCTTGGGGATCAATTTTGCACAGATTCTCATATGCCAAGGTCAAATCTCCTCCTTTTTGCATTGTATCAACTTTGGCAGGACGAAGTTTAATCCTCACATACCCTTTGTGCGGATCTTTACGCATTACAATTTCATATCCTATCTTTTGCGACAATTTAAGAACCGCATCATTTATCGTCTCAAAGCCGATTCCTTTTCCCCAACGACTGGCAAACTCCGTACCCTTTTGTTTAATCTCTTTTTCCGCCCAGATACGATTTTCAAACTCATGTACTAAGGCATTTAAAGATTCGATACCATAAGTTAAGTACGTTTCATCTTCATTAGGTTTGGCCAGTTTCAAACCATCCAGAGTGCCATTTAAAGAAAACTCCTGATAGTCAGCTACCGGATCACCCCAGAAAACTTCCTGAAAATGATCAATCTGCACAATAATATTTACAATTCTACTTATCGCTTCAACATGTTCATCAGTCATCCTATTTTCACCTTCAATCTCTTGATTTTCCCTTCTTATATATTCCCAGGTTCTACTCATACCGCACACATGCATATCGTCAGTCTGATGATGATCCAGAGGCCCCAGACCGGTATCTACATGGATATACTCGTCACGACCAATATTTTCAATAACATCACCGGTAACTTGCTTTAACTCTCCTCCCACTTGTATTTTAAATTTTGAGTTTTTAATCCTCTGTCCAGCCGGGACAAATTTAACTCCCGCTTCCTGCCAGCCAGGTAAATATTTTTTTATCAGCCAGACCGATCCAAGTGCATCCCAGTCAGGTGAAGTATGGGTAACTACGTATTTCATCATCTGCAGTATACAACAAATTAAGAAATGAATAAACTATACGGGCTTTTGACTTGCCTTCTTTACATTATTCGTTTATTCTATACTTATCTATGGCAAAACCTGCTCCGTTAAGCCCGCAACAGCAAGAGGCGCTGTCCAAAATTATGTCTGTACCGATTAATCCGGCACCTACTCAGTCTTATCAGGTTCCAGAGTTGACTCCACGTATCTCCACTCCGCCAACGGATGATAAAGACAAAGCTAAGGTAACCATTCCCAATGTAACAGCAGCACCGGTAGTAGATGAAAAGCCGATTAAAACAAAGGGTAATCCAGTTTTAGTTATAGGGGTTGTAGTTTTAGTAATTGTTGGTCTTGTCGGTTACGCTTTCTTCTGGTTGAAATTCTTCAAAGTATTATAGAATTAATCTTACCAATCAAATCCTCTAAATTAAGCAATTCTGTTTCTTTTTCTTTTCTTTTTTTAAGCTCGATCTGACCGTTTGATTTTATACTTACTACCAGCCTAATTGGAAAACCTAGTAAATCAGCATCAGCAAATTTTTCTCCCGGACCTACAGAAGTTCTATCATCAAACAAGACTTCTATGCCAGCCTGTGTAAGTTTTTCATATACCTGTTCAGCCTGCTTTCTAACCGACTCGTTGTCTAAATTTAAACCTACTAATTGAACCTGAAAAGGAGATATACCATCAGGCCAGATTATCCCTTTGACATCATTATGCATTTCCACAATTGTTTGCATCGTTCGTCCAATACCAATACCATAACACCCCATATAGTATGGCTTTTGTTCTCCGGTGGCATCAGTAAATAACGCACCGGTCATTTTGGCCGAGTAGTGAAAACCCAATTGAAAAATATTACCTACTTCAATTCCTCGTTTAGCCAATAAAGGCTGCCCATTTTTTGCCAAATATCCATCTTTAGCCAAAGCTATATCCCCTTCAATATCACCCTGATAATCTCTGCCAATGTTCATATTAAACAAATCCCGATGTTTTTTGTTAGCCCCACCGTAAGCGTTTTTAACTGAATGTAAAGATTTATCAGCGACAATCACTAATTGAACATCTTTCTCCAAGTCTTCTTTGATTCTCACCGGAGAGATAAAGCCTGGTTCAGAATGCAGGATAGTTCTAATTTCCTCTTCTGTTGCGAGGCGCAGTGTATAGGCTTTAATCAGATGTAGTAATTTAGTTTCATTGACATCATAATCCCCACGTATGATGGCTAAAATAAAACGTCCGCGCTCATCAACAAACAGCACATCTTTAATTTGCTGCCAAAGAGGTTTGTTATGCAGTTTTACACCCTCCTCCATCGTCGTACCACGCACCGCCTCTACTTCCTTCAACGGTTTTTCTTCTTCGTCTACGTTTCTATCATCCACCTGGAAAACTGCTACGTCTTCATGAGCGGCATATGATCCATCCTGTGTTGTCAAAAACTTACTTTCTCCTGCCTGCGATTCAACTATAAACTCATGACAATACTCCCCTCCAATATATCCATTATCTGATTCGACGACTAAAGTTTTTAATCCCAGTCGCTCATATATCCGTATGTAGGTCTTTTTCATATTCTCATATTCTTTTTTGAAATCCTCTTCACTGGCATGGAAGGAATATGCATCTTTCATCATGAATTCCCTTGCCCGTAACAATCCGCCACGAGCTCTTAATTCATCACGAAATTTGGTAGAAAACTGATAAATATTAAAAGGCAAATCTTTATAACTTAATTGAAACTTCCGCACCAAATCAACCATCATTTCCTCTGCTGTACCTCCTAACACAAACTCCATCTCCGATCTGTCTTTAATGGACATCAATTCAAATCCTACCGAGGTTGTACGATTGGTCTCCTGCCATAAATATTTAGGATGCATCACGGGTGTGACAATTTCCTGTGCTCCAGCCTTATCCATTTCTTCTTTAACAATTTTCTGAATTTTCTGGTGAACCCGCAGCCCAAGTGGCAGGAAATAATAACGTCCGGCGCTGCTCTCCCGAATAAATCCTCCCTGATAGAGCAATTTGTGAGATATTAAAGAGGCATCTTTTGGAGCTTCTTTAATAGTTTTACCAAAAAGTTTACTATAACGCATATCACGAGTATATCATGAAGCTAAAATTTTTGGTATAATTATAAGTTGAAAATATGATTTCACCAGATAATGATTATAATCGGGACGAATACTATAATGGACAAATAACTGGACTCTCCTTGAATTCTAAGAAATTTGCTCCGTCTGAATTCAAGAAAATATGCCGGAATTTAATCAACTCAAACACCCAAGAGGGCTTCCTAAATTTAGGAAATTATCAGATTTTTAATCTTTCAGCCGCCCTTTATAGCTTTACCAAAGCCCCCACTTTCAGAGAAAAATTATCCATCTACAGAGAAATCCGTGCTAAGGCTAAAAACGCCAGCGAATTATATATCGGTACTTTAGTCCAGCCAGACCCCGATGTACAAGACAGATTAGCTGTGGGGAAAAATAGTCAGGGAGATACACAAAGTGTTACTTTTAATCCAAAAAGCTTTTCTACAGCTGCACTGGGAGAGATTATTACCTATCAGGCCACCTCCACTAACCCATGTATCATCTCAGATAGCCAGACAGGTGAAACTTTGGTCTCACGCAAACGCCTTAATCAACTCAGAAGTGCATATAGAAGAAAGAAAAAATTACCCCCTTCAATCGAAAATATACAATCTGCTGAAAGTATTACTTTAAAGAGAGAAACAAAACCTGCAAGAAAAAAAGACCACACACACTTAGGAACAGCTGATATAAATATAGCCGCCAAGTTCATTAATGATAGACAACACCGCAGACATCTTGAATATCTGGATGAAATTGATGGAGTCAAAGAAAAAATAACTAGAGTTGTTATAAAAGGAGGACTGGATGAGAAAACAGCTCAGGCTTTAATAGCTCAACAGGCAAACTATAGAGATAGATGTATAACTATCATACGCAAGCAAGGAACTAGAGTTACAAATACTGTTTACCCTTCCTCCATGCTGCAAACAAAAAATGGTTTAAATCACAATGCGATTAATGCCATGCTTGAGAGGGATCATGAAGAACAGGTACTATCAATTACCATTGAACAAAAGCAGATACTAACTGACATCGAACAGAGAGCAGACTAATCCTTCTTCTTTACCTCGTGCCCTCCGAATTCTCTGCGCAATGCTGCTACCATTTTAGCCGCAAATGATTCTTTAACTTTATTCTCCACCAGAGACTTTTTCCTAAACTCCAACGAACTTTCTATAACCCCAACAGGGACATCCTCCTTCTTCGCTTCATTTATAGTCCATTCTGCTTCCCCTGTAGCCGCAATCTCTCCAACAATATCTGCTAAATTAGCATCTTTTTCCAGTGCGTCTTTGGCCCGGTCAATAAGAAAACTATCCACAATCGTCCCTTTTTGCCATAATTTAGCTACTTTTAACAAATCAAAATTATATTTCGCCTTTTGCAAAACGCCAAAACCCTCACCGATTGCTTGCATCATGCCATATTCTACTCCATTATGCACCATCTTCACGAAGTGCCCCGCTCCTCCGTAACCGAAATATTCATGTCCTCCTCCCGGTTTAGCCAGACTATCCAGTACAGGCTTAATATACTCATATGCGCTCTTATCTCCTCCCACCATTAATGGATAACCTTCCTTTTCAGCAATAATCCCTCCGCTCACTCCTATCCCTAAAAACCTTATACCCCTGGCACTGAACTCTTCATTCCTTTTTTGAGTATCCTGATAAAACGCATTTCCGCCATCGATCACAATATCATCCTTTTGAGTATATTTCGCCACTTCATCTAGAACAGTTTGTGTTGGGACTCCTGAGGGCAACATTAACCAGACTATGCGAGGAGCTTTAAGTTGTTTTATCAATTGCTCAATGTCATCTGCTACTATAAACTGAGAGTCATTCAATTTTAAATTTGAAATTTTAAATTTGAAATTTTCGATCGTTTCGTTCGAGCGATTCCATCCCACGACCTCATGGCCTTCTGTGAGAAGCTTTTCAGCTATTCGACTACCCATTTTCCCGAATCCGATTAATCCTATTTTCATATTAAATTTGTGTTGTGCTGAATTCATTTCAGCATCTTAAATAAACATTATCATAGATCCTAAACCAAATGTTGTCTAACAAGCGGGCTCCCCAGCTGTGCTGGGTCCACCAATTCATGGTGACAAATAACATTATTTAATTTTTTTTAAATCTCCCTTCGATACAACTGGCTGCATTATCGCTACTTCGTGTGACCAACGATGTTCATGATAAGAAGGAAAATCATTTAATATATATATTTTCTTTTTAATCAAATGCGCAGTACCAACCTCCACCAGCGCAGAAATCCCGCTAAATCCTTCTATATTGTTACGCTTATGATTAACTACCAAAAACCATCTCCATCGACAACTTGCTGAAAGTTTTTGCGCGTAATATCATTTTCTATACAGAACTTTAAACCTCCTCGAGATTGTCCACCAGCGAACTATCTCTTAAATGTTCATCATTTCCTATGGGTACATTTGCGGTACGCCCCAATTGCTCAAGCTCTTTTTGTATTTTCAGCATTTCTTTGCTTAATTTCATATTACCCATAATCTGGATTTGCATATTATTTTTTTACTTTAGAACTTTTATATACTCTTTGATCCACAATTTTATTCTTATCTAAATACTCTTTTTCAATGTCAATTCCTAAAACAATTCCTACACCAAAGACCATATTAATCACATCTGCAATTTCATGACCTATTTGGACATCTTTCTCATCTAATTTACTTTTTATTCCACCAATTTTGCGATAGGCTTTCATCAATTCCCCCACTTCTTCAACCAACAAAATTAACTTTTCTTCAACAGTTTCGTCAGCAAAACCACGTTCTTCAGCTTTGCTTTTTACATATTCTTGTAAGTGTTTTATTGTGCCCTTTTTAAATTCCATATTATATCTAAACTATAGCCACTTCCTACCATCTTTTTCTATCAACTCATTTGCTTCCATGGGACCCCAGGTACTATCATCATAAACATACAATGGTACACTCTCATCTTCCCATCCCTTTAAAATATTGGTAATCAACTGCCACGAACTTTCCAATTCATCGGAACGGTTGAATAACATCTGATCACCACTAAGTATATCCAACAATACTTTTTCATAAGCATCAACAATTCTATGTTCAACATGGTCAATATAATTAAACTTCATGTCTACTGTTTCCAAGGCCAACTTCATTCCAGGTTTTTTTGTGATCACCCGCATCTTAATTCCTTCATCCGGTTGAATTCTAAAGGTTAAAACATTCCCAATTTCCGGGCATCCATATTCTTTAAAAAGAATATGACAGGTCTGTTTAAATACCACTGAGATCTCCATCATCTCCTGTGGCATTTTTTTACCTGCCCGGATATAAAATGGAACATTGGCAAATCTTTCATTCTCAAGCATAAGTTTCATCGCCACAAAAGTTTCCGTCATGGAATCAGCTGCTACATCTTGCTCACTCAAATACGTTTTATACTGTCCTCTGATCACACTTTTTTTTACATCCGAAGGCTCAATACACCGAATAGATTTAATTGCATTGGCCCTGGCATCTCTTACTTCCTCCTTAGTAAAACTGCGTGGTTGTTCCATAGCTACTGCGGCAAGCATTTGTAGAATATGATTCTGAGCTACATCCCTCATAATCCCAGTACCTTCGAAGAACTTGCCTCTTGTTTTAATACCTTCTTTTTCGGCAAAAGTGATCTGGATATGATCTATATATTCGCTATTCCATAAGGGTTCAAATATACTGTTAGCAAAGCGAAATGCCAGCATATTCTGTATCGTTTCTTTACCTAAATAATGATCTATCCGGAAAACCTGCTTTTCAGAAAAAATTTGCCCTAATTTCTGATCAAGCATTTTAGCTGTGTCTAAATCTCGCCCAAACGGCTTTTCAATAGCAATTCTTGTCCATTTATCTGATCCCTGTCCACAACCTTCTGAGAGCTTACTGGAATCCAGATTAGTAAGAATTGATAAATAGTTATCCGGCGGAGTGGCCAGATAAAATATACGCGTGATGCATGCCCCTATTTCCTCATCAAATCCGACCAGTTTTTTAATTAATGCTTCATAACCAAATGGCTCATCAAAAATACCGTGCTGGTAATAAATATTCTCTACAAACATCGCCCATAATTTTTCTTCGTCTTCCTCTATTTTCTGATCAGATAAATATGGATCTATAAACTCTTTTTTGTTAGACTTTGACATGATGTGTTTATCATGCAAAAATTTCCTAAAATCATCATCTCCCCAGTTACGCCGTGAAAAACCCACTACATAAAACCTTTGTGGTAATAATTTATTTTTATACATACTAAAAAGCGCCGGAAAGAGCTTATTTACAGCCAAATCACCAGTTGCTCCAAAAATAACCATCACAAAGGGTCCGGAATGAGTTGAAGGCAAAGAGTAGTTAACTAATTCATGGTCAGACATAAAGAATTATATAAAAGATTATAGTAAGATAACCTGTCTTTCACAAGTAAATCTTAACAGAAGAATTATTCTAACAGTAAAATATGAGATTTAGCTGAGAAAGAAAAAACCTCTCCACTAGCAAGGATTGCCCGAAAGTGTACACGTAACAGTTCCACCATCATATGAAGCAGTACTAGCTCCTCTTGCACCCACATAGTTTACGCCTGGATACGCTCCTGGCTGTGTACCGGATGTATCAATTTGCCCGTTACTCACATTGTCGATAAATGCCTTACAAACATCAGTCCCTGCTGGGGCGCTAAAGGAAGGATTGGTTTTTGTTTGGTTACCTCCCTTGCAAATATTAAATGGATCATTGGATAAACTCGATTTATTCCTGCTGCCGACATAACCTTCAAAATAATGTGAGCAAACAGTCACACCGACTCCACTACCCGTATTTTCGTTACAAGTCACACGATAATCAACCTGACTGCCAAAACATGCACCAGTACCACTGGGTTTTGGCAAAGGCGGATTATATACTTCAAGCTGTAATTGATTATTAGTAGAAGACGAATGAGTTGGAAGCTTAGCCGCATCGGCTTTATCAATAGCTGGGTATAATTCATAGGCTTTGGTACCATCACTTAAAGTGCCTGACAATAAATACATCGGCACATAAACACTTTGCGCATAGGTCTCGGGGTAATCAAAATATACTAATGCTGCATCCGTTACTTTGAGAGTATCAAAACTCTTAGTTTTGGTACTCAATGGAACAACAATTGGAGGCATTGCCGGAGTAGTATCACCATACTCTGAAACAGACTTAGCTATAGATATACCAACAGCGGTAGAAACACTGGAAATTTTGCGCGTATAATCGTCTACATTTTGCAAACTTCCATCGAACTGACTTTGATAGATAGTTACGTTATTTGTGTCATTTGCCGAAGTAACATTACAGACAGAACCACCGGCCTGAGCTACGATCGAGTCATTATTAACCATAGGCAGATAAGTCGTTGATCCTGGATGAAGAGCATAAAGCTTTGTGAATGTGGTCACATATTCGCCACCAGATAAAATAGTAACTCCGCTGTCAAAAACTGCTTTAGGTTCTAAGTTAGTTATAAAAGTCCCCAGATCTTTATATGCCTGAGTTTGTGCCTCAGTCTGAGTAATACTCGTCATAATGGCAGCTGGAGTAGCAGAGGGTGCCAAGTGAAAATGCATTTCGACTGAAGGCTGAGCAACGTTTAAAAACGATGTATAGTCATTGGTGTACTGATAGTAGAATGAACTGCCATCTCCCATAGGGACTGAACCTGCATTTACACTAAGTCCGAATGCGCTGGCATATGGTGTAGCATCGGTTGTCCCTATGTCATTTTTTAGTACGTAAACATTTACTGGTCCTGAAAGAGCACCACTGCAATCAGTAGTAGTTGATGCATAAGCCTGGGGCACCAAATTCATTGATGAAGAATTGTTAAGATATTTAGCCGGCAAAACTACTTTAAATACTGGTGTAGATAAAGAGGGAGCTTTTTCACCTGCTTGCTGGTACATCTTTTGGTAAGAATCAGCCTGTCGTTGTGCTTCCTGTTTGGAAATTAAAGGATTATTGGGATTATAATTTGGCACAACAGAAGGACCATTAGATACATTTGGAGTTGGAGATACATTCTGAGCAACCTGTTTAGCAACTCCAGTTGGACTTTTAGTAATTAACGCAACCGCTAACCACACCACTAAAAGCAAGACTATAATTACTCCCCCTATAATCAACAATTTTTTATTATTATTAGGCTTACTCTGAGGAAGAGTAGAGTTCATCATTACATCAGATGAAGCAGATTGGTTATCCATATAATCAGTGTATAGATAAACAAATATGCTTGTCAACAATCACTTATTCATATGAAAAAAGATCCTGGTCAGTAATTAAAATTGTTTTTTTCTTATTCTCCCCCCGTAGATAAAACCTGGCAGGGATCTCCTGTTCTGATCCATCCTCAAACATTTTCAGAATTGCTTCTTTTTTATCCTCCCCAAATGCCAAAATAATATAGAGATCCAGCATAGAAAGTCCCAGCAGTGTCATACTGATTCTCCTCTTATATAACCCATCCGCATATTCATATGCACTTACATAATCATATTTCGTAGAATTGGAATTAGTAATTTGGAATTTAGAATTATCGGGTAACAAACCGGCAGTATGACCGTCACTACCAATTCCTAAGACTGCTATTAATGATTGATACTGACTAAACATGCTTCTGACTTGGTTATCATAATTTGTTGTAGTCTCAATAATTCCCT
Organism: Candidatus Levyibacteriota bacterium; assembly: GCA_027459725.1. Lineage (GTDB taxonomy): Bacteria > Patescibacteriota > Microgenomatia > Levybacterales > UBA12049 > DAIDHK01. Next base: position 23,693 of record DAIDHK010000013.1, read on the forward strand.
CTTCACCCTGTAAAATTGGATGAAAAATAATTCCCCTCATAGTTAAATAATGCAACAAACCCGTATTTTGTATCATTAGCTCATTACTCTGAGCGTGGAATTTTTCTCCAAATCTTTCATCAATCATTCCTACTACCCCGGGTGTAAATTTTTCTTCTCGAGCAAGCTGTTGATATATTGGTGATGGAGTTTTACCACCTGAGAGGAAAACAGCTGTTTTGTTATCAGTCAAACCTGTAAGTAAGATTTTACCAATCTGCAAACCCTGATCAGAAGAAGCGACTGGAAGTAGATATACTCCTTGTTGAAGAGAATATTTTATTTGTTCACGATGAAAAAAGCTCTCAACAAACATGCACTGATAATATAGCACTTCTGAATTAAAATGTATGAACCAGTTTATTTAATGAAAAAGTTTGCTCACATCGGAGACCGTAACCAGAAGAAGAAGCATAAGTAAAACTGCCATGCCAACAGTATGAATATATCCTTCAATCACCGGATTTACTTTTCTCCTGAAAACCAACTCAAAAAGAATAAAGAAAAACCTCCCCCCATCAAGTGCCGGAATAGGTAAAATATTAAAAAATGCAAGAGAAATTGATAACAGACCCATCAGATTCAATATATCCAGCACCCTCTCTTTAAGGTTAGGAATATGCACCACAGTTCCTACCACCGAGTAAATTCCTACGGGACCGGAGACACTTTGACTAATCGGTGTGAAAGTATGCTGCCGGACTGATACTGCAATCAGTTTCCCTATCACATCAAAATTATATAACAGCATATTATATGGATAAGTAATTCCCGAAAAAATCTTTTGTGGAAGTGTAGTATATGTCAACATCATCGATTGCATCGGGAAAAATGCGATACCAATTGCTCCCTGATTCTTAGGCGGGTGTACACGTGGAATTACACTTACGGTATTTTTCGCCAGTGTAGAAGGATTTTGTAGAGTCAGACTTACCTTTTCACCTTTATGACCATCAATAATTTTGGGCACATTAGTATAATCAGTTATTTTTTTTCCATCTATGGCTATTAAAGCAGTTCCGCTCTTAATTCCCGCTTTACTGGCAGGAGAATTGGGCACTACTTCACTCACTAGAATTTGTGAATTAACAGTCTGATTGGCACCCACAAAATTAAAATTAGGATCAAGAAGTGGCAATTCTGTTTTGAAATTGGAGAGGCTTATGAAGATATAATAAATAACTATTGCTAGAACAGCATTCATTACCACACCCGCTACAATAACCAGTGCACGCTGCCAGGCCGGATGGGCATAAAATGCTCGGGCTTCGTCTTTATCTCCCTTTTTACTAACTGTTTTAGCAACACTTACTTTTCCCCCACCAGCTTCATCTTCACCATATAATTTTACAAAACCACCAATAGGCAACCAGTTTATAGAATAGATCGTTTCACCTTTTTTGATACCCAAAGCCCTTGGAGGAAAACCGAAACCAAACTCCTCAACTTTAATACCAAAAAATTTGGCTGTAAAAAAATGTCCTGCCTCATGAATTATAACCAGGATAGAAAGAATTAAAATAAAAGCAATTAGAGTAATCAACATATAAAAAATTTATAGACAAGCCATCACAATTAATACAAAACTAAATTTTAGCAGCCACTGGGGTTAATATAAATATGAAACCTTAATCTATTCTGAATTTTATATTTTAAATCTGTAACAATTCAGCTTCTTTCTGTTCACCCAGTCCATCTATTATAGCAATGTAGTCATCAACAACCCGTTGTACTTCCTTTTCCAGCCTTGATTTTTCGTCTTCACCAATTGTTCCTTCATCATTACCCTTTTTAATAGCCTCCATACCCTCATGACGAGCCTGTCGAATCATTATCTTTCCATTCTCTAATTTGTGTTTCATCGCTTTTATTAACTCCTGACGTCGTTCTTGCGACAACGGAGGCAAGGAAATACGTATGATTTGACCATCCACCACAGGTGAAACACCAATATTGGCCTCAAATATGCCTTTTTCAATTTCCGCAATGACGCTATGATCAAATGGAGTTATAACCAGCGTCTGTGGATCGCTAGATCCAATGGTAGCCAGTTCCATTAGCCGCATTTTGGCATTTCCCCCATAAGCGTTAATAACCAAGTTTTCAACTAAAGAAGGACTAGCCTTACCAGTACGAATAGTGGAAATATCATTCTTAATAACCTCAATAACTTTTTGCAATCGTGCTTTGGTTTGATTTAGAACATCAGGCTGCATAAACTTTCTCACTCATATTATACCAATCAATTATACAATTACAACTATCTGATTTAAACTGCTCTATCTACCGACAACCATGTCTCCAGATGGCAAGCTAATATGACTATATAATTGAATTTCTCCATCAAATCTTTTTTTCCATTCACCTAAAGCATTCGCATATTCGTATGGATTTTTGAGATGCAGTTCATGGAATTCAGTTGGAATTATACTTGAAAATGAATCTAGAAGTTGTCTTCCGGCTCCAATGACTCCATCCTCAACAGCGGAGTTAAAGACTCTTCCATTTAAGACTATGTTTACTAAAAATCTGGAGAAAATATCCGGATTACCATGGCCAATATCTAAACCTAAAACTGCCGGAAGTACAGACAGGTCTGAATAATATCTACTCAGAGCACGGACAGCATCACGACAAATTGCGGGATCCTGCCAGATAACTGGATCTGCATTCTGCCCCACTTTTATTGTTGAGTAAGCTAACTTTTCTAAAATGTTCTTTCTGACTCTCTCGGGTGAATTATTAATATTACTAGCGGGATTTTTTAAACCTAAAAGCGGCAAACGTGAAGTAAACGATCCTGGCAACAACACTTCTGCATTCATAGAGAGTAGACGGCTATATAGATAATACTGTCACAACTATTCTCCCAATGCAATACGAGAAAAACGCTTCACCTGAATATTTTCACCCAGTTTTCCAATGGTGGTTTTTATTAATTGTTCAATAGTTACAGAGGCATCTCGTATATATTCCTGTTTTAATAACTCATCAACATCTTTAGGATTCATTGCTGAGACCTGCATAGCAATCTCGTGAGCGAGTTTTTTAAAATCATCAGTTCTAGCTACAAAATCTGTCTCACACAAAACTTCCAGTAACACTCCTACACGCCCATTGTGAACATATGATTCAACTAATCCCTGGGAAGTTTCACGATCAGATTTCTTTTCAGCTCTCTCCAATCCGCGCTTTTTCAGCCACTCTTTGGCTTTTTCATAGTCATTTTCTGTCTCTTCCAAAGCAACCCGACAATCGGCAATCGATGCACTGGTTTCATTTCTGAGTTGTTTTAATAACTTAATATTTACTTGTGCCATAGTTAATTATGAAATAAAAATTATTTAGCAGCTGCTGTATCTGCCTTGGCCTTTTTTCGTGCAGTTTTTTTAGTTGTAGCGACAGCTTGATCTTCTACTTTCATAGGAGCTTCCTCAGCGACTTCCTTTTTAGTTGTTTTAACTTCTTTTTTAGATATCTCTTGAGATGCAGATGAGGCTACACCTTTTTTACCTTCTATCCATGCATCAACAATGTGATGAACAAGCAATTTAATAGAGCCAACCGCGTCATCATTAGCAGGAATTGGATGCGCAATCACTGTAGGATCAGCATTAGTATCGGTAATTCCCACAGTCGCGATATGTATATTGTTAGCTTCACGCACCGCTAAATCCTCCATATGAGTATCTATGACAAATATGGCATCTGGAAGTTTAGTCAGCTCATAAATTCCGCCATAAAATAAGAGCAACTTCTGTCTTTCTTTTTCCCATAGAGAAATTTCTTTTTTGGTATAGCCAGCTTGAGCCTTCTTATCTCCAAGTTTTTCTGTCAATTTTTGCAAACGTTTAAAATTCTTTGAAACTTCCGGAAAATTAGTCAAAATACCACCAATCCAACGGCTAGTGACGCTATACAAACCAGTAACGCCTTCTGTTTTTGCTCTTTCAACCTCTTCTCTGACTACCTGCTGAGCTTGTCTTTTAGCTCCTAAAATAATCATGGAAGAATCTGTTTCTGAGGCTAATTGTTTAACGAATTCTGCGGCTTCATCTAATCCCTCTTTAGTTTTAGCCAAGTCTATAATATGAATACCGTCACGAGTTTCAAATACGTAATCACGTGCTTTGGGGTTTTGTCGGGTGACCTGATGACCAAAATGGCATCCAGCTTCCAATAGTTCTTCTAGTGTAATATTTTTCATATCCTTTTTATACCGCCATCTGATGTTGCATCAATTTCTTGATCAAGGACATCTACCAGATGTGAGAGATAATATCTATTATACAAAATAAAGCTGCAGCTTGCAAGCGTAGTGTATTTATTCTAAGCTAGAATGAAGTATATTATGGACCGGGGAGAATTTATAGTTATCTTGTTAATTATACTCATAATCATGGCCGCTGTAATCTTAACCGGCGGTGTGACACCAGAGTATCCTTACTCAGCTGCACTGCATGGGTCAGGTAACTCAGCCGCAACTGCTAGTTCAAGTTCCTCTCCTACTAACACTCCTACTCCTAGCCCTACCCCCTGACTAGTCTTAGGCTCATCTTAAACAATTTATTTTTTTTTATCAAATACCGTTATTCTACTAATACCTCTTTTAGTCTTCAGATTTAGCATCACAATTTTTTCACCTCCAAATGTATTACAGTTTCTTTGATAGGGTTGATATTTTGGCAGGATATGTTTTCTATAATCAATATGCCTCCCCTTTCTATCCACCGAATAGACTAATTCTGATGTCGGATAATGATTAACCTTTGCTATAGGAGCATTATCCTCCACTTCTTCACGCCAATCTCCATACAGCTTATATCTTCTTAATTTATTAGCAGCCTCAGCCTCTTTTCGGTTATATCGTACTGCACGTACAAAAGCTCTAGGATTTTCGATCGATGAAATATACATAAATAAAATGTTTAGTTTATACTGGGATGGGGAATTTACGACAAAAATCTTTAACTTCTTTAGCAATCTCCTTAAGCCGTTTATTTCTGGCAATTTTCTTTTTATAATTATCAAACATTGCCTTACGTTCAGCTTTTTCCTCAGTTGTGAAATCAAATCCTTTAACCTCTTCAATCGCTTGATTCATCCAGCGGGCAATTCTAACCATGTCACGCTCTTTCATACCACGAGTTGTAATAGCCGGTGTTCCGAAACGTATACCTGAGGGATAAAATGGTGGCTTTTTATCAAAAGGCACTCCGTTTTTATTCAAAATAATTCCAGCCGCTTCCAACGCCAGAGCAGCCACCGCTCCATTTACTTTTTTATTATTCAAATTAACAAGCAACAAATGATTATCCGATCCTCCTCCTACTAAATCAAACTTATACTTATGTAACTCTTCTGCCAGCTTTTTAGAATTTAAGACAATCTGCTGAGAATACTTTTTAAACTTTGTACTACTGGCTTCTTTCAAGGCTACGGCAATCGCCGCTGTCTGATTATCATGAGGTCCTCCCTGAAGACCAGGTATAATAGCTGTATCAATTAACTTACCCAAATCGGGATTTTTCTTAAGACCTTTCTGCGTTACCATAATCATGGCTCCGCGCGGTCCACGTAAAGTTTTATGCGTAGTAGTAGTAACAATGTGTGCATATTCAACAGGAGATGGATGTACCCCTCCAGCTACTAAACCCGCAATATGTGAAATGTCAGCCAGTAAGTATGCTCCAACTTTATCAGCGATTTTACCAAATCGTTTAAAATCAATTAATCTGGGATAGGCTGTAAAACCACAGACAATGATTTTTGGTTTTTCTTTCATGGCCAGCGCTTCAACGGCAGCAAAATCTATACGTTCATCTTTACCAAGTGTATATAACACCGAAGGAAAGAATTTACCTGTGGCAGATTGCGGTTGACCATGAGTTAAATGCCCACCAAAAGCTAAGGCTAAACCCATTATTTTATCCTTCATAGGTTCCAAAAGCGCAAAATATACGGCTAAATTCATCACAGATCCTGAGAGAGGTTGAACATTTACATAAGGAACACCAAACAGCTTTTTAGCTCGTTCCTGAGCTAAAGTCTCAACTTCATCTGCGACTGCATTTCCCTGATAATATCTTTTTTTAGGATAACCTTCTGAATACTTGTTATTAAAAACTGTCCCAAGAGTTTCCAGTACTGCACCTGAGGTATAATTTTCTGAGGGAATCAACTCCAGAACTTCACGCTGACGTTTTTCTTCCTGTTTTACCAAATCATAAACTTCTGGATCAGTAGTAAGTAGTTGCTTCATCGTAAAAATTATACACAAAGTATAAACATCTTTTTACTCATCTTCAAGAGGCAAAATTAATAACTATCATCAGTCATTTTATAGCCAATTATTATCCCAATAATTGCACCAACACCACTTAGAACTAAGGACCACACAGACAAAATCCCTGCTCCCCATAATGATGGTATCAATCCTCCAATAATTGACCCGATAAACATACCCAACCAAATCATTAATTTCTGCATTATCTTTTATTCAAAGGAATTAAATCCCATAAATTTCCATAGACATCTTTAATGCAACATACATTAATGACTGATTGATATTATTTTTCCAAAACCAAAAAAGTATATTTATATCCATTTCCTTCACTCTCACGCCTCGAAACTACTTTGTTAAACTCAGAATAATCAGGGAAAAACGCATCTCCTTCATAACTTCCCTGCACAACTGTTAAATATATCCTGTCGGCATAGTTAATCCCCTCTGCATAAATTTGCCCCCCACCAATGATGAATATCTCGTCGTTACCCGGGGTATTTTCAGGAAAATTCTTAGCGTAACTTATAGCTTCCTCTATGGAAGGCACAAGCCCTTCTACCACTAATCCTTTTTCTTTTAAATAATTAGCAAACTTAGCTATATCATGTGTTATGACGATATTTGTCCTATTAGGCAAGGGCTTGCCTATTGACTCAAAAGTTTTTCTGCCCATGATTACCGGATGACCTCTTGTCTTCTCACGGAAAAATTTCATATCTTCAGCAATATGCCATAGAAGTTTATTCTCTTTTCCTAATACCCTATTTCCTTCACCTATTTCTGCAATCATGGAGATCTTCATCTTAAAAATATTTTTTCATCCTTTCTTCAAAATAATCAATAGAGGTGAAAATCTCTGCCTGTATACCCAGTTTTCTTGCACTTACAACATGCTCTATGTCATCATCCCACACTAACACTTCTTCTGGTTTCATATTTTGATCATTCAGAATATATCTAAAAAAAGTAGTATCTGGTTTTTTGTATCCCATATAACCCGATGCATAAATCTTATCAAATTTTTTTTCTAAATCTAATTCCTTTAATAAATATTCAACTCTATATTTTTCATTATTTGTTGCCAGAAAGACTTTAAAGCCTTTTCCCTTTAAATTTAATACATACTGCATTATTACATCATCTGTCTTTTTCTCTCCACTAAACCAAAACTCTAATAAGTCATCTAGTGTTCCTTTCCAACCCCAACTTTTTATGTTTTTAGCTAATTCAATTCTCAAATCTGCTCTCCCTACGAGACATCTTTGGAAAACTCCTTCAAAAAATGGATTTACTTTTTCAAACGGTAAACCTGCGCGTTCACTAAAATATTTTTCTCTACAGATAACCACACCATCGGCATCAAAGATGACTGCATTTATCATTTCGTAGATTGCTTCTTTTTTCCTTCATACAAACCACCTGCTACGGTAAGTTCTGCTTTAATGGGAGGATAGGGATCATAATTTTCTAAAATAATTTTATCAGGTGTAAAATCTGATAATTTAGTCATCTCACCTTCAAATCTTATTGTAGGAAAGGGTCTTGGCACACGATTTAGTTGCTCCTTGAATTGCTCTAGGTGATTCTCATATATATGTACATCACCATAATCATGGATAAATTCCCCTGGTTCCAGTTTCAGAATCTTAGCCAAAACTACTGTTAACAATGCATAACTGGCGATATTGAATGGAACTCCTAAAAATAAATCACAGCTACGCTGATATAGAATCAAAGATAACTTTCCATTACGATTGCTAATTTGATACATGTTATGACAAATCGGAAATAACGAAGCATCTTCAGTATCTGCCATTGTATAAAGATATTCAGGATTCCAGGAATTAACTATTGCATTATGTGCATTGGGATCAGCATTTAACTCATCAACCACCCATTGTAATTGATCAATAGTTTTCCCCGGTTTTCTGGTAGGCCAATGCCTCCACATTTCTCCATATATTTTTGGTAACTCTCCCCACTCTTTAGCAAACATAGAGTCATTTTTTATTTTTTCAATAAATTCATCTTTGCTCAATTCGACTAAACTTTTATCTTTTGTTCTGGCTTTTTTATAAATTTTAAACGGATAATCATCCCAAATATGGACATTTCTATCGACTAAATATTTAATATTAGTCTGTCCCGAAAAAAACCAATACAATTCTTCTACCACACCCTTCCAGTAGACCTTTTTAGTAGTTAACAGAGGAAAACCTTTAGATAAATCATATCTTGATTGACGACCAAATAAGCTGTACGTCACAACACCGGTCCCACGGTCAACCTGTTTGATACCGTCTTTTAAAATCTCTTTTGCTAAATCTAAATACTGATTCTCTGGATGCTGTTGCTTAGTTTTCATCTTTTCATTTTTAAACCATTTTGAACAATATTACAAGAGTTGAAATTTGATATTAAATTCAGAAAGTGATATAAACCCCCACATATGACGGAATTAAGCAGTAGAACGCAGTTTAACGTACTTTGTATACCCGGAGGATTTGATGTGCTACATCCAGACCATAAAGCATACATTATGCGAAACATAAAACATGTTATTAAACGTGGACTGTCATTTGATCGAATTAGTATAGGTCTCTCTCCCGATAGCTTTATTAGTAGAAAAGGGGCCTTAAGTCCTCTTTATGAATATGATTGGAGAAAACAAGATTTGCAAGATTGGTTCAGTAGTACCATGTATCAAGGTTTAGTTGATATAGATCCTTTTGAGCCAAATGCTATAGTAGAGAATGGTCCAAACCAAAGGCGTTTACTTGTACTTTCAAAGGAATATGAAGGAAAAACAGTTGGTAATGCCTTAGAGAGTGTAAGCGGGAGGACATTATATCTTCCACCGGTAAATAGGATACATAGTTCAGACATAAGATTAGCATTAATCTCAAGTATGAAATCATCCAATTGTGAGAGACAGGTAGGAGCTGTCTTACTAAGAGACGGTGTTATTGCAAATACAGCTCACAATGGAGGAGGGCCCGCTTCATGTGCCTTCTGCCCTAAAAGGATAGATTACTATTTAAACCTGGAAAGGACTGGTATACATCAACCCAGTGCAGTTCCTTGTATTTACCCTCATGCAGAAGAAATTGCCGCGAAAAACGCTCAAAAGGGTGATCATCTTCTGACTACTCTATCTCCATGTAATAACTGCGCTGAAACAATACTACAAAAAGAAATTAGCCGTGTTGTATATGTTGAAGGTTATCATGATCAAAGACCGATCAGGAGTTTATCGAGAAAAGGAGTACAAGTTAGACAGGCAGGCTATCATCCATCAATAGGTTAAATATTTTTTATTAACTACACTTGTTTTTCTCTCTTCGTCGCACTTACTCTGCCCCCTTGCCATTGTCCACGATATGCACTTCCTTCCCCTTTTATCTCATGAAAAACTATATGCACAAAACGTGCTCCCATCTCTATTTCAACTGTAATCGGCCCTTCATTTTTCAGACCAAAGGTTAACTCTCCACTATAGCCTGGCTGTACCGGACCTGTGCGCAAAAACAAACCTGATCTAAAAGTCGTGGTGCGTGGTAAAATAACTGCTGATAAATCCAGAGGTAGATTAATCTTTTCAATCGTTTTCACCAGGAAAAAATCCCCTGGTTTTATTTTAATACTCTTATCTTTCCCATAAACTGCTACTGAGGTGATATCAGCAGTTTTACGGTGTGTTTCTCCTAAAAATGCGTCTCCCGAAATCTTAAAAACCTCACCCAGTCTTAAATCAAAACCTGTACCCTCGGGATTGGTTAACTCACGTTCTGATAAACTTTCAACTAGCTTTTCTTTCTTAACTAGATCCAATAATATTTTAGGAGATAAAATCATACAGTTGACGTTCAAATACTAACAAGAAAAACAAATTAAATCAATATAGGGAATGATAAAAAATATAGCACTAAATCGAGATAATTTTATTCAATATATCCTCGGTTACCTTTTCTTGAGTCTGTTGTCCGTTAATAATAGTAAATAAATCAGCAAATCTATTTACTAAATCGGTATATGATCTGTAAATCAGATTCAATTTCTCTTTTTTATCATATATGTCATTATGTTTATTACTACCTTTTATTCTATTTACTGCCTCTGCGGGCTTCACATCTAAATAAAGAGTTACATCAGGGACAATAAAACGGTTATAGTGAGAAAGAACCGAAAAAGAACTCAAGTAAATATCAGCTTTTGCGTCTTGCATATCCGCAACCGCATAAGCAACTCCTGTCCAGAAATAACGATCAGTAATAACCAAATTTCCTTCTTTTAAAAAACGTATTATTTCTTCCTGGTGAACTGTTCTATCAGCGCTAAATAGATATTGTAGTGCAATTGGAGGAATCTTTACCTCACCAGATAAGACTTTACGAATAAGTTTTCCTATCTCCCTATCCGTAGGTTCTTTGGTAAAGATAACTTTTTTACCGAGTCTTTTTAACTCCTCCACAACCAAATTTACCTGTGTAGTCTTCCCACTTCCATCAATTCCTTCAAAAGCAATAAGCTTACCTGGATATGAATTTTTTAAAAATTCCAATTCATATTTGACAGGATATTTCTTCATATAATTAAACTAAAAAAATGAAACTAATACAAAATAAATTAAAACAGATTGATTATTTGTCTTCTGATATTTTTGATTCCTGAGGTCCTTCCTGAATCACATACTTAGCATTATTTTTCCTGTTATAAGGAGCATCCGCCGGACTACTTAGCTGTTCAAATGCCATTGCACAAATCCTCATCCCAACAGTCAATGCAACAGCCATTCGTCCTAAATTACCCAGTTCAAGCACACATTTACCATCCCATCCGGGATCAAAAATTGAAGCTGTCGAATGAACAACGATTCCTAAACGCCCAAGGGATGAACGTCCTTCCAGTCTTCCCATCATATGATTTGGAATTGTTAACTTCTCATATGTTACAGCTAGTACAAAATCTCCGGGCTGCATAATAAATTGCTCTCCATCTTTTAGCACAATCTCGCGGGTAATCTCATTACTATAATCTTTTTTTGAAGGATCAATATATGGCTTTTTACTGTATTCAAATACACGAAAAACATTTCCCAGTCTTAGGTCGATCGAACAACTACCAAGTTGTTTATTCAAATCCGGAGCGGGACTGATTACAATCACATTATCCTTAAGGGCTTTTTGTATATCCCTGTCTGATAGAACCATGAAGAAAGTCTATCATGAATAGTTTAGTTTGGAAAGTACTTTCCTTGAGTAAATAAGAATTGAAAGAGATGGAGATTAACACAGAATATATTATATATACATATCTGTTTTATTATCAAACAATAATTAATCTACAGGGACAAATAACTCTAAATATATTTCTGGTGCCCTACATTTTTATTGCACCTATCTAATTCTTAGCTAAACATCTTTTTTTTAAAACAGATTATAGGAATAACAAATCATTAATTATCTTGACATTTTTATATAAAAATCTCCCCCATCTAAAGCATCTGTTTACATCTGTTCCAAAGGATAAAGATTTTCTTAATGTAGATTTTGACGCACAAATCAGATTGGAACATCATCTATATTCTGCATGCATTAACCGAAGAACGACATCTTTTTCAGGATTCAAATTACAAGCAATACTGTGAGAAAGTTCGTTACCGCTTTATACCGCTTATAGTTTGATGTTTTAACTTACTCTTATACTTATATGTTGACGCATAGAGAGATTTTTGCGTAGTATATACATATGAACTATAAACGACTGGTAATTATATTTATAGCTTTTTTTATCCTAGATTTATTGCTTTTCACCATATATTTTTTAAAGACTTATAAGTCAGGATTCTCATTTCTCAAAAATAATTCTACAGTCCAAAATACAACAAACCCGCCCCAGAGCCTATTCCAATTCCAATCTCAGATTGCACATACTACATTCAGTTCTGTAAATCAAAGCATATTTATACAACCTTTTTACACAACTCACCTACTATCCTCAGGCGCCCATCAATCTGTAATTGTAATTATCACACCAGATACTCAAAAATGGGGCAATAAAATTATTGCATCTATTCCCTATCCAAACCCACAAGATCCAACACCTATATACTCAAGTTATTATTTCAATAGTATAAGTAAACCACCGAAACTTTATGTTGGAATATCCTCCAGTTTATTTACTAAAGGTCAAGCTGAAGAAAAACGTATCATACTATTCAATGCTCTATTGCGTGCAATCTGGCACTCAGCAAATACAAATATAGATCCTAAGTTGGATTCGTCAAGAGCAGAACAGATTTTTAATAATCAATATCTATATCTTTATCAGAATCTTAAAATTAATTAGACTCTAATATGAAAAAAATCTTTTTCATTAATATAACACAGGTTTTTTTCCTAGGACTTTTAATCTTATTTATTACCCCTGTTATTGCCTATGCCTGTAATGAACCTGGTGCTGTCTGCCCGTGTGGCAGTAATGGACAGTGCCTTCTATCGGTAGGCCCTCCAGCCTTGTATGGCACCAACTGCATAGCCTGTCCTGCACCAACTGCGGTACCTACGTCCCCGCCACCTCCTTCATGTAACTCTAGTTGTGTAAACACATATTCCTGTTCCTGGGTGGGAACCGCATGTGTCTGTACACCCTCGACTCAAGGCTGTTGCACATCACAACCTGGAAGTTGCTCAGGTGCACCCTCAAGCTCATCTACAAGTTCGACCGGTGGCATAAGCTGCCCGCCGGGATTCCATTCAATCCCCGGACAAGCCGGTTGTTATCCTAACTCAACTGGCTCTTCCTCTTCTAGCACAAGCTCTACCAGTAGTACCAGTAGCACTGGGGGCTCCTGCTCTACTTCTACCTGTGGCGGTTCTACACTCTGCTGCTTAGGCTATACCTGCTGCTCTGGAGCCTGTACTCCCGGTGGTGCTTGCGCCCCTACTCCCACTCCAACTCCTCAATATCAGGCTCAAGGCTATGTCTATGTAGACTTTAATAATGCTGCTAACTCAGGGTACGCATGGCTCTCGCCAAATTCTTCCACCAACTTCATCATGCAATCTCCGCAAAGACCAGTAAGTAATCTCACCGTCCAGGCTGGAACCTTATCCGGTTCTAACTTTACCGTCCAGTCCTCTACTACCACTGATAACCATGGCTATTACTCCCTCCCTCTACTTTCTAACTGGAAAATAGCTAATGAGTATATCTCCGTACCCAAATCCTTCCCCGGTTATCATATTGAAAGCCTACCTTCTAGTACTAAACCAGATCCCTATACGCTTGGCGGTTCTACGACTGGTGTCCTCCTCCCTGCTAGCTCTAACTCCCAACCTAATGAACAAATCCCTT
>DAIDHK010000014.1 GCA_027459725.1 Candidatus Levyibacteriota bacterium
CCAGAAACTAAGACATTCTTTTTAAAGGTTACCAGTTGTGTGAACTCTGTTGGTATATTAACCTGAAAAAGATTGTCCAGTAAATCTGTAGTTGTAGTATTGGTACCAAGAACCCTTTGTACTTTACCCCCTTGACTGCCGTATCTATTATTTCCTCCTGTCACTTGGTTTAGAAACGATTGTAAACTATGTGGATTTAAAGGAGCCAAAATCACTCCTATTAAGAGTGTGGCTAATACTATTATACCTCCTATCTCAATTAACCGCTTTTTCATCTGCTATACCTTCTATGATCTATACAATAATCTTCCCCCTCTATGAGGCCTATTATTAGTAAAGCAACTTTAGTAGTATTGAGTCAAGAGATCATGATGTACTTTCATTAATAATGAATTTATAACTTTTTAATAAGACGTCTCAACTCCCATCATTGCTTAAGTACAGCGATGAAGTAGATTTCGATCTATTCTCAATAGGAATATAATGGAGAGGTAAAATACAAAAAGCAGGTGCAATGCGTATATCACTGCCAATATCATTTGGTGCTGGTAACGAAGTACAGAGGAGATGTATTTATTCAAGGAGGATTTGCGTACTTTAAGATAAAACTAAAGGCGTAAACTAGTACTACCCAGAGGTAGAATTTGTGTAAGTAAATCAGGATAAAGATCATGCCCATATGTAAGTGGGATTGCCCCCAAAGATAATTGTGGGGAGTGTTGTTCGAATCAGCAAAGCAAATACGTAAAAAAGATTAAAAGAGAAACTCGACTATGTAAAGATATTATGCTGGTGAGCATATTGGATTTGGTCAGACGGCTAATTTGTCTGGACATTGGGATTAACGAGAATGAAGTCATACAATAGATTGAGAATCAAGGAAAAGAAGATATCAGACAAGCTATGCTTGAATTAGGTTAATACTATGGGCGTAAGCCTGTGTAATTTTATTGCTTATTTATCTCTCAGCACGAAGTATAGCAAGTATGTAAAGAGGCATATGTTTTAAGCTAGCGAAAGCTGCGTATCTTGTTTCCCACGAAGGAGAAAATTTTTCATTAAAAGCTCTTAACCTATGACTTTTATAAAACTTTTCCATCATTGAGCTTAGATTAATTAACATATTAGATTTATCTTTTAAAATATTTGAAAAAATGGCAAAATTAAGACTTAATTTTTTTATACCATTTGTTTTAAAGTATTCTGCAGACTTAATGATAAGGAATTCATTTGTTCCATTGGGTGAGTCACACCTACGTCTTGCCTGATCTAATGATAAAGTGTAAGATTTGTAGATAGGTACAAAACAAAGAAAACCTATTGCATATGATTTTTTCATTGCAACAGCAAAAATGCAATCCGAGTCTAGATCATTAGGTAGCCTTTTAAGCGTCATAGAAAAACCTCGTTCTTTCTTGCCATTATGTTTAATCCAATCAGACGATATCTCTTCAATTTGCGATTTGATAAATTTAGGTAGATTGTTAGGAGAGTAAAAAAATATCTCTATACCTAAGGAATCTATATGCTTTACTGCTCTTCTTACTTTTTTCTTTAATAATTTTTTGTCAAAGGTTTCTAGGTTAATAATTGCTTCCTCACCAATCTTTGATGTTATAAAACCGTGTCTTTGTAATGTTGGTAAATGGGCAGAATTTAAACTTATAAAACAAGGATTTAATTTCCATGTTTTTGTGTAGTCTAAAAAAGAGGAAATTAAAATATTGAACTCAGATTTGTCTCCAACCGGTCCAGCAGCGACTATTGCTACCTTATTGAGTATTTTAAACGATAGAAAGGACTTACCTGAGGGTGAAAAGAAATAGTTTCGCTCATCTTGCAGGTGGAAATACGACAGTGTGTCTTCTCCGTAGTTTCTAAGTAGAGTTGCAACTTTCTGTCGGTTTTGGTTTATAGCTATAACATCCAAGCTCATTAGGAAATTATATCAAAAAAACTTGAGTGGTATTCATATATCGTAAACTAAACTAGTTGGGTGATTATAAATACTATACATTTCAAGAGAGATATATTCTAAAGTATTTTAAAATAACATAAGAGATACTTGTAGCTAGAACCGCAATAATGGCTGCGCCTATAATATCTAAAGAATGATGAACCCCTGCTGCTACACGTGAGAAACCAATTATGAGTGAAAAAATGGCCAATAAAATTCCCAGTTTACGATTAAATGAAAAAATAATAGCAGCAATTGTCATTGTTAAAAGTGTATGGTCAGAGGGAAAACCGTTATCCGGTATATGAGCAAAAAGAGGCTTTATATTAGGATTAACGACAAAGGGACGAGGATCATTTATGAAAAGTTGAAGGATTTTGGCAGATATGTATGAAAGCGGAAGTGAAATAGCAGATAATTTTACTAGTGATATTCTAAGTTTACTATTTATTTTCCAGAAATATATCAGAGCAATAAAAACAACAAAGATAATAAAATATTCCGCTAGAAAGATTATTAAAATGTTCACCCCAAAATCATATCATATTCAAAAATTTCTTGATATACTTAAGAGAACCTATATTCTATGATGAATAAAAAGACATTCATAACAAAAGACATTCTTCTAATTTGTTTTTCTGCATTTTTTGCTGATCTTGGATATCAGGGAGTCACGGCTTTATTTCCTCTCTTTCTTGTTATTCAACTTCACCAGCCTGTATTTGTATATGGGATTATTACGGCGTTAAGTTTTGGAGTTGGTTCATTTTTTGCCTATTTTGGAGGTAAATTGGGAGACAAGATTGATAAAAAAACTATAGCTATCTTGGGCAATATCTTTATTCCACTGATGTCTTTGAGCGCGCTGACCAGTACTTTGTGGTTAAGTGGAATTTTATTTATATTAGGTTGGTGGGCAAGATATTTTCGTTCCCCAGCTCGACGAGCTTTGTTGGTTAATGTTTCAGACCCCCAATATCGCTCCCATGTATTCGGATTACTACATGCTCTAGATATAGGAGGTGGAATGGTATCTATTGTCATCGCGCTAATATTAGTTTTAATATTCCGCTTACCTATTAGTCTGATAATTCTTCTATCAGCAATACCCTTGCTGATTTCAACAGTATTATTGATTTTAGTTAAAAGAGATAAAGTCTATTCTAATAAAGCCAATGAGAGTATTAAGACTAAAACGAAAATAGATCGACGTAACAAATTATTATTTACTGCACTATTAATATCAGCTACTTTTTATGGTTTTAGTTTTTATAATCTAGGGTTCCCAATTTTAACTGCAGCATTGTCGAATAATTATAATTATATTCTGGGTATACTGACTTATGGTATTTATCTGGGAGTCTCAGCGATAAGTGGATATATTCTTGGAACTCAGAAACTGAAACCTATTCGTGCTCTGTGGACATTAGGTTATATGCCATCTGCTATATCCTCACTTCTGATTGGCTTTAGTGTATTATTTCACTACCCTACACTTGCATTTTATATTTTCATAGCAGGATTGGGATTAGGAATGGGTGCTGTTGAAACATATGAGCCTACGGCTGCGTCTCAACTTGTACATTACTCTAATTTATCCTCTGGAATGGGATGGCTGTCTGTTTCCAGAAGTATTGGACAATTTTTATCCAACTTAATCATGGGTCTCTTATTTTCATTTAGCCAGTTTTTCTCCTACTTTTATGCTTTTGCTGCGGCCTTAATCGCTATGGTTATTTTAATGATCGCCGATTTTACGCATCAACGTGATGATGATCTTTAAATATTGAATCTGTTACAATTATACGAGATATGTTCTCCCGTCCATTTGTTTCAGTGTTGTTTTCTTTAATTATTGCAGTTGTTTGTTTTTTATTAAATCTAGTTTATCCCACTGTCTTTATTTTCCCCTTATTTGCTACAATTTTTGCATTAATTCCTTATTATATTTCAATCATAGAAGCATTACGTAAATGGCAACTTGACCTTTCTCTTCCACCCATAATTACGATTTATTTGTTATTGTACCTAGGTAAAGATAACGTTGCATTAGTTTTTATTCTAATCATTCTGTTTGGTCATTTATTTAAAACTATTATTCTTGAACGGGTTAAAGCTTCTATAGCTAAAATATCAGAAAAGCTACCCAAGACTGCGAGAGTTAAGGTTGATGATAAAGAAACAATGATTGAGATTAAGGATATTAAAATTAGCGACATTCTTGCAGTAAAAAGTGGAGAGCGGGTAGCAACTGATGCTTTTCTACTCGCAGATGAAGCGATGATAGATGAGTCAGTTGTAACTGGTGAGTCAAAACCTGTGGTTAAGAAAAAAGGCGATAAATTGCTAGCAGGTTCGATCAATGCAGGTGATTACTTTGAAGCCGCTGCCGCAGCGACTGCAGCAAATTCTACTTTGTTACAAATTCAACATTTAGTCTTTCAAGCTCAAAATGATAAAGCCCCATTGGCTCATGTAGTGAGTAAATATGCGTGGGTCACAACGCTGTGTGCCTTTGTTGGAGTAGTCGTTATTTTTATATTAACTCACGACATTATTAAAGCTCTTTCTTTCTGGATTGCAGTTGTGCCAGTAATTTTTGCAATCATTGTTCCTGTTGCAACCACCATAGGTATAACCATACTCGCCAAATCCGGAATTTTAATCAAGAGCAGTCCTGCATTGGAAAATTTGACCAAGGCCAATACTTTTCTTTTTGATAAAACAGGCACGATTACTCAGGGTAAACCTGAAGTTGAAGATATCTTGGTAGTAAAAGGAGATAAAACGACTATTTTACAACTTACTGCCAGTTTGGAAAAATATTCCAGCCACCCCTTATCAATTCCTATATTATATGAGGCAAATAAACAAAAATTGGAGTTGATTCCGTTACAAAATGTTAAGACAATTATTGGCAAAGGGATGGTGGCATCCAATAAGGGTAGAGAGTTAGTTATTGGTAATGACACTCTATTAAAAGATCAAAATATTGAAGTTAATCCTAAAGTCTTGGTAAAAATAAGCGAGTGGGAACGAAAAGGTGCAACGCCTGTATTTGTAGGTGAGGATAAAGAGTTTTTAGGTGTTGTATTTTTACTGGATAAGTTACGTAGTGAAACTCCTGCACTCTTCTCAACTCTGGCACGCAATAGTTATGAAACTATTATAGTTACAGGGGATAAGCAAGAAGTAGCACAGTCAATTGCTCAAAAATTGCAAGGTGCATCTTTTATTGCTGATGTTCGTCCTGAAGGAAAGGTTGATGAAGTAGATAAAAAAGTGCGGGCAGGAAGAAATGTAATTATGGTGGGTGATGGGATTAATGATGCTCCTGCTTTAGCAAAAGCCAATGTAGGTATTGCAATGGGTGGTAATGGTGTGGATTTGACCTTGAATGCAGCGGATATTGTACTATTAAACAACAATATTGGTACCCTTCCTCAAATGATTAAGGTTAGCAAAAAGACTTTTAGAATTATTAAACAGGATGTACTACTTGCTACTCTCATTCATCTTATAACTGCTATGCTTGTTATTGTTGGGAGTATAAATCTAGTAGAAACTGCTTTAGTACATGAGGTATCTTCTGTACTGGTACTTTTGAACACAATCCGGTTATTTCGGATCAAAATTAAAGTTTAATATATTTAGTAAATCATTGAAATAATAGATGTTATTCAATCTCCTGAAATGTTAAATATTGAAAAAACGAAAATTAGTATATGATATATATCATTTGTAATTTTGACTGAATCTATAAATACCCTAAATTTCCGGTCCATATCGAGTTTTTGAATGTTTTTTTTAATTCTCCCAGAATCCCCTTCTAACTCAACACAGATAGGAATTGAGGTTCATGTATAAATATCGATAATTACATTATAGAAATTAAATTTATGTCGTTTTTATCTTGGTTCCTGACAATACCGAAGTTTAGTAGTGATAAGAATTCAACTGTTTTATTTGTATCTTAATTTTAACAACTCCTTACTTAAATCCCCGACCGTAAGGTCGAGGGATGGAGTATTCCCTGCACCTTTTTTGCGGTAGAATGCAAGTATGGGGTTGATACATATTTCGCACTGTGTATATCAATGCGATTATCATATCGTAATAGTCACTAAATATCGAAAAGCGGTATTCAATGAAGGAATTTTTGCATACTTCAAGATCAAGTTGGCGGAAATAACGGAGCATTATCCGCTTATCAAGATCAAAGAAGTGAATCATGATAAAGATCATATACATTTGTTGATGTCCATTCCGCCAACAATGACAGTTGGGAAAGCAGTAGGACTGATAAAACAGAATACGGCACGAGAATTGAAGCAAAAATTCACCTTTCTGAAGGATGTGTATTGGGGTACGGAATCAGTATGGTCAGAGGGATATTTCGTATCCACTGTCGGAGTAAACGATACAATAATAAGAAAGTATATTGAGAATCAAGGCAAAAAAGATGCAGGGCAAACTATGTTTGAAATAGACTAAAACCCCGACCGTAAGGTCGTGGGAAGTTTATATTCTCTTCTTTTATTCCATACCCTTTTGCCAGAGCTAGGGTTCTGTAACCATTAGCGGCAAGTATTTGTACATCCCGCTCAAATTTATCTGAAGTTATATTGTCTAATTTACAAAAACTTGCAACGATCTGGGGTGCTCCCAAACAAATTGTCATATCTTTACCTACCTGTTTGGCTAAAAGAGTACTTCTTTTCCTTTCCGAGTCTGCAGGAATAAAATCAGTTTTATCAATAGAGGGAAGTTTTAAATGGAGGGTTGCATGCTTTTCCAAAATTGCCTGATCTATAGGATTATCGCTCTCAAAATTCGCAATCACAGAGGCATAAGTGAGAACATCATTGTGAGTGAAACCATCGTAAGCATATACATCCTGTACTGTTATTTTGTTTTGCGTTAAAGTGCCTGTTTTATCTGTAAGCAAAAAATTAACATTGGCCAAGTCTTCCAGTGCAGAAAGTCTTCTCACAATAACATTTTTTTTAGCCAAATTTAATACTCCAAATTCAATAATAAGTGTCATTACTGTTGGCAAACTAATCGGCACTCCTGCAATAATCAAGCTTAAATCAAGCGTTAAGAGCTCCAAAATGGATGTTTTTTTGTAAATAAAAATTATGGAAAGGATTACAACGGCAACTAAACTTAGTACTGTCAGGAATTTAGAAATATTAATGATATCTTTTTCCAGTAGACTTTTCTTTTTTACTCTTTCTACAGAGAAAAGGGTCTTGCCAAAATTAGTTTTTGCACCAATAGCTGTGATTTTAACTATAGCTATTCCGTTGGCAATAAATGATCCGGAAAAAACATCCTCATTTTCTTTTTTATCTTTCGGTAAAGATTCTCCTGTTAAGGCCGATTCATTTACACTGACATGGTGTGCCTCTACCACTTTCCCCTCAGCAGGGATTACTTCTCCTGAGGCAAGTTGTATAACATCTCCGGGGACAAGTTCTCTGGATTCTACGTAGTTCCATTTATTTTCACGGTACGTTTTAATTTTCTGCTGCAGGTTCTGATTTAATTTTTTATTGCATTATCAGCCTTATTTTCCTGCCAGAGTGTAATTACAATATTTATAATCAGTAGAACGAGGATAAAATATCCATCAAATGTTTTACCAAGGAAAAACGATAAAGTAGAAGCCAGAATTAACATAATGCCGATCGGAGAAATAAGATTTTTGAATATTTTTGTGGTTAAACTTACGTGTTTCTCTGGTATTTCATTAAAACCATTTATTTGTCGAAGTTTTTCTACCTCAGACATGTTAAACCAACATACATTTCATATTCAACTATACTACTTTTTTGTACAAATTAAAAACAAAATAACTATTTTGTTTTCGGGGTTTCTATGTGTTTTAGTTAATTATGTTGAATAATAAGAAGCCCAGTGTTATATAAAAAAGCTGCTCCAAAAGCTATGATTGATACTGATTGACTTACCCCTGAATCTCCCGGAGCTAGTTTGGCTTTAACAACTTCTGTATGGATAAGGGTCGATTCAGTACCGGCGTAGGCAGATATAATTTGTATTGCTGACTCACGCAATCTCTTAGAGTTATAATGGATCTTTACACAGTCATTAAGGCCTTTAGTAGCAAAATTAGAACAAGTGTAGAACTTTTTGTGTAAACACCTCTTCATATCCATTACATCTATTATTAAATAGTATATGCTCCAGCGGAAAAAGCAACCAGTCCTGGGTTGGAATGTCCAACTAATACTGCGTTGAACCATACTGACGCATCTACTGCTGTTGTAATTACATAAGAACCAGTAGTAGCAACTGTACTGTGCCTGGTCGATTCTAAACGTTTTGTGTTCCGAGCCGACTTAAAAATTGTATGGACGGGACGATATCTAAAGTTTTTTTGGGATCTTTATATAAGTAACTTAGATAAGCTGACTTAAATTATTTTTTAAGTTCCACTTTAGTCATCCTATTTCTTAGATTATAACAATATATTGGTATCTTGCTAAAAATAGAACATTATTAGAAAATCACTTATATGTTAATTATTACTGGAACAATTGCTTTTGACTATATTATGGATTTTCCAGGTAGTTTTTCGGATCATATTATGTCCGAGCATATAAAGAATGTAAATCTATCTTTTATAGTTAACAAATTTGCCAAAAGACGTGGTGGAACTGCTGGAAATGTTAGTTATAACTTGGGATTATTACATACTCCTCATATTTTGTTTTCTACAGCAGGAAAAGATATAGAGGAATATAAAAGTCATTTCTTAAAAATGGGAATTGATTTTTCATGGGTGGAAACTCAAAAGAATAATTACACGGCTACAGGTTTTGCTATGACAGATAAAACTAATAATCAAATCTGGGGATATTTTTATGGTGCAGCTGAAGCTATCGGTGAATTAAAATTAGAAAAAGTAGCTGGTAAAAAAGATTTAGTATTGATAGGCCCTTCAGGTGCTAGAGGCTCTTTAAGTTTGATTAGACAGTGTGTGAAGTTGGGTATTTCTTACATGTTTGATCCAGGTTTTATCCTTACACAAGTTAGCAATGAGGATCTAGGGTACGGTATTAAACATGCTAAATATATAATCGGAAATGATTATGAGATAAAATTAATAAAAGATCGTATTTCTGATTGGCAAAAAATCTTTTACCATAAGATTGTTATTACAACATTGGGAGATAAAGGTAGTAAAATTATTAATAATAATATGTCTTATAATATTTCATCTGTTCAACCAGCAAAAATCGTCGATCCTACTGGAGCTGGGGATGCATGGCGTAGTGG
The DNA here is from genome assembly GCA_027459725.1 of Candidatus Levyibacteriota bacterium. Taxonomy (GTDB): domain Bacteria; phylum Patescibacteriota; class Microgenomatia; order Levybacterales; family UBA12049; genus DAIDHK01. Next base: position 9,263 of record DAIDHK010000014.1, read on the forward strand.
ATTCCTAACAGGTGTTGATAATGGTTTTGATTTAGTTACATGTGCGCAACTAGGTTCAGTAGCTGCTTCATTTGTCTTGGAAGAGTATGGAACACAGGAACACTATTATTCAAAAGAGAAATTTCTACAACGTTATTTTCAATCTTATGGTAAACTAATTAAATTGTAATATGAAAAAGTATGATGTTAAGAATCTAAAATTAGCTGATGAAGGAAAATTGAAAATTGAATGGGCCGCACAGGCTATGTCTGTTTTGCAAACAATACAAAAACGTTTTGTTAGAGATAAACCATTTAAGAAATTAAAGATTGCGACGTGTTTACATATTACTTCTGAAACAGCTAACTTATTAATTACTTTAAAAAAAGGTGGAGCAGAAGTAGTTGCATGTGCTTCCAATCCACTCTCTACTCAAGACAGTGTGGCAGCAGCTTTAGTCAAGCATTTTGATATTCCCACATATGCGATTAAAGGTGAAGATAACAAGACCTATTTCGCACACTTAAATGCTGCATTGGACACTCATCCAAGTATTACTATGGATGATGGTGCAGATCTTGTGCATATGTTACATACAGAAAGAAAAGATCAGTTAGCTGATATCATTGGCTCCTCAGAGGAAACAACAACTGGTGTTATTCGTTTGCGCGCGATGGAAAATGAGAAAGCATTAAAAATTCCAGTTATAGCTGTTAATGATTCTGATACCAAGCATTTGTTTGATAACCGGTATGGGACTGGTCAGTCAACCATTGATGGTGTAATTCGTGCTACGAATATGCTATTGGCCGGAAAAACTTTTGTAGTTGGAGGTTATGGTTGGTGTGGGCGCGGTATTGCAGCAAGAGCCAAAGGTATGGGAAGTCATGTTATTATCCTAGAAGTTGACCCAGTTCGGGCACTGGAAGCAGTAATGGACGGTTTTGTTGTTATGCCTATAGAACAAGCAGTTAAATTGGGAGATATTTTTGTAAGTGCGACTGGAGACAAACATGTCATAAATATCAAACATATGCTTGCCATGAAAGATGGAGCAGTAGTAGCTAACTCCGGTCATTTTGATGTGGAAATAGATATGGCTGGTTTGGAAAAAATTAAGAAATCCAAACGTAGTATCCGAATGTCAATGCATGAATATGTTATGCCTTCTGGAAAAAAAATTTATGTCTTAGGGGAAGGACGATTAGTAAATCTGGCAGCTGCCGAAGGTCATCCTGCTGAGGTGATGGATATGAGTTTTGCCAATCAAGCTTTAGCAGCCGAATACATATTACATCATAAAGGGAAGTTAAAAAATAGAGTTTATATTTTACCAAAACAACTGGATCAGGAAGTAGCTAGATTAAAATTAAAATCAATGGGAATTAGTTTTGATAAGTTAACAGCAGAGCAAAAAGCCTATTTATCTTCCTGGGACGAAGGAACGAGGTAATTTTTTTTCTCAAATATGAGTGCAGTATTCTCCTATGAATCTTTAAAAAAATTTTTAGCTTGAACAGAAGTATTATGAATGCTAAAATAGCATATACTAGCCGAGGTAGCCAAGGTGGTCAAGGCACGTGTCTGAAGAACACGCTATCTCAGTTCGACTCTGAGTCTCGGCACCAAGTGTGATGCTCGTATCGTCAAACATACGAATTTGTTGATATATCAGGCTAATTTGGGAGTTCGATAAGCTAGAATCGCTCCATACCATTCCAGAAGGGCTAATCGAACTTATTAGTACGCGAATCTGGCTTAGATTCGACATTTGGTACGTAGTTCCCAGGTTAGCAAACTTTTCCAGCATAAACTTTACTATTGCCTCAAGGTTATATTTCTGTAACAGTTCATCATTTTGTGCTACATGGATTGCAGCAATTTTCTCTTCAATTAGTTTATTCTGTTCTTTGAATATTTCATCCGAGTATACCCCACTTAAATTCTTTTGAATGAGCGATTGTCTTAATTCCTTTAATTTTTTTAGCTCGATATCAGCAGTCTCTTTTCGTTTTAACAATTGTGCACTTCTTTGATGATATGTTCTTCGTAGAAGAGCAATAAAGGCTGCTAGTCCTTCTTTCGTAAGTGAAATTGAAGATAGATAAGAAATAACAGCTTTGTTTAGTTTATCTACCGGTATAGATGCGGAACCACAACGTTTATTGCAAATATAATACGCATATTTAGCATGTTCTCCCTTACTCCACGCTCCTGTTAATGGGTTTCCACAGGTACATCTTATTATCCCTCGCAATGGGAACTCTGGATTATCTTTTATCCTTTTTGGAAGAGCTACATTAATATTAGTGTTACGACCGTCAAGAACAGCCTGGACGCGATAAAATATCGCTTCTGTAACCATTGGTATATGTTGTCCTCTTATCTCTTCAGGATACCGCGAAGAAGTTAATAATCCGATATAGAATTTGTTACGAAACATTCGGTTGATTGCTTGAGGCTGAATTAAATAGTCTTTGCCCTTAAATGCTTGTCTTACTCCGTATTCGTTCAATATATTTGTCATTTCGGAAAGGGTTTTCGTTCCTGTTGCCATAAGTTCCCACGCTTGAACAAGCTTATCCCAAACTTTTATATCTTTGACAGCATAGCCATTTTCATTTTTATATCCGAATGGTGGTATTGCACTTGGAAGTCCAGCTAAAAATCTAGCTCTCAGACCGTTTCGTGTTCTCTCGCTTTTTACATCATTATCCATCTGTGCAAAACTAGCTAACATAGACTCAATGAACCGTTCTGTTGGACTATTACCAGTAGGCTCAGAAGCGGAAATGATTTCAATACTATATTCTGAGAGTTTCTTTCGAATAGATAGATAGTCTTGCAGTTGTCGAGAAATTCTATCAAGTCTATAGATAATAACTCCATTAATAGTTTTTTTATTTTTGCGACAATATTCAAGTAATTCGATAAGTGCGGGTCTACCTATAATGTTTTTGGCGGATCGTCCCTCTTCTTTGAAGACCTTAACAATTTCCATGCCGCGTCTTTCAGCTTCCTGTTTACAAATTTTTTCCTGTGTTTCCAGGGAAAAATTGTCAACTTGTTCTTCTGTAGATACGCGAAGATATATCACTGCACTATTTCCAATTTTAGTATTATTTAGTGGATCCATACTTATCCTTTGTTAATAACTTCTCTTAAAGTTATTCCGTTAAAAATGTCCTTTTCGAATTCATCCATCCATGTATCAATTAAAAATTGAAAGTTTGTGATAACGCACTCTATTTGTTCATCAGAAAACGCTTTTCCAATTTCTCCTAAATGTTTTCGTGTTTTGATAATTTTATTTTCTTCTGTCTGATCTAAAAATATAGAATTTATTGCTTTTTCAAGCGGTGCTCGCGGGTTTTGTTCAGCAGTTTGCTTAACTGGTGTGGTAACAGTTTCAAGTGATGCAAATTGTGGTAATTCAGCAGGATTCATAGTTAATCTATACTATCACGATGAGAATAGTATATATCACGAAGGGAATAGTTGTCAAGCTTAAATCGAGGCTAATTTAAGAATCCTACCGAATAATTTTCTTCATGCATTGCTAAAAAAGGGCAGTTGTTTTTTTCAATGCGTGAAAAAATTGCTAAGCTACATTTCTGAAAATGCTGCACAGAACCTTGCCACTCTAAGAGCTTTATGATATAGTCTGATCTACTTATGGTATCCTGCTCCTTTTTATGTTATTCAACAGATTTGTCACTGTTGTTCTCCTAGCTTTTCTTGCTTTAATGCTCGTTACTCCTCATGCGTTTGCAGTTGACCTATCTACATACGCCCAGCAACAAATTGACTATTATAATGCCCACAACCCATATATAAATGGCACTGCGAAAGAACCTATTCCGCCTGCAGATACTCCTACCCCAACACCTACTATTTCTTTTGCTTATACACCTTCTTCAACTGATAATCCTAGCGAAGTGGAATTACTGAATAAATTAAGATATGATGGCCTGTCCAATGGTCAGGTATTACTTCTCTATATCATATTATCAATTCCATTTATTCCATTAGCATGGAAACTGAGTTTATATAACACATACTCGGGAAGCCAATTAGCTCATCTTTCTCCATACCAGGCTACTTTGGCTGTTATTTTATGGCCTTTTGCATTGATAATCTTTCTCATTCTCGGATTCATCTTCATTCGTTGGTTTTTGCAAACAATATTTCCATTTATTTTGCGTCGATTTGCTAAGAAGGGTTTATCAAAAACATTTCTTCAATTAATATTCCCATCAGATACGAGTAAATCAGCATATGCTACTGAACAGTTATATGTTCTAGTACATTCATTTGCTCGTCGTAGTAGTTTCTTTGATCAACTTACACAGTTTAAAAAAACATATTCCTTTGAACTAGTATCCACGAAAGATAAGGGTATACGATATATCTTTGGTATACCAACCAAGGAAGCAGAAATTATGAAAAGAAGTCTATTATCTTTTCTTCCTGGAATAAAAATAGTAGAAGTCCCAGATTATATACCTAGTCTGATGGATATACATGGTGCACTAAATATTGCTGAGCTAAAGCTTTCATCACATTTCGCATTGCCACTCAATACACAAAAAGCATTGTCACAACATGATCCCATGATGTATCTGACTGGAAACATGACCAAACTTGCCCAAGATGAATTAATTTCATTTCAAGTAGTCACCACACCGATATTATCTGGAATTCACCGAAACGTAATTTCTGAGATGCAAAAGCTTAGGTACAAAATGTATAGAAACCAGCCACTAACTAATACGCTTCAGAAAAACCCAATTGAAATAGTTGTATCTCTTCCAGGGGTAAATATTTTGTGGTTTTGCTTAAAAGCAACAATTCTTATTCTTAAATTTATAATTATGTTCGTATTTAGCATGTTAATGGGGTTGATCGATCCCAAGAACACCTCAGCTATTCCATTCTTAGCTAATACCGAAATTAAAATTCCATCTGTAATGGTAAATCCATACGAACAGGAACTGCAGAGAATTGTTAAAACAAAAGTTGATCAACAGTTATTTGAAACCTCAATTCGCATCCTAGTAATAGGTCAAGATCGAAACGAAGTTAGTATGCGAATGAATGGACTTTTATCTTCATTTGCACCAATGAGTAGTACCTATCAAATGCTACTATCCAAAGGTAGCCTTTTACCAAGAAATATTCGTATCAAACAACGATTACAGCAATTTAGTGATCGAGTACTCGCTATGAATACAGCCTTGAATAAAAATCCTGTTTTATCAACTTCAGAAATTGCAGACATTTATCATTTCCCATATACCGATACAACAAAAACTGAGGATATGGTCAAATCTATGAGCCAAGATTTACCTGCTCCGCTCCTGCTTAAGCAGGACAAAGAGCAAGACGTAGTTTTTGGTAAAAATACATATGGAGGAAGTGAGATTAATATTGGCCTTACTGATGATGAGCGCTCACGTCATATGTATTTGATTGGACAAACTGGTTCTGGAAAATCAACTGTGCTTTTTCATATGGCAAAAGACGATATTAAAAAAGGACGAGGGATATGTGTTATTGATCCCCATGGAGATTTAGTTGAGGATTTACTTACAGTTATTCCTGAAGAGAGAATTAATGATGTCGTATATATTAATCCGTTTGACATAAAATATCCGGTCAATATCAACCTCCTGGAGTTAACCCCAGATCTTGATGAAGACGATTTAGAACTTGAGAAAGAACTAGTTGCGGAAAGCGTTATTTCAATTTTTAGAAGAATTTTTCAAAAAGATGAACAAGTTGACGCACATCGAATCGAATATATTCTTAGAAATACTATATACACTGCATTTTACGTCAAAGACGCAACCATATTCACGATTTTTGATTTACTTACAGATGAGAAATTACGTCAGGAGACGATAACCAAAATTGATGATTATCATCTAAAGAACTTCTGGAAGAGTGAATTCGAGAAGGCAGGAGATTATCAGGTTATCAAAATGATCAGTGGAGTGACAGCAAAAATTGGTAGATTTCTCTTCTCTCCGATTGCTAAACGAATTTTAGAGCAACCACATTCAACTATTTCGTTTGATAAGTTATTAGATGAGGGTAAAATAATCCTTTGTAATGTCAGTGAAGGAAAACTCAGTGAGGACACATCTCAACTTCTTGGTACAACAATTATTGCCAAAATACATTTAGCAATGCTAAAAAGAGCGCGAACTGATAAAGCATTGAGAAGCGCATTTTATTTATCAGTTGATGAATTCCAGAATTTTGCTACTCCATCATTTACTAAATTGCTTTCCGGTGGTAGAAAATTTGGTCTTCGTGTGACAATTGCCGAACAGTCGACAACTCAACAGGACAATTCAAGAATTACAAATATGATTTTGGCTAATGTGGGAACTGTTATTTGTTTTAAAACTGCCAGTCCAGTCGATGAAGACTTACTACTCCCTCAATTTAGCCCATTGGTGAAAAAAGGAGAGATATTAAATCTTCCTAGATTTCACTTCTATATCAAACTTGGAAGTATTGAACCACAGGAACCATTTTCAGGTACTACGCTTCCTATGCAAGACAAAAGAGATAAAAAGGAAATTGAGCAGATCGTTGCAACTTCACAGAAAAATTACGCCAGTATATATGTAAAACCAAAATTGAAAAAAGTAACCAATCCTGTTAAAGGTACTACCAAACACAATGGAAAAACAGGTAAGAAACGTAAAAGCGTCAGTACATTGACCGACTGAAGAAACAGTGTATACCCATGTACACCATATTTACGTATTTTTGAGCCTAAAAGAGATAATTCTTTCTCTTCCTTACTCTTATATATAAGAGAGGAGAAAACAATGAAAAAACAAACACAACAAAATAACACAAAACAAACCACAATCCTAAAACTTAAACAAAGACAAATAGAAATACTAGAATTAACCTTTCGATTCAGATTCCTCAATACAACACATATTCAAAACTTACTAAATCACAAATCAAAAGATAAAATTATAAAATGGCTAAATGAATTAGTAGAAAACCATTATTTATTCAAATTCTATCAACAACAAGTTCCAAGCATTCCAGCATTGTATTGTTTGGATAAAGAAAGTATTAATTACTTTAGAGCTAAAGAAATAGAGGAAAAATTACTAAAACGTATTTATAAAGAAAAAACTTTATCCGTAAAGTTTAGAACTCATTGCCTATTATTAGTACATATCTATATCTCTCTACAATCACTTGTTAAAACAACAAAAGCAACACTTACGTTTTATACAAAAACTGATTTGGATAATATAAATCACCTGATAGAACCTGCCCCGGATAGTTATTTTATAATCACAGAGAAAAATAAAATGAAGAAGCGCTACTTTCTAGAAGCTTATGAGCCGTATAAACCCTGGAAAACGTATAAATGGCGTGTGCGGCAATATATAAACTATCACAAAAGTGATGATTGGCAGGACAATACAAAAAAACCATTTCCTGAGCTGATCCTAATTTGCCCAACTAAAGAAATACAAAATTGGCTAGCAAAACAGATAAAAAAGCTTCGGAGAACTGTAGAACCGAAAATATATTTATCAACTTGGGAAGAAATACATAAATTTGGTATATCTATCCAGGTATTACACAAGATTGACTGAGTAAATTGGGCAGGATTTGAAACTACCTATTTTTGTCTAGACACTCAATTGAGCAATATCCTTCGAATGCACTAAAATCTTTCTCCTCATTTATCGCATCATGTTGGGTTCCTTCATAGCCACACTGCGGACAAGTATAGAATTGGACAATATATTCTTCTGATTCATCCAAAACTCCCACGTTATAATCTTCATCTGAAAGAAATACATACCCACTAGACGTATTAAAGTTCAGTGTTAATCCACTTCCCAAAAACTCTGCACCATGCTCTAGATATGCTTGTAAAAGAAGTCGTGCAAACATTAACTCTCGTATCCCAAATTGTGATAAATCCGCTGTAACAACTGTATTCATAATATTCACCCCTTTCTGGCTGCGTAAATTTGATAATTGTTTTTTAGGAAGCAGCCTGCCTGCTTCCTATACATGCGTCAGCTTAAGCAGGGTGAATTTTGCAAGGGTCCCGATTGCAATCGGGATTTATATACCCTTGCAAAAGAGGGGCGCAGCCCATTAGATAAATAATTTGTGACTAGTCTTGTAATTGACAGTTTGCTAGACTAAAACTAATGAACGCAAAGTTTTTAATGACATGGTTTAGTACTATTTCTCTCATTCTTGTATTGTGGGGTATAGTCTTTTCTTTCTTTGGCCTTGATATTCTTCCTGTAATCAATAAAAGCGTTTTATTGTCTTGGGAGAGTGCACTTTATGGAGCAATTATGATTGGGTGGGGTATAACTCTTTTCTTTATTGGAAGAATTGCTTTTCATAGAGGAGATACGCAACTAATGAAAATTATGGCATTTGGGCTTACCAGTTGGCTTGTTATCGAAGGGTTATTCTCAGCGTATCTTGGGGTATGGTTTAATGTCGGAGTTGATATTGTAGTTTTATTTCTTTTTACTTTTCCGCTTATAAAAACCATTAACTCAGAAAGAAAGAAAAGCAAGTAAACATGTGGCTCTTATATTTTTTCAGGTGTACATTCTGTTAATTCTGTTTCAATAGTTGCATGTTCAATATGAAATTTTTCTTTTAACTTATCTTTAATGCTCTTAACTATTTTTATACTTTCCTGAACATCACAATCCTCAATAACTATATGACAAGACAATGCGGCATAATGAGACGAGATAGCCCACAGATGCATATCGTCCACACCTTTGACTTTTGGTGTTGTTCTTATGAGCTCTTTTACTTTTTCAACATCCATACCTTCAGGGATACCTTCGAGTAGGACATGTACTGCTTCTCTTGCTACTCTGAATGCCGCATAGAGCAACATGATACCAATAAAGATACTGATAATTGGATCAATGACTGACTGGTGCGTCATGCTAATCAGAAACCCAGCAATAAGTGTACCCACGAGTGCTATGGCGTCAAATGCCATATTGATAAAGGTGCTTTTTACATTTAAATCTTTTTTATCTTTTGAAAGAATAAAAGCTATTGTTCCATTGACCAGAATGCCAACTAAAGCAACCATCATTATGGTCAGTCCTGAGACTTCGCGAGGATGCGAGAAAATACGATGTGCCGCTTCGTAAAAGATATAAAAGGCTAAGAGCACAAGAATCCCTGCGTTTAAAAGCGCAGTAAGTATTGATGCTCTACCATAACCATAGGAGTGCTCAGGGTTTGCCTCTCGTTGAGCAACTTTATTACCAAAGATGGAGATGATAATACTTAATGTATCTGTTAAGTTATGTCCTGCGTCAGAAAGTAAAGCTAAACTTCCAGACAGAATACCCACAATAAACTCAAAAATTGTGAAAGCAGTATTCAGAACAAGACTTACTTTTAATTTAGTATCAGAATTAGCGGCATTATGATGTATGTCACTCATAATACTTATTGTAACGCATGAAGGATTTTAACAGAAGGAGTATGTTTATTTCTTCTGTATATGTTTCCAAAGCCAAATGCCAGCAAGAATAAGGTCGATAAATACAACCAGCCAGACTAAGAAACCGAGTAATCCAAATCCCCAACCAAAACTGCCATTCATCATAGTGCCATAACCATTACCACCCCAACCCATCATAGGAGATCCACCCCCTCTCGGAGTACTGTTTTGTGAAGATGCAGTAGTACATCCAGTTACATTTCTTCCAATTTGGATATGCATCTGCTCTTCACCAGTATTTCCTCGCATCTGTTGTATTCGTTGGTTCATAGCAATATGAGCTGAGGTATTACCTCCAAACATCTGACTCATGGTATATTCACCAATTTTCTCAAAATCGCTATCAGTTAGTTTCACACAGGTTGTTTGTTGGTTTTGCAGTTGGTCAAAGAATTGTTTGCCCTGTGCTTCTTCCTGTTGCTGTTGCTGAACCTGTGTAGGATCGACAGTAATAGAGGAATTACCATAGTTTCCCATCATCATTTGTGCATGCACTTGTACAAACAGTCCGCTTGTTGCAAAGAAAATAAGAGTAAGAAGTAAGATTTTTTTATACATAGTTATAGTTATTGCGTTGTATATCCTTTTGCCCGCCAGGCTAATAATCCACTCTTCATATCATATACGTTCGTATATCCAAGTGCAACCATGGCAGCAACAGCATGGACGCTTCGTGAGCCACTCAAACAATAAACATAAATAGTTTTATTTTTATCTGCAAGCACTTTTTCAACCGTATCTTGCACTTTATCTACAGGAAGGTTAATACTTCCTGCAATGCTTCCTTTTGCAAATTCTTGTTCTGTCCGTACATCAAGCAAAACAATATCAGATGTAGCATCAATTGCCTTCTTTACATCACTTGCATCAATTTGTGGCACGTTTGGTACTGAAAAAGTAAACATAGTTTTACATGCCCATTGCGTCAGTTCCATGGTCTGACAGCTGTGCATCAAACCATGTGTGGATACTCGTTACAAGACTGGTATTACTTGTGGTGTAAGTAATTTGTCCTCCATTTGGTACATCTTCATACACAATTTTTATCTGTGATGCTCCATTAGACAACGCTTGCAATCCTGGCATATTGCCTCCATGTAGTTTTGCTGGGTCTTGAAAATCTCCTTTTTGAAATAACTGTGCTTCCATCTGTAAGTGCATACGGATTAAAGAAATTTGAGAGGTGTTATTAGCATCTTTGACCACAACTTCTTGGATACCTCCTGTATCTGTTTTTTTGAAAATATGGGTTGTTTGGTTGAGGTTAAATGGCATAACTGTTGCTCCTTTTTGGTGTATCATCGCTTGTCTAGCTGTTAAAGAAGCTTGATGGGTATTATACAGATAAACACCAGAAACTCCTGCAACAAGGATAATAAAAAAGAGTAAGATTAGTAATGTATTTTTTTTCATTTCTTATGTAGGTTAAGTAATTTTTCTAGCTGTTCAAGTCGTTTCTCAGGAATTGCCTTTCCTTCCATGAGATCATATTTGATAAATCCTCGAAGTGTTCTTGCCCGAAGCGTATCAAAGGATTTAGCAATAGAGGTAGCAAGTGAGGAAATTTCTTCACATGAACGGTTTTCTTCAACATATTTTTTCAGCGTTTCCATTTGTCCTTGAATACGATTGATATGATTGAGTGTTTCTTTGTGATCTTGGTGTCTTGTGTCCATATACCCCCACCCCTATATTAGAGTAAGAAGATATTTTTGTCAATTATTCATGCGGTGTTAAAATAGTTTTTTCAAAATTGCCTGATATTTCTGTGGGTTTTCAACCCCTGCTAATAAAATATCCTCCTGATATCCGCCTGACGCACTGATCTTGAGAAAAATATCACCATAATGAAATAGTTTTCCTAACCACGATTGCTTAATAGCAATTGAGCGTATATTCTCGTAATGATACGTTTCTTCACTAATGTGGAGGATACCGCTTCGTCTTATGATATGCTTTTCGGTCAAAAAATACATGTCAGTTGCCCATGCTAATATGATATTTAACAGTAGAACTACCTGAAAAATGATATTTATCAATTGCAGACCAAATAATGCCTCAGAGATATGTATATGATGCTGTAAGTCAAATGGTAAAGGGATACCTAGATTTAATACATAGAAGATAAACGTATATAAGCCATCAAAGACAACCAATAAAACTAAGAGCTTTACTGTTAGTATCGTAATGCTCCCACGTATTGGTTCAAGCTCATGATTGCAATCTTCATGTTTTCTATTAAATACTTCCATACTATTTTACCCACTTGTTATAAAGAGAGGCTGAACGATAAGTCAAAATCCAGACAGTAGCTCCTAAGGTTATTACTCCGATAACAACTGAGCCAATATTGATTGATGTTGCGACTCCATGAACAGAACCCACATTTAGAAAATGGAACCATGTTTGTGTAATAGAAAATGACAGGTCTGGAAGTAACACTACAAATAAAGCACAAAGCACGTACGCTATCATCAAGACAGTTGTAACTGCATTAGCTAATATAATTGGTTTTATCATACGAAAATCACCCCCCTCTATTTATCAATTGGTTGAGCCGTGTACCCAACCTTTTTTATAATCGCTACTATCTTATCTTGAGTCATTTTATCTGTATCAAATTCTACTTCTGTCAGTGCTTTGGCATAATTCGTATTCGCTTCTTTCACTCCTTCTGTATCCTCTAATTCACCATCTATATTCATTGCACAGCTTGTACAGTGCATACCTGTTATTTTGAATTTTGTTTTTGCTGTCATATGACGTTTATCACCCCCCGATACATTCCCATACTACACATAAAAGCAATTTGTCCAGGCTGACTAGGAGCAGTAAACGTAATGTCTCCTGATTGTCCAACTGGCACTATCTTTTGAATACCAAGTTGCGGAATATTAAATGCCTGTATACAACTAGTACCGCTTTGATTTTGCAAATGCAATGTTACCTGACTGCCTGCTTTCACAGTTATTGCATTCGGAATGTATGCTGCGGAGCTTATGGTGATTGTTGCTTTACTTACTGGATTTCCTGTTTGTGTATTGCTACCACTAGCATTGGTACAAACACTTACAGTACACCAGACGCTTTTTGCTAGATTATCCAAAGTCAAATTACTTCCAGTTAGAGCAATGGCATTGTTCAAATTAAAAACAGCAAGAAGAATAAGAGCAAATGCTGCAAGACGCATAAACTTCTGCTGATAGATATCTCCTAACTTAGTCGCAAAATAGCCTAAGAGGAAAAATACTGGTGTTGTGCCGATAATAAACGAAAAAAGTATTGCTGCTCCAAGAATTGGTTTACCACTGGCTATGGCAAGAGCCATCATTGCTTGTGTTGTACCACAAGGAATAAAGATCGTAAACGCTCCAAGCGTTGCTGGTGCAAATAAGTCTTTGCTCTTTGATTGTTTTCTCACCATCCTCGTTAAGAATTTGGGAGGTTGGATAATAAAGTAGCGAAAGATTGGATGAACATTAAGAATATTTAACGCAGTTCCTATCATAAAGACACCCACAGCAATTTGTAAAATGACTCTCGTCATTATTGACAACTGAAAAAACGAGCCAAACCAACCAAGAAGTAAGCCGAGAAGTGTGTAGGCAACAAGTTTTGAAGCTAAAAATGAGAGAATAGGGAGAGCTGTCCCTTTCTTAGCTTTCTCCTTCAAGCGCTCTTCTTCTCTTTGCGCAAGTGTTGCAGCAAGGAGTCCTCCCTGTACTGCCATACATGTTAATCCTCCTGTCAGAAGCCCTGTCAGGAAAATAGCGAGAAGACTTGTACTTTGCCCACCTCCTGATGAGATATTTCCTGAAAATTTGGTAATAACAAATAGGATTCCAATAACGCCAAGTGTAGTTATACTTCCAATTTTAATTGCTGATTTTTTTATTTGTATTGTCATAAATAATTATTCTAAGTATACCTTCTCTTTTTTAGATTACAATATCTCTCTCAAACTATATTTTTTGTTTTTTAAGTAATAAAGAATTTGAAACCACTGAGATACTGGAAAGTGCCATTGCTGCTGATGCAAAAATAGGGTTAAGTAACAAATGAAAGAAAGGATATAACCCACCCATTGCAACAGGTATCAAAATGATATTATAGCCAAACGCCCAACCCAAATTCATTTTTATTGTTCTCATCGTGTTTCTTGAAAGGACAATCGCAGACGCAATTGAAGAAAGATTTTTATTGACTAGCGTTATGTCTGCTGCCTCAATTGCCACATCTGTACCTGACCCCATTGCAATTCCCAAATCTGCTGCTGCTAAGGCAGGTGCATCATTGATACCATCACCAACCATTGCGACTTTTTTTCCTTCATGTTGGACTTTTTTGATTACCGCTTCTTTTTGGTCTGGCAACACTTCGGCAATAATTCTTGTAATACCAAGTTTTTCTGCTATTGAGTGTGCTGTACGCTCATTATCACCTGTAAGCATAATAACTTCTATACCCATCTTTTGTAATCTTTTTATTCCTTCTACTGCACTTTCTTTTACTGTATCGGCAACCGCAATAAGAGCAGCCAGTTTGCCGTCAACAGAAAGAATCATTGCTGTTTTACCTTCATGTTCTAGCTTTATTATATGTTCATCTACATGAGTTATGCTAATGTTTTCTTTTTCCATAAGTTTCCTGTTGCCAAAGAGAACCCGTTTATTTGCAATTTCTCCCTCAACACCAAACCCTGGAATTGCCTTAAAGTTTGCAACTGGCAATAACGTAACGTTTTGTTTCTCGGCTTCTTTGACAATGGCATCTGCCAAAGAATGCTCTGATGCTTTTTCCAGAGAGGCAACAAGTTGCAAAATTTCTTGATTATCTGCAATTGTATTGCTAGTTACTATGTCTGTTACCACAGGTTTTCCGTTTGTGAGCGTTCCAGTCTTGTCAAAAACGACTGTGTTTATTTTATGTGCAATTTCAAGACTTTCCGCATCTTTTATTAGGATCCCTTGTTCCGCACCTTTTCCTGTCCCGACCATGATTGCTGTAGGTGTTGCCAATCCCATAGCACACGGACAGGCAATAATAAGAACTGCCACAGTATTAAGAATTGCAAAGAGTAGTGCAGGTGTTTGTCCAAAGTCATACCAAATCGCAAAAGTCGCAAGTGCCAGCATTAACACAAACGGAACAAAATAAGAGGAAATCATATCGGCAATACGTTGAATAGGTGCTTTACTTCCTTGAGCTTCCTGAACAAGTTTTATAATTTGAGAAAGCATAGTATCTTGACCAATCTTATTTGCTTTGTAAAGGAATGTACCATGTTTATTGATTGTCGCACCAATGACAGTATCTCCAATTTGCTTCTCAACAGGGATACTTTCACCAGTAAGCATAGATTCATCAACGCTTGATTGTCCTTCAACGACTTCACCGTCCACTGGTATCTTCTCACCAGGCTTTACCCGCAGCATATCGCCAATCTGGACTTGTTCTAAGGGAATATCTATCTCATTGCCATCTCTGACAACCCTTGCTGTCTTGGCTTGTAATCCAATGAGCTTTTTAATAGCGTTACTGGTTGCAGACTTTGCTCTGGCTTCAAAATAACGTCCTAAAAGGATAAGACCGATGATGATAGTTGACGTATCAAAGTACGGCATGGGGTTAATACCTAACTGTTGTACTGTGTTTGGAAAAAAGGTAACAAATACGGAATAAAGATAAGCAACGGATGTACCAATAGCAACAAGCGTATCCATATTTGCACTCCTATGTCTAAGTGAGGCAAATGTAGCTCTATAAAATTCCCACCCTGCCCAAATTTGCACAGGTGTTGCAAAGATAAACTGCACAAGTGGATTTTGCAAAAATGAGGGTGAGAATTGCATAATCCAAGGAAAACTACCCCAAAGAATAAGTCCACCAAATAACAGACTAAAAATTACTTTATTTCGTAAAGCGTTTAATTCTCGTTGCTTTTCTTTCTTTTGCTCTTCCTCGCTTTTTACCTCCTCGTTCACCAATGCTCTATATCCTACATTTGCAACTGCCGAGGCAATATGCACTTTTTTCACTTTGTCCTTGTTATATGTTACTGTTGCTTGCTCTGTAGCTATATTCACGGCACAATCCTCTACGCCATCAACCTTTTTTATTGCTCTTTCAATAACATTCACGCAGGAGGCACAGTGCATACCCTTAATAGGAAAAGTCTTTTTAACTGTTTGGTTATTTAATAATGATTTTTCCATGATACATATTCATCCCGCAGGCAAACGGGAATTCTCCTTCCTCTTGTGGTTTTATCTCAACTGTTACTTTTTTATTTAATGGCAAAAACTTTCTTGTTTTGAATTCTCCTAGTACCACTTCTTCTAAACAGGTTGAGGGATCTTTCCGAAAAAAATTAAGTTTTATAGTTTGTCCTTTTTTGACAACAATCGTACTTGGACTGTATCCGCCGTCAACAATAATATCTACGCTATCTACGACTTGCACCTGTTTGTCTCTCTTCATCAAGAAAAACCAGTAGACAAATCCAATTGCCAAAATATCAATAATAGTAATAAGTAATTTATCTATTGGCATACGTTAATCTCCACATGTTGTGCTTTTCTTTGCTTCTGCTATGATTTGTTGCTTGGTGACTGCTTGAGAAAGTAACGTTTTGTCATTTGTCCCCATGAAGACGACTAAACTATCGAAAGGGCGGATTGGGTGATCTTGAAAGTCAAAAACTTGTTTGTTATTGATATATCCAGTCGCTTTAGCATAAGCAATAGGATAGTTCATATTTGTAAACAAATCCTTCCATAGTGCACCTGGTTGTTCCACATGTACTAAATTCCCAACATCCTCATGTAGATGTGCTTTCTCAAGTTGGATAGTATGAGAATCAGTGCTCTCTTTTGCACCACTCGTACACGGTTCTACATACATATACTTACTATCTGAGAAATCAAGTTTTTTGTTATTTTGGAATACGACAAATCCTGCATGGTAGTGTACCTTTTCTGTTTCGATAGGCTTTTTCAAGTAGATAAAGTATGTATATGCTCCGATAATAATAAGGAGGCAAACAATGACCGTAGCAAGAATCTTTTTATTCATACATTATGATTTCTTCTTAAATACTTCCATGATCTCACTAATTGCTTCGTCTTTCTTCCCTTTACTAATGGCATCGGCAACGCATGTTTTTAAGTGGTTTTCTAGAACAACATTTCCTGTTTCTTTGATTCCTGATTCCACAGCTTGCATTTGATGAAGCACGTCAATGCAATAGCTATCTTCTTCAACCATCTTAATTACTTTTTCAAGATGACCTTTAGCAATCTTTAAGCGGTGAATAATTCTTTCTTGTGTATCTTTTGGTCTATAAGCCATATATCCCCCTATAAGGGATATATTAACTCATACCAGAATTTCTGTCAAGACATCATTTATGTTATGACAGGTGAATTACTTATAGATTGATGGTAAACACTTTATTATTTCATCAAAAAATAGTTACCAATTTACTATCCGTAAATGTACGTCATTATTTATTTAGACTATGTAAAATAGGGAAATGAAATCGAAGTATGTGGTATCGAAAATGCAACATCGAATAATTAGCAAAATAATTGCAATTAGGTTGCGTCAAAATAGAACTCGTCTCGATGTAGCTGTAGTTGCTGATATTAATCCTAATTACTATGGATGAATCGAACGACTTAAAACTGGAAATATGAGTAGTGTAACATTAGAAAAGATAAAGCAAAGCCTTGGAGTATCATGGGAGGAAATTTTTTCTCCAGCCGATCACTTATTAGCATTCTTTAAAATGCTTGAAAAAGAAAATCTAATTACGAATGAGTAAAAAGAAAAGACTTAACAAGAAAATTCCAGATAGAGCTTCACCTTATAGCCATTTATCAACAAATGAAAGGCTACAAGTATTCGCAAATATCATAGTTGATCGAATTATTGAAGAAGAACAAATATATAAAGAGAAGTTAAAGACTGATCGTGATGCAAAGAGAATTTACGAAAACTGTGCGTGCGAGAAGTGCAGGATTAAAAGACTAAGAAAAGCCAAATAGCAAGGAAAACTTACATGTTCTTTATTTCCCAACGAATAAAAACTTAAATCTAATTGGATTTTTACTACGACCATTGAATGTATTTTTGTTTGTCAATTACTGTTTGTGCAATCTTTTTCATTTCAAAAGCCATTTTCTCTGCATAGTTTAAATTTGCATTAGTGGGATCATTTATTCGCAATGTTTTCATTATTGCATTAATTACCTTAGGTTTATCGTTCTCGTTTAAGGTCATCTTAAAAATTTCTAGTGGTATCTGGCATAGAAACTCCTTATAAAGATCATTGGTAATATATTTTTGTATTTCATCCCACGTTAAATCTTTAGCCATGCTGTAATTCTAGCAAACACTGCCATTTTACACAAAAATGAAAATTATAGCCCAAAGATGTATAATAGGTGTGATTATGAGTTTTCAAGAAGAAGTAGCTAAAATTTTTAAAGAAGCTCGCGAAAAACAAGGCTTAACCCAAGAGCAGGTAGCAATAAAGGCAAAAATTAATGTAAATTATTATGCTCAAGTTGAGAGAGGTGAACGTAATGCTCGAGGTGACATTTTGAATAAAATTGCCAATGCACTAGGAATAAAACTCAAACTCCCAATCGAATAAGGCTACCTACTTCCCTCTTTAGTTCACCTTTTTTGAATAGTAAGCTTTTGAGTATTTTTTATTTTCACTACCAAAGATATCAGTATTGCTAGAATCTTTATCATAAATAACCATCAATTTATCAATCCAGGCACAAAAAAGTTCGATTGAAAAAAGACCTGGGGCACTAGGTGTGATGACGTCGTCATCAAACATATGAATTTGTTGATATATCAAGTTAATTTGAGAGTTCAACGATATCTTCACTTTTACTCTAGCAAGCAATATTTATAGATTTGGCCTCAAAAGAGTTCGACTCCATGTGTCCTATTGACTTTGTGGCACATTGAGATACAATAGAATTGATGGTAGTTATTAAAGGACTTATCTGGGATGAATGGAATAAGGCTCACATTGCTGAACATAAACTAACTGTTGAAGAAGTTGAGGATGTGTGTCATTCGAAATTTGAGGCCGTTCAAAGCTATAGAAAAAGAATACAAATTAGTGGAAATACGAAAAACGGTAAGAAGTTAATAATAATTTTGTCTCCAGAAGATCGTAAGTTGCACTTATATCCAGAAGGAATATATTATCCAATAACAGCATTTTATGAGGAGGTGAAATAGTATGAATAAACCAAATGATTCAATCTTCAAAGATAGAGATAAAGAAGCAGAGTTTTGGGAGAAAAACTATAAAGAAACATGGAAGACTGGTAAACCAGTAAATGTTAAGTTTGCCAAAAATCTTTCGGAGACACTCAATATTCGTTTAGATCCAACCACTATTAATAGTGTTCGAAGAGAAGCGAAGGAAAAAGGCTTGGGTCCTACGCAATTGATCAGAATGTGGATTATGGAAAAATTGGGAACGGCTTCCCATGCCTAATTATATAAGTTAATTCAGCAATTTTTTAACTATAATCATGTCATTATCGATTTTATGTGGATTTTGATATGCAAAAATTATCTTCTCGATCCATTTACAAAAAAGTTCGATTGAAAAAAGATCTGGGGCACTAGGTGCGATGAAATCGTCATCAAACATGCGAATTTGCTGATATATCAAGCTAAACTGGATTTTGACAAATTTTACTCAATATAATCATAAATTAAATTCGACGAATTTAGCCACAAAATGAGTTCGACTAGCATAAACTACTTGACTTGCGTATATTTCAGTATCATATTAAATTAATATGGATATATTGTCAGAACCTGTTTCATTTGAATGGGATAAAGGCAATATTGATAAGAATTTTAAGAAACACTCAGTCACTAACAAAGAAGCTGAAGGAGTATTTAATAATGATCCAATCTTTTTATTTGAAGATGAGCGTCATTCTACAACTACTGAAAAATGAAGTATGATTTGGGGAACAACAAAAAGCAGGAGAAGATTGACAATTATTTTTACTGTGAGGAATAATATTATTAGAGTCATTTTAGCGCGTGACATGAATAAAAAAGAAAGGTGGGAATATGAAACTAAAACAAATACCAACATTTAAAAACGAAGGTGAAGAACGTGAGTTTTGGGCAAACGCAGATAGCTCAGAATACTTTGATTGGAATAATGCAAAAAGAGTTGTTTTTCCTAATCTTAAACCTACAACAGAATCAATTTCATTGAGGCTACCTTCTTATTTGCTTGCTCGTATTAAACAACTGGAAAATAACAAGGATGTACCATACCAATCACTTATGAAAATATTTTTGAGCGAAAAAGTAGATCAAGAATTAAAAGTCACAAAATAATAATTTTCTCTTGTCTATTTTATTTAGTTCACTTTTTTTCGAATAATAAGTTTTTGAGTATTTTGTATTAGCAAATATGACAGTATCACTCGTATATGATTCATAAATATCTATTAATTTCTCTATCCAAGCACAAAAAAGTTCGATTGAAAAAAGATCTGGGGCACCAAATATGATTATCTCATCAATTAACTGAAAACGATATGGATGATCAATTAACTCAAAATAAACAAATAATCACCCCTCCTATGGGTAATGTTTCAGTAGTTAATGCTTCCAAAACAAAATCTTCTCTATTACACATAATAGGACTCATTATTATCATTCTTATTATTTTGGGGATAGTCAGTTATTTTTTTATTACTGGAAACAGTAAGAAACTCACAAATGATAAACAAGCAGCTAACAACATGCAGTCAACTAAGATAGATGTAAGTCCTTCATTTGGCCAGTCCTCGGTAACTATTAATCAAGTTACCAAGATACCTACTATTACTCCTATCAGTAATTCTAATAATGGCTGGCAAACCTTCACCGATCCGCAAACACATATATCTGTTCAATATCCGCCTACATGGACAATGCAGACAATAAACAGCGGTGCTGGATTAATCCTACAAGGCCCAC
Source organism: Candidatus Levyibacteriota bacterium (assembly GCA_027459725.1). Lineage (GTDB taxonomy): Bacteria > Patescibacteriota > Microgenomatia > Levybacterales > UBA12049 > DAIDHK01. The sequence goes on from DAIDHK010000014.1 coordinate 29,821, forward strand.
AGGGCACAATTAATGCTCAGTGGGCACAGAGCGGATTCGGAGGCGTATGTGGCTCTCAACAATTTGAGAGCGTACAGATATTTAATCAGCAAGTCAATAGTTGTTATAGTGTCCAAAGTAATGGTTCAGATACATACGGTCTTATATGGCCAAAACTTCCTAATCTAAACTTTAGCGCTTCCGCTATAGTCAACCCACCAAATAATGCGGCCAATGGAATAACTGTTTTTAAAATTCTTTCGACATTTAGACTTACTACCCCTGCCGCCTCTGGGTGGAAAACATATACAAATTCGCAATACGGATTTCAGATAACATATCCCTCCGAAGGAATTGTCATGAGTAATGGATGTTTCGGTTTAGATTCAAAACAATGTACATATAACCTTAATACATGCGGTAACGATATACACTTCGATGATCAATATCAGCCGGTTAATGACAGACTTTTAGTTGTTGACAATTTTTTTAGTGTTTGGATTACACCTATCAGCATGTCTCTTTCTGACTATATTAAACAAATGGATCCACAGCAAGTGTATGTTTATCAGACAATAACTGGCTCAAATGCAGATGAGGCAGTACAAATCATAGGGCTAAAACCCAGCGTGCAGCTAAACGGTCCCCCGCCTTTTCCATATATTTTTAGTCTTTATAAAAAAGGCAATGATCTCTTTAGCATTAGAAAATTGCAAAACGATGGAGGAGTCGGTGGGTGTGTGATTGGTTGTAGTTGGCCTCAACAAATTGGCGAACAATCGTCATATAATGTTTCTCAACAACAATGCTCCTCTGTTCAGCAACAATTTGTTTCCTGGAATATCCCCTTAAGTTTCAAGTTTATAAATTAATTAATCATTTACAGAAATTAATTTGTGATAATAGAAACCTCAGTAATAATTAAAGAATCAATGCTCCCAAATAATTAGTTCAATTTTATAAAATACTCTTTTTAAAATATTATGCTCTCTGATAGTAAAAAAGCTTGCTTGGGGTCATAATTTTTTTGATACAAAATCATAAATTTGGCCAGCCAACACTGAAATAGCTCGAATAGGAAAAGACGTGCGTCACCAGGTGCGATGACGTCGTTGTCAAACATACTAATTTGTTGATATAGCAGCTAATTTAGGTGTTCGATAATCCTAGATAGCCCCACACAATTCCAGAGGTGATAATCGAACTTAATAAGACGCGAATCTCAATGAGACTCGACATTTTATACGTTTTACCTAAGTTAGTAAATTTATCCATCATAAACTTTGGTAATATGTAATGTTATTTAATAGACACTTGACAGCAACAATAAATTCATTGAATATTAATACTAAGCAATATATAATGTTTAAGAATTATCTGCCTTCTAAGAAACAAATTATTTTAACCTCCTGGGTAATTTTAGTAATTGTGGTAATAGGGGTAGAAGTGATCTTAAACCTTGAAAGAGCACAACAAACTAATACAAGTCCACTAACCAATACGAGTCTGCAAACCAACAATGCATTAGCTAATACTAGTTATATTTTTGGTACCTTGCAGACTAATCCAGCAAATGCTGCTACAGAATATAAAGATGGCATAACTTTAGCTCATATTGATCTCAACTGGGCGCAATATGAACCTCAGCAGAATGTTTATTCAACCAGCTATATAAGTTCGATACAAGCTCAAATAAATCAGCTGCGTTCATCTGGTATGCAAATAGTTTTGGGCTTCGGCACACAGTATACACCTAATTGGATATTTAATATTCCTAATAGTCGATATGTTGATCAATATGGTGATCAATATATCTCAACTAGCCCAGGTAAAGATGTACCTAATTTTGTTTTCAACCAAGCTGTGCGGGACCAAGTTAATTTGTACTTGAGTCATGTATTTTTCGATTTAGGAACCAATTTTTTTGCAGTACGAGTTGGAGGTGGGTGGTATGGAGAATTAAATTATGGCGAAGCGAATTATAACGGACATACTAATTGCTACTGGGGATTTGGAAATCTTGCACAAGGAATTGCTAGCGGACTTGCAACTGGTGTGAATGTAAATCCAGTCCCAAATTGGACCCCGGGTACCCCATCATCTAATCACTCCTCTGCAGTTGCCTTTCTTAATTGGTATGTAAATAGTTTACAGGAATATCAAAACTGGCAAATTATCACTGTTCGAAAATACTATAAAGGTAATATAGCTGTATTATATCCCTCTTGGGGTATACGTCCATCAGGCTACACTGCGGCTATTAATGATGACTTGAATGGGTCATCCGGAGAAGAACAAACAGGAGAAGTGCAAAATGGCTGGGACTTTGCTCAAATGATCTCAAGTATTACTGATCCCAATGTTATACCGTACACTACTTGGATTGATTCCAATCCTTCATATGGTAATGATAATTCTTCCGATCAAACGCTATGGTCTCCGGCTCACTGGATAGCTTACTTAGCCCAAACAAATCCTCTACATCTTCGTGTGTGGGGAGAAAATACAGGATCAGATAGCTATACTAATATGCAACTTTCTCTAAGTCGTATGGTTCAATATAACTATATGGGGATTATGTGGGCTTTTGATAGTCAATTAAATTCGGGAACTTATGCTTCATTATCACAATATGCCAACTTGATTGCTCAATATAATCGATCTTTGCTTCCATCTGTATTGGCACCTTCACAATTACCATCACCTACTCAGACTGTATTAGCAACTCCCACTATTTATTCTAATCCTTCACCTACTTCTCAAACACAATCCTCCTTATCTCCACTTTGCAGTACACCTTCCAGTCAAGCCTGCGGTTATACCAGTACATGTTCAGTAAACGGATCTACTTGTGAATATGGTTGCTTTGCCGGGGGATCAAATGTTTATGTCTGTCAAAATGGGAAATGGTATTTCTCAAAGTGGAGTACACAGGGGACATGTAGTCTATGTAATAATTCATCTCAGACTATTCCACTTTTAACCCCTACTCCAACTTTATCTTCATTTCCAAATCCATACCAAAATACAAATATTACCCCCACCTCATCTCCGGTAGTTACTACTACTAACTCTAATAATATGGTCTGTAGTACTAGTTCAATACCCGCCTGTGGATATACTGATAACTGCTCAAGTACTGCTAATGGAACTATCTGTGAAGTAAATGTTAATGGATGTACTAGCTCCAGCTCAGGTTCTAATGTATATCTCTGTAATAACGGCAAGTGGGTCTATTCCAAATGGGTAAATACTGCTAATTCTGCCTGTAATTTCTGCACAAATTGAGAGCTGCTAAGCTAGAAATTTTAAGACAATCCTTTTTATACTTCCATATTTTCGATACTAAAATTTAATAGCTATAACAAATCTCATCGGTCATATCACAATTCGGAAAAATTGGAGGATGTAACTCACTAGTTAGTTCATTCCAGTTGCTTGCATCGGGGTGTGGTTCAGTAAGAGCTTTGTAATATGCACTCGCTATCTCGGTCTGACATGCATTGGAGGGCACTGATATTGGTAGTGGAGTTTTACCATTATATGCATTATAACCATTGTGTTTACAGCTTGGATCCGACCAGCACAGCCCAACACGAGAATTAGGTTTTGGACTAAAGCCTATAGAGGGATTTGGTGGATATGATTCGCTGTCTTCAGTTTGTACAGCTGTATTTAACAACTCCTTACTTAAATCCCCGACCGTAAGGTCGAGGGATGGAGTATTCCCTGCACCTTTTTTGCGGTAG
>DAIDHK010000015.1 GCA_027459725.1 Candidatus Levyibacteriota bacterium
TGTTGAATGGGAATTAAATAACAGACCCAGAAAACGTCTTAAATTTAGAACACCTCAGGAAGTATTTACTGAGTACCACAATAGGCCTTAAGGGGTTGCATTCGTTACTAGAATACGGGACTTTTTGTAAAAGAGTAGTCGTTAAATGATTCTCTTAACAAAACAAAAAAATCGTTATGCCATTTATTTTATATTGAGAACTAGTGAATGATATAGAAAAGCATTGACAATTATAGTAAATAATAGTATCCTATAGGTCACTCTGCCTTTTTTATGAATATTATAAAAGATGCAGAGTTTTACACCCCCGTTCAGGTTGCCCATAAACTCCAACTAAACGTAATCACCATTTATAACTACATAAGAACTAACAAGCTCCCGGCTGTAAAGTTTGGAAGAAGTTATAGGATTTCATTTAGCGATTTACATAAATTTATAAAAGTTAACAAAACCGGTTAAAGCCGGATTATTTATGAAAAAAACTAAAGTGACAAAAAAACATATAAGTAAAAAAAATATAATACACGAGAAAAATATAAAACTGAGATATCGTATTGCAAAAATATTGTATGTGATTGGAGCTGTGGAACTAGTAATCTTTTCATATTTCTCAATAACTGCAAATAAAACAATCATGAATGACATAACACTTGCAACCACTGTTCAGCCGGAAAGGTTTACTGAGTTATATTTTGAAAATCACCTTTCTCTTCCTAGCGCGGTAACAATTGGTACTTCCTACTCTTTTACATTCACCATTCACAATCTTGAATACAGAGACACGCTATATCCATATGATGTGTACATTTTGAATCCAAACGGGTCAAAAACTTTAATTGATAAAAATGCTGTGATGATGAAGAATAATCAATATTTTACCCATACAGAAAAGTTTATATTAACGCAAGATATCTCCAGACAAGAAGTGGTTGTTAATTTGACAAGTAAAAATCAACAGATTGATTTCTGGATTACAGGATCATCAAATACAAATCAAATATGAAAAAAATATCAATCGTTATACCAGCATTAAATGAAGAATTAGGAATTGGTCACGTGGTAGATGAGATTTCCGTAGTTAAATTAAAGCAAATGGGATACGATACTGAAATTCTAGTTATCGATAACGATTCGGAAGATAAGACTCCACACATTGCCAGACAACACGGCGCTACAGTCATAATTCAGCCGATTAGAGGTTATGGAAATGCATATAAAGCTGGGTTTGCCAATGCGACGGGAGATATCATCGCAACAGGAGATGCCGATCTAACCTATCCTTTCTCGGCTTTACCAAAGATCTTAAAAAAAATGGAGAAAGAAGATTTGGATTTTATAAATACCAACAGACTCAAATATGTTAACACAAAGGTGATGTCTCCAAGTCATATTTTTGGCAATTTGGTTTTTACAACAATAATAAAACTTCTATTTGGAGCACCCTTTGTCGATTCTCAGTCCGGAATGTGGATTTTTAAACGAAACATTTGGAAGAAATTAAAAGTTTACTCTTCGGGTATGCCATTTTCTCAGGAGTTAAAAATAGAGGCATACATTAGAGGCTTTAAATGCGGAGAAATACCTATCCGATATAGGGCAAGGGCGGGAAAAGAGAAATTAAATACAGTTATAGATGGTATAGGAAATATGAAACACCTCTTTGTAAAAAGAATTCAGCTAACTATTAAACATCCCCATGCTAAGATTCATAAAATAATAATACTTGGTTAATTATAAAAAGTTATGAAAAATAAAATAAAAGTATCAATAATTATTCTTACTAGAAATGCTGATTATTTTATAAAAAGACTTATGATAAGCGTTTTCGCACAGGATTATATAGGAAAATATGAGGTAATAGTAATTGATTCTTCTTCAGAAGATAAAACTATTGAAATCGTAAAAAAATATCCTGCTAGGATTGTTACCATAAATCCAAAAGATTTTGGACATGGTAAAACAAGAAATTTAGGAGCCAAGATAGCAAAAGGAGAGTATTTGGTTTTTTTAACACACGATGCTATACCAAGAAACAAAAAATGGCTTAGCGAATTGGTGAAAGATTTGAAAAAGAAAAATATAGCTGGAGTTTTTGGTAGACAAATTGCAAGAGCAGAAGCTGTACCAATGGAAAAGTTTTTTTATTTTAAAATGTATGGAGACAAGACACATTTATGGAGCAAAAATAATATACAATATGATGAAGTTGTTTTTTCTAATGCCAACTCAGCAATAAAAAGAAGTTTTCTCCTCAAATATCCATTCCCCGAAGATATTTTAATGAGTGAAGATAGAGAGTGGGGTCTTGCTATGATCGAGAAAGGATACAATATTCTCTATCAATCATCAGCGATGGTTACACACTCACATGATACAAGAACAGTTGCTCTTTTTAAGAGATATTTTGATTTCGGTGTTTCGCATAGTGAAATAGGTAATACTACAAATAAATCAAGTTTTGTTGGGAAAGGAGCATCAGTATATTTGGACGAATTGAGATATCTAGTATCAAAAGGGAAAATTGTTTGGATACCAAGTGCTTTTCTCTATAATCTTACAAAACTGTCTGGGCTAATTGCTGGTAAAAATCAAAGATATATTCCAAAGTTTATAAAACTTAAAATTAGTGGATACAAGAGGTATTGGCAATGAAAATATGTTTTATATCATCTTATCCTCCGGAGAAAGAAGGAGTTGGTCGATTCACCAAAAGATTAGCTGATAATTTCAAATCTACTGGTATTGAAATATCTGTTTTGACCTTTAATTATAAATTTATTTATAACGGGGGAAATATATATCAAGTACTTGGAGCATCTCCCAAAAATATTCTTGCTACATATAAATCATTAACAACTGTTAAACCTGACATCATTCATCTTCAGTATGCAACGCCTATATACAGAATGTACAGCCCTTTGCTCTGGTTTATTTTGTGGATATATAAAAAAAGAAATAAAGTTAAGCTGATTGTTACTTTTCATGAAGTAGGTAGAGAAACAGAGCTACTAAGAGCACCTGGAATTAAATACTATTCAGTAATGTCATCAATAGCAGATCGTATTATTGTTCATACAAAAGAAGCAGAGCAAATATTAATAAAACAATGTAATGTACATGCGAATAAAATAAGCAGAATTCCATTGGGTTTATATGATATTGCTTTAAAAGAAAAAATTAATAAACGATTACGAATTATTAATGGAACGTCTATCGCTAACAAGAAAATAATACTGTTTTTCGGTTATATCCATATAGATAAAGGAATAGACAACTTAATTGAGGCAATGAATATTCTTTATATTAATCATCCGGAAGAAAAGAGTAAATCAATCGTTTTAATTTCTGGGGATGTTCGTCCAAGAAAAGGTATATTTAAATATTTTGGTTATTTAGATCTTAAATATAAAAATAGACTTATTAAACTAGTCAAAGATTACAAGCTTAAAGACAACGTAAAGTTTTTAGGATATATAAAAGAAAGTACTATCTATCCGTTGTTAAATAGCTCAAGTGTGATTGTAATGCCTTATAAAAAAGTTGAACAGAGTGGAGTGCTCAATTTAGCTTTAAATTTTAATATACCCGTAATCGCTAGTAATATTGGAGGATTGAATGAAATATTAGCTGAGACTAAATTAACTGTTAAGTCTGAAAACCATCGTTTACTTCAAGAAAAGATTTATTTTATTCTAAAGGATAAAAATAAAAATAAGAATAATATCAAAATAATGTACGCAAAAATACGTAAGGCAAACTCTTTAAAAGTAGTAATAAATAATCATGTAGCAATTTATAATAAAATGTATGAATAAAATAACTATTCTATTTCTAACAATTGAGATTTCTTTTAAAACACAAAGCGGTGCCGGAATTTATGCTGCGGAATTGGTCAGAAGCTTGTCGAAATGTGGCATAAAAGTTATTGTTATTGCTCCAGGTGTAATAAATAAAAGAGACGTTATAAATAAAAATTTAATAATCTATTGGATAAAAGTTATTAATAAACCACTTTTAAGAATCCCATCTTTTTATATAAATTCTTTTCTCCATATTCAGCGTATTATTGATGCAGAAGATATTGATATTATACATAACAATGAATATGCTGGCCTAGCTGTATTAGGTCGTAAACCCTCGATAACTACAATTCATCATCCTGCATATAAAGATTTCAAAAATTATAGTATTATCAATAAAATACTTAACATAAGCGATCAAATAATAGAAAGATATATAGTAAATAAAACTTCTTTGATTATACTAGATAGTCACCTTACATATGATTTGTTATTAAAAACGTACACTAAGATAAAAACTAAATTACATATAATTAACGTTGGCGTTGATACGAATAGGTTTCTTTATAATTCGAATAACAATATTCGTAAATTGTATAATATACCATCCGATCATTTAGTATTCTTTCAATCTGGTGGGGCAAGATCAAAAAGAAAAGGAAGTATATACCTATTTAAAGCACTAGGAAAACTTAAAAATAAATACAAATTTAAATGCATTGTTTCCGGAGTAAGTAGAGAAGTAAATTGGAATAAAACCTTCCAAAATGCAATTATTAAAAATAATTTACAAGACAATATTATAATTTCAGGAGAAATTCCTTATAAATCTCTTACGGATTATTATTCCGCCGCAGACATTGTTCTATTCCCGTCCATATTTGAAGGTTTCGGTATACCGATATTGGAAGCTTTATCATGCGGAAGACTTTTAATTGCTACAGATACTGGAGAAGCAAAATATATAATTACAAATCAGGTTAATGCCCTATTGATAAAACCAGAGAATTCTGAAGATATATACAAAGCTATATCCGAATTGCTTTCTAATAAATTACTCCGAAATAAACTTGTAAGTAATTCTCGAAAATCAATTCTAGATAAATATAGATGGGACATAATTGCAGATGAAGTTATTGACTTATATAAAACTCTTTTAAATATATGAAACTAAATAATAACATATTATTTTCAGGTATACTTAGTTTTGGATTAATCACTATTCTTCTGACTTTATTTAACATCCAGTTGTTTTATCTTCGTACAGTATTTTCTTTTGTATTTTTAACTACTATTCCCGGATTTCTAATTATGTTGATACTTAATATTAAGAAAAAAGGTTTTTGGGAATATTTAATTATTACAATTGGATTAAGCGTGGCTTTCTTGATGTTTGCTGGTTTAGCAGTAAACTGGGTTCTTCCTTGGTTACATATAACAGATAGGCCACTTTCCTTTATACCACTATTTGTCAGTTTTTTTATCATTCTTTCCATATTTGGGTTTATTGCCTACAGACGGAATAAAAAGTTTTATTTAAAAATAACTTTGCCTAAATATAACTTGTTAAATATAACCCTATTCTTCGTACCAATAATTTTTCCCATATTAAGTATTTTAGGCGTAACAACTCTAAACAACGGCGGCACAAATTATTTAACCATGAGTATGCTTGGAGGAATTGCTATTTATACATTTATCATAGTTATTTTTAGAAAAAAAGTACATGAGAATATATTTCCTTTTGCTATATACTGCATTGCATCTTCTTTACTATTTTCTTTTTCTTTAAGAAGTACTCATATCATTGGTTATGATATCCATGAAGAATTTAGATTATTTGAACTTACCAAAAAACATGCATACTGGAGCATGTTATTTTCGCCGAACAACCAATATAATGCATGTTTAAGCATAACCATACTTCCGACAATCATTGCAATATTTACGAATATAAAAGATGAATATGTTTTTAAATTATTAAATCAAACTATTTTCGCGTTTACTCCCGTGATGCTTTATTTAATAAGTAAAAATAGGAATATTATAGCTATAAAAAGTTATTTAATTAGCTTTTTTTTCCTCTCTCAGGTATGGTTTATGTTGCAGATGCCCGAATTAAACAGACAAGAATATGCTATTTTCTTTTTTTCTTTACTAATATATATACTATTTAACAAAGTCTTTAGACATAAACAGAATACAATATTATTTATTATATTTAGCTTAGCATTAATTGTTGCCCACTATTCAACCTCATACATATATTTTGCAATATTAGTTATTTATTACATAATGCATTTAATTATTAAACACAGCTATATAAAACATAAACCAATAATCAATATTTATATGCTATTGTTCGTAATGATTAGTATTTATGTTTGGAATTTTCAGTTAACTCAAACGGGGGGAACATTGTTAACAGTTGCTAATAATACGTGGAAAAATATGGCTCTTGCATTTAATTTTGATATGGTTCAAAGCGGAACAAATAACTTACTGTTTAATAACTCAAATATTAATTCACAAAGTAATTTAGATAAGGTGTATAGCTTGAAAAGCATAGAATATAGTCAATTACAGAAAGCGGATAGGTTATATAATATTTCAAAATACAAAAACTTTTCTCCAATATTAACAGAGTCTAAGATTATATTGCCACAAATTCCAAATATAATTAGTAATTTTGTAAATACAATATTAAGGATTAATAAAATACTGCTCGTAGATTTACTCATATTTATAGGGTTATTATATTTTTTTATTAATAGAGAAATTATTAATAAACTTGAATTAAACTATTTGACATTATCAGTAAGCACACTTCCCATTATTTTTGCAATAATATTTATTCCCATACTTAAAATCGATTATGGTATAGATCGTGTCTACCTACAAACATTAATTTTAACATCAAGTTTAACAATTACAGGAGCTTTTTATCTATTTAGTAAAATAAAGGCAAGTTATTTGATTATTTGCATAGTTTTAATAATATATTTCCTTCAATCCTCAGGATTTTTCACTCAATATTTCGGTGGAGTACCGTATTTAAATCTAAATAATTATGGTGACGGATATGATAAATATTATACTTTTGATAGCGAAATCTATGCAGCTAAATGGTTAAGCGAGAACAGCGATAATTCTGCAATTTATGCTGACGAATTAACTTCACTTAAACTTAGAGCCTATGCAAATTTAATAAATGTTAGGTATGATATATTCCCTTCGACTATTACTAAAGAATCATACGTTTATCTAAACGCTGAAAATATTAATGAGAAAATATTATATATAAAATATTACACTGGTGTAATTACATATCAGACACCCTTAAGATTTTTATCTAACAATAAAAATTTAGTCTATAACGATGGGAAAGCTGAAATATACAAATGAAAATCTTATTATTAAATACAGTCGGGAATAGTAGAGGCGGAGTAGAAAATGGCATAAAGGAAACAATGCAAGTATTGCTAAGTCATAATCATGAAGTCAAATTGTTCTCAAGTAATTATGGGAATAAAAAGGATATCTTTAGCAACTATACATTCAAACTTATTCAATCAAATAACCCACTTAAAGTATTTTATTATTATTTCAATTTCTTTTCATATTTTAGATTAAAACAAGTCTTAATTGAATTCCAACCAGATATCGTTCATATCCATAGTCTTTATTACCTCTCACCCTCTGTGCTATTTTTATTAAAAAATTATAAAACAATAATAACTGTCAATGGCCCCGAAGAGTATTTTAAAAAATTAATATTATGGTTATTGCCATATAAATATTTTAAAAACAATAATTTTAATACACAAGACATTAATTATATAGGAAAATTACATTATTATTATCATATATATATTCAAAGACCGCTTTATATGATAGGACTAAAAAACGTAGATCTTTTTATTTCAGTTTCAAAATATTTTAAAAAACAGATAGATAATGAGGTCAAACCCATAATAACATTATATAATGGGATAAAGTTGCTAAATCAAAACCCTTTATCTTTTCAAAATAACATTTATTACGTAGGTAGACTTGAAATATATAAGGGGATAGACGTTTTAATAAAAGCAATGCCCAGTGTGTTAGATAAAATTCCTCAAGTTAAACTTTACATCATAGGAGAAGGAGACTACAAAGATGAACTTATAAGTATGGTTGCTAGTCTGATGCTAAAATCTAAAATACAATTTTTGGGTAAAATATCTCATGGGGAATTAGAGAGATATTATGCAAATTCGGATATAGTTATTATTCCATCCGTATGGCCAGAAGCATTTGGAAATGTGGGAATTGAGGCGATGAGCGTAGGCAGGCCTGTTATCGCATCGCGAGTTGGGGGAATACCTGAATGGCTTGACGATGGTAAAACTGGATTTTTGATTGAACCAGGTAATTCAGAACAAATTGCTGAAAAAGTTATTCAGCTTTTGTCTAATAAAAAACTTCTTGAACAAATGAGCAGGAATGCACGTAAAAAAGCTGAGAAATTCTCAATTGAAAAGCATGTAGATAAGCTTGAAAAAATATATTTAAAGGTAATTAAGCAATATAAAACTAAAGAATCTTCTTGATAGCGTATAAATATATAATAGAGATTACTCCTTGACCAATAAACCACGCAAGTCCTATTCCCAACAAACTCTCCTTCAGAAAAAATATACTAAAGAACAAAATAAGAATAGTGCTAACACAGTTCAGTAGAACTATCAGTTTCACCTTATGTTTAATGTTTAAAATCACATTTCCAATGTTTATTACTGCGAGTGATATTCCACTTAATGCTAATATCTGAAGCAGTAGAAATCCATCGGTTGTATATTGTTTACCGAATGCCAATAAAATATATTTTCCAAATAAAAGTGTAATAATAATTCCTGGAATCATAATCAGAGCGATTATTTTACCAGCCTTTATTACATGTTGCTTCAATTCAACTTCACTGTAAGATCCTTCTGCGAATAGAGACTGAGAAGTCGCTAATGGAATGATATACAAAAGATTGGCTATCATCATATCCATGTAGAAGTATGCTGAAAACTTTGCGCCAAGATTATTTAAAATAATTATAGGTAGAATCATTGCAGGTGCTCCCCCTATAAATCCGGCTGCATAGTTACCTAGTGAGAAATTCATCATTCCCTTCAGTACATTCTTATCCAAAGTGGGTTTCAATAAATAGTTAAATTTAAAAAGTAATATGCCGATACCAATCAGAGACCCCACAGCCGTGGCAATACCTAAAGACATGAAAATCCCATATGCCCCAAGTGAAACGAGAAATACAGGAAGAGCTAATTTAATTGCGCTTAAGATAGTATTTTTGATTAAAATATATTTTGATGAGCGATAGGAGATAAATACACTTTCAATAATCGTATTCAGTGTCGCAAATATCGTAACAAGAATAAGAAGAAAGGCGTAAAACATATTTTCCCGAATTATGACCAGGCCGGGTGAAAGTACTTTGATAAATAGAATATACAAAAAAGCGATAGCCACAGAAGTTATCGTAACCAGAGTAAAGGTCGTGTTTATTTTTTCATTTCTCCTTTGTGATGTAGGCAGATATCTTATTAACCCATTGTTAAGACCAAGAAGACTAAAACTTGTAACTAGGCTTACAACAGATATGAGAGTTGTGGCAATTCCCACCTGTTCAGGAGTAAATAATCTGGCGTTAATAATCCAGAAGAAAAAGCCGAAAAAGGCCATAATGGCAGTGCTCAGCATCAAATAAATAGAATTTCTGTAGAGAGAATCGTTTGCTAAATGGTAATCTAATTTAGAAATATATTTCATATTATTTTTTCATCCATGGATAAAACAACCTCCAAAATATAGAAAAATATAAAACAAAGAAGATTAGACCTAAGATGGAATGTAATATTCCTAAAGAAAAACTAGGGGATATGAAAAGACTAATTATAACTAAGAGATAGATTCTAAATATATTTAATATAAACAACACAATAATGGAAGGTATATATAGTAACAAAATTTTCTTTTTATTAAAATTATCCCAATCAAAAGTAGATATTAATAAATAAAATATTGAAAACAGAAATATGGATTCAATTCCTGAGCATGTCTGTCCGACATCTATTGATAATCGATTTAAAACTAAAGTGGTTGGAGGAAGTATTGTTGCCGATATAGAAGATAAATTAAGTAGGAATTTTGTGGCGACTAGAATGATGCTAGTTAATATTAGCCAAGCGGATATTAATTTCATCAAAATCAAAACAAAGAATAATGATATTAGTCCGGTTACTACAATCTTTTTATAGAATTTAGTAATTAGAATGTTCAAAAATTTATGTCCAAATATACCCAGAGATATGATAATTGGAATGGCGAATACTATAATGTGTGCTAATATCGCTAACGGAAAGTTTTCAGAGAATGATGAATATTGAGATAATGTATTTTTAATTACGAAAAATAGTATTACTAGTAAGATTGCAAACAATATGTATAATAAATTCACTTTCTTATAACTTTCAAATGTTAAAATCTTAAATTTATTTCTTATACTTAAAGTAAAAAGTGACAGCCATAAGAGGATTAAATTTAACAGAACTTCGTAAATTGAAAAGTAGAACACGTTTAAAAATTTACTTGAGAGGAGTGTGGGGCCTACAATTCCGGCTATTATTACATTTATAAATGTAAACACAATAAATCTTATTTTCAGTTGATTAGAACTATTGCTTGCCATAGCCTATTTTAGCAGAAACATTATTTTTTCTTTCTTTTGAGGAGATAAAATGAACCGGCTGATGCGCCTGCAGCGACTAATCCTGGAATTACGCTAAATTCAGGAACACTTACTGAACAATTGGGATTTTCTGGATGCTTTGAACAGTCCTTATTTTTATCATTATCATTTCCGTCGTGATGACCGTTATTGTAATGATTGAAAAAGTTTGTCTCCCAGTTCTTAAACTGATTAAAGAATGAAGGATTTTGCTGAGAAGAAGTTGAATGGGAGTCTGCAAACGCCATGGTAGTCGGAGTCAAAAAGAGACTGCCGGCGAGTAAAAATGAAGCTATTAATAAAAAAAATCCGCCTTTATTCATACTCAGAATGGGCAGTTCTACATAGACTATATCAGACTATAATATAATAATCAAGCGTCAATCTCGTCTGTTTGCTTAGAAGGAAAAGATCGGATATACTAAGCTTGATGAAATATATACGCAGCTTATCTTTAACTTTATTTATTTTCGGTTTTGCCGGATGGGTATATATCGTTCTCAATTCTGAGATTCATATGTGGACATTGTCAAAGCCTCTTACTCACCTACTGCCATTTCCTCGTGAAGATACTAGTGGGGAGATAAGTTTTGTAGTTTCTATGATCTCCTTTTTCATCTGGAATGTGACAAAAAAAGGTAAAGATTAATAAATAGATAGATGTATTATGGGTTACCCGTTAGAAAGGTTCTAGGATTTACGGGAATTCCGTATACATTGATTTGAAAATGCACATGTGGTCCGGTGGCGTTACCTGTTTCTCCTTCATAGCCAATAACATTGTTTGTGTTTACTGTTGCTCCAACTTTAGTATTAAGTGCACTCATGTGCCCATACAGACTGGTTATGTTATGGCCATGATCAATAATGACATGCTTACCATATCCAGATAAGTCCTCACCTGAATATATTACAGTACCTTTCATGAACGGGTGAATAGGATCACCTTGTTTGCCCACGGGATTAGCTATATCAATGCCTGTATGTAATGGCTGATAAGGAGGATCTGGTTGACCAAATTCAAGTGTTACCACCCCAGATACCGGCCAAACCATATCACCAGTTATCATAGTGATTGTCCCGTTTAGATTATGAATTTCAACCGTATGAGTTTTGGGGTTAACGCTTACTAATTTGTCTGAAACTGCCTGGAAGCCAAAATTAGTGAGCATTAACATCGCGAGTATCGGAAGTACTATAAGAACGATAAAAAATGTAATGAGGATAATGCGAAGCTCTAGCCAAAATGAAAATAGAGAGGACATGACTTATAGGTATATCTCCTTTGGATCAGTTGTCAGGAGAGGATGTTCTTTTTCACTGGCTACTACTTTGACGCCGACATGATTCTGATCTGCAATAATGAGTGCTTCTCCACGATCACACGTAAGTAAAAATTGTTGTTCATACTGACTTAAATGAAACTCTTGAGCAACTTTTTTAATTGTTGTGGTATCCTGGCGCATTAGTATTCGTAAACTGGATTGACTGGCAATTGCTCGGCCATAATCTTGGCTTAAAAAGTCATTCGCTTGCTGGGAAATAATCGTAACACCCAAGTAATATTTTCTTGCTCTTCTGACAAGTCCCGCGATAAATCTTGCACTCTCTTGGTGTTCGAGTAGCATCCAGCCCTCATCAATGACTAACATTCTTTTTTGTGGGAAGGATTTTACTTGTGTATTTACAAAGTTAGCAATCACAATCATCATAATTTGCCGTAATGATTCATGCAGATCTTTAATATCAAAAACAACCAGACGATTATCAAGTTCTATATTTGTTTGTTCGTTAAAGACAGTTGCGAGGGATCCTTTAACAAACCGCTCAAGCCTGCTACAGAGATCTCTCTGTTTCAAGTGTTTCAAGACCGTATACAAATCGATAAGAAGTGGGAATTCTTCTTTTTTACTTTTTATTTTTTTCTGCTTGCCGTTTAGTGTGAAGCCAAAGTTTTTGTATGTTTGCAAAATTGCCTTATCAACTACAGCTCGCTCTTCAGGTGTTAGATTACCAACCATAAGCGCCATGATTTCGGTTAAGTCCTGTATATGTTCAGCCAGAGTTGCGCTGTTATTCTGTGAATGAAGAGAGAAATCAAATGGGTTTATTTTTTCTTTTGAGGTACTGGATAATTTAATATATGTCCCCTTCACAGATTGAGCAAGCTGTTTATACTCCCTCTCAGGATCAATAACAATGACTTTGGTTCCTTGCATCAAATGACGAAGTATTTCTACCTTTGCCGTATAACTTTTTCCACTTCCTGACTGAGCAAACACAATTGCATTAGCATTATTGAGTGAATATCGATCAATAATAACTAAAGAGTTATTTGACCTATTTATGCCATAAAGAATTCCAGATTCTTGTACTAATTCACTTGAGATAAATGGAAACGTTAATGCTGCACTGGAACTATCTAAATTACGTCTCTGTAATAATATATTTTCTCCGCGGGGAAGGGTTGATTGGAATCCCTCAAGCTGTTGAAAGGTCGAGGTTTTAATATAGAATAACCTACTGGACATCACAGTTTGGAGAATTGTTGTAACTTTGTTTAATTCATTCAGACTATCGGCAGTAAGAGTTATATAGATTGATATTTGAAATAGTTTTTCTTGTCCACGCAAAATCTTATCTTTAAGTGTAATTGCTGAATCAAGAGGGTCTGTAATTTCCGATCCTATGATTTTCCCACTTTTAATCATTGCTCGTTTAGTCGCTTCAAGCTCTGTTATTTTTCTGGTTAGTTTTGGCAGTGCAAGAAGCGGATCAATTTGCTCAATGTGATAAGAGATATCACTGTTGTAATTAAAGTTAATCAGCATATTCAGCCAACCTGTCGTTGCAACATATGGGTAGCCTGAAATAAAAAGTGTTCGAACAAATTTATCATCCATTTGCAGGTATGACGAATGTTCCTCAAGACCTGAATACGAAAGAAGATCAATTTGATCCTGCTCACCAAAGTTAAATTGAAATGATTGTCTGAGTTTCTCTTTTTTACTCAGATACTTTTTTATTTTCTTTCGTAATTGCTTTTGCATTTTTTGCAAATCAATTGTTTGTAACTGTTCAATTGGTAATTGTAATAAGTTAAGCATAGGTATTTTGTAATATTGTCTCAATTGTTTGACCTTTTAGTTGCTGTGTTTTACAAGACGACTGGTTATAGAATGAATAGAACAAATCAAGTAACTCTATACTATTAAGCTGTCGGCCTTTCATACCCAGTTTTTCAATTCCTCGAAGAACTATATCTCGTGATAAATTAAGATGCTCGCTAATGATTGAAAAATCATGTTTGCGATCTATTGAATGATATGGAATCACCACGTAGAAACGACGGGATAGAATTTTGTTTCCAGATACCACTTTTCGTATAAAAGCAGCATAGCTATCAATCTGTTCTTTATATACTTGGTCTTTTTCTTGACTTCTATTTTGTGCAATTTGTTCTATATATGCATCTATATCTATTTCTCGAATGCGAATAACAATTTGGAGAGGTGCGGGAAGGGCATTTAAAAAGCTTTGAAAACTATCAATCAGGGTGTCTTGTTCCTCCTCGCTTTTTAACTCAAAATTAATACTACTAGTTTCTATTACTAATCGATATTGGTTATTAGGCAGTACCAATATGTTATCTTTAACTTCCTTGATTTGAATTTGGCCTCGGCTACTGGCTTTACGTGATTTGTTTAAGAGCAACTTGGAGTCCTCCTTTCTTTTTGAGTTTTAATGAAAAAGTATATGCTGGGTCTTTAATAAGCTGTTCAAATTGTATAAGTCCTGGAAATGACAATTCTTTTTCTTCTCGCTTTGTCTCCTCAGCTTTTGATGACAGTGCAGTGTTTTTATGTACCTTTTTTGTTAGGGGTATATACATAGCCCTAAGATATGATTCATTCTTATCTAATACATACCACCTCGGACGTGAGGTATAACGAAGAAGGATAATAAGCCAGTTTAATATGACTTTACCTTTAAACCTGTAGGCAAGGATTAGCGATGTGATTAGAACTATAAATAAAAATATAATTTTGTATGTACTAATTTGCATCTGAGGTGGAAGAAAAATAAACGCACTTGTTGTAAATATAACCGGGATCATAAGGATAAGCAGTTGTGTCACACTTATGTTGCCAGCAATTCTGTCTTCAACTGTTGTTATTTGTGCAGGAATTATTCTTGTTCTCATGCGTTTATATATCTCCTCCTTTTTTGTATCTCAGCATCTACTCCAATAACTGATTGAGAATTCATAGTTTTTTCATCTGTTTTATGTGTTGTCATCACATTAAGCATTTGTCCACCCATGTGTTTGAGAGATCCTATTCGACTTGTATAAAACATCATTTGAAATAGCCAGGTAGGTATTTTGAGAAGTGTTAAGAATAGTCCTATGGCAATAACGACAGCTAAAATTGAGTTATTGGTGTGATCTGGAAGAGCGAGAAAAGATGCCGCAAGTTGAATTACCACAACGTGGACAAAGATTATAAAAACAGTTACCAGGTAACCCCGAATTGCCGCCTGCGCAAAGTCTGAGAATTTTGGAATAGCCCAAAGAAGGAAGATAAAAGGAGCCATAACACCAGCCAGGACAATCATAATCAGTCTGACTATATACATAATCAGTAAGATGATTGCGATTATAATGAAAAGTAGTAGAAATAATAGTGTAATAGTTTCTGCATTATTATCCAAAAGATTTTCAAAAGTTGCCGCATTGACTACCCATGCATGATCTAAACCCCCGGTACTGTGTAGAACTTCTGAAACTAGCGCGTTACAGGTAGTAATTACATAGTCACATAAAAAGAGTGAAACATTGGCTCCTAAGAAGGCAAGACCAATTCGTGGAAGTAAATGTTTTAATTCTATCTCTTCAAATCCAAAGCTGCTTGCAGACATGACATGAAGTCCCAAGACGGCAATGACTAGAACAAATAATGTGTCAACAATGCCTAGGATGACTAACCAAAAGTTAAAGACCACAGCATTACTCAGTAGACTGGGAGTAGTTGTTAAGTACGAAATGATGGCATCAAGCAGGGGCTTGGTTGCACTTTGAATAACATTTTGCATGATTGCATTTATTCCATTTATCATGACCGAACCAACTCCATCTGTTGGAACTTGTGGAGCAATAGGAGTAAGCGAGACGGAAGATAGATTGTTTGGTGTTGTTTGACTAGTAAATGTATTTTGCAGTAGTGTCACGATAAATCCTGCGCTTAGTATTAATACTAGACCTATGAGTGCATTCCGAATCGTTCGTTTCGCACTTTCTAAATTATCAGGATTACCAGAAGAGGTAATATAAAAGTACCCGCCTTTAACTAAAAAAAAGCCCGCTAAAGCGGACCCGATGAGGATGATACTTTGTAGAGTATCTGACGTATAGTTTTTTATATCCGGGCCAACCGCAAAAACAGGTGGAACAAACATAAAAAATCCTATCAGACTGGTAAGACTGTAAAGTAGTTTTTTCATAATGTTTATATCAACTTATTGTCCTGTAGGTGCTGCTCCAAAAGCACTGGTTGCAACTTGAGTCACAATATTTGATAACACGAATGCACCAAGAACGATTGCTAAACCAATGGCTGAATAGAGTATTGTTTTTTTAGATCTGTCTAAATGTTCGGGATTACCACTACTTGTGATATATCCAAATCCACCCCAGACAAAAAAACCAATTGCCACTGCACTCGCAAGCGTTGTAAGAATGCCAGTAACACTTACTATAAATGTTTGAATTTTGGTGACATCTGCCGAAGCCGCATAAACCGGAGACGCTGTGAAAAGCGCTGTCAGTAGAAAAGATGATACATATATTCCTTTTCTCATTGTCTTCCTCCTTTCTTGGAAGGATTAATAAACAAAAAACTGCCCTGAGGCAGTTGTTGAGCTAATATATATCAGAAAAATATTTGAAATGCAAGAGTGTGTACAGGCTGGGTACATCGGTAACACTTTGAAGAAGTGTTCATGAGCATACTCTATTATTTAGTAAAGGTGTATTTTCTTAAAAAAGATTTTGCTAATGCGGAGGAACTTTATCAATTGTCTATATATGTCAGTCAAAAAGAAAACGGGATTACCGGAATTGGGCATTGTTTTTTTTCACTAGGATATATAGAAAAAGTAAGAAAAAATAAAAATGAAAGTTAACAGCTATTTTAATAAGGCTCGCGTGTTAATTGAACAATTAGGTATGTTAAAACAATTGAATCTAATAATTCAAGAATTATTTTTTATAAACGATTACCTATAATCTATTTGACAGTTAAAAGATTAAATTTTGCTATTGCAGGATGAATACTTGATCGAGGGTCAATTTTACTCAAATCTATCCACTTAAACGCACTAGACTCTTCCAGGTCGATATTTACTTCTTCATTCTGGTCATATTTAATAACATACCTAAAATCAAAATGGACATGTTCTCCTTCATTCTTTTTACTGTTAGCAGGGATTGGATGAGTATCAATATCGAGGGGTATATTATGTTTCACATGCCAAGGATCTAATACGAGACTACTATAGCCTGTTTCTTCCGAGGTTTCCCTCAAAGCTGTATTATCAGGTGTTACATCTATTAGATCAAAATGTCCACCAGGTACTACCCAAATACCAAGAATTTTATGGTACAACATAAGAGCTTTTTGTTTGTCTAAAGATAGGATAATGCCACTGGCAGTAACATGTCCTTGTGGAATTGTTGAACGTTGACGTAAATCTAGAGAATTATTTTGAAAATTAGTTGTTAATTGCGATAAACGTGTACTTTCATTAGGGAAATATTTAAGATAAGAATCAATAGTATTTTCTAAGAACTTGTTAAATTCAGCTAAACCATTTTGAAGAGAATCTCTGTCATTCATTTTAATAAATATATCATATTATTTGAATTATTCCAGGAAGGGTTATTCATATCCTTGATCTTTAATGACAGAAAAAGCAAACTGTTAGTTTCTTTTTACCTATTTGTATAGGTATGCCAATGGCTATTTTCTATTCAAATTGCAGTAATGTGTAAAATTAACTTTAAGAAAAAGATAGCGAAGAGCATATAACTCATTCTTCGTAATACGACATTACCCGTACAACTCATCTTGTGCTTCAATGGCAATAAAATATGCTATTTATTCGTCGCCTTCATAGATTTCTTCAAAGATTATACTATAGTCATTTGTCACATCTATACTTCGATAGTTCTGCTATTCTCGTTGCAATGAATGATTGTTCAAGTGAGAATCAGCGGGATTTTTGTCAAACGGAACTCTTGCTTCTAAAAAACTTTTGCGAATTCTAATATCTAATTTCTTGAGTTTTTTAATGAATTCGGTGTGATATTGTACCCTCATATTCCTTGTTGGTGAAGCCACTCTAATTCTTCCTCTATCGTGTCAAATACAGGAGAAGCATTGCCTTTTTTTCTATCCTCTGTTGTTTTTTTCATGAGAGCAAGCAGTCGTTTATTTGGTATTTCGTCATCGACACGAAACGTAACGGTTTTTGTTCGAATAAGCTACTTCAGAAATTCTTTGATAAGGATACTCAATGGCACACCCAGTTCTTCAGCAGTTTTCACAGCATGACGCTTTGTTTAAGGATCAAGTTTTGTGGTAACAACACTGTAGTTCATAAGTATCCAAAGTATATCTAATGGGTATCTTATTGTCCAACCTGTAATATTTTAAGCATATAATGCCTCAGGTAACAGGAATATATAATTATATATACCACACTGCGTGTCAATCCAGAACGCAAAAAAGGACGTTATTCATATCTCAGCGCATTTAGGGCCGAGATCTTAGTTGCACGGCGTGCAGGATAAAATCCGGTGATAAGACCAACGAGTACAGAGAGAAACAGAATGACAATAATAAAGAAGATCGGAACACTTGAAACGTCAACAAATCCTATGCCCCTAAACAGAGTAAACAGGGAAAGTATGATACTTAAAATCTGACCGGCAATAAGCCCTGCAATAATACCAATGACCCCTCCCATAACCGCCATAATCATCGATTCAGTTAAGAAAAGGTCTTTAACCTCTTCACTTTTCATTCCCATTGTTTTTAACAGTCCTACTTCCCTCGTCCGCTCCAAAAGAGAAACAGTGAGGGTGTTAAACATACCCAGTGATGCAACTGCCAGAGCGACAAACCCGATAAGAGCTAATATAGTTCTGGCAAAAAAGAATACCGAGTTAATCTGGGCTACAGTATCGGCAACACTATTGGTGTTGTATCCCTTGGCTTCTATCTCTTTTCGCACCTGCTCAAGATGCGTTTGATTATCAACTATTATGGTTACCTGGGAGTAAAAGGTTATACAATTTTTTACTTGATGATTTTAGAATAGCTCTATATATGGTTATTAAATTGAAGGGTTTTTTCAGATAACAATTCTGCTATCAACAGATACGAAAACCTGGGTTTTCTAATATATGAATTAACAATGATAAAAGAATTGAGATGATTCAACTATATTTTAATGATATACTTGGGTAATGAAGTATGATAATTTGAGACAATTTCTAATTGATGCCAATCAAGCAGGATATGCAAGTGGAGATGAAAAAGAGTGGGTGAAACAGCCAGATGGATCGACGACCATTAATTTTTCAAAAGAAGATTTCCGACTAGACGACAATTTTTTCGGTGGTGAGCCATATGGAGGTAGATTAGTTGTATTTCACAAGGATAAGCCATTTTGGATGATGGTATATTATGGTCTAGTACTAGAAGGTGTAGATGTTAATACTGTTTATAGTGTTTTAAGAAATGCTTTAAAACTTATGTCAGAAGATGCTCCATATCGCGGACCTAGAGAATACAAAGAGGGGGAGTTTGTTTATCTTAATAACTGGATAGGGGAGATAGATAATTATTCGGGGCAGGAAGAAATTTTACACAGTAAAAAAGTAGTTTATAAAGCCAATTATTTGGGTGGTTTAGTCGATCAGAGAAGAGGGGTGTGAAATGAGACGTTTAATTATACTAAGGTAATTCATAAGTTTTGTAATGTTTTCTGTATAATGTGTATGTTTGCCACACTATTTTTTTGGAGAAGATAAAATTGCATCACGAGTTGACAGGCACACCAGATAATCCTTGAATGAATCAATTTTAATATTCTAATTAATAGAATGAAACGGTAAAATCTATCAGTTCGTTGCCAGTATAATAAAATTTTGCTGAAAATATTTGATCGTTTTGTATCCATTT
This sequence comes from Candidatus Levyibacteriota bacterium, assembly GCA_027459725.1. Lineage (GTDB taxonomy): Bacteria > Patescibacteriota > Microgenomatia > Levybacterales > UBA12049 > DAIDHK01. The sequence goes on from DAIDHK010000015.1 coordinate 19,827, forward strand.
TAAAAAATGCCTATCAGCATTCTGAATATTCAGTTTGTTTATGTCCTTTATAGGTATCCATTGCAAAGTGCCTTCATCACTTTCAATCACTGTGCCTTTAAACTCTTTAATAAGATATACAAATACATACCATGTCTCGCCGGAGTCATGGTTATTTGGAAAGGTTATAATACCCTTAAGGGTCGGATTTTTTACTTTTAATCCGGTTTCTTCATATGTTTCTCTGATTGCACATTCTTCTGGAGATTCATTAGTTTCCAATTTCCCACCAACTCCGTTCCAAAAATCCTTAAATAGATCGTTTTCTTTCTTGATCTTATGTATCATGAGATAGTTATTTTTATCTTGAACATAACAAAGTGTTGATATTTTCATAGACTCATTCTAATAATTCTTGCTAGCTTCGTAAAGCACATTAAGCTTCGCAAACTGTATTAGTCTAAATTATAATTGAGATATTAATAACTTCATATTTCTAATAACGCCAGCTGCAAAATTATCCAAATTCGAATAATCCTTCCAAACAATTTTTGTAATACCTTTTTGTTTTAAAAGTTCATTATATGGAGGTGTTGATGATATACCAATAATTTTTTCTTTGGGAAATTTATTAAGATCAATTACATGGAATGACCCGCCAATTTTATCATCTCTGTCTAAAAGGATGATATCGAATGGGTGGTTGGTTTTATTGATATATTCTTCTACTTGCGTATATTCACTTAAAATTGTGGTGGCAAGCTGAATTGGGTTACTCTGCTTATTAAGTTCATCTTCAAGATTCGCAATATGATGGGTCAGGACGCTTTGAGTATGCAGATCGTCTTCAAGGATAAGAATTCTTTTTATGCTCATATATCAACTATGTCATTTGATCACTGATCATTTAGTTTTAATTTGAATTGCGCAGTACATGGTAACTTTGGAGGTAATTGAACGGTAAAACCAGATGCTAAATCTGTAAGAGTATCCGAGTTTTGTGACTCTATCAACATCAAAACTCATCATGTTTAATGTATTTTGTTTTATCTGCGGATCAACTTTTAAATAATCCATGACATAACTGAGCTCGCCAAAAGAATAAATAATAATTGAGGGCATGCTGTCGTGAACTTTTTGTATTTTTTTCTCAACTTGTTTTTTGGTAAACTTCCCCTCAATGTAGTCAATGTTAAGTGAGTTTTCTTTTCTAAATAATTCTTCAAGTTCCGGCCATATATATGGTTTTTGCATTGCTTCTTTAATTTTATTTTCCAGATCTTTCATAAGCTTAAGTTTATTAGCAACTTCGGGGTTAAGTGATAGAAAATTAGTAGTTTGGGGATTTTTTATGTCTACCGTTTTCATAAGTTGTCTATATATCCCAAACATGGCAAAGGTATCAAGTTTACAGTATTTCTCAAGATCGCTTAAGATGTGCTCTTTTTCATCTTCTCTTTTGCCATCTAGTACTGCCTCCATCCATAGTCTTTGTGCTCCTGCTCCCTCATGAATACCAAGTTCCTTATATGACAATTCAGGCACCAGAACAGGCAGAACCTTTTTTATACTTGCACTTCCTTCAAAATCTTTATGAACATACCAATCGCTTGAAAAAGGTATCATTAAATCGATGATTCTATCATTTAACTGTTCGTAAAATGATTCATATTCAGGAATTAGTTTACCAAGAAGTGTATTGCAACTTTTTTCAAAACTCTCATTCCATACCAGAATAGTGCCAGTATTTTCTAGGTGAGTTCTTAAAGATTTACTTAATGGTTCAGCTGGATTATCGTTGGTTTTATGTAAATACATAAAGTGTTCAAATGCCCCATATGGTGAATGTAGTCTATGCAGTGAATACTGGAAGGGAAGTTGTTGAAAAGGCCCCAGTCCATCAAAGGCGGGAATAATGCTAGCTAATGTTTCATAGTCAAGAAAATATACAGGAAATGTTAATTTATCCAAAAAGTTTTTGATCTGGACTTTGTTTATTATCGGTGTATCTGTTTTGAGGGATTGAATTTGTAATCTTTGTTTTTGACTTAGTGGAAAACTATCATTAATATCTATTAATCTTTTTATCTTTAGCTCCTCTAATTTTCCGATTATTTCACCATTTGCACGGGCGAGATCATAAATACTATACGGATCAACTGTTACAAGATTTTTGTAAATCTCAAGCCATTCTTTGTATGATTCACCTTTTGCTAGGGAGGGGGAGATATCAGGAATTATTGGAGACTGAATAATCTTAAGTGCTTTTTGTATATTTTGTTTTGTCTCCTGTCTTTTCTCTTTTACAGTTTCGGTTATATTTGAAATAGTACAGAGTTGTTTGTAATCAATCTCTCCCTGTTTTACATATTCATTATTCACATGAATGACATATATTTTATTTACTTTATATCCACAATCTTCCAGAACAACCATTTGAAAGGCCAGATCCCATTCATGATCAGGTTTTGCTTTGGTGCTTGATTTTATTTCATAGAGATCAATGGTATTATCGGCAACAATATTGACCACATCACAAATACAGGTGATACTCCCGTGTTCAAAACGGGCTTGAAATAAAGTAGTTGTACCATTATCAATTGCTCTTTTGGTTCTTTGTGGTAAATCTAAATATTCATCATAATCTGTAAAACCTAATTTTACTCCTTGTGGAAAGTATTGTTGGGCGTAGGTTTCAAAGAGATTTCCTGCGTCAAATATAGCCTGTGTGTTATCATCAATTGGAGGAAGCTTTTTCTTATCATGCTTTTTTAACCACAACCAAGCAGGGTGCTTGAGGTAGAGCATATAGTCGGATTTTGAGAGTTGGATCATTCTAAAATTATATACTTCTTTAGAAAAGATAGCTATTTATTGTAGTGCTTAAGAATACAAGTATATCGTTACTGGCTGATAGGTAGCAAAAATTATTACTCGAATATAATATGGTTAATAAAATCTCTTAAGGTATTTCTGTTCTGTTAAATCTTTCAGCCAGTGATTGATTCGTCGTTTGTCTTGGTGGTGGAGAAATGTTTGGATATGAGTAGTGTTTAAGAATCTAAAGTGGAAGAGGGGGGTTAGTGTTTCGTATTGTTTTTTGTGATGTTGTAATTATTCAAATTCATATGCAAGTTATTAATTAATGCCAGACCCAACCGTATCTATTAGATACTCCGTTTCTCTAAAGGTAGGATGTATGTTTTTGTCCAATTTTAGCTTTAAAAAGCTCCTAAAATTGTCCTCGACGTTGAGGACATTTATACCACCATTTGACTGGTACTGATTGCCCCATTTTTGTGGTGTTGAATTATGAAAAGGAGTGCATGTTTTAGGGGAGTTATGTGGTCAGCAGTGCACCTTTGTAACAGGATTAGATCTTTCAAGAACTGCGATTGCTCTTGCGCAAAAACGGATAAGCTTTAAAGGTAAAATTGATTCAAGGTGGTGTACAGGCCTTTGACTATCTGACTCCTCTTGAGTATATTGATCAATAGCTCAAATTAAATCTATTACCGATGTACCTATCCAGTACAAGTGTTTGTATTTCAATACTTAGTTACGTATAATTCCATCAACATGTATAAATTCCCAGAAGATCACATTATTATCATCCCGCACACCCAGGAGTATATGGAAGGTTATGGTGTTACCATGAGTGAGGTCGTACAAACACTCAACGAACCGGATGTCCACGAAGGATTATCTGATGATAGGTATACGGTTGAAAAAACAATCGGGAAAAGAAGAATATATATCTATTACTACCATATCGTCCCAACAACGTATGGAGAAAAAGTTGATGAACAGCCCTTTGCTATTGTTGATTTTGTCAGCGCGACAAACGAATAAGGAGACAATAGTTTAGAATCTGTATCATTCGTCTCTTAACTGACTTCTCTCGTTTCTTATTCTTTTCTCTTCCTCAATTCGTGCAATTCGTTTGGCAATTGGTTCTATTGTATATGCTGCCCGTGCAACCCCAGTTACTTGGTGATTACTCACTATTCGTGGTTTATCAGGTATTTTTTTTATCGGAGTATGCGAAGAGAAGGGGAGTGGATCATCTACATAAGTACAATATAGTCGCCGTATGAGAGGCTGTTTTTTGAGTAACGGACAACTACGATCAGCGACTGGCACCACTTTTTCTCCTGCGTTCCCTATAATCGTGGTTTTAGGTAGCGAATCGATATTGAGATATAGACATCCAAAGTTACCGTTTGCACCTCTGTTCGTACTCTTAAGCCACTGACATTCTCGTTCTCCTGCCATAGTATGATGAATTATAATAGGATTGTGGGTTTAACACAAACTAATGATTCAAGATCAACTCCTCATAATCATTCTTCGGATTCCTTGCCTCACCACTTACTTCCCATTCTTCCATCTTATCCGCCGGATATGGCTTTAAAAACTCTTGCAAATGTTCCGGTTCAACAATGTCTGGATCAATCCATTTTTTTTCATCATCTTTATGTAAAATAACAGGCATTCTGTCATGATATTTACCTACAATTGCATTGGGGGTAGTCGTTATTATGGTATAGCTATAAATTTTTTTATCTGTTTTTCTATCTTTCCAGATGTCATACAAACCAGCAAACGCAAACATGGGTTTATTCTTTAATTGAAAATAATGCCAGGGAAAAGGAGGTTTGGTGTAATGAATTTTATCAGGCTCAAAAAATCCGGTAGCCGGAATCAAACAGCGTTTGTGTCTAAACGGTTCACGAAAAGAGGGTAGGGTTGAAACAGTTTCAGCTTTAGCATTAATTGTCTTATATTTATAGTTCTCATCAGGTGCAAAGTGGGGAATTAACCCCCAAAACATCAATTGAATATCTGTTTTATTGTTATTAACAACAACTGGATTCATTTGTCCCGGACGAATATTCCAGCGAGGCTTAAAATTATCCAATGTATTTTCAATATTAAATCTTTTGTATACTTCTTTGGCATCATTTGCTGAGAGTCCATATGCGCCACACATAGTAATTTTGTTAATAAGTATAATAGTAGTCGACTATACCTTTTGCCAAAATGGCATCTGAGTTTATAGTCCTATTACCAAGAGCTTCATAATTCATCGCAAGGGGCAATTCTGTACAACCGAGTATAACGGAGTCTGCTCCTTTGTTGAATAGATCATTCAAGGTTTCAATGTATTCTTTTTTATTTTCATCATCGTTTGATCCTGCAATAACATGTCTAATTATTTTTTCCACTATATGTAATTGTCTATCAGTTGGTAATATAGATTCAATATTATTTTTCGTTAATGCTTGTGAATATAATCCTGAACTAATCAATGTAGGAGTACCAAGTATTCCAACTTTTTTAAAACCACTTGAGACACATTCTTTTGCAACAAGATCAATCATGGAAATAAACGGTACATCTGTTTGATTCATTAAATCTTGTAAAAGAATATGAACAGTATTGCTTCCTATACAGAGCCTCGTGGCTCCTGCATTGGATAATTCTTTTACTGCATCTATTAGCATTTTTTTTGCTATTTCTATATTAATCTTATTTGAAATAAAATCTGGTACTGGGACTGATTCTATTACTATCCGAGGATAGTCCGAATTATCCTTAGCATGATATTTATACTGAGAATATTCAATTATTTTCTCGTAGATAAAATTTGTTGATTGTGGGCCAACACCTCCAATGATCCCCACTTTTTTGTTCTTATTCATTGCGTCATTATACACCAAATGAGCTATTTATTGGTCAGAAATGATTAAGAAATTATTATAACTCTTGACGTAAACGATCGTTTAGTTATATATTCTAAATGGGTAAAATCTATGTTGCAAGAAATTCACGAAAAAGTTGAGGCTATAGTTAAATATTATTACTCGGAAAAAGGGAAATTTACCATAATGCCACTAAAAATACGTTGGAGAGGAAGGGAACATATTATCACCAAGCTTGGATATCCTCATAAATATAAAGACGGTCGAATTACAATGTTTATCTTCGAAGTCAGTAATAAATCAACATGGTTTCGGTTAAAACATAATACCGAGACTCTCACATGGGAATTGGAGGCAGTATCAGATGGAAATGCAACTTGAACACCAACTTAATCATAATGCCCCGCATTTAATGCATGTGGATCTTAACTCGTGCTTTGCTACCATTGAGCAGCAGGCAAATCCGCTCCTGAGGGGGAAACCCATGGGTGTAGTGCCTTTCATGTCTCCTTCAGCTGTCATTATTGCACCTTCTATTGAAGCCAAAGCGTTAGGTATTAAAACAGGATTTACTCTGCGTGATGCAAAAATACTCTGTAAAGGATTTGTAGCCAAACTTGCAGATCCGAGAAAGTATCGAGATGTACATATGAAATTCCGTAATATATTTAAAGATTACACACCAGAAGTTTATCCAAAATCTATTGATGAAGCGATATTGGATTTCTCACGAACAAAACTTATATATGGGAATAGGTCACTTTCCGATATCGGTATGGAGATTAAGCAACGAATGAAGGAAGATATAGGTGAGTGGATAGTATGTAGCATTGGAATCTCAACAAATATGATGCTGGCAAAATTAGCTGCTGGACTACATAAGCCTGATGGGTTGGATATTATCGATCATACAAATATTCTTGATGTATATAAAAGTATTAAACTAACTGATTTTCCCGGAATTGCTGAAAGGTATCAATCAAGACTAAATGTCTATCGAATTTTTAGTGCTATGGATTTTTTGAAGGCAGATAAAGAAATGTTACAGAAAAATGTTTTTAAATCAGTCGTAGGTGGATGGTGGTATACAAAACTTCGTGGATTTGAATCTGATCCGTTTGAATATGAACGCGGAAGCTTCGGACGTCAATATGCAATGAAGGAAGCTACTGATGATCCTAAAAAACTTGCTGCAAAATTAATGAAATTATGTGAAGGAGCAGGAAGAAAGATGCGTAAGGCAGGTTACTGCGCATACGGAGTACATATTGCATGCGAATATACTGATCACACATATTGGCATAAGGGTCATAAATTTCATACTGAAATGTATTCATTAATGGAACTTTTTCAAAAAGCAATGTTAATGATTAATTATCAGCCGCAGTGGAAGCCTGTGAGGATGTTGTCCGTAAGCTTTTTTGATATTATTCCATGTGAGAAAGCTCAACTCACACTATTTGATATTTTTGATACGAAACAGAGAGCTATAGCTGATGTTATGGATCAGGTAAATGATAAATACGGAGAGTATACCCTGATTCCTAGTCTTATGATGAACATGCAAGACGAAGCAGTAGATAGAATACCATTTGGGGGAGCGAGTTTTATTGAAGATTTGTATTCGTAATCAAACAATAACCACTAATAACTCTCGTAGTATGGACAATTTCCAAATATTTATACTTTCCATATTCTTAAAATAGAAGTTATCTATATTTAGATTAGAATTTTTTGATGGCTCCATTAACAATTTATCTTTATTAGTGAATATCTTACTGGATTTTGACGGGAAGAATGAAATTATAAATAAAAATGGGATTAATACCTACATTACAAACAATCTGCATACAAAATGCCAGAAAGGATTTATACAGTCAGCCTCACAAATTCTATGTATAACTAAAGTGAACAATTACACTGTTAATAACAATCTTGTCAATATTAACCCCAAACGAACAAACAAATTACTCTTTACTTGCCATCTACACAAAACATACTCAATAGTGTAAGTTCTGTTGATGGGAGAGTATATATTGGAGAATACGACAAGAATAACTTTACGAGTTTGTTAGTTATAAATGGGAAGAGTAATCCGGTCGAGGGTAATGTTGATCTGGTCTATCCAATGTCTGGAAATATTTACTATCCCTCATTTAAGACTGCTGATAAAAAGGCAAAAGGAAGCTATTATTGGATTCCAAAGGAAGGCGAAGGATACTTGATACAGTTACAGAATCTGGGGGAAATTATACTTGATATAGTTAAATAAAATATTTGATATGCATGAGGCGTATATAATTATTTCTCTTTATCCCAAACAAAGTCTAATTTAGCTATGAAGATATTCTGAAAATTTAAATCATGCTCTCATCGCTTGGCTGATCAAATTCAAAAACTAGCGACCCTATGAAACTCATGCTTATTTGACACCGCTAGAGTATGCTAAATAGAACTTCATCAAACTGTCACCGTTGTGGTCTGCCAGTACAGAATAAAGCAAGTAGATTTATATGCAGGAATCGAAGAGAATAAACAGATAAGGAGTAGAAAAATATCTTAAAGTCCTTTATTTAGAAATACTCTCTTCAAGAATTTTGACTATTTTAAACGCTTCTTCATATGATGTAAATGCAAAATTACATGTTTTATTCCCTTCAGGAATTATAATACAGATTTGATAAAAGATTTTTTCATTAAAAGGTTCTTTTACCTCTACTATTGTGAACTTCTGGAAACGTATATTATTTTAGATCCTAAAAAGTCATACTTTTCATCAACAGGTTTGCTACAAAAATCTCTTATAAAACTCCATCGACTTGGTACTTTCCAGCCTAATGTACTAAGGGAGGGACAAGGATCAGTGCCTGATGAGATTATTTCACCAGCATGCCAAGAGCGAATGATCCCAGCAGTACAGTCAATACCAGGATCGTGACAATCGTCATAGGTATATCTCCCTGAGTGAAGAAAAGTAAAATTGAAGTAAAAACACGCAATATTGGTGTGATGATAAGTAGCAATACGCCCGTGACAATAAAGCCCACACCTTGTTCACGGAGTACCGACCGCAGGAGTTGAGAAAAATTATTAGGATATGAGAAAGAGGAGACCGTAAATTGCTGATAAGAAGAGTTGTTAAGGAAAGAGGCTGTCTGGGCGTGTTGAAAGAAAAATAATACCAGCCCTGAAAAAATAATTACTGAGCTCAGTACTACGCCAATTTGCAATACCAGACTTACTAGAAATTCCGCCTTGCGCAATTGTTTATCACGGGAATAGTTTAAGCTGGACATATCTTTCATCCTGTAAATCCTCTCTGTAGCATTTCTATTGCTAAAATCAGCAATACTATAATGAATATAACAGACACATATTTTGAATTGATGCGGTTTAAAAGACGTGAACCGGTAATTGCCCCTATTAGCACTCCGATTGCTATGGGCGCTGTAATAAAGGGATTAATTTGCCCGCGTGCGAAATAGGCGCCTGCGCTGGCGGCAGCCGTAACACCGATCATAAAATCACTAGTCGCTGAAGAAGGCTTAATCGGCATATGCATGCCCAAGTCCATAGCAGGTACTTTTAGTGCGCCTGAACCAACTCCCAACAGTGCGGATATGAAACCAGCAATATACATCAAAACTAATCCCAATTTTGTTCCGGTGATTTTATATGGTATTACTTTTTTTTCATTTTCATCATAATACTCTCCATGTAGGTGAAAAAAATTGGCGATTTTATCATTAGAAACAGTCAATATTTCTGTTTGTTTCCGTTTGGTCAACATGGCAATAGCTGAATAAAACAGCACGATCGCGAATAAGATGAAGAGTATTTTGCCCGGCAGCCAGGTGGTCATATAAGCTCCGCTTACTGCTCCGATTGTAGTGGCTATCTCCAGAAACATCCCCACGCGCAAATTGGTTAAGCTTTCTTTTACATAAGCAATAGCCGCTCCTGACGAGGTAGCAATAACTGACAATATAGACGCGCCGATCGCGAGTCGTATATCGATATGATAAAGCAGGGTTAAGACAGGAACAATAATGACTCCACCTCCCAGGCCAACCAACGCACCAATTAATCCGGCTAAAATAGAAATAAGTGCCAGAGAAATAATGAATGCAAGTGGTGTCATAAAGTATTACTAAATTTAAATTATACTACAATAATAGCCCGGATTATATTCTAATGCAGGTATATTTAAGCATAGCACCCGCAATATTTTTAACAATAATCAATTATGCAAAAATCTGGTATTATCATAAGAGTTATGTCCTCCCGTCCATTTTTCATAGTATTGTTTTCTTTAATTATCGCTCTTGCTTGTTTTTTATTGAATCTAGTTTATCCCACCATGTTGGTTTTCCCCCTATTTGCTACGGTTTTTGCTTTAATGCCATATTATATTTCAATCATACAGGCTTTGCGCAAATGGCAACTTGATCTTTCTCTCCCGCCTATAATTACGATTTATTTATTATTGTACCTGAACAAAGATAATGTTGCGTTGGTTTTTATTCTAATCATGCTTCTTGGGCATCTGTTTAAAACCATTATTTTAGAGAGAGTAAAAGCTTCGATCACTAACATTTCAGAAAAGCTACCCAAGACTGCGAGAGTTAAGGTTGATGATAAAGAAACAGTGGTAGAAATTAAAAATATTAAAGTTAGCGATATTCTGGTCGTTAAAAGCGGTGAGCGGGTAGCTACGGATGCTATCTTATTAACACCCGAGGCGATGTTAGATGAATCAGTTGTTACAGGTGAATCAAAACCCGTGGTTAAGAAAAAGGGAGATAAACTGTTGGCCGGTTCAATCAATGCGGGTGATTATTTTGAAGCCTCTGCAGTGGCAATAGCAGCAAATTCAACTTTGTTGCAAATCCAACATTTGGTTTTTCAAGCTCAAAATGATAAAGCCCCATTGGCTCATGTAGTGAGTAAATATGCGTGGGTCACAACGCTGTGTGCCTTTATAGGAGTAGTTGTTATTTTTATATTAACTCACGACATTATTAAAGCTCTTTCTTTCTGGATTGCGGTTGTGCCGGTAATATTTGCTATCATTGTCCCTGTCGCGACCACAATTGGTATAACTATACTCGCCAAAGCCGGAATTTTGATCAAGAGCAGTCCGGCTCTGGAAAATCTGACCAAGGCTAATACTTTTCTGTTTGATAAGACAGGCACAATTACTCAGGGTAAGCCGGAGGTCGAGGATATTCTGGTAGTCAAGGGGGATAGAATAACTACTTTACAACTTAGCGCCAGTCTGGAAAAATATTCCAGCCATCCCTTATCTATTCCTGTTTTGCGTGAGGCAAATAAGCAAAAGCTAGAGTTAATTCCGTTACAGGACGTTAAGACTATTATAGGAAAGGGGATGATGGCATCCAATAAAGGTCAGGAGTTAGTTATTGGTAATTATGCTCTTTTGCAAGACCAGAATATTCATGTTGACGCTCAAGTTATGGTAAAAGTTGACGAGTGGGAAAGAAAAGGAGCGACTCCTGTATTTGTAGGTGAAGATGATGAGTTGTTAGGAGTGGTGTTCTTACTTGATAAGTTACGCGATGATGCTTCTGAGCTTTTTTCTACTCTAGCGGATCATGGTTATGAAACTATTATTGTTACAGGTGATAAGAAAGAGGTAGCGCAATCAATTGCCCAACAACTGAGAAATGCTTCATTTATCGCTGATGTGAGACCTGAAGGAAAGGTTGATGAAGTAGATAAAAAGGTTCGGGCGGGAAGGAATGTCATTATGGTGGGAGATGGTATTAATGATGCTCCGGCTTTGGCTAAAGCTAACGTAGGTATTGCCATGGGGGGGAGTGGTGTAGATTTAACACTAAACGCAGCTGATATAGTACTTTTAAATAATAAAATTGGCACGCTTCCACAAATGATTACTGTGAGTAAAAAGACTTTCAGGATTATCAAACAGGATGTATTACTTGCAACTCTTATTCATCTCATAACGGCAATCCTTGTCATTGTTGGGGTTGTTAATCTAGTAGAAACAGCTTTGGTTCATGAGGTATCGTCTGCGTTGGTGCTTCTGAATACTATTCGACTATTTCGTGTCGAAGTTAAAAGCTAATATTCGATCTTACTATGTTATATAGTAACTTCCATGATAATCCAGAATAGGGTAAGGGGGGCAGTCAATGAAAATGACCACCATGTCCGAAATAAAGCAGTAATTAGCCGAGAAGACATTCTGTAAATGCAAAATAAGGGAATCCATATCGACTCACGAATAAATCACCTAATTAGCGATTCGTAGACTCAGGGAAGAATCACCTAATCTTTGTTGGTTT
>DAIDHK010000016.1 GCA_027459725.1 Candidatus Levyibacteriota bacterium
ACTTACCTCGTTTACTATGACGAATAACTTGAGAAGTTAACTGACAGCTGGGGCATTTGTATTTCTTCATATACCCCTTTTTTACCTGTTTAGCTTGTCTTGTCAATCTCCACCACCTCTTGCAACTGCCACTTTTGATACGCTGTCCTCGACAGCTGACGCTAACAGCTGGATCGTCAAATTAACGTATAGATTGATATAGCGGGCTAATTTCAATTATCTTTGTGTGTTTTCTTTGTATATCAATCACTATCAAACTTTATAAGCCTGACTTGGACTTCGAACCAACACCTTTAATAGTAAGTTTATTTTATTAAAGTTATAGTATGGCTTCTATAGAGATTTTAAATGTCATAAGATTGTTGATGCTTAATTTCACTATTGACAACCAATGTGCTAACTGTATAATACAGTATATACATGAAAATTGATAAGAGTATACTTAAATTTGAGTGGGATACAGGTAATATTGGAAAAAATAAAAAGCATAAAGTCGAAGATAAAGAGGCTGAGGAAGTCTTCTTTGATAAAAATAAAGTTACGTTTCCTGATACTATTCATTCAACCAAGGATGAAGAACGTTTACGGATTATCGGTAAAACAAAAAAAAATAGATTACTGTTTATTGTGTTTACTAAAAGAGGTGAAAAAATAAGAATAGTTTCAGCAAGAGATATAAATCGAAAGGAGGTGCCACTTTATGAAAAAGCAGCTTAAATTACCTAAATTTAACAATGAAGACGAAGAACGAGAGTTTTGGGCAAAGATCGATTTATCAGACTATTATGAGCCTTCAGATATGGAAAAGATTAGTTTTCCTAATCTTAAACCGACAAGCAGATCTATATCGTTGAGAATTCCTGAATACCTCTTAAATAGAGTAAAAGAAAAGGCTAATGAGATTAACGTTCCCTATCAATCTTTGATTAAAGAATATATTCAAAAAGGTGCATTATCTCAATAAGTTATTCTATTCTTGAAAAACAGCCATCATATCAGAAATCCAGCGAATAATTGATTCGAACTGTGCCTGCGTCAGGCAGCATTACGGGATTTTGAGAGTACGCAGACTCCAATTGGCCTGTCTTATCAAGCCCTTCGATAGGTTCTAACGTATCATGAATCGTCTTTGCTTCTTTTGCTGCCTCTATCATGGGAATAAGTGTTTCTTCAAGGTCAATCGTGAGTTTTTTATCCTTTAGGATAAGGTTCGAACCAAGTCGTGAAAGGATCTCGCGTTTCTTTTCCAGTCCACCATTATTGAACTCATCTTTTGCATCTCTGGCAAAGTCAAATATTTCATCAGCTTTCTTATGCCATTTTTTTACTCTATCATCGACACTATCAAGAAGTTCTTTTAGTCGGTCTCGTTCTTTTTCAAGAGGCGGTTTCTTCTCCTTCAACTGTTCACGAGTGATTTCTTTTGAAGACCGCATATCTATCAATTCACTAATTTGAGCAAGAACGTCGTTATACGCCGTTTGCTGGCTAGTAAGGATCTTTGTAGAAAATTCAGTCTCACTTTTAATAACTCTCTTTACTTGCCGCAAGCCTCAATCATGAAGCTCTGGTGGTATTTTTATTTTTCCCAATGTGTCTAGGATTTCTGTCTTAAGATCTCCTTCTTCGATTGAGCCTTGGGTGCAATTCGGATTTATGCGTTTTGTACAGTGGTAATAAATATAATGATGCACATTACCATTTTTCTGTCTTTTAATTTTCTCTTCACAAGTAATCATAGCTCCACATTCACCGCATCGCATAAGTCCTGTAAAAGCAAAGAGATGTGTTTTCGGTTTAGGTTTACCTTTCTTTCCAAGAATGATTTGTAAGAAATCAAATTGTTCATCAGTAATCATTGGCTTATGAATTGCTTTATGCCAATTACCACTATCTAAGGGGTACTCAAATGTTTCAGGATAGATTTGAAAAGAGATTATTACTCCATATGTTGACATTGGAAATGGGACATCTCAGTCATGCAATACGAAACAAGCTCAAATCAGAGAGTGATTTAATTACTGTACGATTGAGAGATACATTAGGAAATTTGTAACAACATACTTTTTTAGTGATACAATCAGTTCAGCTTATGAAAGATTTGAAATTTGAAGTAACAACAGGTGAACCAAAGCCAGAAGATTTCAAAGAACTCTCCACTGGTCTTCTCTCGCACCATGCTAGTCAAGGAGATCCAAGAACGTGGCAAAAATACTGTATCTTCTTAAAAGATACGAACGGTAAAGCTCATGCAGGAATAATTGTTACATTTCTCTGGAATTGTATCCACATAGATTCTCTTTGGGTAGATGAGTCATTACGTGGACAAGATTTCGGAAGTAAACTAATGAAAATTGCTGAAGATGAAGCAGTTAAGAGAAGCTGTACAATAGCTTATACAGATACGTTTACTTGGCAAGCACCTGAGTTCTACGAAAAACTTGGATATACTTTGTACGGTAAACTTGACGGTTTTCCAGAAGGAAGCTTCCTAAGCTACTACTCCAAAAAAATAAAGTAATTTTCAAATGAAAAAAATACTTTTAGACAACACTGAATACCATTTTTCGGTACATGATGCTCCTTTTCTTATCCATGGAGTGGATCATACAGGAGCTTCAATCTTTACAGTAACACTTGTTGCAGACCTTTATCGACAGGGAACGAAAATTTTGTTTCTCAGCGGTTATCATATGGCACGAGATGAATTTTCATCTCAAATCAATGATTCAAGTAAAACTATTCTTGCAAAAGCAACTGATACTAATGAAGTACTGGAAACAAAACAGGTAATTTTTGTCCAAAAAGAAGATTCTGAGTTGTTTATCAAATTAACAAAAGAGTTGTCAGATATAAACGAGCGGGTAATTTTAATCAAAAACATTGATTTATTCAGCGAGAAGGTTTTTGATTCAGTTACAAATCTTACAAATGTAATTATTTCGGCTGATATTGATAAATGTTCGTATAAAGACAAAATCCTCATGAATAGTTACAAAACGAAAATGTTCTTCTCAAAGCTTGAGTCAAATGATAATATTAAGCTACCAAGGCTCGAGAAATATCAAGGGTATTTCTTGCAACAGGATATGACTGGCTTTCTTTCTCTACAAATGTGATAGACTTTACACTAAAAAATATTTTATGCAAAAACTCGCCGTTGTCTATTTCCTAAATCAGAATTTAGAAGAGCTTAATACATTTAGACAAAGGTATGATCCAAAATGGGAGATGATTCCTCTTCATATTACTATTGTTTATCCTGTTGCAGATATTCTTGAAGATCAACTTCTTGAGCATATTGAAAATGTGATGAATGACATAAAACCATTTTCGATACACTTGACTGGATTAACAAAGTCTTTTGATCATTGTCTTTTTTTGTTAGTTAAAGAAGGACATGAAAAAATTAGTAAACTGCATGACAAATTATACTCTGGAATATTACAACCATTTATACAAAGTGATCCTTCTTTTGCTCCTCATGTAACCATTGGTTATTTTGGAAATGAAAATGATGATTTGAACAGCGAACTGTATGAAAGAGCATATAAGGAAGCAAAGAAAATGGATATAAACGTAATTGCAAATTTTGACAAAATAGCTCTTATTAAAGGAGATGGAGTTACTCCAGCAAAAACAATTAAAACAATTAAATTGCATAGTTAGGGATATAGAAACTATTACTATTATCTCTCCAGTAGGTTCGAATATTGTCTATGTCCGACAGCTCAAATTGCAGCAATGGTACTCCAGACCTCATATTCCCAAAGATAACCCAGTCCTTGAACGGTTAAATCGAACTATTCAAGAAGTATTTACTAAAGTAACTGATGTCGATTTAGTAGACACAGTCTATTTTAATGAAGTGCTTCTTGAATGGCTTATTGATTTATCCCCCCCCTCAAACGTATGACAATTTAATCCCTCTGCAGAATCTTGAAATGTAATACATATTAAATAGGGGAGTGTTACCGATGTGCCGGTCCAGTACTTTTTTTTTACTTTTTAACTCATCTGTGCTATAACTCAAGCTGACTTCTGCTCTTGGTTGACTGCCTCATCGGATATGAATGATTGGCATCACTGGGAAGCCGGATACTTATTCAGCAGATTAATTGCCGCTCTTTCTCATTTCAAAGATGGGTTAATTAACTTTGCTCATCAATCTCTATTCTTATCATTACCTTTTATTCTTTTTCTAGTTGTATTTATTCTGGTAATTATTATTACCCGTTGGTATTTCAAATTCAGAAAATTAATGGATGAGGAATCAGTACTTCTTGAAATTACTCCTCCGGCGATGACGCAGAAGTCTGCGTATACTACTCAGGAATTTTTCTCAATGATACACGGCTTATCAATACGAGACTCTTTTACTGATAAGATGTTGGGTAGGAAAACTATTCTTTCTTTTGAAATCGTATCAAGCAGAGAGTTAGGAATACGTTTTATCATTAAAACAACACTTGATGAAAAAGAAAATGTAAAACGGGAAATTCTCTCATATCTTCCCCACGTACAGGTGAAAACCATTAATGAATATCTACCAGAATTAAATAACGATAATAAACCTTTTATCAAAGTTGCCGGGTTTCAATTAAGAAAACATTTTGCCTTCCCTCTGCAGAAACAAGCAATGCTCAAAGAACATGATCCGGTTGCATATCTAACCGGAATGATGACGCAGCTAAAACCTGGAGAATTAATAGCTTTGCAAATAGTGGTTTCAGCGACCAAGACGAGAGAAGCGGATATTCTCTCAAATATGATTCTTAATAATGAAGATGTATTAAGATACTTGAGTAAGCCGCATGTACCCATTGTTATAAATATATTCTTATTCATCCTCAAAGTATTATTAAAAATAATACTGGTAGTCGGAAATAATATCCAATGGGCAATTACAGAGCTGATGCATCCCAATACGCAGTCAATAAATGTTTCCAGGGAATACCAATATCATCAGTCTCTTCAGATGCAGCACTTAAAACCAGCTAGAACATTAAGTTCTTTTGAACAGGAAGTGATCCAGTCCATCAAATCAAAAGTTGATCAGGAGTTATTTGAAGCTTCAATTAGACTGTTAGTCATAATGAAAGACAAATCAGAAGTGAATCAGCGTATCAAGGGATTTTATTCTTCATTATCTATGTATAATGTCCCAAAGTATCAATCATTTGTTAAATCACTCGACATTCCCTATTTCTCCAAGCAGATTAATATTCTAACCTTCAGAAAACGTATATTGTCCTTAGTAAGCAATAAAAGCACATCTTTATACTCAGCTTCCGAGATAGCCGATTTGTATCATTTCCCTTTTAAATTCGTTACCCAAACGGAAAATATTGTAAAAGCTTACTCAAAAGAGCTACCTGCACCAATCTCCCTTAAAAATGGACGAAATATGCATGTAATGTTTGGTAATAATAATTTTGCAGGTATACAAACACCTATTGGACTCACACAAGAGGAACGTGAAACACATATGTTTATTATTGGACGTACTGGAAGTGGTAAAACGACTCTAATATCTACTATGGCAAGATCAGATATTGAAAATGGACATGGAATAGCATTTCTTGATCCTCATGGCGATATATCGGAAGACTTAGTTGCAAGTATTCCATTATCTCGTAAAGATGATCTCGTCTATTTCAATCCGATTGATCTCAAATATCCAATAGGAATTAATTTACTTGAATTAACACCAGGACTTGATGAAGACGACGCAGAGCTTGAAAAAGAAGTAGTAGCGGAAGGAGTAGTTTCACTTTTTAGAAAAGCTTTTTCAAAAGAAGAAAATACTAATGCTCACAGAATAGAGTACATTTTAAGAAATACTATCTATACAGCCTTTACTCTCAAAGAACCAACACTTTTTACTATCTATGATTTACTGAATAATCCTGACTTTAGAAGGAAAGCAATTAAAAACTTAAAGGATGAAAATTTAAAAAATTTCTGGAAATTTGAATTTGGTAAAGCAGGAGATTTTCAAGTCGTTAAAATGGTTGGTGGAGTTACTGCAAAAATTGGTAGATTTTTATTCTCGCCAACTTCCAAGCGGATACTCGAGCAGAAGAAATCAACCATAAATTTTGATGATATTATTCAAGAAAAAAAGATTCTTATTTGCAATCTCTCACAAGGAAAACTTGGAGAAGATACGTCTAGGGTTTTAGGTATTGCTATCCTTACAAAATTACAACAAGCCACACTAAAGCGGGCAAATATGTTAGAAAAACAACGAGTTCCATTTTATCTCTTTGTCGATGAATTCCAAAACTTTGCTACGCAGTCATTTACTAAACTGATGTCGGAGGGTAGAAAATATAAATTAAGCCTTATCATCGCAGAGCAATCTACTTCTCAACAGGATGATGGAAGGATTATTAATATAATTCTTGCAAATGTAACAACAGTTATTGTATTTCGAAGTGCCAATCCAATTGACGAGGAATTGATGTTGAATCAATTCTCCCCGTATATCCAAAAGGGTGATATTACTAATCTGCCTAGGTATCATTTTTATATCAAAATATCCGCACTTGATTCTGAAGAACCATTTTCTGGAATGACAATTCACAATCCTGTTATAAAAGATCAGGATAAAATTGACTTACTCATTGAAGCATCACGAAAAAATAATGCTATTAAGTATGAGAAAAGCAAAGTTGATGAAAATATAGCTACAGATGAACCAACTGAAATAAGTACTAACAAAGAGAAGAAGGTCGCGCCAAATAATCTATTTCCTGGAGGGAAAATGATTAAATAGATACTAGATCTTCAAGTCACTAAAATGACTTTGTAACAATTGTAATCGAATAAAGTTATTAATACAGAAATTTTTAGTATCCCATTCTGGTATATAAATTAACATACTCATTAATACGGCATATATAAGCAATTGCTTCTCAAGACTAGTTAATGGACGTATTAGTTGATAAGAATCTAAAAATACTTAAGCCCAATTTGGTTTCCAAACAATATCATCACTCGATTTAACTGACCATAGTTGTTGGTCATTTTTTGTAAATGTACACATATGAGCTATAACGTAACCTATATCAAGTATGAGATAAGAAATCCCCGCGTCATCCCAATCAATTAAATATAATTCTCCATTCTCTTTTTCTACAATATTTGTAAAATATGGGTCAGTATGTATAATTCCTGTAGGTAAATCTGAAAAAACAGGAAAGCTCGCAATTATCTGATGTAAATTCTTCTGTATATCCCCAGGTATATCAATATGGCTTGATCTGTCCTTAATTATTCCTAATTAATGTTCAGGTCTATAAGAGGAATATAGATTTCCAGTTATATCATCAACTAAATGCAGTTTTGCTAAATATTTAGCTAAGTTCATGAAAATATATCCGATGGTTTTGGATTATTTCCCTCAATATATCGATAAGCATAGACAAACTTATCTTCATAAGGAATACATAATGAATTGTCATTAGCATGAATTATGGATGGACATAGTAGATTACGCTTCTCTATATTTGACAATAATTCAACTTCTTTCTGAACTTGTTCTATACTTCTGTCCCCATGGGTTATTTTTATAACAACTTTTCCTATATTTGTGTTTATAGCATATGCCTGTCTTGAACCTTTAGTATTTAATTTCTCTTCTTCAAGCAGACTAAATTGATAATTATTTTTTAATAACACTCTTAATTCCTCATCCATTTTTAAATTATACCAGAGTAAGAGATCTATTAACTTTCTTTAGCTCTAGTAGGTGATACAATAGGTGTGATGACAAACAATCGCCTACTGAAAAAATGGAAGATCGATGAAAAAGCACACTTTGAAGGTTGGAATTTTTCATATATAAAAGATAGATATAAAGATGAAAAACCAAATTGGGATTATAACTCACTCGCTAAATTGTTAGTACAACAGTCCACATCGCTTTTAGACATGGCAACAGGCGGTGGAGAAGTATTCTCTCAATTTGCTCCTTTTCCAAAACATACATACGCTATTGAAGGTTGGCATCCAAACGTAGCTGTTGCTGAAAGACGACTTGTTCCCTTAGGTGTAACTGTAATAGAAGCAAAAGATCATCAACTACTTCCATTTAAGGATAGACAATTCGATTTAATAACAAATCGTCATGGTGGATATAATATTAAAGAACTACACAGGATTTTAAAGCCAGGAGGGCAGTTTTTTACTCAACAAGTTAGTGGAGATAATTTGGAAGATTTAGAAGAATTTTTTAATACCAAACCAAAATGGTCTTACAATACATTAGAACATAGAATTACTGAATTTGAAGAAAATGACTTTACAATTATTGATTCTAAAAGCTGGTCGGGAACAGTTACATTTTATGACGTAGGGGCAATTGTATATTTCCTAAAAGCAATTCCATGGATTGTTGAAGGATTCAGCGTAGATACACATCAATCTTATCTTGAAAAGTTGCAGGAAAAACTTGACAATGGACAAAAGCTCCATTTCACATCTAAGCGTCATTTAATACACGCCCAGAAAAATAAATAGAAACTGTAAGTGCTGTGTGTACTCATACCCATAATATTTTGTATTTCTTGAGGCTATTTTATTTATAATCACTTCTCCTTTATATCTTATATACATATAAGAGAAAGACTGATATACTCCCAAACAAGAGATTGACCATAAACTACTTACTTGCCCCTACCTCTTAAAACTATGCTATTACCTACTATTACTGAAAAACAAAAAGAGATACTCTTCCTACTCTATAAATTCCGCTTCCTAAATACTAATCAATTCCAAATACTTCTCAATCATAAATCACCTTCTCTTATACAAAACTGGTTAAAAGATTTATTCGAGAAAAAATATGTAGGTCGTAATTATGAAAGATTGGTATTTGGTGATAATACAAAACCTGCCATATATTATCTGTCATCAAAAGCAAGACACATTTTAAAAACCCGCGAGGATGTAGACATACTTGAATTAAATCGAATATATAACGAAAAGAGACGTGAAAAAAAGTTTATAGATCGTTGTATATTCATTGCTGAAATATATCTCTTTTTTGTAAAAAACAAAAATCCGGAAGATACGTTGCATTTCCTCCCCCGTGCACAACTGCGAGGACTAGATTATTTCCCTAAACCTCTTCCAGATGTCTACATAGTAGTTGAGTCAAAAGACGAAACGAAAAGATACTTTTTGGATTTTTTTGAGGAATATGTTCCATCATTTGTTCTGAGAAAAAGAGTCAAACAATATTTAAAGTATGTAGGGGATAAAGTTTGGGAAGAAAACACACAAGAGGCGGAGTCTCCCACAATACTTTTTGTCTGTCCTCACGAGAAGAGAAGAAAACATATATTTTTTTATGGAAAGAATTTAATTGAAAGATCTTATGTAGATTTAGATTTATATCTGACCACAAAAGATATAATACTAAAAGGATCAGAAATAAATAATATTTGGGTTAAAGTTGAATAGTATATGTTTATGATTGAAAGAAATAAAACTAATATTGAGCAAGGTTTGGAGCAGAGTTCTGCAGAAAAGGCATTAGTGGATTTATGGAAAAAAGGTATATTTACTTCTGAATGTATAGCTTTTCATGGAACGAGTCTAGAAGCCATTCAGATTATGGCGCATACAGGCTATATTCCCGGATATACGCTTAATGATGATTATGAATCCTCTGAACTCCCTCAACCTGGGGATGTCTACTTCCATCCAAGAGATAATACTTTCCCATTCGATGAAGTAAATATCGATGAATTTACAAATTTAAATCCAGGTCATTTTAAAGATACACTTACCTGGTCAATGTCATATGCCAAAAGCAATGCAGTAGCGCATAACTTTTGTGCTCAGCTAGGGCTGGATATTTCACAACATGAACTTCATGCGTATGATTTTCATGAAGATTTTTACCGGCCTACGTCACCCGATGGCATTGAAAATCGTGCATATTTTCGAAATTTACGAATTCCTGAACATCTACAATCTCAAACATTAATTACAGCAAATCGTAGAAAAGGTGTTATTCTTGGTTTACACAGAAATACACTTAAGCACTTACCTATTTCGCTTGGTGATGGTGGAGATGATTTTCGAGTATCAACTGGAATGAAAGGACTACATTATCAATTTTTATCTGGATTACTCGCCTTAGGTCCACAAGAAAATGCTTTTTTTGCTAGTTTAGAAAGAAAGCATATTAAAAGGTATGCGGGCAGGACAAAAACCTAATTAGCCAAACTTAAATGCATCTGACGAAGTAATTCTTGTCCTTCGTCACTGTCAAATTCAATAAATTCCAGTTCTTCACCAAAATTTGCCTTTCTGAATTGTTTCAGTCTTAAATCAACTGTATATCCTTTAAATTCTTTTAAAACTCTAATACCTGTAGTTTCTTCAGGCTGATAGGCTTTTATACATAATTCACATATTTGTAGTTTATTCATAATATTTTCACCTCCTAACATTATATTTCAATAAATTTAAATAGGCTGGCCAGCCAAACTTACTATTTATTTTTCTCTAAGCACTCAAGAGAGCAATAACCATCAAATGCATTGAAATCTTTCTCCTCACTAATTGCAGTATGCTGTGTACCCTCATATCCACACTGTGGGCATGTATAAAATTGCACTATATATTCCTCAGATTCATCCAATACCCCGACGTTATAATCTTCATCTGATAAAAAAACGTAACCACTACTCGTATTAAAATTAATTGTTAACCCACAATTTAAAAATTCTGCACCATGTTCGGTGTAAGCTTTAAGTAATCTCTGAGCGAACATAAGCTCCCGTATTCCAAATTGTGATAAATCTGCTGTAATAATTGTCTGCATATAAATTTTCCTCCTTTCTTTTTATATTTTTTCTACCGCCGGTGGTTATTCCGGCGGTAGATACTAAACATTATCTGTGCATTTCTTTAACTTTTGATAATGGTTGAGGGTCGAAATACATATCCCGCTCAACTTTTAACCCATATGGGCCTTCAATCTCTTTTAGTTCTGATAATGTGAAATAACCAAGCTCCGAGTAGTCTCCTACTACATACCCAAAAAATGTATCTTTTCCATCAAACTCGATTGCATACCATGTCCATTTAGTCATCGGTAAAAAGAATTTACATATAACCATAGGATCGGTATTGTTTTCCTGCTCGTAGAGCTTTGGTAATTTCTGAGTTAGTTGTTTTGTAAGTAGTATCATTTATTTATTCACCTCCGTTCCTTTTTGGTATTTTTTGCTTGGGCAGCCTGCCTGCCCAAGATACTGACGATTACGTCTTAGCGGGAAGTGAATGTGCAAGGGCGAGCGAATGCGAGTTTATTGTAGGCAAAGCCGCAAACCCTTGCGCAGAGAAACCGAAGAGGTTTATGTGGTTAAGGATATAAAATGAATGTATACTTGTGTCATTGCGAGTATTATATATATACAAGCTTGAATCAAAATATTAATATATGAATATCAGAGGCTAATCCTACTTTTAAAATAATCTCTAGTTTCTTCATCAACAAAATATACATAACAGCCTTTCATTCCACGGGTCAAAAGAGTGCGGTAGGTATTCTTAATGATTGCATTAGCCCTCTTCTTTGTTTCATCTGGATTTGTGGCAAGACCTGCCTTGTATCCTTTAATAGAAGAATCCATTTTAGATCGTTTAGTAGCATCAGTAATTATTTTCTCATCTCTCACAACAAAATCTGGACCAACAATTACTCCAATATAATCTAGCTCTAATCCCTGACAAGTATGAATACACCCAACTTCGTTAACAGATTCTGGAGCGATAGCCCACAACCCACCATCACTAGCTAAATTCCATTTCATTGCAAAGTTATACTCCGGAAATTTAATATCTTTCAAAAGAGTATTATTCTTACTTACCCAATCCCAGCAATAACCGGCAACAAGTCGTGCTTTATTTTTTTCTTTATTCTTTTCAAAAATAATGTCACGAAGTTTAGACGGTGAATCAACAATTTGAAAATTAAATTCTGCGGTATCTAATTTTGTATTCGCTGTTTCTTTTATTTGTAAAACCTCATCAAGCCATGCGATATATCCATCAGATCCATTGCATCTAAACTGTGATGAGAGTTGTAAGGTGTGCACTTTTGAATTTGCCTCATTTGCCCACTTCTCTATTTCTTCTTTATCTCCAATATCATGCCAAGTAACTTTTTGATCTTCATCAACAAAGAATACTGAGAACTTACTTGCGTTAATTATTTCTTTAATTTGATTCTCGCCTAAGTTTCTAAACATCCCAGATTTTCCGTTTAGACGCTGTGCTTCATCAACAATCAATGTGTCAAAAGTATTTTTTTCTATATCTATAAATGATCCTGATCCAGAAAATAAATTACCTATTTCAGTTCTCCTCATAGTACCAGTCAACATACTTTCATATACAGTTCTAGGTGCTGCATTTTTACTAACATATTGTGTTATTTGTCCAATTTTGGTTAGAGCAACTAAAAGGTTTATTGCAACAACAGACTTTCCTGTTCCTGGTCCCCCTTGTACAATCAATACATTTTTATTTTCTGCAGACGATCTTCTAGCTAAAGCAAGTGCATTTTCATAAACTACTTTCTGATCATCAATCATGATAAACTCTTGATTTCCATTAAGCATTTTAGAAAGACTATCTGCAAGACTTTTGGATGGTTTAATTTTACCTCCGTCAATTCGATAGATGATTTTTGATGTATCGCCTTTTTTTACAAATCGTTTAATAAATGCTTGAAGTTTTTCCTTTTCCTCATCGCCCTCAAGAAATAGAGGGGCTTTTTCTATGTAATCTGCATAAAAATTATTTTTGATAACTTGGTCTGGAATGTAATTGTGTAAATATGCACATGGTCGAAGTTGTATATTCTCGTCGTATACAGTTTGGTTAAATCCCTGAAGAAGTGCAGCATATGACCATACTTGATTTGAAGGATGACTTACTTCCCCATAAAAATCAGCATCTACTAAGCCGTCTTTATCAGAGAGTTTTACTGATGACTACTGCTTGAGTTCTATAAGCACTGCATGATCTATAGCAGCTTCATTCTGTCCAGTAAGAATAAAATCAATTCTTTTAGAGGTTTGCGGAATATGGTATTCAATTGATACCCCAGAATCTATAGGAATTTCATCATCTCGTAAAACATCACGCATATAACGTAAAGATTTTTTCCAAGAATCTTGTTCAGATTTTCCAACATGTTCACCTGTTTTTTCAAAATATTTCTTAAGTACGATTGCCTCAATAGCGTTGCTTTGTACATCTTCAAGGAAATTATCTTTTGTGGACTGATAAATTATCATATTTAAAGTTCGGTGTATTTTTTTGAGCTACCTTTAGATTTTTTGACTGGATATTTTTTATCATTTTCTTCCATCTTTTTCTCAAGAGCTTTGTCTAAATCAATTTGGAGGTCGTGAGATAAAAGCAAAAGCCAGTAATATACGTCTGCTAATTCTTTTTCTAACGCTTCTTTCTTATCTTCTGGTAAATTACCATCTTTTGTCCATTGGAAAAGCTCTAGTACTTCTGAAGCCTCCAAGGAAAGGGAAATCGCAAGGTTTTTGGGTTGGTGGAATTGTTTCCAGTCTCTCTTCTTCCGGAAGTCCAAGATACGCTTAAGCAACATATTCATGTGAGAATATTATAGTACTAACCCTGAATAATTACTATATTATGCAAATATGATTATAAAAGTCCTTGAAGCTTTGCTCGAACGTGATGGAAAAGTACTACTTGCACAAAGAGCCAAGGGGAAACTTAAGGGAAAGTGGAATTCCCTGGTGGTAAAATTGAGCATCAAGAAACACCAGAAGACGCAATTATACGTGAAATCGAGGAAGAACTTTCTTTAGAAATTCTTCCTATATCACAAATTCACACATATGAATATACCTATCCATTGGCAGATATTAGTCTTAATTTAATTCAATTCATCAATTTGGAGAATGGAGAACAAAAATATCAAACGAGCTTCTAGGTCAGGACTGGAAGTCTGTTGAGTCTAGGATTTTACCTCTGATAATAGATGCTACTAATAAAATAAAAACACTTCACTCCAGTTTCATCTCACAGATTGACAATTACTTGCAGCCTTAATAATTATTTTGCCGATTTTATTGTCTCTATTAATTTTTTATTTCTTTCCTCTGCATAATGATTATTTACAATTATTTACTAGCTTATTAAATATTGGGAAAAGCATATCCATTCGTTTATTTGTTATATATGGACTCTCTATAATTACTTCTGTTTTACAACTCCGCAAATCCTGAATGAATGATTTATAAAATGTTTTCTTATCAAAAAGAGCTGGGGTAATAAGTTCAGAAGAGATTTGTATATTCTTGTTGCGAAATAATCTAAACACGTTTTTCCTCCTCATCCGGATCAATGATTGCTACCTTTCCGTTGTAGTAAGTAAACCCTAATTTCTTGAGTTTATCGTATGTTATGAGGAAACTAGGCACGATTTGGTTCCAGAATCTAACAAGCTCGCCAGCAAACTCAATCAGCCTATAATAACAATATCAATCCTTACCTGGATTCGAACGATCATTCTTAATTCTAATTATTTCTATTTTTTGGAATATTCAAAAACTCGTTCTTGAATATTTATGTAGATATAGTTACTATAAAAATATGGTACGAAATAAATTTTTGCACATTTTTTTTAGCTTATTTATCATTTGTTTATTTTCAATCGTTTTAATACAACCGGTTTTTGCATTTTCAGGAAACGGAAGTGGTACCAGTGGTGATCCATATCAAATCACGACTTGTTCCCAGTTACAAGAGATGGAGAATAATTTGAGTGCATATTATATTCAGGAAAATAACATAGATTGCCAAGGGGTTACATATACTCCGGTTGGTAGTGTTAGCAATCCGTTCAGCGGAACAATTGACGGTCAAAATTATACGATTGCTAACCTTACTATAAGTGGTTCTTCGTATGAGGGCTTAATAGGAGTTTCTTCAGGGGCAACAATTAAAAACATGAGAATAATCAGCGGATCAATAACAGGTAGTGGACCATATGTCGGAAGTTTGGTCGGATGGGTTTCATCTGGAGTCACAATAATACACAGTTCTTCACAAGCAAGTGTGAATGGACCAGGAGATACAGGAGGTTTAGTAGGTGCAAGTACAGGCGGGGGTGGAGTTGTCATCCAGAAAAGCTTCTATAATGGAACTCTCACGAGTACATCAGCTTACACGGGAGGAATAATAGGTAATGTTTATGGAGGGACAAATTCAATTACTGATTGTTATACAGCAGGTACTTTTACTATGAATGTTTTTACTAGTTATTTTGGTGGTATAGCTGGTTCAACGAATAATTCCACTACAATTAGTAATTGTTATTCGAGCGCTACGCTTGTTTCTACAAACGCGTCATTTATTGGTGGTATCATTGGTGGATTTTTTTCAGGGACTGTTTCAAATTCCTTTTCTGCCGCAACTATAACGGGAGGAAATAATATCGGTGGTATCTTTGGGACAAGTAGCGGTATATCTACCAATGATTATTTTGATACATATCTCGCAAATACAGGAACAAGTGGCTGTACCAGCGGATGTACTGCAGAAAATAGTAGCAATAGCAATCCTAATTATTTTAAAGGAAATAATACAAATGCTCCCATGAACAGTTGGGATTTTACTAATACATGGCAGATTAACAGCAGTGGCTACCCTACCCTTCTTGGTCTCACCCAACCGCAATCAGTTGCGCCAACTACTGCATCTTCTTCAAGCTCTTCAGGAGGTAGTGCATCCGCGCCAGGATGTGGTGATGCCCCGCCGACAAATTCACCAAATTTATTTCAAGCAAACGCGAATGGAACATCGGTGACTCTGTATTTTGTTCCAGTATCTGGTTCAAACACAGGATATTATATAAGTTATGGTTTGGACGCATCAGCTCAGGGATATGGGACATCTTTTAAATATTCCGACAGTAGTGGAGTAATTCCATATACTATCAATGCGCTTTTTCCGGGAACATGGTACTTCAAAGTTCGCGGACAAAATGGATGTATGCCGGGAAGATGGTCTCAGACAATGAATGTCAAAGTCGAGGGATTAGGATCTAGTTCTAGCTTTTTTAATACAAATTCATTGGTGTCAAATAATGTACTTGGCGCAACCACAAACTCTTATTCCTGTGAACAGTATATTGTTCAATCAGGAGACTCTCTTTGGAATATTGCCAACTCGAAGTTAGGAGACGCACTGAAATATCAAGCTATCATGAAGCTGAATAGTCTTCATACTTCACTTATTCATACTGGTCAGATTCTCAAAATCGGTTGTTAGTTTGTAGTTTCAACTGCTCTGGTTGTTCCCATTTCATGTATCTTGATGAATGATAGTAAATATCTGCTAAAAGCATGCAGTTCTAAAATTTTGAAAAATAACATAAATGCGAAGCTAACCAGGTTATAATATCATCCAGGCTACCCATCAAAAATATCAAATAGTGTGAGTTGAGCTTTCTCACATGGAATAATATCAAAAAAGCTTACAGAGTATTTATACTGGTACAACTACCAACGGCCACATGCATCCTTAAAATACATGCCGCCGATGAGTTTCATTCAAACCCTCCGTTCGAAAAATACGTGACCTATACAACACTCAAGCAGATGCTTATGGTTGTGATACAATCTCAACATATGGATGAAGATCATAAAACAATCATTGCTAATATTACATGGAATCCAGATGGTTGGAGAAATACACGTAAGTTTTATATTAATCCTCATGCTGGACATAGATATGTTCGTAAATATCCAGGCCATGAATCATTAAATTATTACTTTGATAAACCTTTTGATACTAATGAAGATATTTATGGTTATGTTCAATGGGCAAAGACACCCAAAAATCTAGCTGATGGTGCAGTAATGATTTTTTATTCCACAGATATTGAACACGCTGGACACAAAGGGAAAATAATCGGTATTTATGGCAATGTAAAATTAGTAGACCCTGTAAAAAGAATTCCGTATGAGGGATTTGAGAAGGATGAGCTACTCTCAAATATTACTGCGAAAAGAAATTTATCATTTTTATTCCCAATCTATCTAGACGCTAAAAAGTATTCACAAAATGGGAAAAGATTAGTGCCTCAGGTTGGTTATACCTATAGAAATATCAGTTTTGCAGAACAAGTAGTTGTTGATGAAATTAACGTTTTGAAACAAGGCGGGATCCGGATAGAAGAATATAATAAACTTAAGGATATTTATTTTTTTATTACAGGGAAGAAATATGCAGATACACAAGATATTCAAGATGAGCAAGAACAGAAAGAGCTTGATTCGATAGAATCAACGAGATCGATAAAAGAGATCATTAACGAACTTAAACAGGTTACACCTCAAACGCCGGAACTTGTTGAAACTCATGGTAAGATCTACAAAAGAGACAATAAATCTGTAGTCGATATAAAAATAGTTCGAGGGAAAAAGTGTCAAATATGTGGCACTTTTATCTTAACAAAAGATAATAAACATTACGTTGAAGCCGCACATATTAAACCAAAGAGGGACAAAGGCCCGGAAACTTTTGATAATATTATTGTTTTATGTCCCAATCATCATAAGGAATTTGATTACGGCGCTACCGTAATCATTTCGCAGGATGAAGAAAATATAACATTTGAAATGAATGGGATTTCTTATACGGTTCGATTGGCACTAGATTAAGTAACTATATAATAAAGAATACGCACAATACTGAAAAAGGTTTGATTGCACTAAGTTAACAGAACTATGCTTTTATCAAAATCTGACTATATGCTCTACCTCAAGCACCCTGCTTGGTTATAGCTAAAAAAGCATGATAAGAAAAACTTCCTCCTATTAATGATAATACACAAGCTATATTTGACACAGGAAATCTTTTTGAATCCTATGCCCAACAATATTTTCCACAAGGAGTAAGATTAGGTTTTACAGATTATAATGAATTTTCTGATTTACCACAAAGAACCAAAAGAGCAATTGATAATGGTACAAAGACTTTATTTCAAGGCAGTGATGATTCTTGGGTAGAAACAACTGTTAAAGATGCTATAGAGTGTTTAAAACAAGATAAATTACCTAATTTTGAATCGGATTGCGGTTTCTGTAAATATTGATGATCTGTTGGACAATACTAGATAGATAAATTTTTATAGCTTAATTGTTCATTAATTTATCATTTATTTCAAAACCTTGTCAATTGTGGTGCTTGTGCTACACTTAATTTAAGACTGTATGGCACGAAGGTATTCATATAACTCCTATGATCCCCAAAAGGCATTTGCACTTCTATTTATCTTTTTGGTTATCTATATTGGAACACTTTGGAAAACTGATAGAACAAGTTTTTGGCTATGGGTATTATTTGGAGTTATAGGAATATGCGCTATCGGAGTAGTGTATTTAGGTTGGTCAGAAATTAGAGCTAGTAGGGGTAGAAAGAAAGCAGATGATATATTTTCCTCAATACGGGAAACCGGTTCGGAAGAAATAATTTACAACTTCATTAATAGTTTTGGTTATCAATGAAAAACGGAGAGAAAAATCTGGAAAGATGGAGACATTACATTTACTTGGGATCAAATAGATACATTAAAGAAAACACTCTCTGAAAAAGGAGTTCACTTATCAATAGATGGATATAAAGATATTAGTTTCCTACTAAAATATTATATTCATCAAAAAAACGAAAAGTTTGTTAAAGATAGTATAAATACCTCAACAACTCAAAATCATACCTTCAATAGTATAAATGGTACCCAATTTGAGAACCTTCTATACCGTTTATATGAAAAGATGGGATATTCTGTAGCCCATACCGGACAAACCGGCGACCAAGGTTGTGATCTAGTTGTAAATATGGGACAACAAAGAACTGCGGTACAAGCGAAATGTTACAATAATGAATCTGTCGGTAATTCTGCTATACAACAAGCGCTAGCTGCACAAAAAATATATAACTGTACAAAGTCTATCGTGGTAACCAATTCTAACTTTACCTCTGAAGCAATTGAGTTAGCAAAAGTAAACAATGTAGAGCTAATAGGTAATGTGAGGCTACGCGAATTACTTTTACAATATCTAAATGAAAACTGGAGCTGATCCACATCTAGTTTTTTGTATTTCATATCATTTATTTACCTTTATTTAATATAATTTCCCCCAGATTCTGTAACTTTATCAAGTATCCTTCGCCTTGCTTTTGAATCCAATAATAGCTTCCTTTTGCCTTTTTATCAGCAGTCTTAAATGAGAGATAGTAGATGTTTCCAGACATTGGATATTAAACTAATAGGTCAACATCACCTTTTTCAGTTTGTTCTCCTCGTACATATGAACCAAAAAGTGAGGAACGCTTAATGCCAGCGTCTTTAAGTAAGGGATAACTTTTTGCTTAATCTGATCAAGAGTAAGAGGTTGCATACAGAATGAGTATAGCAACTATTACATACTGAAACAACCAGATCTGAACTGATGAAAGTTTCTTATATAACTTCTGCTATATTTTGAATATGGAGCCTTCTCCGAGCTAATTTCCCATATGTTTTGAAAATTCTATGATATACAAATGGTCCGTGTCCGCAAATGCCCATCTAGACACTCGTGAAAGCAATTCTTTTTGCAGAACAAAATCGACCAGCTCATGAACTAGATAAATTGAAACACAAATTAGCATCCTCACTTGACACACTTCTGGTCAGTTCATGAACTCTGTCAAAAATCCTGACAGAAATGTCATAGATTATATCTATAAAAAGTTGTATTCTTTCATATAAATAAAAGGATTTATGAAATATTTGGCTCAAATATTTGAATCAGATAAGCAAGCAAAACCTAACAATTCGTTTCTGGCCAAGTATACTTTCCGCAATGCGGTACGAGTCATCTTGTCTGACGAAAAATTTATCGCACTTCTCGATGTGGTAAACGATCGTTATCATAAACTTCCTGGTGGAGGTATAGAAGCTGATGAAAGGAGACCCCAAGCAATCAAACGAGAAGTTATGGAAGAAACAGGATTTCATTGCGGTATCGATGACTTTTTGGGCAAAACCATACAATATAAAGAAAAACTCGGATTAGCCCAAATTGATTTTGTTTATAGAGCGCATGTTTTAGGTCTACCACAAAACACAGCCTATGAGCCACAGGAACTCGCTGCGGGCTTCAAATTAACGTGGGTAACACTCAAACAAGCGATAGATCAATTAGAAAACGATCACCCGGATGATTACCATGGGAAATTTATTGTGAAACGCGATAAAGCAATCCTTTACTCAATCTTATCCCTACAAAATAATTAGATTATTTATGGAACTCCTACAACATACAGATATTATGCACCCCGCAGTTCCAGAAACATGGGCATTTGATGATATAGAATTACAATCAACAGCACAATTTCACTCTAAGAAACAGCCGCCTGTTTTTCGTGATCAACACTTGTTTGTAGTATTGATGGGTCCCTCCTCTGTGGGAAAATCAACATTGATTGCAGAGTTAAATTCTATCTTGGGAAATAAATTAGTGTACCCTACTCCACTTACAACACGTGACGCAAGAATAAATGATGATAAACAATCAGTGAGCGACAACTATTTCGATGCTGTCACGCAACAGGAACCTTTTCTCCATATTAATCATCTCTATGGAGCAAAATATGGTGTTCCATTATGGACAGTAAGATCAATTATATCCAAAGGCAAAATACCTATATTAGATTTCCCTTTACAGTCTATTCCAGAAATTAGAAGACCTGAATTTGATTTTGTTAACATTTATCTTTTTCCCCAAACTGTAAATATTTGGAAAAACAAATTACTCAGTCTAAATAGAAACAGTAGTCATTCACGCTTAGTCAGTGGTCTGAGTGAACTTCATGCACTGATGCACGCAATGACTCCTGAACAGAATATAGATCTTGCTATCGTTAACAAAGAGCATCAAGAACGAATCGGTGCACAGCATATTGCCGAGTTTGTCTTTGGTTTGAATCAAAATTGATAAAAATATGACTAGAGTAATATTTGCGAATAATGGAGAGAATGCGATACATGAGAAATTCGTATTAAAAAAGAATTTCTCGTCTGTTCCGTTTTTTCGTTACCCAGAGCCAACTAGTCAACTATTACGTAATAAAATTGCTATATACGTGGGATGCGCTCCGTCCCAAGTACTCTGTACAAACGGCTCGGATGAAGCATTTGTTTTACTACTACGATTATTTACTCATCCGCAGGAAGAGGTGATCATATGCCCACCAACATTCTTTATGTATGAATATTATGCAAATATCACTAGATCTAAAATACGAAAAGTTAAGAGGTTGTATGATTTTTCTATCAATACAAATTCTATTATAAAACACATTTCGCGTAACACAAAAATTATCATTTTAGACTCTCCAGGTAATCCTACCGGCATCGTCATTCCTTTGACTGATATCAAGAAATTATTACAAACAGGAATAATTGTCATCGTCGATGAAGCATACTTCGAATATTGTGGAATAACCGCATTCCCCCTACTCAAATTATTTCCAAACCTCGTTATCACCAGAACATTCAGTAAATGGGCCGGCATGGCCGGGCTTCGGGTAGGATATGTATTGGCATCAGAAAAAATTATTGCAGATTTGGGGAAATTAAAATTACCCTTTAATGTCAACAGTATTGGACTACAAGTGGCTCTTTCCGTACTGGATCAAAAAACTGAATATTATAAACGTATTAAAAAAGTTATACGTCTTCGTGATCAAATAATTGTTCGCTTAAGGCAAATTGATGGTGTATACGCGTATCCTTCACAATCTGCATTTATTCTTATACAGTTTAGACCAGAAATTGCAATTCAAAAACTTATATCTGCTTTGACAAAAGTACAGATATTCGTCAAATATATAGAGCAACCTATGCTTAAACATTGCATTCGTGTGAACTTCAGTTATCCAAGTGAAGCTGCTTATTTCGTAGGATGCTTGGAAAGAATTATAGAAAACCAAAAGAAATTACACTAATGAGAGCAGTCGTTCATACAATGTATCATTAATCTCAACGAATCCAGATGCTAATGCTTCTTTTCTTCTGAGTAGAGACTGCTCTCCAGGTAAAATAATTTTTGTAACACCTTTTTGCAGTCTTGCATTATGCAATCTCTGCAGCATTACAGATATGTTCCTTCTGAAAGTATCTTTAGTACTAAATAATTCAGGGTTAATGACTATAAAAAGATTACCACACATGAATCTATCATCTAGCGTATTTACCTGATCCAATAGTGGACCAGTGAGTATTTCAATAATCATACTAATTGCAGAACCTTTCGGATGATTGAAGAAAGGAAGCACTGCACCATCGAGTGCTTTATGAGGATCAGTAGTCAACTCACCATTTTCGTTTATAGCAATATTTTCCGGTAATTTCTCATCTGTTAATGCTGCGCGAATAATTTCATACCAGGGGAGAGCTGTTGTTGCCATATCTATTACAAATGGATCTCCCATGGTAGGAAAACCAACGGCTATTGGATTTGTACCAAATAATCGATCCTTGCTCCCAAATGGAGCAACCACTTTGGGTGAACCGCACATGATAATCCCGACAAAACCATGGGTCGCTATCTTCGTCGCGTAATAGCCTACCGCTCCAGTACTCGCAAAAGTATTATTGGTGCCGACAATAGCAATCCCAGTTCGAGCACATTTCTTTATAGCAGCTTGCATCGCTAAGGAACTTACAAGAATACCTGAACCTTTTCCTCCATCGATAAATGCAGACATAGCAGTTTCTTTCTGAAATCTCGGCTTGTATAATGACTGGATCTTTTGTAAACAGTCCTCCCCCATTAGCTTTACAACTCCTTGGGAACTTTTCCCAGATGTTTCGGCATAAAGTAAAACATTCGTAATTAATCTTCTTTCTGTAATAGAATAATCACCTTTTGCTAGTACAGTATCGATAAGTTTCTCAAGGGTTGTAATTTGTACTTTCATATTTTACTCATCTCTCAAAATTTCAGTGAGCGTGTTCTGTAATCCTAAATCATTTTGAGCAACTAAATTTCTTGCTCTTTGGGATATGACTTGCTTATCTTGATGAGTAATATCTACTGCATAGGGAACTTTCTTATTATCCAATCTATAAAGTATTGCCCCTAAGAGTACCTTGTGGTATAAATCATCTTCAGCATCAAAAGTATTGTCACCTCGCTGTAACCCCTTCACTAATGCCATAAAATTCTGCCTACTAGTTCGTTTATCTACCAAGGTGTGAAGGAGAATATGTCCACTAAGATATCCGTATGCAAATTGTAAGTTTCCATTATAAAAAGATTCCACATCGCAAATTGTGACATTTCCATCTGATCCCTTTCCTATATTCTTGGGTGCTAAATCACCGTGAATAAGCTGCTTTGGTTGATGGCTAAGTGCTTCTACTAATTTCTCCAATGACACATCGCTTCGCTCTGTACTTATGCCAACTCGTCTCCGTAGATCAGCTTGATAGATTTCCTCCTCGTCATCTCGAAACACCTTTGTAACCCCCGCCATTTTTCGATGAACTCTGCCAACTACCTCGCCAATTTGGAATAAATCACTTTGCGTTACTGAACGACTGGCAAATCTTGTTTCCAAGGTTTCTCCATCTGGCATGATGTCAGACATCAGGATAGTACGAGCGTCTTTTACGAGCGCAAGAGGCTGCGGAAAAGTAGCATAATCTATTTGTGATAGAAATTGCAAGGCATTCCACTCAGTATCAATACCAAGTGGATCAACTACTAAATCAGGAATACGCGCAAAATGGGTTCCTCTATATTTTACTATTCCATTTTTGCGCTGTCCTTTTAGCTTATAGACATGACTCACTAAACCTCCCGTAATTTTTTTTGCTGTTTGAATTTCGCCCAGCTGTTCTTCTATTATTTTCCTTGCTTGATTGAAGACATCCTGAGGTTCATTTCGTTCTATAGAATGTTCTATTCCGACAAGACTAGTAAAACTAAAACCAGTTTCAATTTCACCTGTCATAAACTAAGCGACTATTCTAACATGTCCATCCTTCCCAATTAATTTAGTAACATAAGGAACTATCGTATAGGTATTAACTTCTTGCAGTACAAAATCTACATCCACTTGTCTCCCTAGCTGATGTAATACCTTTGTACCTCGTGAGGACAAGATGTGATCCCTGCTATTTCTAGTGTACTTAGCAATAAGTTTTGCTACTTTTTGGCTAGGCATTATTCCTGTTTGATTGAGATAATATTGTGCTATCAAACAACAACCAACAATATCTTCAGTAAATTCTTCCGGAGAACCAGCACCGAGTACCGCCCATCTTCCTCCAATGGCTACCATTCGCTTAGCTACTGCCTGAGCATTAATTGTAGAACCAATCAAAATATGTGGTGATTGTAAACTACTGATAATTAATGGCGTACCAGTAGTTGAAGTAATTGCTACCCTTTTACTTTGCAAATTACATTTCGCCAGGTCGTATGGCGAGTTAGTATAATCAAACCCGTGTAATTGTTTTCCTTGCCTTTCTCCAATAATAACAGTGTGAGGATCTGTTTTATATAGCTTGGTTTTCGAAATGTCTGTCTCAGCGAGAACCTCGTAAGCTCCTTGCGCCAACGCGACAATGATGGTAGTTGTGGCCCGCAACACATCCACGGCAACTATGTTATATCTTTCAGCAGCATATTTCTGTGCAGCTTTTGGTTCAAAATCAATAATAAGATTCGGATATCGAGACATATAAAACTATTACAAATAATTATCGTAACTTTCTCATATATATCATAAAAAAGACATGACAAATTTGTCAGAATATATGACAAGTTTAAGTCCCTACATCATCTCATTTCGAGATAATATTGTGATAATTTGCAATTGAAACTTTTTTCTATTTTTACAATGTGGATTTATCTTATATTTTGGACATGAGGTCTTATCTTTAATGTGAGATGAAATATTTCTAA
Organism: Candidatus Levyibacteriota bacterium; assembly: GCA_027459725.1. Classification (GTDB taxonomy): domain Bacteria; phylum Patescibacteriota; class Microgenomatia; order Levybacterales; family UBA12049; genus DAIDHK01. The sequence continues at coordinate 25,044 of DAIDHK010000016.1, forward strand.
TATAGAATGTTATTTCATGAGTCACTAACATTATTGGGGTATATAGACTTTACTAGTAATCTTTTCTTTCGACTATTAGACCATCTTGTCCATGAATAAAAACTGTTGTACCTGGAGTTGCTAGTGATACTGCTTGTTTTAAAGCCTCTTCAGTTGTAGTAAATGTTTTACTCGTTTTTTGTGACAACAAATTAGTTATGACCCACCCATTCTCTGTAGGTACAATATGTTGATCTTTTTTCCCTTTTTCAACAGCATCTATATATGCTTGAATCGTAGGATTATTTTGATCAGTTTTATATGGTTGTTTCTGCATAGTTTATTTCTACTTTACTAAGTTTATGTGATTTATTATATCATTTTCTGTCATCTGAATACTAATGAGATAGTCAATCTGTTTTTTTCTATTATCAAATTTTAAAGCAGAAATTTGTAGTTTTCCAACTTTTGTATATGAACTCTCTACAAGATGCATTTCAACATCTGGATAATTTTGAGATAACTATAAAAGAGTTTTTCTTGAGCCAGAATGAGTTTTGTAAAAATGAATATCACTGAACTTCCTTTCTCGGTTTAAAAAAGCAGTAAATGCCCTTTTTAAGTCATCAGGTATAACAGAATAAATGATAGGAGTTTTCTTCGCCTTAATAATTTCTCGTAATTTATTTTTTGCAATTGTCTCTGTAGATAATGTGGCATCAAACACAATACAATCCTCATTTACTAGTTGTGTTGATAAAAATTCTGTTTTGCCTGATGCAGTCTCACCATTTAACAAAATCACATATTTATCTTTATTTGATTTAAGAGTTTGTGTAAATAATTTATCAGCTTTTCTTGCAGACTCGTGATGAAAAGATTCAGCTTTATCAGGTGTATAGTTTGGAATCTGCTTCTTTATTTCATCTGCAGAAATTAGAATAGGCATATTTTTGATAAATTATATACTTGTCATAATTATTTAACAATAACCTAACTAAAGCGTGTATTCTTGTCTTGGACATGAGGTCGTTTTAAAGAGTAACATGTAATCTTAATGTAATATTCCGAGAATTATATATCTGCAGGACTAAGAACAGTAATATCATTCATAGGGAAATGTTTCATATTTAATGTAATAAGTTGCGCGTTATTTACGTTTGCAGTCGCAGCTATAACACAATCTGTAAGACTTAAATTCTTTAATTTCTTTCCATATTGCTGCCAATATAACCCTGCAACACGAGCAACTTTGCTATTTACGTTGCATTGAATATGTTGGTCTAAAAAATCTTCAGTTGTCGTTAGCTCAGATGGGAAAATATTTTTATATATCTCAGCAATTGTGATAACAGAAATACCTAAAGAAGATTCATTCTTTAGTTTGGAAATTGAATCAACGATATCTTGTTTACCTCGTAATATCCATATAATAACATCTGTATCAAGAAGGTACATAAACTAGAATGATCTATCACTTGTCTGTCTATTTTTAGTAACCCAATCTATGACAGACTCTTTTGTCTTCCACTCAGGGTGATTGTCTGCAGAAAAAATGCCTGCAGCCTTTCTTAGCGTCTTTTCATAAGTATCTTTGTCAAAAGTAAATGCTTGAACTATTTCAGCAACGGTAATACCTCGCTTTTCATCCCGAACTAAGACTCTCGCTCCCTTTATAACTTTTTCTAAATACTCTGATATATTCGTGCGTAAATCACTAATCGATACAGTTACTATCATATAGCTACATATTAGTACGTTATGTACATATTGTCAATATATCATGTCACATATATTTTGACAAAGTGCCGAGTTATCCTTTATCTTACAACAAAAATAGTATTATTTAATATACATTGCCATCTCGATACGATCAATGTATTCATTATTATATAAAATGCCTTCGTGTAATCGTCCATACTCCCTAAATCCTAATTTATCATATAAAGAAATGGCAACTGTATTTTTTTCGAAAACCCATAAGTTGATTATTTTTAAATCCGGTAGTTTTTCTATGGCTTCATTTATTACTGTCTCTGCTAATTTTTTACCGATTCCTTTATTTCTATATTCAATTGATAAGGTAATGCCAAAAGTCCCAACATGATTTTCTATACCATCTTTCAAATGAATGCCCGCATTACCTATTAACTTATCTTTATCAAAAGCTAGAAGCATAATAGATTTCTTTCCTTCAATATTTCTTAATTGGTTTTTGAGATATTTTTCTTCTTGTTCTTGTGTAATCTCTTCTCCCTGAAAGGGTGTAAATGTTTTTTCTCTCGATAATTTATTTATGTATTCCAGCAATTCAGGTAGATCTTCTGACCTTGGATATCTTATGGTAATATCTTCATTTTCATTTATGGATCCCTGATAAACAACCATACTCATTTATTGATTATATTATCACATATACTACAGTGAAATACTAATGACTACTTTAAACGAAATATCGCATTTATGTAAAATAATCACACTTTGCTTGTATTTGTTATAATTAAAATATGCATGATCTACAAGAAATCAAAAATACATTACATCAGCAGAGAGATGAACTTAGAGACACCTATAATGTGTCTAATTTAGGCATCTTTGGCTCAGTAGCGAGAGGCGAGAATACTGATACTAGTGATATTGATATACTCGTAAGCTTTTCAAAGCCAGTAGGCATGTTCAAATTTATTAGATTAGAAGATCATCTGAGTAAAATATTTGGTAGAAAGGTCGATCTTGTAACTCCTAGAGCTCTTAAACTCTTAGTCAAAGACGAGGTACTTAAAGATATAGTATATGTCTAATAGAAAAACAGACCTATTTCTCCAAGATATACTTACTGCGATTTCTGAGATTGAAGAATATACTTCTTCAATCTCCTATGATGAATTCCTTCAAGATAAGAAGACGGTTCAGGCTGTTATAAGAAACCTTGAAATAATTGGTGAAGCCGCCAACAATCTACCACAAGAATTTAAAGAACACCACTCCTAAATTCCTTGGAGAGAAATTATAAGTATGCGCAATAAAGTACTTCATGAATATTTTGGAATTGACGAAGAAGTTATTTGGCAAACAATATCTGAGGATTTACTACCCTTGAAAAGCCTCATAGAAAGTCTATAAAAAATTATAATTACTCTTTAAGATATTTTGAAATTAGTAATTGTTTCTATTCTAAGTTTTGGACACGAGGTCATTTTCTAATTCTTCGCATACCTCATTCGTATTTCTTCTATCACTTTTACCTGCTCTTCATTTTCTCCTGTCTCCACATAACGTGTAATAGGATTACTACATTTCGCGCATTTGCCAAGCAAAATGACATCATCTAGATCATTGATCTCAACCGTATAACCCACAATCGTGGAATCATACGCACTATCACACGTATGACAAAGACAATTGTGAAGAATTTTCTTTTGAAAAATATCCCACTCAGCACCCAAGATTTTGCGAAAATCTTCCAAAGTGATCATTAGTTTCTCATTTTCCATTGCTTCTTTCATTTATTTCTTCCCTTTCAAATATGTCTTCACGGCTTTATCAAAATCAGATACACGGTTCCTTTCTTGTTCTTTCCGGTATGCATCAAATTCCTTTTCCGCTCTATCGTGTGCTTGTTTGGCGCTCACTTTCCCCAAATTTTTCAATACACCTTTTTCACTCAGTTTAAGGAATTCGTCCAGCTTGGCGATCCAGTCGGTCATCTTCATCGCTCTTTGATTCGTCGCCTGTAACTCAGCAAAATCTAGATACAATGATACAATAAGATTTAACTGATTTAACTCATCTTCTAACAAATAATTTTTTGCAATGGTAATATCCTGTGAAGTAATATAACTCCCTTTAAAACTCGTCAGTCCCATATTGGGCTTGGTATGATCGGAGCGAGAGGAGATAACTTCTGCTGCTGTATGGCCATGAACAGCATAATGCATCTTGTTTTGGACAGTAGCAAAAAATTCCTGAGTAAGGTTATTATCCTTGCGATAATCAACACTTGTTGCATAAATGTCGGTCACTTTTTGATAATAATTTCGCTCACTGCTGCGAATATCACGAATTCGTTGTAATAGTTCATCAAAGTATCTCGTTCTTCCCCCTCCTTGCTTGAGCCGTTCATCATCCAGAGTAAATCCTTTAATGATATATTCTCGTAATCTTTGTGTCGCCCATATACGAAATTGCGTACCACGAAGAGATTTTACTCTATAACCAACAGAGATGATGACATCGAGATTATAATGGATAGTTTTGTATTGCTTACCGTCTGTGGCAGTTATTAAATAATCCTTAATAACTGCATCCTTTGCTAATTCACCCTCACTGAAAATGTTTTTTAAATGGATATTTATATTAGCAACAGTTGTATCAAACAATTCAGCCATCTGGCTTTGGGTGAGCCATGCAGTTTCATCGTCAAATGTGACCTCTACCGATACTTTCCCATCATTTGTGGTATAGAGAATGAGTTGATCATCAATATTTTTTTTCATACTGTTCTCGTATCCTAACTCCTTTATACATCCAGCAATATTTTTATTATTCTCATCTCGCTCTTTTTCTCGCAGATATTATAGCTCTAATACATGAGAAAATACAGATTCCGAATCAACTCATTAAGAATCACCTAATTGTATAATCGTAGACTCACGAGTAAATCACCTAAAAAATCTGTCCAGAGAGGAGGTGATTTTTTTGAGGAAAAGTAACAATGATAAATATTTAAAACAATTACAAGATCGGTATCAGACAGCACCAGGTAAAGAGAAAAAGTTGATTCTTGATGAATTTATTAAAACAACAAACTACAATCGCCAACATGCAGGTAAGCTATTGCGAGGGAATTATCGATACACAACAAAACCAATAAAACGTCTAAGAAAAAGGCTGTATATCTTATCTGATGCGATTGTGTTAGCCAAGGTTTGTGCACTATTAGACTGGATTTATTCAAAAAGAGTACAACCACAAATTGGTGTTGCGATTGATAGTTTGATTGAAGTAGGAGAGCTAGTTTGCTCTCCAGAACAAAAAAAGAAATTGGTAAAGATTTCTCTTTCTACTATTGATCGATTACTCAGGACGCATAAGAAG
>DAIDHK010000017.1 GCA_027459725.1 Candidatus Levyibacteriota bacterium
TTCTACAACAAAGATAAGTTATCCTAGAGAAATACTAAAGAGGATTAAATTTACCACACTAATTCTTAATTAAGCCATAAATTTTCTATTGAGAATATTTCGTTTCGGTAACTTTGTTTTTGGCTAGGAAGGAAGAGTATCATTGCGGTTTCCAATTTCACGCAAGGCATGCTTAATTAATTTTATTTCTCCTCTATCCCTTAATGCAAAAACTCCAGCTACATTGGTAGTCAATAAACTCAACAAAGAAACTGTGCCTCCTGCTAGGGAAAGAGCAAGTTGATCAGCATTTGTTGTCATATATACCCCTCCTAATAGCGCTAATATTGCAGATCCACTTATAATACTAATCTCTTTACCCAATCCATCTCTGAGGAGATCGGCTCTTTTTTGTAAAACCGCAGGAGATTGTCCTATAGCTTCACCGAAAGTAATGAAAGGCCCCATTACTGTCTCTGGCTTGTTCATCTTATTATTCTATAGGATATAGCCTTAGGAGTCAAATTCAACATTTGATATTAGGAGCGTTTTACTAGCTTAGCACTATTGATAATCTCCAGAACCTCTCCATCATTTTCGAAAGTCATAGACTGAGTGAGGCGTTGATACTCCAGTAGGTAGTCCGACAATGCAGCCATTTTTTCTTTTAAGTCCAACCGCATACTTTTCATCTTATCGGATAGTTGAGCTACAGCAGGCTGTTTCATAATATTTTGACGTGTTTCCTGCTTTTTCTTAGCTGAATTTTTAGCTTGTTCTGAATTCTCACGGAAGGTCGGATTATTATTAAAGCTATCATCAAATTGTTCTTTGGTCTGACGAAGCTCTAGACGCAATTTTTCAAGGCTAGCCAAATTGCTTCTAATCATCTCTTCCAAACTTAACAAAACCTGGCTTTGATCTACCTCGGTAGGAGTTGTAGCAGTAGTTCCCTCAGAATTTTCTTCTATAATCTCGCCATCTTGAACATTTTGTGTATCATCCATAAAAAATACTATACAAGAAAAGCTATATAAAATGCAAGTGTATCATATGGCATATATTAGCTTCTATGTTATACAAAACTGCTTTAGGAATACATACACAAAAGAAAATCGATATCTTAACACTGAACATCAAGAAGGATTCAATTTAATGTGAGGTAGAAAGAAATAACGCAAGAGTAGTAACAAATTATCCTTCCTAACAGAAAAACAGGACTTTTATATTCTCATGTATTGTATATATAGCGGCTATTTTTCCAGTTAATAAAACCTTAGATAACACTTTATAATAACTGCTACTTTTTTTATAATATAGTAATGAGGAATCAATCAATTGATATTTTACGCGGCATAGCTACTATCGCTATGATATTGATACACACCAGCTACTACTTCATTGGCGGGGATAAACTAGCACTGTTTGTCTGGAACTGGAGTCAATTTGCCGTCCCTATGTTCGTATTCTGTGCAGGGTATGTTTTTTTTATAAAAGATAAAATAAATAGCTTAAAAGATTATATTATCTACCTGAAAAAAAGGTTGCCTAGACTTTTATTTCCATACTGGATTTTCATGGTTTGCTTTTTCCCGATCATCTGGTTCACATCACACTCTTTAAATTTAAACTATATTATCCAAAGTATATTTGTATTAGGAGGTATAGATATTGATTGGTTGGTATTATTAATGATAGAACTTGCAATTATATTCCCATTTATTCGTTATTTACAAAACAGGCATACCGGTCTATTTAAAATATATCTCTTACTAAATATATTATTCGCGTTTATCATATTTTATAGTCCATTTAATTTTAATTATAAATACGACATGTGGTTCTTTTGGGGTCTTTCTGGTTTATCAAGTATGTTGGTTATGCCATTAATCAACGTAAAGATCAAAAGATTTTTCTTTATCACATCCCTTCTGATCTTTATTTTTTTATTCTTACAAGGCACAATTTCACGTCATGACTTGTCATTTATAAATAATAAATACCCACCTAACCTATATATCATCTCTTATGGGATAGTTAGTTGTCTGAGCTTATATTATCTTGCTCAGAAAGGACTCTTCAACTATATTCTTAAACCATTATCTTTTATCAGTAAACACTCTTACTCTATTTATTTCATACATTACTCTTTCTTAATCTTTTTTGCTTCTTTTCTGACTAAGTTTCATACAACCTGGTACATCTTTTTTATAGTAATTTTTGCTTTAACATTAATTGTTCAGTGGACATATAGCAACAGAATAATTAAAGTCGTTAATAAATAATTCCGATTTTTCTACATTTTACAATTTACATCGTTTATCATCTCTTGCAAAGCGTTAATATTCAAAGTAGACTAGAAATAGCTTATGACAAGGCTATTTTTTAATGTTTTATTATTAGTAAGCGCAATATCAATAAATTTAGTTTTATTGCTCAAAACACCCTTTATCGCTTATGCACAATCTGATTATGTACCTAACCAGGTTCTGGTAGAGTATCAAAACGGATCATCCCCCGCACAAGTCCAACAAATTATCAACAGCCAATCACAAACCCAATCTCGATCAAGCATACAAGAAACATCCTTACAAAATGCTTATAAGATACAATCGCAAATAAACTCTCTAAATCAAAAAATTGGCGCATTGTCAGTAGCACCAATATCAAATAATTCCAAATTGCAAACACATTATGTAATTACTTTGAAACAGAAAAGTGATATCAATCAGGCGATGCAGGATTTAAAACAACAATCAAATATAGTAAAGGCAGTACAACCTAACTATTATATGCATAGTTTTTCCGTTATTCCAAATGACACTTACTTTTCTACCTTACAGTGGAACCTACAAAAAATAGATATGCCAGATGCGTGGGGTATCACAGAAGGGTCTAACAATGTAACTGTCGCTGTGATTGATTCTGGAGTTGATTACAATAATCCGGATTTTGCAGGATCAACGATAATAAAAGGAGAGAATTTTATTACGGGAACCATGGATCCTATGGATGATTTTGGACATGGTACTCATATAGCTGGAATCATTGCAGCAACAAGTAATAACAATTTGGGTATAAGTGGTATAGACTGGAAAGTAAAACTACTCGCAATTAAAGTTATAGATAGTAATGGCCAAGGATCGACATCAAATGTCTTAGCAGGTATACAACAGGCGGTAACTGATGGAGCAAAGGTTATAAATTTAAGTCTTGGAGATGGTTCTGACGCCTCACCCAATCCTTGCAGTTCAGATCAGGTTTTACAAGATACAATTAATTCCGCTGCCCAGGCAGGCGTTCTGGTAGTAGTAGCAGCGGGCAATGGTACTTATAATCCGCAAACTAAACAAACAATTATCTCCAACTCAGAAAATGTTTCTCCGGCTTCCTGCAATAATGTATTAACAGTAGGAGCAACAGATAGAAATGACAACCGTGCAAGTTATTCAGATTATGGTAGTAATGTGGCAATCTCTGCTCCCGGAGGAGATATATCATCTACGCTCAATGCTGCCGATGGAATTTTATCTTTAAAAGCATCTCAGTGTAGCCCTACAGGTGAGATTTGCCCACCTAATCTCGTTTACAACACTAATTACCTTTTCTCCCAAGGCACTTCAATGGCTGCTCCCCATGTAGCAGGAGTAGCTGCCTTAATTCTAGCCGAAAACCCAAATTTATCTATTCAACAAATAAGAAACTGTTTGGTTAACAACGCTGATCCTGTACATACAGCTTCTCAATATCCTATTGGCCCTAGACTAAACGCCTATAAAGCTTTATTAGCATGTGCACCGTCAGTAACACCGGGTATATCTATAAGTCCAACTAACATACCGACTATAAGCATAAACCCAAATGACGAATATCTTAACTTAAAAGTGCTTTTAGACGGAATAGGCTCAGCAGGGGATAGTGCTAATCCAAATAGTTCAAGCTACAGTAACAAAAATCCAATTACAACTACAAGAAATTTAAGGGTAACAGTCTTACAAGGACAAACAATTGTAGATACCACGACCTGTCTAATACATTATGACTCAGTAACCGGATCTTTTATAACTTTACCTCATGCGCCATGTGATATGGGCAATTTCACAGCAGGAAACTATGAGATAAAGGTTAAAACTGACAGATATTTACAAAAAATTGCCAGTAATAGTTTATCATTGACAAATGGCCAAACTTCAACTCTACCAACGGTCACTTTAACTGCGGGAGATATTAACGGAGATAATATAGTTGACTTAACTGACTATAATATGTTGCTAAATTGCTACAACGACTTTGGTCCCTCAACATGTAAAGGCTCAGTCCTACTAGAGGCTGACTTAGATGACGATGGCCTGGTAAACTATGCCGATTTAAATCTTTTCTTACGCGAACCTCACATCAACGGACAATAATAAACATTGACAAACGGTGTATTTTCCATATTCGTAGTCATCAGATTTGTCTGAAAACTACGGATTAAGCACTAATGTAGATAGCATCTGCAGTAACAAAGATTTGTACTGATCCATTGCATAAAAAATATAAGCGTAAGTAGGTTCTTCCAAAATTATTGATAAAGATTTGTTCCCATCAGAATCTTGCTGATCGTATTCTGTAGCGGACTGACTAGCTATTGTAAGCGTTCCAGAGCTGGTGCTTCCATATATAGCGGCTAATTGAGCGTTAGTTCTAGTAGTATATGAAATAGTAATAGCGTTTATCTTTGCAGAGGCCGTTGCCGGATTAATAGAAACAAAGTTAGGAATTAAGGGATCGGAGGAATTAACATAACTTGCAGTCCAATCATTAGGATATTTTATAGAGTAACGATAAATCTTATTTATAAAAGTATTCCATGAACTTGTCGGGTCCATCACCGCACTGGGAGTTACTGAAGCAGCAGGAGTAGGAGTAAAAGTAGGGGATAAAATAGGTGTCGGTGAACTAACCGGAGGCAAAGAAAAGTTAGCAGGATTGGTATGATTGATTGTAGATGTCGTATTCCACATAAAAAGAATATAATAAGTCGAGATTAAAGATACAATGAAAAGCACGGATAAACCTATAAACATAGGTTTTTTTATAAATGTCTTAGCTTGAGAAAGTAAATTCTCTAGCTCTACTTTAAAAGGAGATTGATCCTCTTCCATTGTTAAATCTTTTTATTGTTAATATAAAGCTTTGTAAATGTGAATAACAAAAGAATCGAGATAAACCATGCAGCTGACACGTAAATTTCTATAGTAGATTCTAAATTTTCCACCTCTCTTAAAGATCTACCAACCAATACAAAACCACCACCATTTTTCCCAATGTATTCAGTTACAACAACTGCAAGTCTTAAGTTATTAGATGGTTGCCAAGTAAACCTATCTTCACCTTTCCCTTGTACATAAGCAAAAATACCTTTAGGAAGTGAAGGTAGGTTTGCACTCGGTGAAAGGTTGTCAGATAAAATATTACCATTAATATCATAGATGAGAGTAAATGGGGATAAAGACAGGTTTGGATCTATATTGCTGGTATTTAGTACGGTACTATAGTTTTTGCCATTAGAAAGCCCATAGGAGATATCTTCAGCCATCTGAATCTGAGGATTATTAGCTAATTGACGTAATATTTGTTGTCCAACTAAATAAATAGTTAAGTATAGAATACTAACTAAAACCACTTCACAAACGAAGAAGTAATAAATACTTTTATGCATAATATGCTAATTAAGTAAATAGTAGCATATTATAATCGCTTTGTCTTATGAGTACGTTTTGGGGTAACAGGCTCAACTAGACTTTGAGGTATATCGCAACTAGTTTTATATATACTTTTGGTTAAAAAATATAAAGAGACAGCCAATAATATTACAGAAATAAATGCTAACTCTCCTCCTTGGAGAGGTAGAAAAGTTAAACTTCCACTTAACCCAACTAAAGATAGTATTGGCAAACCACAGGCACTACAACCTGAACCAACAATACCCAAAATTAATCCTCCTCCTACTGACAACTTAATGTTACCCATTTGTCTTAAAAAACTAATCTTCTGGTATATCAAAGTCAGATTCGCACCAGTAAGCAAAGCAGATAAAAATAATAAAAATAGGCTAAAAGGTGTCATGGAGGTAAATAATCCACCTAGCAGCGAATATAAAATTTGAAGTTTTGCCAATAAAGGATAACTTGCTGTTAGTGTAAAACTTACTAGTTGTAGATTCATCAACCAAATAGTTATTGCTAGATATAACAAAGTGATTACAAGTGTAGAAAGTATAAATGATTTTCGTAAAAATATATCACGCATGTTAACAGTTATAAAATCTAGGAAGTTACTATGAATTCTTCGCGAGTTCTTGATCAATAATAGTCTTGAAAGCTGAATAGGGCTGAGCTCCTACTACCGGAATACCATCTATGAAAAGAGTCGGTGTACCACTCACGCCCGCTTTTTGCCCATCAGATAGATCAGTTGCTACCTGTGTGCTATATTTTGTGGAGTTAAGACATGATTGAAATTGATTAGTATCCATACCTAATGTACCTGCAACTTGTGTAAGATTATCAACCGTATACATAGACGTATCTGTTTCAGACGGTTGATTTTTGTAAAAATAATTTTCCATATCCCAGAATTTACCCTGTTCATTAGCACAGGCTACAGCGTTAGCAGCTAATGTTGAAGCTGGACCGAGAAATGCATAATTCCTAAAAACGAATTTTACTTTACCTGTATCAACATAATCTTTCATTATTTGGGGCTCTACATTATTGTATAACTGTTCACAAAAAGGACAACGCAAATCTCCAAACTCAACCACTGTAACTTTAGCATTTTTATTACCTAAGACTGGATAATAGCCAAGCCCTACATTAACTTTTCCAGGAGTTGGGGAAACTATGTTTGCCTGAGCGTTAGCTCCTTGCACTGCGGGTGCACTACCCTGTAAATCTTTCAATTGAGCATTATAGACACCTAGAAAATAAGACGAAACAACTAACAATACAACCAAAATCTGAGTGTAACCGAATTTTGGTAATAATGGACGTTTAACATCTACTGTCAGATCTGTTACGACATTACTTTCCTTATTTATTTTATTTACTCTTGCCATACTACATAGTGTAGTAAATAGATTTACTACATGTCAAGCTATCAAAACCTATCAACCTCTAGGTGAATAAAGAATTGATATTGGTAATGACACATTTTTAAAATATGGAACCTTTAGAGATGAGTTCTTGCAAAGATTTGCACATATTTCATTAGAACAGGTTGCTGTTTGCATAGTTTTCGCATTAACAAGAGATGTGCTGATTGTAATGAGAATGACAAAACTCATTAAACTTAATAATGATGATTTTATATAATTTGTTTTTTTGATTTTCTTTTCATATATCACTTCAATCCTTTGAAGTAATGTGTTATATGATGCAAAATAATTTATTGAGGTTGTATCATCCACTGCAACAATCATCTTTCTTAAAGAAGAAAGTAAATAATTTCGCCCAAGATATCTAAGCGCTTCTCGATCAGCCATAATCTCATCTTGAATACTTTGAGTTTCTACTAATTCTTTAATTAAAGGAAACATTGGTGCGAACAAAGTAGCAATATTATGAAAAAGACGTTTCAATGTGTGTAAATGACTACGATGAAAATCTTCATGTAACCAAATAGCCTTTATCTCATTTTCCTTCAAAGTATTTAAAATACCTGTTGATAAGTAAATCTTCGGATTTAAAAAACCAAAACAAAACGCTTGTGGTTGTTGGCTATTTAATAAAATTGTATTCTTGTCTAATTTGTATTTTTTCAGTTTTTTGATATATCTAATATCTTCGTTGGTATTTTTGGTTGTTTGCATTAATTTCAATGTATTAGTAAAAATAGTGAAAAGTTTTAGCAATATCCAGAATAAATACAAACCATTTAGTGATACAAAAGCTACTGTTAACATGGTTGGAATGGGAAAAACAAAAGAATGTATGACACTTGAGCAGTAATAAACAACGTGACTAACCAATACTTCTTCTAAGTTTGATGTAATAAAAAAAAATATTACTCCTCCCATTAAGGCTAATAAAAATATAACAAAAATCATTTAGTTTTAATTTTCTTTTTCAAAATAGATAATAAACGATCTCTTTGTTTAACAGGGAGCTCTTCAATACTTTCTGCAAAGGAAACAAAAGCTGAATCTCCATATGAAGATAAAAATGTAGATATTAATGTACGAGCAATTTTTTTTGAATATTGGATTTTAGTAATTTTAGGTGAATAAATAAAGCCTCTATCTTGTCTTTTTCGAACTAATACACCCTTCTCTAACAACCTGTTTGAAATAGTGGCAATAGTAGTATATGCATATTTATCTTTAAGTTTATTATGCAATTGGGAAACACTACAGCACCTATATTGCCAGATATAGGACATTATCTCCTGCTCTAAATTACTTAACTCCTTGACTCTAACGTTTTTTTTATATGAAAGATCTTGATTTTTCAAACGAATCATTATACTTACATGGATTGTAAACCTGTCATCTGAACAGTTGGGGACCACCAAAACTCCGCTCCTTTTGCGTTAACTGCGGATATTTTATATTGATAACTAGTATCCATTTTAAGATATGTAATTGTATAATCAACAAGTTTTGGATTAATATTTCTTACTGCATTTACAAATCCTGAATCTGCTGAGGACTTGTAATAGATATTGTATTTAATTGTACCAGGTACTCTTGGAAGTGGAATTACAGCTTCCTGATACATTCCTTTTACGATACTTACACCCAATACGCTATTAACTACTGGCCTATGTAGAGGGGTAGAGACAACTATAAACAAAGCAACAGCCGACATAACAATAGTCACTCTCTGCCAACTCCAACCAAATCCCTTCTTTTTTGAGGACATTTTCATCGTTTTGCTATGTTTCTTAACTACCTTTTTCTTCATGTATTATCAGATTAGAACAGTTTTCACTCAACTGTCAAGAGGCACATAGAAAATGTTATTAATCCTTAATCGAGAATTTTGATAGCAACATCTTAACCATCTCTTTTTTTTCTACAGTTACCTTTACAACTACTAGGCCTTGGTTATAAATTCCATATATCACTAAACTTCCTAATGGTAAAAATAGAATGAATGGAGATACCAATAAATCTTCTTCACCTTCAATAACAATAACACTTTTTTCTTTATTCTGTAAAAATTCTTGAATGTATGTCTTAATATGTAAAGCTGTCTGAAAATTAATTGTACCAGCATGATTTAATAAATGACTAGTAGGTAAGTTAGAGAAATATTTTTTCATAAAGCTTTTATAAATATTTTCTCTTCTTGTTTTTAAATCAATAACGCTGATCGATGCCTGATTATTATTTTGAACAAAGTCAGCCGATACTATATCTCCAACTGTAACTATAATATCCGCATTACCAATGTATTCCTTAGCAGATTTGTAGTCTCTAAATGTATTACCGAAAGGATATTTAAATTCATCTCTCAAGCTAAGGGGCAATACCAAATCTCTTCCAAATGTATTAAACCAAACAGTATATGATTCGCCATTAAAATTAATTTCCCCATTTCTGATTCTTTCTGAGGAAACCACTAACCCATCATCGCCTTTCACTAAATCTATGTTTCTTATCTCTAAAGCCTCTAGACCCAAATCGTTTCTTTTTCTGTTTATTAACTCTGCCTTCTTTTTTGTATCATTTGTTGTAAATATTGCCTCGCTATTTTTATCTTCCAATGTGGTTCCATAAATATCTGTTAATTTAATAATTTTATGTCGATCCTGATAACCACTGATATTTAAATAATTAGTCAGACTTTTAAATCGGGTCTCATAATTTTCAAGCGATTTACTAAATTTTTTATTTTTAATCATTTTATCAGAAGTTAAGCCTATTGTAACAAAAGCACTATATGTAAAAGCTGTTTTAATCAATTTGTGATGTCCTATATGCAAATGATCAAAACTTCCACCCATGAATGATTTCTTAATACAATTTCTCATTGTATAAATATTATAAAGGAAAATTTAAAATTGGACATTGACAAAATATTTTATTATCTGTAGACTTGAATTCCAGAAGTCAGGAATTATGATGAATAAAGACTCTGGATTAAAGAAAATAAACGGAAATTACAAAGGTAAAGATATTCTATCCCTCGATCAATTTAGCCCCAAAGATATTTTATCTCTTTATAAAAAAACTCAACAAATGAAAAAGATTGCACTTGCAACAAAACCAGTTAAAAACCTGGCCGGCAAAATTGTGACGATAATTTTCTATGAACCATCAAGTCGCACTTTTAATTCTTTTGCTGCTGCCGTTAAACAACTAGGAGGACAGACCTTGGAAGTACATGACCCTAAAACGTTTTCTTCTGTCTCTAAAGGCGAAACTCTGGAAGATACAATACGAGTGTTAGAAGCATATAGCGACGCAATAGTTATAAGGCATAATGAGATTGGTACAGCTCAAAAAGCTGCTAATGCAGCAGAGTTTGTACCAATATTTAACGCAGGCGACGGTATTGGAGAACATCCAACACAAGCTTTATTAGATTTAATGACTATTTACGATAAACATAGAAGATTAAATAACTTAACAGGAATTATGGTAGGAGATCTATTATATGGACGAACCATTCATTCATTAATTCGAGGTTTAAGCTTATTTAAAAACAACACGATTTATTTACTTTCTCCTAAAGAACTTAAGCTCTCCAGAGAAGAGTATAATTTATTCATTCAACGAAATATAAAGTTAATCGAAGTAGATAGAATTGATGATCTGCCCAAAAACGCAGATTTTTTATACTGGACTAGAGTACAAAAAGAACGATTTAAAGACCTTAGAGTTTATGAGAAAGTCAAAAATACATTTATATTAGATAAAAACCTATTAGACAAGATGGGTTGGAAGAACGCAATAATCATGCATCCATTACCACGAGTAGGTGAAATTTCTACAGATATTGACGAAGACAAAAGATCAGTTTACTTAAAGAGTCAGATTAGAAACGGAATGTATGTGAGAATGGCACTTCTCGACTTAATTCTAAGAAATAAATGATATATTTTATATGGCAATAGGTAAATTTTTAATCAAAGACGGGCCTACATTTGATGGGACTGTTTTTGGTTATAAACATTCTATTGCAGGTGAAGTTGTATTTGCCACGGGTATGACTGGTTATCCTCAGGCTTTTACCGATCCATCTTTTTCAGGTCAAATTCTGGTAATGACTTATCCTCTAATTGGAAATTACGGTGTCCCTTTGCGAGAGTTATGGGAATCCGATCGATTGCACATTGCCGGACTAATTGTTTCCGATTATATCTCCACACCCTCACATTTTGAAAGTAAATATAATCTTGAAAACTGGTTAAAAAAACAAAAGATACCTGGACTTATAATCAAAGACACAAGGCAACTTACACAATTTTTGAGGAGTAACGGTAGTAGCTTAGGAAAAATTATTATAGATAAAGATTTATCATATTGTGATCCAAATTTAGAAAATTTATTATATAAGGTCTCTAAACCTTCCATAAATACTCAGGGAGAGGGAGATAAAACAATTATATTAATTGATTGTGGAGCAAAAGATAATATTAAAAGATGTTTTATCAAACGAGGAGTAAAAGTTACTGAAGTTCCCTGGGATTATGACATATTTAAGGATAAAAATTTAAAATTCGATGCTTTATTCATTTCTAATGGTCCTGGCGATCCCACCATGGCCAAAGAAACCATAGCTACTGTCAAAAGAGCCATAGAAAGAAAATTGCCAATTCTTGGCATTTGTCTGGGACATCAGATTTTGGCTCTTGCCGCTGGAGGAGATACATATAAACTAAAATATGGACATCGCAGCCAAAACCAACCTTGTTTACAAGAAGGTAGTAAAAGATGTTTTATCACTACTCAGAATCATGGATATGCTGTGGGAAAGATTCCGAAGGGATTTAAATCTTGGTTTACTAATATTAATGATAATACCAATGAAGGTATTATTCATGATAAACTTCCTATTATGTCTGTACAATTCCATCCTGAAGCAACTCCAGGCCCCGTGGATACAGAATGGATTTTTGATTATTTTTTAGAAAGGATTTGAGATTAAAACTAATAGTAATAAACAAATGATTAAGAAAGTTATTCTACTGGGATCAGGCGCCTTAAAAATTGGAGAAGCAGGAGAGTTTGATTACTCAGGTTCACAGGCTATCAAAGCCTTAAAGGAGGAGGGAGTTAAGGTAATCCTCGTTAATCCTAATATCGCGACTATTCAAACCTCTACTGAGTTGGCTGACGATGTGTATTTTTTGCCTGTAACCCCTTATTTTGTTGAAAAAGTGATCGCCAAAGAAAAACCTGATGGAATTCTCTTGTCTTTTGGAGGACAAACCGCTTTGAATTGCGGATTAGAACTTTATGAAACAAAAGTCTTGGAGAAATATAATGTAAAAGTATTAGGGACACCCGTAACTGCCATCGCTTTAACCGAAGACCGGCAAGAATTTAGCAAACATCTGCATAAAATTGGTATACCTACTCCCATCTCTAAAGCAGTTCACGATCTTCAATCTGCTAAAAAAGTTGCCATAGAGATTGGTTATCCTGTGATGATTAGAGCTGGTTTTGCACTAGGAGGACAGGGAAGTGGAGTTGCAAATAATGTTAAAGAATTAAAAACAATTGCAACTAAAGCATTATCTTTCTCACCTCAAATCCTAGTTGAGCAATATCTACATCATTTTAAAGAAGTTGAGTACGAAGTGGTTAGAGATAAAGACGATAATTGCATTACAGTGTGTAATATGGAGAATATGGATCCTCTTGGCATTCATACCGGAGAATCAATAGTCGTCGCTCCCAGTCAAACTTTGACAAATGAAGAATATCATCAATTACGAAAAGCATCTATTGATATTGTAAGAAGCCTAGGAATCGTAGGGGAATGTAATGTTCAATTCGCACTTAACCCTAATCCTCATAAAATGAAAAAAGATATAAATCTTGATTTTTATGTCATTGAAGTCAATGCCAGATTATCACGCAGTTCTGCACTCGCAAGCAAAGCAACAGGGTATCCCTTAGCATATATAGCTGCCAAACTAGGATTGGGATATGGGCTAATGGAACTAAAAAATGCAGTTACAGGAGTAACTCAGGCATGTTTTGAGCCAGCATTAGATTATGTGGTGGTCAAGATTCCTAGGTGGGACTTAAATAAGTTTAAAGGTGCAGATCAAAAGCTAGGCAGTGCAATGAAATCAGTAGGGGAAGTTATGGGGATTGGCAGGACATTTGAAGAAGCATATCAAAAAGCAATTCGTATGCTTGATTTAAATTATGAGGGAGCAACTTCAGAAAAAATGTTTTTTGAGAAACATAATATAGTTGATGAACTCAAGTTTCCTACACCTAAAAGAAGATTTGTATTGGCTGAAGCGTTAAAGAAAGGCTTTACAGTCAATAGAATTTATAAACTAACCGGAATTGATCCCTGGTTTTTATATCGGATAAAAAACATTGTTGACTATGAAAATAAACTTAAAAAAACCAAAAACTTAAATAGAGATGTGTTGCTATATGCAAAACAAATTGGAATTTCTGATAAAAGAATCGCTGAATTAACTAATAATACTGAAACAGGAATCAGAAATCTGCGTAAGAGTTTAAATCTTATACCAAGTGTCTTCCAGATTGATACTCTGGCCGCAGAATTCCCTGCTAAAACGAACTATTTGTATATGACCTACAATGGCGAGCATAATGATATAAAAAAAGTAGGTAAGTTATCAGTAATCGTAATAGGCAGTGGCCCATATAGAATTGGCTCTTCGGTTGAATTTGACTGGTGTAGTGTAAATACAGTAAAAGCTTTAAAAAAATACGACAAGACCTCTATTGTTGTCAACTGTAACCCTGAAACTGTTTCTACAGATTATGATATATCTGATCGTTTATACTTCGAAGAATTAACCTTCGAACGACTAGCAGACATATATGATTTTGAAAATCCATATGGTGTTATAGTTTCCGTTGGTGGACAAACTCCTAACAATCGTGCCTTTGAACTTAACGATTATGGTGTAAATATTCTAGGAACATCAGCTCAAAGTATTGATAACGCAGAAGATCGAAGCAAATTTTCTGCACTGCTTGATGAATTAGATATTCAACAACCGTTATGGAAAAAAGTTACAACATCTAAAGCCGCTAAAGAATTCGCACAAAAAGTTAACTATCCTGTCTTAATCCGTCCTTCTTATGTGCTTTCAGGAAGTGCTATGAATATCTGTTTAAATAATAAGGATTTGGATACTTACATTCGTGAAGCAACTGAAGTATCACAGAATTATCCAATTACTATTAGTAAGTTTTTCATTGATAGTAAAGAAATTGAATTTGATGCAGTAGCACAAAAAGGTGAAATTAAAGCTTATGTAATTTCTGAACATATAGAAGATGCAGGAGTTCATTCAGGCGATGCAACAATTGTTCTACCAACACAAAAAGTGAATGATTTTTGTAAAGAAGCAATGATTAAATCAGCGAAAGCTCTAACTAAAGAATTAAACATTACTGGACCATTCAATATTCAGTTTTTATTAAAAGATAATAAGGTTTATATAATAGAAATTAATTTGAGAGCTTCCCGTACCTTCCCTTTTATTAGCAAAGTTACTGGTTTAAACTTCATTGATTTATTTGTACAGTGTTTGTTTGAAAAAAATGTAAAGCAAGTAAAGTTAAAAAATCCCGAGTTTACTGCTGTTAAAGTTGCACAGTTCTCGTTTGCCAGATTAACAGGTGCATCGCCTCAATTAGGAGTTGAAATGGCATCTACGGGAGAAGTAGCTTGCTTCGGTGAAGACCTAGAAGAAGCATATTTGAAAGGATTGTTATCAACGGGAGGAATACTACCAAAAAAGGGTATTTTTATAAGCTTTGGCGGAGACAGAAAAAAACAAATTGCTTTACCTTCGATTAGAAATTTAGCAAAGTTAAATATTCCTTTATATGCAACTGAGAAAACTTCAAAATTCCTAATACAAAACAATATAAAAGTTAATAAATTATATAAAATACATGAAAAGAAATCACCTAATATTTTAGACTACTTTGTAAATAAAAAAGTTGATTTAGTTATAAATCTGGTTGACGTGCATTTAAAGAAAGATCTGATAGATGATTATCAAATCAGAAGAACTGCCACTGACAGCAATATTTTGGTAGTTACTAAGTTGAAACAAGTAGAACTCTTGTCAAAAGCTCTGTTACATAAATCATTGGAGAAATTACAAATAAAATCTTGGTCTGATTATCTAATGTCTAACTGACCTCCTCTAATATTTCCACTTTAGAGTGCGTCACCAAATTCTTAAATTCCTGTTCAACTTGTTTATATTTATCGGCTAACAGGCGTTTATAATGCATAGGAATAGTTACTTTCGCTTTAATTGAATTAGCAGCTTCTGCTGCCTCTTTATAATCCATGGTATAACCTCCACCTATTGGTAACATGGCAATATCCAAATTAAGCTTTGAAAAATCCTTCATTTCTTCTATAAAATCGGTATCTCCAGCATGATATATTTTTTTGTCATTTATATTAAAAATGTAACCAACCCAGTTGTTTTCTTTTGGATGAAATTTAATTTTATCAGGATGTATGTTATATGCAGGCACAGTTTGAAAGTGAAAATTTTTAATAGAATAAGTATTGTTAGGGGAGACGGATAATTTTAGATTATCTTCAATATTAATTTGTTCTAAAATATCCGGAGGAGCTACCACAATTGTATCAGCTTTTATAATCTGATCAATATCTTTCTGAGAAAAATGATCAGGATGTGCATGGGTAATAAATATCAGATCTGCTTTATCCAAAACTTTAGCTTTTAAATCAAACGGATCAACATAATAAATTCTATTACCTTGAGTATCGACAAAGGAAAAACTTGCATGTCCAAGCCATTTTATATCTTTTAAATCTTCCATAGGATTATTATACATCATAAATTTAATTTTAAGTACTTTGAATGTATGAAATATGTAATTAATTACAATTATGACTCTGCTAATTAGACTAATATGGATATGTATATCTTAGTTTACCCATTTATATAAAGCTAAAAAATGACAAAAACTCCCCGTGATCACAAATATGTGCCAGATTACATGTGAAAAAGGAATTCTTTTAATGATAAAAAATATTATTCCAACTGTATAAAGGAGACCTCCCAAAAGGATTAATCCGAAAGTTTCGCCTTTTAGTGTTAATAAAAATCGATGTAAGAAAACTAAAGAAATCCAGCCCATGATCAAATAAAGTAAAACGTGTAAAGCAACTCTGCCATGTTTATTTATAGCAGAATAAACAATACCGAAAATTGCCATTATCCATATGAATGTCAATACAATATACCCTAACGGATTATTAACAAAAAAAACAACAAATGGAGTGTAAGTTCCTGCTATAAGTAGATAGATGGCTGATTTATCTAAAATCGCAAAAACATTTTTTGCTTTCGTAAAAAACAAACTGTGATATAGGCTTGAAAATAAATATAATATAAAAAGGGAAAATATAAAGACAATTACACTTATCATTTGATAGAATGTAAAATTGATCCTAATAAACCACAAGAAGAATACTCCGACAAAAAGCAAAATTATTGCTAATCCATGAGTGATACTATTAAATACCTCTTCTAGTATTAAAACGTTTCTTTTGTTCATCCAGCTATTACTTAATGGTATTTTTAACTATTTATAATATGATTTAATCTGAAATAGCAGATAAAGTGCAATAGCGATACCAATCAAACCAGAAATTATCTCATAAGATAAAATAGATCCTACAAAATATATAATCTGGCTCCAGAATAGCCTATTCCAGCCAATTATTTTTCTTTGTCTAACTCCAGAATATGCTGTTAACATTACAATATCAGCAAATAACCATAATACCAATGAAAGATAGTTATATCCCCAATATCCTACACCATTCAGTCTTCCCATCATCATAACCGGTGCAAAAGCTGTAATTGCACTAAATACAGATAATATACCCAAAATACCAAGAATACCAAATATTAGAGCCAAAATAGGTGTAATCTTCACTATTACATCTCTTGCATTAGTAGGTAATGCAGGAAGCTGATCAAACCATTTTTGCAAAGCATCAATATATTTTTGTGTCGTTTTTTGATTCATTATTATTCACCTCCCCGCTATAATAGATTTACTACTTAATATAGTAATTATGTAATTGACAGGAGACTTCGTTCAACCTCACTAGAGCTATTGACTCTTCTATGAAGTTTGGAGTCCCAGTTCCTCACTTGGTAATCCGCATCAGCTAGATGAAGATTACCGATTTCTTTTTAAAGCCTCTATTGTTTTTCGTTTTCAGAGTCGACATTTAATAGCTAGTCTTCTCTGATATACAACTATTCTAGATGACTCTTCAGTAAATGCAAGTACTAATCTTGCAAAGCAGTTATAAACTATTATAGAATTATTAAGATGATTACATATTATCAAGCTATAGTATTTGGTTTGTTACAAGGGGTAACTGAACTTTTTCCCATATCGAGTCTTGGTCATAGTGTAATACTTCCTTCGCTTTTACGTTGGAATATAGACCAAAACGCACCATTTTTTTTGACATTCTTGGTCGCGACCCATTTCGCTACAGCTTTAGTATTGTTTTTATTTTTTTTATCCGACTGGGTAAAAATTTTGAGAGGTCTTGGACGATCGTTTAAAAATAGGGAAATCAGTGAGGATGACAAATATGCAAAATTGGGGTGGCTGTTGGTCATAGCGACCATACCAGCAGGAATACTTGGACTTTTACTTGAAAAAACTCTAAAGAATCTATTTGCTTTACCTATATTAGTTGCTTTTGTTCTAATTTTAAATGGACTAATGTTGTTGTTCGCTGAAAGATTGCGAAAAAATAAAACAAATATTTCCACAGTGAGCGGTGATAAACAAATAGCTAGACTTACCTACGTTCAAGCTATTAAAGTAGGATTACTACAATCAGTAGCTTTAATACCAGGTTTTTCACGTACAGGAGCCAGCATGACTGGCAGTTTGTTAGTAGGTTTAAACAATGAAGAAGCAGCCAGATTTTCATTCTTAATGGCAACTCCTATCATAGCTGCGGCTGCAGTTTTAAAACTTCCAGAATTATCTTTAGCCTATGAAAGTGTAGTCCTTGGTCAAATACTCACAGGAGCTGTTTGTGCAGCTGTGGCAGCATACTTTTCAGTAAAATTCTTAACAAAATACTTCCGAACAAAAAACATGACACCTTTTGGAATGTACTGCATATCTGCTGGTATTATATCCTTCCTTTTAATAATAAACTTTATTTAGAGGACCTTTTGCTTCCACTTTGGAACCAAGCAAAAACAAATGCTCCGACACCCAGGATCAAAGTCCCAACGGCATGGGTATAATGATGTCTGCTTATAGACACGTCATGACCAGGAAAAAAAGCCGGAAGTAATTTGGCGGGTTCAATAAAATAAATTGCCGAACAAACTAATAACAATAAACCTACTATTACTGCCAATAAAACAACTGGTTTTGACATATAAGTATTTTCTTATATACTAATCTTGTTGTCAATACGTAACGATAATAATAGTGTACAATAGAATAAGTTTTATGCGTGGTATTTCTATATTCATAAGCTCATTGTTAGTAGGATTTATTGTATTTGTACTATACAATATAATCAAACCAAATAATTCTAATCATGCACAGACAATCAATCCCTTATCTAGTACTCCAACCATTACTACAAACTTCTCCATCGCAAATCCACCGTCTGCTTCTATGAGAGGTACAATAGCAACTATGTCCGGAAGTGTAAGCTTTTCATCGAGAATCGCCACCCAAAGTTCACCTTTAACCAACTCTACTACACAAATTGAACAGGGAGAATCATTGCAGACTAATGATCATGGTTATATTAAAGTTGATTTTAAACAACTCGGCAAATTAACCGTATTCCATAATAGTTCACTGAACATTATTCAACTCTTACCGTATAGTTCTGTTTTTTCTCAAGACAATGGTACAGTTAATTATGATGTTACTAACACTAACCCTTTAGCTATCAGGAGTATGGATTTATTAATTCAAATAGATAAGCCTGCTATACTTAGCGTAAATGTTGATACAACCAATAACTTAGTGAATGTTTCTATGTCTTCCGGTTCGGCAACTCTAGGTTATGACGACTTGAATTATGTTAGCCATGTATCAACTCTTAATAGTAATGATAAAGTAAGTTTTGATGATACTCAAAGGCAGATTAATCCTGATTAATATTGTTTTAAAGGCTCCAAGATAGAGCTACCCTCATACCCTAATGCCCAAATTGCTACGCCCCCCAAGCTATATTTTTTTGCAAAGTCTATTTTATCTTGTGTAGACTTTGCCTCAGGATAAAACATTTGGTGATATGTTCCTGTTCCTTGGTCTTTATATATTACATAATATTCATCAGCATTAGAATTAAACTTTGCGCTGCAGCTTGCACATTGACTTAAAAATTTCTCCGTTGTTTTATTACTATCAATAATACCGGTATTGGGAATAATTGCCGATTGAGGAATTGGATTGAGAGTTTCCCATTCGTAACCATATAATGGAAAGCCTAATATAATTCTATTATCTGGGATGTATGTTTGCGCTATTTGCATAGCACTGGCGGTATCATATTCTAGAGTTTCACCGGCACCGTTTAAGGGAGCTACAGGACCGGTAACATATGAGTTTGTATAATGATAATCATAAGCCATCACAACTACATAATCAGCAATCTCACCTGCACGTTGGGGATCGATTAAATCTTTACGAATCAAATCTGTAGGACTTATCTCTATAGTTAAAGTTTCCGGCGTTGTCATTTTGTCTAATCCATTTTTAACTGTTTTAAGATATGTTATAAAATTATCTCTAGCCGCATCACTAGCAGTAGAAGTACTCTCAATATCAAGATTTAAATCTGAAAATTTATATTTATTTAAAAATGGTTTTACACTTGATATTAAATTATTCGCGCTTTGTCTTGGAGTTGAGATCATTTGATTAATTGCACTCTGATCACCCGAATTGATAACTAATGAAAGCTTTAAATTGTTTTTCTCAGCTGCATTTAAAAATGGCTCAACCTTTCCTGAAGTTAATGCATAGAATCCAGGTTCTGATGATTGAGGCGAAGACATCGTAACAATAGAACCGTCGGGACCAGTGGTTAAACCAAAATAGGCTAGCGTAGTTATATACGATGTATAATCTATTTTAGCCTTACTTAATTGCCAGTATGGCAAAAAACCAATGATCTGTTTTTGTTGAAATATAGATTGAGCAACCTGTTCGATATTTGGAAGTCTAGCTAAATTGATAAATAGATATCCTACTACAACCCCAATAACCAAACCTGAAAATATCAACAGTAAATTTTTGATCATCGAGAATATTATAGAGCAAATAGAATATTTTAGCATGAAATAGAGATGCTCCTTTAAATAAAGCACCCACCTCTCCTCCCATGCTTGAAGATGCAATTTAGAGTATTGGCTCAGAGATAAATTTAAAATAAAATTTTATACCTCAGTAGAGTTAGATGACTTACATCTTAGTGATAACTGTAACTTAATTTAATTGTGAAATTGAAGGTTGATCTATAATCTAAGTATTCTTGGTATTATTCTGCTTAAATCGAGTTTTTACTGACTTTATTGAGGCTGAAGTAGAAGTTTTTCATTTATAATAATGGTTTTATGCCTAGTAGAAAAAAGCTAATATAAAATAAGGAAATTGCTAATTAGCTAGAGATCTTTTATTGTAATAATTTATCCTCCTATAGAACTTTCATAATATATTAGTAGAAAAATCCACTGTCAATAAAGCTAGCTAGTTATAAGTATCACAAAAACTACTCCCATTTAAAAGTTCTTGCAGCCAATACATACATAACCATACTCCAGACAAACATCCCCAGAAGATAGGGAAGGGTGGAGCTGAAAGGCTCACCACTGGTAGTAATATTACGTACTGCAATATTGAAGTATGATAAGGGAAGATTGTTTGCAATAGGCTCAAGCCAATTTGGCAAACTAGACGTAGGAAAAAATGTTCCGCTGAGTAAAAACTGGGGTAGTGTAACCAAGTTAATCATCGGATTGGCTGCATTCTCATCGTTCGTTAATCCAGCCATAAAATAGCCAAATCCCAAAAAGGCAATCAAACCAAAAATGGAAAGAAGAACTAATTGTAAAAAAGTAATCATTCCATCTGGAAGGTAAAACTTAAATACAAAAACACCAATCAGCAAAATCAGAATAGTTTGAATAAGTACCACAATTAAACGACTAGTACCCTGTGCCGTCAAAAAAATCAATGGGTGCATAGGTGTAGCAAACATTCTTTTAATGACCAAAGTTTTTTTCAGGAAAATCAAACCAAATACAGTACCAAAGATAGCAGTACTAAGTAGCGAAAAACCAATCATACCCGGTAATGCAAAATCTATATATCTTAGCTGTCTAACAGAAGTCGATTTAATATTAACATTAACAGGAGGATTATTACTCATACCGGTAAGAATTAAATTTGTTTTGTCTACAATTTGTGTTATTACAGAATTAACTATCTGGGCATTCTGGGGGTTAGTATTTCCTTCAAGAACATTGACCGTGTAATGACTAACATTATCTTGTTTTATAAT
The DNA here is from genome assembly GCA_027459725.1 of Candidatus Levyibacteriota bacterium. Taxonomy (GTDB): domain Bacteria; phylum Patescibacteriota; class Microgenomatia; order Levybacterales; family UBA12049; genus DAIDHK01. The sequence goes on from DAIDHK010000017.1 coordinate 21,765, forward strand.
ATTTACTATTGCATCAATTTTACCTAATTTAAGTTGTTTCTCAAGTGCTAATTGGTTCGATTTATTAAGCTTAACAAAGCTAATTTTATTTAAAGCAGTGTAAATTGGATTTTGCATGTTAGAAGTAGGGGGGATACCTATATTTACAACGGTAGTTGAATTACCTATTAAACCAAAAATACTAATGAAGACTACAGGAAATAGAAAACCAAAGAAAAAAGTGGACATATTTCTGGTTTGTGCACGCAGTGAATACCAAGTGATAGTCCAAAAAGTTTTCCATTGACCTGATATTCCAAAGTTATTCTTCACGTAGCTGCCTCCCTGTTAGGTTAATAAATACATCTTCCAAATCTGCTTGTTTTACTTCAATTTTTTTCTTAAACCCACTCTTGAGTAAATTTTTAATCAGATTATCAGGTGTGTCTAATGCTACAATTCTACCACTCTCCATAATGGCAACTCTGTTACACAATTTTTGTGCCTCTTCCATATAATGAGTAGTCAAAACAACCGTTACTCCTTGTTTATTAATTTTAGAAATCATGTCCCATAAATGAATTCTCGCTTGTGGATCAAGGCCAGTAGTTGGCTCATCAAGAAAAATTACTTTGGGAGTATTGACCAATGTAAGAGCAATAGAAAATCTTTGTCTCTGTCCTCCTGATAATCTAACGGGAAAGCTTTTAGCTTTATCGGTTAATTCAACCTTTTCCAACATCTCCATAGGTGAAATATCTACTCCATACAAAGATGCAAATAAGTTAAGTAGCTCAATTAAATTTAATTCTGGATAAAAACCTGCGGACTGAAGCTGTACTCCGATAATCCTTTTTACGTGCTCAGAATTTGTTAAAGTATCCACTCCATCAATGATTATTTCCCCACTTGTTTGTTTCTGTAATGTTTCAATTGTTTCTAAAGTAGTGGTTTTACCCGCTCCATTTGGACCAAGTATTCCAAAAATCTCTCCCTTTTTAACATTAAAAGAAATTCCTTTTACAGCATCAAAATCTCCAAACTTCTTTGTTAATTTGTTGACTATGATAATATTAGTTGATAGTTTAGACATGAGTAAAATTATATCAGAATAGTCAGAATAAGAAAGCTGATTAATATTTAAAAATATGGTAAAATAAAATCATGAAAATTAAGTTTTATGGTGCCACTTGGTGCAGAGATTGTCGTTTAGTTAAAAATTATTTCGATGATACTAAAATTGAATATGAATATATAAATATAGATGAGGTAGAAGGCGCAGCAGATGAAGTGATAAGAATAAATAAGGGCCTACAATCAATACCAACTTTGATTTTTCCTAATGGAGAGCTTCTCGTAGAACCCAAAATAGAGGATTTAAAAACTGTATTAAAAAATAATAATATATTGTAAGTACTTTATACTTTATTCCAAAAATAGTTTACATTCTGGACCCTTGCATTTCATAAGAGAATGATTCGCTAGTGAAAGAATATTTTCATATTTTTCAACCGCTGAAACTGCTTCATCCGGAGAATTAACTATAGTATAAACATTTTTCTCTTCGGGTCTTATCATCATATGCTGTGCAAAGTCTTTCATTAAATGATGCCAAAAGTCCCCATATAAAATTAGAGGTTTATGATGATCTATATATAACCGCGCAACACCCCATGCCATTGCAAATTCCGAAATTGTCCCTGTTCCTCCATTAAAAACAATATAAGCTCCACCCAACTCTAAAAGTTTTTTTGTCCTTAAAATATAATTTGCTTCTTCATAAGATTTATCTGCATAATTAGCCGCTATTTCTCCTTTAAAATTTGTGGCAAGTTCGGGACGATAATAAACAACTTCTGTTCTTCCTCCGACGTCTCTGGCACCTAAAGTAGCAGCCAACATCACTCCCGGCCCACCACCATTAACAACTGTTCTTTTCGTGGAAGCGATAACAGATGCAACTAATCTGGCTTCATCGAAGTTTTTGTCTCCAGGATTACCACAACTACAGCCGAAAAATGTAACTGACTTTATTTCCATAAGATATGTAGAAAAGCTAGTATAGCAGATAATTATTAGTTTTTGGGCAATTTTTTTATTATTAAACAAAACTTTCCAGTCTTAGAATTAACAACAAACTTATTAACTAATTTAACTTCAACAGCAACTTTAATCATCTTTTTCTCTTTAAGTATTTTTTTTAATTCTGCATAAATATTCTTTATAACTTTTTTTTGTTCAGATAAAAGTAAATTGTTTTTTAAACGAGCTTTAAATATAAATGATTTTTTGCTGGTTAACTCTATTTAAAACTGTAATAAATCTTTAACATAAAACTCTCCTAATATGTGAGGACTGATAAAATCCTCATCTCCTTTGTCATTGGTGAAAAAGGGACAGTTGATAATACCAATGGAAGAATTAGAAAATTTATTCCCAAATGGTTAAGTATTAATAGTTTGTCAGTAGAATATATTGTAGAACTGGACTGCAAAATGAACAGTTCTCTCAGAAAATGTTTGCAATACAAAAGCCAGTATGACCAGTATGAGATGATCTAGAAACTTCTTGTTACCACTACCTAGTGGTGCACTTCCACCTAGAATCTACCTAGTCAACTCCAAGTCGATATATATCCTATATTAATATAATCGTATGGAAAAACTAAAACAGATTCAAATTAGTAATCAGGACGGCTCCATATCTACTGGGTATACATTTGAAAAGGAACACCCAAAGGCAAAATCTCATTCATGGAGGATGTGGCTAGCCGCAGGCCTATGGGGAGGAGGAATAGGTGCTAATATAGCTCTTACAAGTGATAATCTGGCGGGATCAATTATACAAACAGCTAAGCATATGGCGCCAGAGATAAGTAATATGCTTCAACCTGCATCCTATATTAACACCTTTTTAGACGCCAGGATGCCATTTCTATGCACAGGCGCATTATTAACATATCTGGGAATACATGGTTCATTATTAAATCCATCAACATGGAAAAGGGTAAGTGCAAGATTTAATTCAGAATATAAGAATCAAATTCTGAATGGTAAAGATAATTTAAAATCATAAAGCTCTACTCAACTCTCTCTTAATCACCAGCACCAGAATAAAAAGCAAGTTTTAACTGTAGTTGAGATTTTCTTATGCGAATAATTAGAAATTGGTTTAGTTATTGGAGCTATTTTAGTAGGCTGGGGAACAATTCCAGCGTTTGGTACTGAAGGTAACGATACTGTAGGTGTATAAATATTCTTCGAAGGCGAAAAAACACTTGAACTGCTATTAGCGACATCTCTATAAAACACCGTACTTCTTGTATCTACTGAACTTTCAGTAGTTACTTGAATTTGGTTTCCCCACTCACCGGGCATACAGCCATTTTGCGCTCTAACTTTAAAATAATAAGTTGTCGCAGGCATTAAATCGTTTATGCTATATGATAACACTCCAGTTGAAAATCCCTGGTTGGTCTGAACGGCATACTGAATATTTTCTGGCTCGAGTGAATATCCGATAATATAATTAGTAACATTTTGTGTTAGTGGAGTATAGTAAAGCAACGCTTTGTCAGCTGTAACATTTATTTGAAATAAATTTGGAGTGGTTTGGGGTATAGTATTAGAACATGCAGGAGCCGAATGATTTCCTGTACTCGACGAAGATACGGATATGACTGATCCCGAGCCAGAACTGGTGTTATTGCTAGTAGTCTTATTTTGTAACTGATAAACTAAAAGTGAATTTGCACCATTATTCCCCGATTGGACAGTATAGATATAATTATTCGCAACAGCTACTCCCTGTGGATCATTAGAGACGTCTGCAATATTAGAAGAATAAAGTATAATGGCACTTGGATTGGTGATATCATACATCATCAACGAATTAGCTCCACTGTTATATTCCTGTGTCACATATGCATAATTTCCAGATATTGATATGCCTGTCCCGCCGTTTGATCCATCATTCGGATTTACACCTACAAGTCTAGGATTGTTCGGACTGGAGATATCATAAGCCATCAAAGTGTCTGCTCCCATATTACCTGTCTGGGTAACGAAGGCGTAATTTCCATCAAGCGCAACCGCATAAGGATATGCTGATAAATCAGCGCTATTTGTTCCCACCAAGGTAGGTGATCCGGGAGTTGAAACATTATAGATCATAAATGTATTACTGCCGTCATTGCCGTCCTCTACGACATAAGCATAATTATTTGACACCACTATGCCATAACCAATATTAGAATTATCTGTTCCTACTTCTCCCAAATATTGAGGTGAGGATGGAGTTGAGATATTATAAACCACAAATGTATTTCCACCACTGTTATCTAATGTTAAAAATGCGTAACTACCGACAACTGTAATTCCTCTTGGATTATGCCTACCAGGATTACTTGCACTACCTATCAATGTTGGACTAGCAGGATTTGATATATCATAAATCATCATACTATTGGATATATAATTGCCACTTTCTGCAACATAAGCATAGTTACCTGAGATAGCAATTCCTGTCGGATTTTTTGACCCATCTGAACTATTAGCTCCCACTAGCGTTGGACTCGTGGGATTTGATATATCATAAACCATTAGAGTATTTGCTCCTGAATTTCCACCTTCACATATGTAAGCATAATTACCAGAAATTGCGATAGCATCTGGCTTATTAGAAGCATCAACACTATTATGTCCTACTACAGACAATATTTTCCCACTTGATGGGGTTACAGTTGCAGGAGGTGAATTCAAATTAGCAATGTTATAGATCAAAAGCGAATTGGCTCCGATATTTCCAAATTGAGTCACATATGCATAATTACCTACTACTGTTAAACCTAAAGGCTCATTTGAATTATCAGCACTATTTGCAGCATAAAGTACCGGTTTAGAAGGATCGGAAATATTATATATCAACAATGCATCCGCACCATAATAATTTTCTTGAGTTGTGTATGCCAGATTACCAACCACAGTTATTGCAGAAATACCATTTGAGATATCATTCTGATTGGAGCCTACTAACGTAGGAGTAGAAGGATTGGTAACATTATAGATCATCAAACTGTTTGCTCCTATATTTCCAAACTCTGCCACGTAAATATAATTATTTTCCTTGGCAAGACCCAAAGGATAATTGGAAGCATCAGAAGTATTTGCTCCCACTAATGTAGGAGAGGTTGGATTGGAGATATCATAAATCATAAGAGTATTTGCACCCGAATTTCCATTTTCAGATAGATATGCATAATTTCCACTTACGACAATTCCTGAGGGGTTACACGAAGAATCTGAACTATTTGCTCCAGCCAAAGTCGGGGAAAGAGGGTTGGAAATATTGTATATCATTAAAGTATTAGCACCACAATTCTGATACTCCGCAACATAAGCATAATTACCTGAAATGGCAATGCTATCAGGTCCATTTGATGAATCAGCACTGTTTGTAGCTACTAACACTGGACTAGAAGGTGTAGAAATATCATAGATGGTAAGCGAATGTGCGCCGATTGTATTTTCATCTCCTACATAAGCATAATGTCCGGAAATCGCTATAGCATCAGGATCATTAGATATATCAGCACCATTTGCTCCAGCCAATATAGGTGAATTAGGATTTGAGATATCATATACCATTAACGAATTAGCTCCCGATAGACGACTTTGAGTTATATATGCGTAATTTCCGGACACCGCAACAGCCCATGGGCTACTTGATGCATCGGTGGTATTATGTCCAACTAATATCGGTGATAGAGTGGAATAGACAAAATGAGCATGAAAAAAATTTAGCAGGGCAATAGTAATAAAAAAGAGTATAAGAAAAAATATATTGAAAGATTTTACTTTTAATTTAGAATACATACATATTATTTAACATTACGAATTAATTCTTATCAAATCAGTTCACTTACGACCCCAGCTCTTTTGAGTTCATTTATGCATATTGACTCAAGGGTATAGGAACTGATTAACTATAATAAGTACTCTTTGTAAAAAGAGAGATTTGTGTGTAGAAAAGTATATTAAGAAATGAATAGAAT
>DAIDHK010000018.1 GCA_027459725.1 Candidatus Levyibacteriota bacterium
GCTGATCCATTGGAAGTTATTGTAACTGTTATCGCTTGCCTGTATCCCCAATTCGTGTTATACCACGCTGCCTGGGCAGTTTTAGTTTGCAACATGATAGTTACTGCTCCCAGAAGAACTAGAATAAATACTGAAAGAAGTGTTAGCCAGGTATATCTACTATGACGATATCGGGAGATACTAGCTTTGACATAAGAAGTAAAACGTAAAATTTTTAACTGTTTGAATTTAACCTGGAGAATTTTTCTATTCATTCTTTTCATAGTATTTAAACCTTCAATGTGGGAAAACCATTTCTGCAATTCATTTTGTCATCACGTGATTTTTTATTCATTTTAACTTTCAATATCATTTAGTTGATTACCCACCAGCTAAAGACTATATCCTTGGTTTGTGGATAGCTGATCTGCACTGTAAAAGATTGCCCCGGAGTTTGAGACGTAATATTGAGAGGAAGAGCAATATTTGTTTTGGAGGTGACAAATATTTGTGAATTCTTAGTGACGGTTGAAGTGTTAATTACTACAGAAGTGTTTCCTGCGGGTAGTATGGACACTCCTACAGAGGCGGCAAGTGGATCACTGTTGGTGATATTAATTTTCTGCGCAGTCAGTGAGGCATTGATAACCATATCACCTTGTGTATCGATGGTAATCGCTCCATTTTCAATATTTACTCCTGTAGCAGCTAAACTCTGAAGCATCAATGGTTGTCCTATACTATCGATACTTCCATTAAGTCCGTCAATAGTAAGAAGTCCGGTGGTGATATTGCCGGTTATACCAACATCTCCTAATGTCGTTCTGCCCAAAACATTGAGAGATCCGGATATTGTCGCATTCCCCATCTGATCAGTCGTTAATGGCAGATTTTTGAACTGTCCGGAAATACTGGCAGAAAAACTCGGCAGACTCGAGTCGGAAACAAGAGTGTTTAGTACAGCTTCAGATGATGCAATTTTACTAAGTTGTGCCGAGAGGCTAGCCACATCAAATTGTAAATTGGTTATATCCTGCTGGACTGTTGGAGTGGAAATACTTGGTGTTTGGCCTATAGATGCAATTGCAGTGGAAGAGTTAGTCGCAGTATTGGTGTTGGTATTCATAAGATTTCCATTACTGGCGATACTAATTGTCGGATCATACCAGGATACAGTAGAATAAACCATAATACTGCCAGTGTCATTAGGATTGGTATCGGTATAACTTTCCAATGCTCGTCCGATAATCAAACCGGGTTGTGTAGCCTTAACTGCTACACCGGGAATTGAAGAGGCAGTGAGCGGATCACCTAAGTTAATAATTCCATTGGCACTACTCACTTTCACCGGTACACGACCTACCAGAGCGATTGGATAAAGATTGGGATGTGTGGTATCTGTCTTGGCTCCGGAATTAATGGTAACACCCGGATTAGTAGATACGACTCCCAGAAGTTGGGTTGGTGTCTGGGAGGTTGCTGCGATAATGGCATTGGAATTACCATCCCCTGACATAGCCACAACTTCACCAGGTTGTAATAACTCTGAGGATACATAATTCTCTGCCACGTCAGCTGAGGAGATACTGGTACTGGTGGCATAAATAGTCCCAGCTGTATTTCCGGCACAAGCTCCGGTTGCACTGCTGACACAAAGAGAGCCGGTAACTTTTAGCGTATTATTAATCGAAGTTGAATAATCACCGATACCTACGTTACCAGAAAAGTATGCTTGTTTGCTACTTCCTTTGAGTTCAAATATTGATGCTCCACCCGTTTGCCCTACAGTAAACCCATCATTAGTACCTTGTCCTACCACAACATCTAAGGGTGTTGTTGTCAGAGCATGGGTATAGCTTCCAGTGTCATAGCCCATCCGCCAGTTAAGATCAGATGGTCCGTTGAACATCAGATACCCGGTGTTATCGATGGCGATGTTGCCTGACGCAACATAGAGTTTTTGTCCGGGGGTCGTAGTCCCAATTCCTACGTTGCCACCAGTAAATGTTGCCGCATAGTTATTTGTTGCGCCTGTTTGAGCTGCTACTGCTAGTCCATAGGAGTTTGTAACTGTTCCCACACTGTTTAATCTCACACTTCCCGAGGCAATATTTAATCCATAATCATTTAGTATTGATATACTAGCCCCTGTATTTATAGCAGGTGCACCATCAATTTGTATTGTAGATACATTAGTCATGGTTGATGCAGGATTTCCCTGGAATATTGGTTGTGCAAAATCATTTACCCTTTCAGTAGCAATGACCGAACCATTTGCTGGATATATATTCGAAGGAATTGATTGAAATGCCATGAATTCTGAACTAAAGATAGGTGCTGATGGATTTATAACAAAACCGTTCCCTCCTTCAAAAGATACACCGTTTGATCCTGTAAAATGTAGAAAGGAGCTAAGAGTATTTATGTCCATTGATGAGCAGGAATAAAAACAAATGGGAGTTGTTGCACCTGATATCAATATACCGTTGTTATATGTAAATAACTTCGGATTTCCGCTTCCAGCTAAAGAAAACGAGGCATTCCCTGCTGAATCAATTGACGTGGTCATGTAATTACTTCCATCATAACCTATCCTCAATTGTGGTGAAGTTGTTGAACGTATCTCCAATGATGCACCAGGACTGGTGGTACCAATCCCTACATTACCATTTGCTAACACAGTAAAAAGTGAACTTCCTGATAGAGAAGGTCCTGAGCCACTTGGTAAACCACCACTCATTGGAATGTTACTCGCAATTGTAAATGCAGTTTGAGTCGAACCATATATAGTACCTACAGTAACTCCATAATTTGTAGAAGGATTAGCCCATGCATTTACAACAGCACTGCTACCCCCATTTGACACTAAATTAAACCCAATCACTGTATTTAAACTAGTAGCAGTTGTCGTTCCTAATCCATCAACTTTGAAATCTGATGTATATGTTCCACCATTGGGTGATCCACCACCAAGACCTACATCAAGTATAGAATTACCAGAATTATAACTCCTTCCTGTCACAAGTAAACCATCGTCCCCACCGGCATAATTTTGATTTTCAATTATTGCTGCAAAATTGGCATTAGGTAAACCAATAGGTGAAGGGCTACTACCTGCATTGGCCTTGACAAGTTCAAACGGTGCGATCGCGCTCGCAGTGCCGATCCCCACATTGCCGTTATTACTTATCACAAATCTCGTGGTACCGGAAGAAGAAGCAGAGAAGATGTCTCCTGATAAGTTGAGTTGGTTGACAGTTAGGGCAGCGTTACCACCCAGATTCGTATTAATTCCAAGCGCACTGGCATCAAAGGCACCATAGATCAAAGGAGTTGTTGTATTCGAATTAGAAATATATAACTTATTCGATCCTGTTTCGTAGTAACCTGCTTTGTAGCCGAGGAAGATGTTACCCGATCCTATAATGTTACTAAATCCCGCTTGATAGCCTAATGATGTATTATTACTTCCCGTTGTACTAGACCAGAGTGCGAATGCTCCAATGGCCGTGTTGTTGTAACCTGTGGAGTTGGAAAACAGTGTTTGCATGCCATCAGCAATGTTATAGGTACCTGTTGTGTTGGATAGAAGTGCATTGAACCCATTGGCCGTGTTGTTATAACCTGTTGTGTTGGATAGAAGTGCCAAGTAACCATTAGCTGTATTATGATACCCAGTGCTGTTGTTTTGAAGAGCAGCTACCCCAATGGCTGTGTTCTGGGCTCCGGAAGTGTTGAACTGAAGAGCTTGCATTCCATTTGCAGTATTCCATGCTCCGGAAGTGTTGGACTGAAGAGCGAATACTCCAACAGCAGTGTTCTGGTATCCTGAAGTGATTAGAGAGAGAGCGAATGCTCCATTGGCGGTATTGTAGTTACCTGTCCCTGTCAGATTGCCTGAATTGCCAAAATAATAGTTATTTAGGCTTGTCTGTGCTTGGGATATTTGTACACCGTTATACATATAAGCAGATCCTGCCGAGATGTTAATATTCCCCGCAACATCCAGTTCCTGGGAAGGACTTGTGGTGCCTATCCCCACATTACCACTATTCTGGATAACAAAACGGGGAGTTCCCGATGCTGAAGCGGTAAAGATATCGGCATTCTCGGTCTGATTGAGTTGAACCAGAGCCTGCCCATAAGTCTGAGAATTGGTAACATACATCTGACCCATAGGAGTAGATGGAGCATATTGTGACCCCACGACAAGTTGACCGGAAATAGTTGCGGATTGCAAGGCCAAAAGTGCTTGGGAATCAATTATTACATTGCCACCATTATAGGTGCCAAGTGTCAGGTTATTGGATGAGAATGTATCTCCGGCATAAATACCAAGCGGTGCAGTTGAGGAGATAAAAGAAGCAGTTGGATTGGTAAAATCCAGATTATATCCCAGTGATAAATCTCCAGGAGAGTTCAACTGCAAAGGCAAATTGGCAGTGATTTGTGATTGAGAAACAGAAAACACAGAAGAGCCGTTATTTGAGACATTGAAAATATTCCCCAACGTTCCATTTGATCCGACATTCAAATCCAGTAAGTCACCAGTGGCGGTTGTGGATGATGTAGGGTTCCAAGCAATCGTGTTGAGTCCACTGGTGAAAGCTGAGTTTCCGGTGAAGTTGGAAGAAAAGAGACCTCCGGAGGTTAGGTTTACCGAGGATGATAGAAGGGATAAACCAAACCCTGTAGTCAGATTGTTACCGGTGATAGTCGCCTGATTATTGCTTGTCGCACTCGTTCCTGTGAGTGCTATCATCGCACTGCTTGTGGAAGTGGAACCTAAAAGCAGATCATCAGTAATATTGGTTGGCATTAGCGCGCCGTTAATTCTTTGCAACCAGCCATTCTGTCCGGATGAAGATGTAGAAATGATATTATTGGCATAAATAGTATTCCAATACAAATTAGACGAGCCAATATTATTGGTAGCATTTGTCCCTGGGAGTAAGTTTCCGGAATTATCGACGCGAAATACGGTATTTCCCGATGAGGAAGCTGAGAGGATATCCCCGCTGCCATTTTGGTTGAGTATTGCAACAGCGTTGCTGCCGTTGTTTCCGTTTGCACTTAGGAGTCCGACGGCATCTATAACGTTATTATCTCCCAAAAGAGTATGATAATTCGTTTGATTGGGATAGATAGTCGATCCTGTGAGCGTCCATCCCCCGAAAGATGCGCCGGAACCATTTGGATTTGTCCAGGAAGCATTACCCATACCATCGGTTGTCAGAACATAGTTTAACGAAGCTCCCGTAGGTAGCATCAATCCGGTAAATCCACTGCCAGTGATACGAACTGTCCCATTCACATCGAGGGGGTATGAGGGACTTGAGGTCTTTATACCTATATTACCATTTGGGTCAAGAATGATGTTTCCTGTTGTAGAATTACTTCCACCACTGCTGCCAAGATATAAATTGTTATTTTGTGTGGACTGAATGGAACCACTACCTGAATGAAAAGATAACTCAGCCGATATTGACGCATTACCTGCAACATCAAGTAAAGCACTGGGGGTATTGGTGCCTATCCCCACTGAGTTAGTAAGACTGGTTGGATATAAATATCCCAAAGTATTGTTTAGCGTCCAACCAGAGGAAGCAAAGTTTGGGGTGAAGGTGAGTATTTTATTTGTAGTGTCTGTGGTGATAGTCAATCCAGATCCGGCGGCAAAAGTTAGAGTGTCGTTATTCGAGCCAGCAGTTATTGTAGATTGTCCGGATACTCCGATGTTTTTAAAGATATCCTGAGATGATCCTGTGTCAGAATTAGTCAGTGTCAGACCACTGATGGAAATACCAGATCCGGCTGATAACAAAAGAGAGCCGGTATCACCCTGTAGAGAAAGAACTCCAGTGTTGGAAATGGTCGGATTCTGACCCGAGGAGATGGAGACTCCTCCACCGGCGTTAACAGAATAGATAACATTTCCTGCAATCAGCTTGTTTGCACTGATTGTATTGGAAGTTATATTACCACTACCTGTGATGATATTTTGATTGTTGGTATTAAGCCCCTTTAGAAAATTTGTTGTACCGTCGACTGTCAAATTACCTTCAATCAGGGCATTCTTGTTAACAGTAATATCATTACTAAAGGTTGTGGGGAAATTAACCCGAAACGCGTTATCTACTAACGACTGCGAACTGGTAGAAGCACCCAGTACTTTGGCTGGAGAGGAAGACGTCTGGAAAGGTTGCGCCAGGTTGGGAAAAACAATAATTGTAGCACTAAACCCTGCCACCAGAAAAATCATGGCAAAAACCACTGCCATAATTCTTCGCACATGAGGCATATATACTGACTTCATTTTGTAACGGCAAAAATATATCTGTGCCTTACATCTATTAAGCCAAATTTTTACTTGCAAGTCAACGATAATACCTTGCAACCGCGTGGGGAATATTATATGCTTTAAATAATCAATTGTTTATCAATTGTATCTTGACGTACCATAATTAAATTAAAATTAAGTACCTTTTAAAAATGAAAGATTTTATCAAAACTTACTGTCTTTCAAAAATGACAAAAGCATTCATCAATTAATCAATTTCACCAATTAAAAGCTCATACTCTAAAATGAAACTGGATACCAAGCTAACTACAAAACAATCCAACAAAAGACTTCCCCACCTTATGATATTTAGTTTATTTATCTTTGGTATCTCTTTATTTATTCATCCCTCTTATGCTTTGGGACAAAGCAGCATCGGTTCCGGAGTTGCCACAAAAGTAGACATCATCTCCTCAAATTTAAGAAACGGTGAGTTGGTTTCTACAACTTCCAATGGATATAAGATCGCAACGACTGAATATGATCCGTTATTCTTCGGCGTGGTCGTACAAAACCCCGGTCTGGTCTTTTATAATAAATCCAACGACATCGGCACACCTGTGGTTTCACTGGGCAAAGTAGAAGTACTGGTAAGCAACAAAAACGGCAACATAGCAGTCAATGATTTGATAACAACATCAACTACTCCCGGTGTAGGAGAAAAAGCCACTAAAGACGGTTATGTGATCGGTACTGCCATGCAAAACTTCTCACCAAAAACACCCAATAGTACGGGTACAATTCTTGTCTCACTTGATCCACACTACAATACAGCACAATCCACAACGTTTAATTTACTCTCAGCCTTCCAAACTGCCTCCTCTGCTCCATTTCTCTCTCCCCTTACCTCTTTAAGGTATTTATTGGCAGTTTTTGTCACCGCCTTTTCTTTTGCCTTCGGCTTTATCTATTTTGGCAACATGACCAGACACGGACTTGATGCATTGGGCAGAAATCCTTTGGGCTCAAAATATATACAAAGGGGAATCATCTTTAATGTTTCAAGCGCAATTGTTATCATAATTGTAGGAGTCTATCTGTCGTATTTAATATTGACGTTATAAAAAAAAGTCATGCCTGTCCAGGATGTATTCTCACAAATTATGCTTTTTTCCCTCTCCTGCCTTTTTCTTGTGCAGGTCATCATACTTGCCGTTCTCGTTTTTATCTTTCGCTCAGTTGGGCATCTCAAACAAAAACAGACACATCTGGAAAAACATTTGGGAATTTCCCAGACAGACATACTAAAACATGCAAATCGAAGAGCAGGACAAATTCTTGAGTCTGCCGGTCTACAAGCTGAAAATATCAGCCAAACAAACAAAGAAGAAGCCCAGATAGTTGAATCGGCTTTTGATAAACAATTACAACATATTACCGGTGTAAACATACATACTCTGCAAAGCAAAAGTTCTGATTTCCAACTAGTATATGAAAAAGCTCTGGAGAATTTAAAACAGGATTACCTGGATCATTTTTCCCAGCTAACCGGAAAAGTTGAAAAAAGTCTGGAGAAACACACCGGCGAGTTTGAGCATAAACTGGAAGAAGAAACAAGTCTGCTGCAAAAACAGGTAGCCAAAAAAATTCAGGGAGAATATGAGAGAGTAAGTAAAAACCTGCAGGAATACGAATCAGCACAACAAGCCAAACTGGAAGAACAATTTACACAAAAAGTTAATACACTGGCCAAACAAATCTTACCAGGTGTCATCGATGACACATTGGCTCAGCAGCTTGTTAAACAGGCCCTGCAAACCGCCAAAGAGAAGGGAGTACTTAGTTAATGAGCGAATTTACACTTCCTTTTGCTCTTGCCACCACGCATGAAGCAAATCAGTATATAAATGCTTTGGAAACTCTGCAAAGTGAGGAGTATTTACAAACTAAAGTAACATTTAATCAGGTTTTGACAACCCTACTTCCCTACACTCTTTCGGAAAAACTGCAAAGAGCTTTACAAACAAGCGGTATTTTAGATAAAAATCAGAGCGAGCAACAAACATACTTTGAGAAATTAAAAGAGAAAATTAAATCTTTACCCCAGGTCAAACTCACACTGGCATTTGTACCCACACAGGACTTTTTACAGGAATGCTGTAAGGATCTAAGTACCATACTAAAACAACCTGTCCTGATTGATTTGACTATTGATCAGGCGATTATCGCAGGCGCACAGATCTCATATAATGGTAAATATATTGATGCAACTACCAAACATCAGTTGGAAATTCTATGACACAAAAAAATTTTACATATTTTCTGGACAAATTTGGGGAAATCGGTTATGTTTCTCAAGTCAGCAATTCCATCGTTATAGTCGAAGGCTTACCGAATGTGCATGCCAATGAAGTCGTAATTTTTGAAAGCGGGCAGCGCGGACAGGTTTTCTCTATTTTTCGCACAGGTGTGAGTGTTCTGCTTTTCTCCAAACATATTCTTTCCCCCGGTACTCGCGTCGCACGCAGCGGAGAACCCTTAAAAGTAGCGGTGGGAGAATACTTGCTTGGCAATATCATAAACCCCTTTGGCGAAATACTCACAAGTGATACAAAAACCAAAATACCCGCTACCGTGGAGTATAGGACAATTGATGAAACACCGTTAAATATCTCCTATCGCAAACAAATCAGCAAACCCTTTGATACCGGAGTCTCAATTGTCGATATGCTTATCCCACTTGGTAAAGGACAACGTGAGCTCATCATTGGTGATAGAAAAACCGGAAAATCCACCTTTTTACTCCAGACGATGTATAACCAGACATTACAGGGAACACTTTGTATATATGCGGCTATCGGCAAACAACGATCCGATATTCAGACCGTTGAAAGATTTTGCCGTGAAAAAGGTATTTTAGATAAGATTATTCTCCTTATATCATTGCGCCATGACCCGGAAGGAGTAATCTATACAAGCCCGTTTGCTGCCATGACAATTGCTGAATATTTCAGAGATTTAGGAAAACACGTCCTTCTTATTCTTGATGATCTAACAACTCATGCCAAATCATATCGTACAATTTCACTCACCGCCAAACGCTATCCAGGGCGTAACTCCTATCCTCCCAATATTTTTCATACACACGCAAAATTACTTGAGCGAGCAGGAAATTATATTCTAAACGATAAAGAAGTCTCAATTACCTGTTTGCCGGTAGCAGAAACCACCCGAGGGGATCTGTCTGGGTATATTCAAACCAACTTAATGTCGATGACAGACGGACATATCTTTTTTGATGTCAATATTTTTGAAGCAGGCCGACGCCCGGCGATTAACACCACACTTTCCGTCAGCAGAGTCGGAAGACAAACCCAATCACATTTGCGAGGCAGTGTGGCAAGAGAAACTACAAGCTTTATCAGTTTGATGGATAGGATGGAAAAATATTCTCATTTTGGCCAAGAAGCATCTCCCAGTGTACGCCAAACACTGGCAACGGGCAAACGTCTACTAACACTTCTTGAGCAACAAACTGGTCAGGTTATCTCACCGCAGTTGCAATTATTTCTTTTTGCACTACTCTGGATGGGCAACTGGGATGATCTATCGATTGATCAACAGAGACTTCGTATTGCACTAATCATAGAAACATATGCTAAAAATGAAACACTGCGTTACCTTGTAAGTTCACTAATCGAAAAGTCAGACGATATAAACGCGTTTCTGGGAGCAATACGCCAGCATACAGCTGAAATTGACGCATTGCTTTCTCAAGTTAATAACAAATCACAAACAAAAAAGGAGATCAAGAACTATGTTACACAGTAGAAAAATACAGGAAGAAGTTAGTGATTTAGTCAGTCTTGATAATCTTGTAAGCGCCTATCAGGAAATCGCAGCTTTGCGAATGAGGGGTATTCGGGGAGATGTTTTATCTCAACGCGTTTTTGCCGATGAACTTTCCCGACTGTACGCAACAATTAAAAACATTTATCGCCAGGATATCAAAAAATTATTACATAAAGAACACATCGATAATCCATCATTGCTTTTTCGCAAAAACGGCAAAACGCTTTATGTACTTCTATCGGCAAATACCGGATTTTACGGTGATATTATCCAAAAAACATTTAACCTGTTTGTGGAAGATACACAAAAACAACAAGACATCGATGTGGCAGTGGTAGGTGAAGTAGGCAATGACATGCTGTTACAAATTGGATATAAAAACCACTTTACATATTTTACACTTCCCGATCAAAAAACCGACAGCATGCAAGTCGCCAAATTACTCGAATTTCTTCTTGGTTATGAACATGTCTTTATATACCATGGCATGTTTAAAAGCCTGATTACACAGCAAGCGGTTGTCACCAAACTGGACGCATTGCAAAATGATGAGAAGCCAGTTGAAGATATTCATGTTAAAGTGAAATGGCTCGTTGATCCCCACCTGGATAAAGTCTTAACTTTTTTTGAGGAAGAATTGCTTTCCAATGTCTTTTTATATACTTTTGATGAATCACAAATGGCCAAACTCGCCTCACGTATTTTCGCGCTTGAGAACGCTACTGAGAATATAAAGAAGTCGCTGCATAAATCATTTTTACTCTCGGAACGTTTTTCACACATGATGGAAAATAAAGAACAGTTAAATATGCTTTCAGGAAGGAGATTATGGAAGAAGAGAATCTGAATACTGGTACAATTGTGGCAATTAATGATCACGTAGTAGAGATTGAGTTTTTGGAAAAAAAGCCTAAATTACATGACGTACTATACTTAACAGAGAACAAAGATCTCAAACTGGAAGTCGTTGAATCGGCGAGTCCCAATAGTGTATATGCAATCGCTTTTTTCTCAATCAACCATCTCAAGAGAGGAATTAAAGTTACCAACACTCTCCATTCTCTCTCCATTCCCGTCGGAAAGGAAATCCTGGGACGGGTTGTGGATACATTCGGCAATCCGGTAGATAATCTGGGTGATATTAAAACAGAATTTCGTCGTGAGATCTACAGTCCTCCACCCCAATATACCTACACTAAGCGAAAAAGAGAGACACTGGAGCTGGGTATAAAAGTCATTGATCTGTTCGCCCCGATGCTCAAGGGAGGTAAATTAGGCATTCTTGGAGGCGCAGGTGTAGGAAAAACGCTACTTCTTACTGAAATAATGCACAACGTCGTGGTACAAAATAATCAGCATAATGGAGTATCCGTTTATGCTGGCGTTGGTGAGCGTACACGCGAGGGTCAGGAACTACGAGTGGCTTTAGAGGAAGGTAAAGTTTTACCATCAGTTGCAACGATTTATGGAGCAATGGGAGAAAATTCGGCAGTTAGATTTTTGGCAGGCTATGCCGGAGTGACCTTGGCAGAACATTTACGAGATGTGGAGAAAAAAGATGTACTGTTTTTTATCGACAATGTCTTCCGCTTTGCTCAGGCAGGCAATGAAATGGCTATGTTGATGGATACAATTCCATCAGAAGATGGGTATCAACCAAATTTGGATTCAGAAATGGGAGATTTTCATGAAAGACTGGTATCCAATGAGAATGGTCAAATACACACGATTGAGGCGATATATGTACCCAATGACGATATTTCTGACCAGGGAGTTCAGTCAATATTCCCCTATCTTGATGCCATAGTTATTCTTTCCCGGGATGTCTATCAACAAGGACTTTTACCTGCCGTTGAAATTCTTTCCAGCGGATATTCCAAAGCCTTAAATCCTGAAATTGTCGGGCAAAAACATTATGATACATATCTGAAAACGCAAAGTCTTTTAAAAAGAGCAGTTTCACTGGAGCGTATTGTATCTCTTGTCGGACAAGGTGAGTTATCAGAGGAAGACGCGACCGCATATAACCGGGCAAAAAAGATCATTAATTTTATGACGCAGAACTTTTTCACAGCGGAAAAACAGACGGGTAGAAAAGGACAATTTATACCAGTTGAGACTACGGTAAACGATGTGTCTGCCATTTTGGAAGGAGTATATGACGATGTGCCTGAGGATAAATTTTTATATATCGGCAGTCTTAAGGAAATCAAAAAATGACCAGTCCAAAATCTCCAAATCAAACAAGCCCGTTATATAACCAAATGGATGAACAGATGGATCCCACAGAAATATCATCTGAATTATTTAATCTGCGGATTCAGAAAGCAAAAAAAGTTTATCTTGATGAAAAAGTTAGAGGATTATCAACCAGAAATGAAAATGGCATATTAAGCATAGTTGCCAGATATGCTCAATGCATTGCTTTTATTGAGGATCTGATTATCATTAACAAAGAAGATGGATCAAAAATAGAATTAACTATTCATAACGGGCTTTTAAGAGTGGAAAACGGAAACGTCTTTATTTTTCTCGACGCCCAGACTCCTTAGTCATTTATGATTCCGTTATAGAGAGTTAAAATTTACTCATTATATGTAAAAATTGATGATGATCCTGACTATATTATAGTTACCTTTATACAACTAACGTCTTTCAGACCTAAAATCTTAGACCTAAATTTGCAATTAGGTTGTTTTATCCCAGCCCAGGTACACTATAATCACTCATATACCCTATAGTCTTGACTCGAAAATCTCTTTATTATATACTCCATTACCATATGTCATCAGAAAGATATTTACCAGTCAAAACTACCTCACGGGAATTTAAGATTGTCTCGGGTAGTGTTAATTCCATAAATTTATTACAATTTTTAGCGGGTACAGATAATAACTTCCCATATTTGCACTGGGAATTTGCTCCCCGTTTAAATCTAAAAGCATTCACTCCATATTTTAAAAAACTTTATGAATCCAAACAGGAGGTGTATATCTATCCGCCTGAGATTCGTGAGCTTGGAGCACAACTGCCTTATAACCCGTTTGAAGCAAAAGCAGCAGGAGAAAGAGCCCTACCAATTTATTATGACCTTGATACCCATAAGATTCGCACGTTTGCAATCTCTTACGGCGATTATGCGTCTGTCAATGTAGGTACCATTTCTAATAGGTCTGATACGATTATGCCTATACTTGAGACCCACACTCACCCTTATGACTCTCTGTTTTCACCTATGGACTATGCACGACTTCTGCAAGAAGATCCATGGGTAAAATCACGTCGTATTGTCCAAGGTATTGTTGTACTTAATCCGCAGATTCAAGTTTTAGCATTACCAACTTCTAGAACTCCCTTCTATAAGAGTTCTTCTAAAGTACACTCATACATTAAAAATTGGCAAACAAAATTTGTTGAAGATGTTGCTCCTTATGAATACAAAGGTTGGCATCGGGTTCAAAATCTAATGACAGCGGCACGTAATCGAATCATAAGCATGGGTAAAGAACTAGACACATATCTGGCTAAGTCAAAATCAGCTGGTACATTACGTGCAGGAGAAGAAGAACAATTATCTACAACCATGGACATGTATATTACAACTTTACATGAACAAATCAATTATCTGCGTGTCAAAACATTAGGCAAATATATGGAAAAGAAAAATAATGCTGAGAATGTTTTATTAACTAATTTAGCTCAAGACCTACATGTTCAGTTATATACTTCTACTGATATGCAGCATTTCCTTAAAGCAAGCGCATAAACTACCATGACTTAAAAATTATAGTTATTAGCCAAATGTTTCGTTTATACAATATAAATCTGTATCGGTTTTTTTATCATTCATCATTAATAAATAAATTTGGGTTTTGGGAATAAGTGTTAAGACTTATTTTTAGAAATATTATTGAAATATGGGGAAAGTTGGGTATGTATATTTGGAAGATGATATTGTTTCTGATTTTACTACCTTCCATAAATAAAATTTTAACGCAATATACACCCTTGCCTAGATGGTAAATTTTATATCTCTTTATTTATTACCTAGTAAAAGCCTCACAAAATCTTATACAAATAACACAATGATTTGCTGCTGCGCCTATACTCACCTCACGAGGATAAAACAGGACAAAAAATAATAACAAAACTTCAGTAGACTCGCCACATGTTCCCTTAAACCTTAGTATATCTGAAGCATTTCACCTGATGATCATTGACCATCCCTACCGCCTGCATGAATGCATAACAGATAGTAGGCCCAACAAACTTAAAACCTCTCTTGAGTAAATCTTTACTCATCTGCTGCGCCTCTTTGGTTTTTACCGGATATTCCTTTACTGATTTGAAACTATGCTTAAGAGTCTTCCCACCAACAAACTGCCAGAGGTACTTATCAAAACTTCCAAATTCCGAGACTACGCGCATAAATTCTTTAGCATTGTGTATTGTAGATACTATCTTCAAACGGTTGCGGATGATACCCTGATTTTCTAATAAACTCACGATCTTTTTATCATCATACAAAACGATTGTGCCCGCTTCAAAGTTATCAAAAGCCTTTTCATAATTTTTTATCTTTTTGAGAACAGTTGACCATGACAAGCCCGCCTGTGCTCCTTCAAGATTAAGAAATTCAAACAATAGCCTGTCATCATGCACCGGCTTTCCCCAAACTAAATCATGATATTCAACCATTTGAGGATCACTCCCCACCCATTCACAACGAATTTTGTCTTTAATCATAAATTTATTTTTAATTTTACTCATTATTAAAAACTACAAAGTTCAACTATCTAGACTGAATTATATAATAAATAAACTTTTTGGCTGTATTATAATTGTTAAACCAATGTTGTGCCCGAATATTTTAAGTAACATATACAACAAAGTCTATAAGACCTGATTGGATTTAAAAAACTCTAAATTAGAGTGATTAACTTTCCATTTACCTTCAAGTTTTCTAAGATCACGCAACATCAGATTATCGTATTCATAATATTCATCAATTGAATCTTTAGAGACAGGTGGCTCGGATAATCGTGGAACCAAAGTATATAGCCGAGTGCGTAAACCTTTAAACAACTCATCATAGATTGGTCTGATGGGTGAAGATTCTGTTTCAACTATAGGTGCACCTGATACCAGATATTTTCTGACATAACTTGCATGAGGATCATACAGAGAATCAGGCTCAATTTCTAGACTAGGATCAGAATTTTTCCGTCGTAGTTCCCTCTCTTCCTCCTGAAATTTATTATCCTGATCAATCATACCACTGAGTATACTTCTTTCTGCCAACGCCAGAAATCCTTCTTCTCTTTCATCACCCCTATCTCGATTAGGAATTAAAGTTTTATCAATGTAACCTTTTGTGAACTCGTATTCTTCAGATATATATTGCGTTTCCACATGTAGATGTGACTTAGGTGGAGTGATATAAGGCAAGACTTTTTCATCAGGTATATTCCGAATATCTTCATATTTTAAATAACCCTTAGCCGAAAGCCAGCTCAAAATAGTATATTCAATCTGTGCATTTCCCTGACTGATCTGCAATGCATATCTCAACAGTAGTAAGTTTTTCTTCTGTTCTTCATTTAACTCACGTACTTCTGATGATATTTTCAGGTATCCCTCCTCGTAAATGTGATATACTAATTTTCAGCTATGCCCGAAGTCCAAACTCCACTCGAATTTTTGCGTGATTTTCATCGAAATATCCTACAGGCTAAATACAGAATATACATTCAGTCAATGAACTTCGAAAACGGTGAAATCATGCAGGAAATTTCCCCCATTTTGATCCAAAAAGCAAAAGCAGGAGTGGATGTAAGAATGTATATAGACTGGATTGCTGATCGATATATTCATGATAGTTTACAGCTTATCCCCAATTTCAATAGAACTCATCTTCAATACTATCAACAGCTGTTAGCTAAAAATGCAAAGTTGCGTAACGATTTGAGAAACGCCGGTGTAAATTTTATTCAGACCAATCTTCCCACTCCGCTGCAAAGAATTGTTCCCATTATAGGGCGTAATCACAAAAAAATGTATGTAGTTGACGTTGATGCCGCCTGGGTGGGTGGAGTAAATTTTGCTGACCATGCTTTTGGAAATGTAGACTGCATGATCAAAGTAGATGACCCTGAGTTCGTAGAAACTGTGGCTTCACAGTTTTATAAAGATAAAATGTCCTCACGTAAAGATGTAGTGGAAAAAATATCAGATCATTATCAACTTGTCATTGATGGTGGTAAGAAAAATTCATCTATCATCTATGACACTGCCATGGCTATGGCCAGAAATAGTCAGAAATCCATTGTCCTGGCTTCACAATTTCTCCCGGATGGTCCTTTACTGGATTTACTTATAAAAAAGCATATGGCAGGTATCAAAGTGATCATTTTAACTTCACCACAAGATACAGCAGGGTTTAAAAAGTTCCCTTATAAATTTGCCTATAAAAGAAGTAGAAAAGCACTTGAAGAGCGTGGTATAAAAATTCATTTTCTCACTAAAAAAGTTCATGCCAAAATACTATTTGTCGATAATCAGGAACTGCTGTTGGGTTCAAATAATCTAGTTAAATTCGGTGTTGCCTTAGGAACTCAAGAAATAGCTTTATGGACAAACCAACCTATACTAATTCACAAGTTCCGCGATTTTTTATATAAGCATGTCTTTAAATACAATGAGGAATTATTTTTCGGAGACTCTCTACCCTTTTTTATCTAACCGCAGATAATTTTAATCGCAAAACTAAAGCCTTATTGAAAACAATATCCGCACCAGTTCTAAAAATTAGGATTTCTTTTTCGAGGAGACTTTACTCACTTTCATAGCTGGAGTCTGATTAAATTTCCAGTATAAAACCATACAGATAATAATAACACTAAACGCGAGGAAAGAAAGCAAAGGAATTGTTACAAAACCAAAATAGTTAGTATATAAAGTCGTACAGGAAGTACCAGTACTACTGCATGGAGAAATAGCCTCAGGAATAATTTTATACTGCAATAGATTATGATAGATTGATATTAACCACCCAACCAGAGCAATCGGGAGAACATACCAATATATTTTTTTATCTTTAAGTAAAATTCCCACCACTAAAATAGCCAGTAAGGGATACATACAGATTCTCTGATACCAGCATAATATACAAGGAGCAAAGTTAGCGACATTACTGTAAAATAAACTTCCTAGTACTGCTACTACAGACTGTAGTAGAGCAACATATAAAACAATTTTCCCTCGATCCATGTCAAAATTATAACAAGAAGCAATAACAAATTCAAAGAGAAATTAGTTTTGTAAATTAAAAGACATTATTATAGAATTAAAAACTATAAATGCATAAAGTATTTAATCGACAGATCAATATTTTTTTATTAATTCTTGCCGCAAGTCTACTTTTTTATCTTACGGGTTTTATAGAAAGAAGCTTCCCACATGGAGATATAGCTGCATATAAATGTTTTGCTACTTCTACTCTACACTTCCCATTATCTCAATCCTGCCACCAATTTGCATCTTCCTCTTATGACATAAAAAACCTCAGTGGTTTCCCTCAAATTTATCCCTTTGTAGCAGACATCTTCTTCACCTTACCCTTTACACTCTCTTTTTTCCTGACTTACAACAATGCTTTTGGTCTTATAATGACTCTCTTGGTAGCTTTATTATTCTCTATAATCTATAAACAAGGCGGTCTAGACTCACTGCTGGCAAATATAGTTTATTTTATATTAGGCAGTCTAACTCTTATTACCAGTCGGTTTGATGTATTGGTTGTGACGCTTATACTCTCAACTATAATCTTTGCACAAAAGAAAAAATTTATTGTGGCCTACATTCTACTGACTCTTGCTTTTCTATTAAAGTTATTCCCGATTATACTTTTTGTTCCACTTTTTATCTATCAATTGCGGGCCTCCAAACCCAAGACGTTTTGGCATAAATATGGTGGAATTATTGTTTCAGCCCTAATTACAATTGCATTTTGCGTTTTTGTTTTAATTCTTGATCCTGGTTATTTTATAAAATTCCTAGAATACTTCAGCTTGCGGGAAATTGAAGTAGAATCCTTACCAGCTTCGATCATTGCCTTAGGTTTTATCTTCCACTTACCTCTATGTTTATCCTCTCAAACATTTAATTTAGTCTTCGGTTCTTTTAATGCAGGGCAATGCACTCTACCTTCACCATTATCCAACATGGATATTTTCTTTGCAGCTATTTCCTCTTTGGCTGTTATCGGATATTTCATAGGGATTCTCTGGACAATTTATCTGCAGTTTAAAAGACAACTCTCTCTAACCGATACATTCATAGCTTTGATTTTACTTACACTTTGTTTAAGTAAGCTTTTCTCTCCACAATATATAATCTGGCTCTCGCCTCTAATTGCCTTTCGTTATCGTCTCAGTCCTATTTGGATATCTCTATGGGGCAGCGTTTGTGTTTTAACTACTATTGACTATCCTTACCTTTTTAGCAACTTGCCGGTCACAGTTTCTCCATTAATGATATTCTTTTTTGTCATCGTAGGTTTAAGAAATTTCTTAATCGCTGCATTGTTTTTTAGCTTACTAAAAAACTTGTTATGCATTAGAACAGTAAAGTTCATTTAAACGTGGTTATAATGTTTCCCGCATCTTGGTTCGTAACTCTCTGCTCCTCCAATAAAGAATAAGTCTTTAGAAGCAGTTGTGCGATAACTGAATTCTGCCGGTTGTTGGCATACACTACACCTGGCTTTCAGTTCAATTTTTTTATCAACCAAAGGCAAAACTTTCTCCACAGTGGCAAATGGTTTGGCCAGGTAATCTTTGTTCAGTGCCCCGATATATACATCAACCCCTTCGTTTAATAAGCCCTCAATCGCTTCCAGAATATTTTCATTAAAAAAATGTACTTCATCAATAATTGCCACTTGTAGATCACCTTTCTCTATGTGTTTTGTATTCAAACTTAAAGCATGAGATTCCATTGACCCACCTGCATGCGAACTAATAGCATTTAATTTATACCTTGTATCAATAGCAGGATGGAAAATCCCCACTTTTTTCCCATTTTTTATCAAATCCTGTGCGATAGAAATTAATTTTGTAGTTTTGCCCGATAACATGCAGCCAACAATAATAACTAGTTTGCCTTTATTCATATAAACATCTATTTCTGACCTACAATCTTATCTTATCTTTGTAAGAAGATCTTGGTATAATCTCCTTCTCACATACACTATGTCTCTTTTAATTTGTTTTGGCTATCCGGGGACTGGAAAATCCTATGTAGGAAAAATTCTAAATAAAGAATTTGGCTATTTTTACTATGATGGAGATCAAATACTTCCCACCCCAATGAGAGAGGCTTTAGAGCAAAACAGGTTTGTTTCAGATGTAATGGTCGATGAGTTTTTAGACAAATTGATAAACAAAATCCAACAGTTAGCCAAAATCCATACAAATCTGGTCATCAGTCAGACATTTATCTACGAGAAACATCGTCTGCAGTTACTTTCTCTACTACCCCAGGCTAAGTTTTTATTAATTACTACCCCTGATAACATTCGAGAAGAGAGACTAGCGAAGCGCAGAGAATTTCCCATCACAAAAAACTACGCCAGAATCATGTGTGAACATTTTGACAAACCCAATATTCCCCACTTTCTCCTGCAGAATACAGAGGAAGGGACTAATGCCATCAAAAAACAACTTCAGATACTCCTTAAATCTCAATTTTTGAGAAGAAATAACTTCCGATAATCATAATAATAGCAATTAATACTATCAAAACTACTAAATCAAGCGTAATCGGATAATTATTGGTGGCAGTCAGACATGCCCTGATACCATCAACACCATATGTCAGCGGATCAAAGGCAGTAATAACTTTTAAAAATTGCGGAGCTGAATTTAGTGGAAATAAAGCTCCCGAAAGAAAAAATAACGGCTGCACTAGAAAATTCATAATTACCTGAAATCCATTCATGTCCTCCAGCAAAGAGGCAATGGTGATACCCACCGCAGTGAAAAAAACAGCGATCATAATCATAAACAACAAAGCCAGCGGCAAAAGATTCAATCCGGGACGAAAACCTACTAATAGAGCCAGTATAAAGACAAAAATACCCTGAATTACAGCGATAGTGGCTCCCCCCAAGGTTTTGCCCAACATGATACTCAATCTTGAGACAGGAGCAACCAGTGTTTCTTTGAGAAAACCAAACTGTCTATCCCAGATTACCTGAATTCCGGCAAATATAGACATAAACAAAATACTCATAGAAATTACACCAGGGGCTAAAAACTGAAAATAATTACCCTGGCCTGCACGCGCAAAGACGGGACCCAAACCAAAACCCAGAGCTATTAAAAATAACAAAGGCTGTCCCAAAGAACCAATCATTCTGGACCTAGAGCGAAAATATCTTTTCAATTCTCGTAACCACAATATATATATCGCATTCATATTAAAATGATACTAAATAATTTTCGGAAATTGCCTTAAATATGCTTTTTGCCAATTGTGTGAAATAGCCTTCGTTTCTTATCATACATTATCTTCCTCCTCGCATCTGTCTATGCATTCGCAAACGATCAACTCCGCTAGCATCTTCATCTCTGATTTCCCGACCCGTCAGAGACAAAAATGCCTGCTCTAAATTCTCCTGTTTAGTTTGACGCAATAATTCTTCCACAGTTCCTGTACTAACTATTTTCCCATGATCCATAATGGCTATCCTATCTGCTGATTCTTCTGCTTCTTCCATATAGTGAGTTGTGAAAAAAATGGTGATACCTTCTTTCTTGCTTAAATCACGAATATAACTCCAGATATGATTGCGAGTTTGAGGATCCAATCCGCTGGTTGGCTCATCAAGAAAGAAAATCTTAGGATGATGCAATAACCCCCTTGCAATTTCCAATCTTCTTTTCATGCCTCCGGAGAAGGTTTTAACCAAATGATCTTTACGCTCCCACAACTCAACAAATTTCAATAATTCTTCAATTCTTTTTTGCCAGATGTCCTTTTTTATACTATATAACACGGCATGAAACTGCATATTCTCATAAGCCGTTAATTCGTCATCTAAACTGGGATCCTGAAAAACAATACCGAAGGATTCACGAGTTTTTTCCTGTTGAGAAACCCCGTCATACCCATTGATAACCAGTTTACCACTAGTTGGTGTAAGTAATGTGGTTAACATCTTAATTGTGGTAGATTTTCCCGCTCCATTGGGACCCAGAAAAGCAAAAATCTCACCTTTTTTAACCTTAAAGCTAATATCATTTACAGCTGTAAAATTACCAAATTTTTTAATAAGGTTCTCAACATCTATTGAATAGTCATTGTCCATACATTTAATATAACACGTTTGATACTGAATTTGAGCTGAAATAAAAATAGTATCTGAATATACTACGTTTTCTTGTTGAAACCCAAAGCCGCGGAATTTATACAAAATCTCTTACCTGTTTGGGTGGGACCATCATCAAAAATATGTCCAAGATGTGACCCGCATCTTTTGCATTTAACTTCTGTCCTGTGCATACCAAAAGAGTTATCCTCCTCAAACTCCACAGCTTCAGAGCTTAGTGAGCGGTCAAAACTTGGCCAACCACAATCACTATCAAATTTAGTATCAGAAGAAAATAAATGATTGCCACAAGCAGCGCATACATACATTCCGGTTTCAAAATTCTTAAAAAACTTATTAGCAAAGGGTGCTTCCGTACCTTTTTCCCGCAATACCCGGTATTGTTGCGGAGTCAACTTTTCTTTCCAGTATGTATCACTCTTATTCTTCCAGTCATCCATCATGTTAAATATAGACCAATCCAGTAAAAAAGGAAAGAAAGGAAAAGGCTAATGTTTACTAAAAAAACTGATTAAATACAAAATAATTGCAATTATGAGCAAAAAGTATATAAAAGTACCGGCAATATGCATTACAAGGCCAATAATCCATAGTATAAGTAGCAATGTTGCTAGTGAAATTAATATCCCCATAACATCTATAACTATAGAAAACAACTGTTATATTATTCTTAAAGCTGAGTAAGAGGAATGTAAACTCTACTTTTACCTATTATCACTAAAACTATAATATTTTTTACTACTGACAATCAGATGGTCTATAACTGGAATATCAAATAACTTACCCGCAGCCATAATTCTTTCTGTAAACAGAATATCTGCATCTGATGGGTATATGTCCCCGGAAGGATGGTTGTGGGAGATTACTATACTAACCGCATGTCGTTTTATGGCAGTTTCAAAAATTTCTCTTGGATGAGCTAGATTAGCATTTAGGATTCCCACTGCGATTACCTCAAGCTTTATCATTTTCCGGCGACTATCCAAAGACACTACCACCAAATGCTCTTTAGTATAATGCCCAATTTTCTGCTGTAGCAAAACGGGTAAATCTTTTAAGTCTACCTTTAAACTTGCACTATCTACTGACTTTTCATCAGCCCGTCTGGCCAAATTAAAGCAGGCTAATAATTGAGCCGCTTTGGCAATCCCGATTCCCTTAATAGCCATCAGATCTTCTAAAGAGGCATCAGACAAACATTTAACAGAACCAAAATGAGCAAGTAATTTTTGCGCAGTTACTATCACCGATTCCCCCTGCACTCCTCTGCCTAATATAAGTTCTATCAACTCCACACTAGATAAACTGTCTATACCAAAATTTTTTAATCTTTCGCGAGGACGTTCGTTCAGAGGTAAATCCCTTAGAGTATAACTCATGGGTGTGATTATATCGCTATTGACTCCCAACTACCACTACTACATCCGTTGAAGAAGAGTTATTAAGTGAAGTCAAACTATTAGCCACGGTGTATTTACCTGACAAATCCTGTCGCAGTTGAGAGATAAAAGAAGAAGGCACACTAGTTTTGGCCTTAATAATAGTATCTGTGTAATTAGAATTATCCGCATTGCCAACACCGACGACATTATATCCTTTACCATTAAGATAATTCTGACCTGCCCCTGCGGCTCCACTTACTCCACTACCGTTTAAGACTTCAATGGTATAAGTATTTTTGGCCACAGTCGCAACAGTCGGACTAGGATTGAGTACTTTAATAGTCTTAAGAGTTGTTTTTGGAGTTGTAGTAGTGTTAGTCACTACTGGCTTACTCTGGAAAACAAACAGATAGCCAAGACCCCCGATCATACCTAACAAAAATAGAATCACCAAAATTAAAAGCCATTTTAAACCGCCACCTTCTTCAACCACCGTCACATCCCCTGGCTCCTTTGTGTTTTCAGATATTTCCTCTCTTTTTTCTCCCTCTTCATTGACCCCAACCGTAGGCTGCTCACCTAATTCTTCATCGACCTTCTTATCAACTTCTTTCTGCTCTACTTGTTCTTGTACTTGCTTAACTTCATTTAATTCATCGGGCACCAAAGCTTGCTTATCTACTGGTTCTGATTTTTCGACAGCCCCCGACGTTTCTATGGTTTTTACAGGGGCTTTTTCAGAGGTTTGAGGTTCAGTTTGAGATACAGCCGTATCTTTAGCTTCGGCTTGAGGCTGTTCTACCAATTTAGTCGTCTCTCCAATCGCCATCACTTCCACCATACTATGCTCCATCTTAACCTCTGACTTCTCAGTTTTGCGCGGCTTAAATGACTTCGGTTTATCTTTTGCCGGAATATGTTTGAATGTATGCTTTGCCTTGGAGGCAGCTTTTTTCTTTTCTGGCATATATATATATTCCATGATTTTATATACGCTGTCAATGCTAAAGGTTGACACCAATTATGACGCCGAGAATAAACTTCCCACGACCTTACGGTCGGGGTTTTAGTCTATTTCAAACATAGTTTGCCCTGCATCTTTTTTGCCTTGA
>DAIDHK010000019.1 GCA_027459725.1 Candidatus Levyibacteriota bacterium
AATTACTCCTCCACCATCAGTGGAGAATTAAACAGCCTCAATCTGACAACAGATGATATGGGAAATGCCACCATCAGCGGACAGCTTAATGTCATAGGTAGAGCAACACTCACTGACCTTAGTGTCACCGGGAATATCAACACAGGACTACTTGCCATTGACGGACTAAATGGAACCATAGACAGTGTGGGACAACCATTAATGTTACAAAGCCTGGGTAGTGCAGGGATAAACCTGGAAAATGGAGCTATTACTATTGATACTAATGGTAACATGGTTGTTAATGCAGATATTACTGCTAACAAGTACAATGTGGATACCACTAACCCTGCTAATGCTTCAATAGGAACTGCTGTCATACCTGCAGGTCAAACAGAAGTTGTACTTACTACTAACTCCCTCACGCCAAACTCACAAATTTTTGTAGAACCGGTTGATATCCCCGTTACTACTGCCGTCTCTAAAATAGGGAATGGCAGGTTTATCATCAAAATAATATCTGCTGAAAAAAAGGATATTAGTCTAAGTTGGTGGATCATCAATTAATAATAAATTTTGAAGTAAAGATTATTAATTGTAAAATGTTAATATATCTAGATGAAAAATTCTCTTTTATTTAGGTCTTCTTGCGCTATTTGTTGCAGTCAGAATTGTTCTTTATGCAAAGTTTGTAATTGAGTGTGTAGTATTGTTCTCACTCGCTATTTGCTTGTCGTAGATAAACAATTTACGCATTTGACGAACTGTTTTAAGCTTATCCCGCTTTGTATTTCAATTGTTATCCCGATTGCCAATGCTGCGAAAACTATCGTTAAGTGAGCATCAATTGCATCCTGTTTAGGATGGGAAATGGGTCTGGCTTTATGATCAGATTTTGCCATCCGAAAACTTGCCTCCACTTGAAACAATTGATGGTAATAGGTAATGATATCTGCATCAGGTAAATTAAGATTGGTTACATAGCCTTTGATACCGACTAGCGCATACGCTTTATCAATAAGCGCTTGGTTTAGCTTTTTCTCACTTGCTTTGAGTGTTAAGAACTTTGCTTTACTCGTTGGCGTCAGATTGTTGATGATTCTTCTAGCCTTAGTAATTTGTTTTTCAATGTTTCGAATAACCAGTGCTGCCCGTTTTGCCCGATATTGATAGATAATCCGGTGATCATCCGCTCCGGCAATGATGATCTGATTATCTGCTAGTTTCTCACCAGTTTTTTGATACTCTGAAATATCGTAAGGTATTTTTTGTAATCTTGAATCAACAATGTAATGATAGCCAGCCTGCGTTAAGGCCTGAAGATTATCAGCACTTAGCATAGCTGCGTCTGCGACGACGGTAATATCTGTGAGGTTATGCTGCTTCTTAAACTCATTAATAATTGGAAGAATGTTTTTGTTTCGGATTTGTTGCCTTCAAAACTATTAACAGATAGTGGAAAGCCTGATTGATCAACGAGTAAACCAACAATAATTTGTGGTTCAAGTCTGCGCTCTTTACTCATGCCGGGCTTTCTAAAGTCATCTTCTTTTTGAACCTCAAAATATAACGTTGTGACGTCGTACAGTAGAAGATTGATACCGTTCTTGCTGGCTTTTTGAAAACAGAGTTTAGCAATTTGTGTGCGATAATCGTTTTTGATAACACTCTTCAGACAACGATACGACCTTTCTTTGCTGAGACCTTCTACTCCTGGATCCGTAAGTACCCCTAAACTATCCGGCTTAGATGTTGGTTCAACCAGTCGGGCAATAAACAGATAAGCAAATTCAGAATCATTCAACTCATTAAATCCTAAATAGTTATATTGTTTTGTTAAAATCTCATGCAATAAGCCGGAGTATGATTGTTTTAAACCAATACCGATCTTTACCTTGGGGTCATCAAATAGTGCTCGCTGATTACCGAGTAATCGCTTTTTAGCAAGAGTAGTAAGAAGATTAAGTTCTTCATCTGTATGGGCGATGCCTATATGCTCGATTTTGCTAACGCGTCTATATCGTTTATGAGCAATTTGGACAGCAGTAGCTCCACTAGCAGTTTTAACTTTACGGATAAATGCCATGTCTGCTATTTTAACTCATTAGTGTCCTGAAAGTATCAGTTTTTATGCCTAAAAAGAAGAATAAAATGGATTTATGCGAAAGTCAGGGGGTAGCTCCAGCCATTCTAAGAACTGCTTTATCTACACAACCAACTGCTGAAAGTATAATGCCTGCTTGTATCTTATTATCTTTCACAAACTGCTTATTTTCTTTTTTAATATCTTGACCCTTGCGCAGTCTAAAGGCATATGTTTTCATACTTATAATATATCATATTGAGGCTAGTAGTTCGAATCCAGACATGGTCAAGCCATTTTTGTCCATTTTTCTGGAATTTTTGAGGCTAAATTTGTTGAAAATATTGTGCTGTCGAGCCTGGATTCGAACCAGAATAAACAGATCCAAAGTCTGTTGTCCTACCATTAGACGACTCGACAATATATAGAACTATTTTTTTAAAATAAGTTTACACATAATTTCCTTCAACGAATCTTCGTTTATGTTCATGAAAATGTATTAAAATGTGTCTTATAATTATACCCGATTGGATTAAAGCAATCAATTGTGTGTGCTGACACCTTAGATAGCTTACACCGCTCCTTTTTGTTGATGCAGCAGCACCTACTAGTTTTTTGTAGCCAAAAGACTGATTGTATCTCTGGTAATTATATTTCTCATTGAACTTCATGCATTGTTCTCCAATTAGAATAATATCGTCAAAGAGGTTATGGTAGTTGAAAAGTATATATTCTACTGTCTCATGGAGTCTTTCTACTCTCCCATTCTGTTTAGGGTGCATAGACATAAATTGAGAAATGGTATTTCTGACAACCAAATCTTTGTAGGATTGAGGGTTGGATGGATTGATATCCTTATTTGCTTCAAAAAAGAGTATAATTGACTTAGGTGTCAGAAAATAAACCCACCATAGTATTTCTCAGTACATACCCACCTCGTGAATGCGGCATAGCAACCTTTACACAAGATTTATTCAGATATTGTAAAAAAAATTTAGGAAGCGGGTTTAAATTTAAGATTGCAGCCCTTAATGTATCACCGTTGGATAGTTATAAATATCCACCAGAAGTTGCTTGGGAAATAGATCAGAACAGCAAGTCAGCCTACTTAGATCTAGCCAAAGAATTAAATGAGGATAAATTTATTGCAGGAATAATTATCCAACATGAATATGGAATCTTTGGGGGAGTGCAGGGGGATAAATTGCTTCATTTCATGCAAAAATGTCAAAAACCAATGTTGGTAACCTTACATACAACTTTACCCTCTCCTGATGATAAAATGCAAATGGTTACTAAAAAGATTATTGAATTAGCCAGTAATCTAGTAGTCCTTACAAAAAGCTCTAAAAAAGTAATTGAAAAATTATATCCCGAATCGAAAGGCAAAATCTTTATTATTCCTCACGGTATACACCCTGTTAATTTTTCTCTACAAAAAGAGTTTAAAATAAAATTAGAACTGAAAAACAGATTAGTTATAAGTACATTCGGACTTTTAAGTCGCGGAAAGGGAATAGAATATGTAATAGAAGCACTTCCCGCGGTTATTAAAAAACATCCTTCATTAGTTTATCTGATTATTGGGGAAACACATCCTGTTATAAGACGTAATGAGGGTGAAATGTACAGGTTAGAATTGGCAAAATTAGTGCGCAGACTAGGTTTGCAAAAACATGTAAAGTTTTATGATCAATACCTATCATTGCCTGATTTATTGGATTTTTTACAAGCCACTGATATTTATGTATCTACATCAATTAATCCCAATCAGGCAGTTAGCGGTACTTTATCCTATGCACTGGGAACAGGAAGAGCTGTCATTAGTACAGAATTTGCTCAGGCAAAAGAAATTGTGACACTTGATATTGGAAGACTGGTACCGATTAAAAATTCCCTAGCTTTATCTAAAGCATTACTTAAACTATTTAATAACGAGGAGGAATTACTACAAATGCACCACAACGCTTATGATAAAACACGTTACATGAGATGGGATAATGTGGCTGAAAAATATACAAATTTATTAACCAGAACTATAGTTCCGCCAGTAAATTTGAAGCACCTGTATAACATGACAGATGATTTCGGTTTGTTTCAATTTGCTAAATTTAATATCCCTGATAAAGACTCTGGATATACTTTGGATGATAATGCCAGAGCATTAATTATCTGCAGTTGGTTATTAAAAAAAAGCTCAAATAAGCATTTAGTTCGTTTAATAAATATTT
Organism: Candidatus Levyibacteriota bacterium; assembly: GCA_027459725.1. Taxonomy (GTDB): domain Bacteria; phylum Patescibacteriota; class Microgenomatia; order Levybacterales; family UBA12049; genus DAIDHK01. The sequence continues at coordinate 4,294 of DAIDHK010000019.1, forward strand.
ATTTTAATTTTCTTAAAGCATGTCGTCTTCCTGATAACTCTTTTACTAATTACTTTGACTTTAAGAATAAATTACCTACTCAGCAAAACAAAAAGGAAGACTTGGCTGAAACACAATCAAGGGCTTTATGGGCATTAAGTGAAATTATAATTAACCCCTTTATTTCTGAACAAATAAAAACAGAGGCCAGGGATATTTACATACAATCACTAAGTTTAAGATTTACACATATTCGTGCAAAAGCCTTTGCAATCAAATCCTTTATCGTAGTATCAAATAGTCTACCAGAATTGAAAAAGACATTTATTACAAGAGTTTCAAAATACGCATATGATCTTACTGATATTTTAAAGAAAAATTCAGACAACTCATGGATTTGGTTTGAAAAAGAACTAAATTACAATAATGCTTTATTGTGTGAGAGTTTATTATTAGCGGGTCATTATTTAAACGATTCATTTCTAACTGAAAAGGCTCTTTCATCATTACAGTTTTTAATTGGTAAAACATTTACCTTTGATATGTATCTTCCGATCGGACACGAAAAGTGGTATAAAAATCACGCAAAAAGAAGTCAGTATGATCAACAGCCCGAGGATCCTGCCTCCATGATAATGGCCTTATCATGCGCGTATAGATATACACATAATCAGGAATATAAAAATTTAGTTCACAAATGCTTTAGTTGGTTTTTGGGAAACAATAGTTTAAATATACCTTTGTATGATGAAAAAACAGGCGGATGCTATGATGGACTACATCCTAGTCGAGTCAATTTAAATCAGGGTGCAGAGTCTTTAGATTCTTATCTTATTTCCAACTATATAGTTTCTGATATTAATTAGATGAATATTAAACAAATTAAGAATATCTTCCCTGATGTCCAGATAGCTCGTTTTAATTTAGGAGCCTGGCAAAAATCAGAAGAAGAAACTATATGCTTTATCGGCCGAGAAGTCGCTATTGCCGGTGAATCAGGAGAACCTGATTCAGGAATTCTTAAACTTTTTGAATTAGATAAGGAGGGTAACATTAAGCATGAAAGAGTTATTTGGAAACCATTATATGATGGGATCAATCTGGAAGATCCCAGAGCCTTACAATTACCAAACGGGAACTTATTAGTTGGCTTAACTTGTGTTTTGCGAAATAAAAATGGCCAACCAATTCCTTTTCCTGCCATTGTGAAGATAGATTACCTTCACTCATGGAGACAAAATCTTCCTCCTTTTTTGGTCATTGATACTTTTGGACCAGGAAAGAATATTACCCCTATCAATAAAAATGTTTTTTTATTCCGACCTGAATCACCAGATTATAATCATAAAATTTTAGTTTTCTCCTTGATTCATCAAATACCAGAGAAAATTTGTGACATAGATTTCCCGCTAAATCTAGCTTGGGCAAAATGGAGGATTGGTACAACCATGCCACCAATTTGGTTAAATAAAGACGAAGCTCTGTTTATTATTCACGGTATTACAATGCAAAATATCGAAGGAAAAGACAAGTATATATATAGCATTGGCCGGGCAAAATTAATTCGTAAAAATAATATTTTTAAAGTAATTGTTGCTTCTGAACCCATTTTAACCCCCAACGACTTTTTAAGTGAGGAGGGTAAACCACTGGTTAAAGAACTTCATCCTGAACAAAGACGCGTTGTTTATTCATGTGGCGGAATTATCAAGAAGGATAACAAAAATTCCTTGTCTTTATATGTCAATGTGGGTGATCGTGCAACTTTTGATGTTGAGTTCTCTCTGAACGAATTAAAACAAGGTTTGTTTTAGACAGGCTTATTTGTGAATTGGGTGAGTGGTCATTTATTAAAGATTGTCCATGATATATTCATCATTTTTGCTCTTGATGATAAAATAATAAAATCTATACTATAAAATATGAGAAGTGTTGCTCATGAACAAATATACAGCTGTGGTGTAGCATGTGTGACTTCTATTACACAAAATAAGTATAAACAGGCATTATAACTTTTTGAAAATGGCTAACAAAATGTACATCTAAGATGATCTTTTGTAACGAAATTGTAACAACTTTAGAAAAAGTAAAGCTAAATTAGCGTACTATAAATGTTACAAAAAAATTAAAACACAGAGTCTATGAATAAATAGTATTGTATATATCAATAAATCATCCGACTATCCTATCGGCCCCTTCTTAGTCCCAACCACCACAAGTTGGATGGATGCTTGGATCCAATTTACTGATATGAAGGTTAAATTTAGTTTTCGAAATCAGCTTCCAGGCGGTCTACAATATTTGATATTACTAATTAAATCGATACTTATTCTACTTAGAAGTTTTATCCAATAAATCTAAAATCTGAGTCTGCTGACGATTTATCTTATATATCTGAGCACTTAATGTATGAATGGCCATGAGAGTTTCATGATCTTTTTCTGCCCGTTTATCACTTGCTGCTGCTTGTACGTTTTGTCCAACAATAATTATAGGTAGCAACACTAATTGTAAAAATGTTTGAGCGATCCAACCAATAATAATAATCGGACTGCCTGACGCAATAGCCGCGGGTAGAGAAATAAGTGCTAATATAGCAAATACATACGCACACCACATCGATCCAACAATTTTAGTAATTTTCACGGCAATAAAAGTATTAATCCTACCGATTAAGCTTTCACCATTGACTATTTGCTGCGCGTTGCGGCTCAAGACTAATTCATGTACGTGCTCAAGCGCAGCTTTTATTTCAGATCCTTGGGATGACATAATAGTATTTTACATGAAAAACTTATATATTTTAAGTAGATAATTATGAGCGAATATAGAGGCCATTTAATTGTAAATGTATAATAATGTGTCCATTCATTGCGGATTCAATGACTTTAATTTTAGGAGGTCTGTCAAAACCTATTTTTTTATCCAGTGTGTAAAGCGTTAAATGATAATGATGTTTATCGCATGGAGGACAAGGACCAGTATATTCTGTTTTATTCTTACTATTCAAGCTTACACTAGTTCCATCTACCAATACATTTTCTCCTAGTCTTTTTTCACTTGAGGGAATATTCTAGTCAATCCAGTGAATAAAAGTACCTTCCAAAGCATCTTAGTCTGAAATGATCAATGTTAAATTCATCGCGTTCTCTGGTACATCATTAAATAATAGCTGGAGAGGGTAATATTGATACCATCATAGGTAAATTATTTAGATATCATTCCCTTATTCCCAAATATCAAACTTGTAATCCTCATAGAATTACTCTTATTATTTGATATATAATTCATATGCGAATTATTCTAAAAATATATGGAAATTGCTGCAAAAATGAGTACGAATAAGATAAGGAGATATCTGGTGTCAATATTATTTTGAATTGATAAACTAATTTATACAGTAGCAACTCGTCTATTTCAGTAAAAGTTCAGCAAATAATATTTATTATAATCTATATGTCTCTCATTTATGTATGAATATAATTTTTCATAAAATTAGATTATATTGGTTTAGAATTTTATTGGTTATAATTATCATACTCTATACAGTCCTTTTTAGCTGGTTATCGATTCAGCGTCAAGCGGCCTTTTTCTCAGGATTTGATCTGGGTAATATGGATCAAACCATGTGGAATACAATCCATGGTCATTTCTTTACACTTACCAATGGAGAAAATAACTTATTACGTTTTTCTATTCATGCGGATATTATTTTAGCTATAATTTCACCTATCTACTATATCTGGGATAACGTAAATTTATTACTGATTTTTCAATCTTTTATAATCTCACTGGGAATAATCCCAGTATATCTACTTAGTCAAAAACTGCTTAAAAACAAATTTCTTTCTTTTGTATTAGTTGCATTATATATTTTACATCCTTCGTTAGAATGGGCTAATATTTATGACTTTCATAGTATAACACTTGCCATACCAATCATTATCTTAGCTTATTATTTAGCCTATATCAAAAAATATAAACTATACTACTTCGCTATATTTTTAGCTCTATTATGTAGAGAAGACGTCACCTTAATAATAAGCACGATGGGAATAGTGATATTTTTCTTTCTAAAAAACCACCGTCTAGGGGTTATTACGACTCTAATTGGTATAAGCTGGTTTTTTTTAGACTTAGGACTTCTAATTCCAATTTTTAGCACCGGTCATCAAACATGGTCGCTTGCTTTTTATCAGTTGCAGGCAGGTGATAACACTTCTCAGCCTTCACTAGCATCTACTTTCTCTTCTCTTATTACACAATCAGGCAGCCTATTAATCAGTGGCTATGCAATAAAATATTACCTTCTCATCCTAAAACCATTTGCTTACCTACCATTGCTGGCATTACCTTTTATTCTTCCCTCAATGCCTACAATACTTCTAAATGTTTTAAGTTCTAAGGCATTTATGACATCTCCCATTTTGCACTATGAAAGTGGATTAATACCTTTCATGATGATTTCTACTATCTATGCACTAGTTTTTGTTAAATATCTAATCGGAAAGATAAGTAAATTTAATAAATACTCTACAAAAATCATGATAATCATTGGAATTTTATTATTGATTTATACAATAAGGGATAACTATACTAATTCTCCTCTACCAATTAGTCCAAATTGTTATTGTACAATGTACAAAATTACACAAAATGATATTAATTTTGAGAATGCTCTGGAAAAAATTCCACAAAACGCTAGAGTCGATTCATCACCAGAAATACGTCCGCACGTTTCACATAGAGAATATGCCTATAGCTTTCCTTATGGACTCAAAAATTCGGACTACTTTGCGATAATTACACGTAATCAAATGACAGGCAACACCTCACCAAAGATATATGAATTAGATTTAATACAAAAACTTGAAAAGTCAAAGAAGTATAAAATAATCTATAATCAACCTCCATATTACCTTTTTAAGAAGCTCTAGCTCATGGCTATTTCTATAAAAAAGAGCTAAAATATCAGCATGCTGGAGAAATTTAAACAAGTCCTGTATTTTCCCATTGCCTCATATTTTGCCTTTTTTGCCAAAATTCAACTTACTATATGGAAACCAACTATTGTAGTTATCACAGGATCAAGCGGAAAAACAACATTACTTCATTTAATAGAATCTCAGTTAGCAAATAATGTCAAATATTCCTATCACGCAAACAGTTCTTACGGTATTCCTTTCGATATTTTAGACCTGCATAGAACAACGTTATTTATAACCGAGTGGTTAAGTTTGTTCTTCCTTGCCCCTTTTAAAGCATTTAAAAAGCCTTTTAAAGAAAAATTGTATATCGTCGAAGCGGATTGTGACCGTCCTAATGAAGGAAAATTTCTCGCTTCTTTGCTTAAACCGAATATTACGCTCTGGGTTAGCAGCTCAAGAACACATAGCATGAATTTTGATAATCTTGTCAAACAAAATAAGTTTTATAATGTGGAAGATGCAATCGCATTCGAATTTGGATATTTTTTAGCATATACAAAAGACCTGGCTCTTGTCGCTGGAGATAATGAGATAATGGCTAAACAATTTCCTCGTACTAACGTAGAGATGCATATCATAAAAAAAGATTGCCTGGATGATTATAGATTATCAGATAAAGGGACTGAATTCATAATCGATAAAAAAAGTTATCAACTTCCTGTCTTAGTTCCTCAAGAAGTTTTTTATTCCATTGGAATGACCATTTCATTGTTAAAATACCTGGGAATTAAACCTGATTTATCCTTTAGCAAGTTTACTCTTCCTCCAGGAAGGAGTTCAAAATTTGAAGGTTTAAAGAGAACTACTTTAATCGATAGTTCATACAACGCTAATCTTTCAAGCATGCAGGCAATTATTGATATGTTTGTACAACTGCCGGCTAAAAATAAGTGGGCAGTCTTAGGTGATATGTTGGAGCAAGGAAAAGAAGAAGAGGAAGAACATAAAAAACTTGCTGAATTAATCGCAAGTGCAAAGTTTAATAAGATCATATTAATGGGCCCTCGTGTAAAAAAATATACTTATCCAATACTTCAGGAGTTAATTAAAGATAAAGATAAGATAGAAGTTTTTCTTGGACCAAAAGATGTTGTAGACTATTTAGAAAATAACTTAGATGGCGGAGAAACAATTCTTTTTAAAGGAGCAAGGTTCCTCGAAGGTGTAGTTGAACATATGTTAGCTGACAAGAACAATGTCCTTAAACTATGCCGTCGTGAAAAGATCTGGATAATTAGGAGAAAGCGATGGGGATTATGACAAAAATATTAATTCTTCCTGGATGGTCTTATTCAATCGAGAAATGGAAACATTTAGAAGAAGAACTAACAGAGAAAAGATTAAGCTTTGAAATTTTAAAAATACCTGGTTTGCATACAAATATAACTAAACCATGGACACTGGAAGACTATGTTCAATGGCTAAAAAAAACTATCGATCAACGGGAAAATAACGATATTATTCTCTTAGGACATTCAAACGGTGGGCGTATCGCATTGGCCTTCGCTGTTAAATATCCGACTCTATATCAAAAGCTTATTCTAATCGACAGCGCAGGAATTCATCATAATGAGGCAAGGATACGTTTAAAAAGACTATTTTTTAAATATCTTGCTAAGTCAGGTAAAAAACTTACATCTTCTCAAAGGTTAAAAAACTTACTGTACAAAATAGCACGTGAGAAAGATTATAAAGAAGCAAATCCTATATTGCAGGTAACTATGAAAAACCTGATAAATACTGACCTTGGTAAGGACCTTGAAAAAATTACCAATCCTACGTTAATCATCTGGGGGAAATTAGATAAAGTTACACCTCTATCAGATGCAAAATTAATTCACTCAAAAATTGGGAGGTCTAAATTGCTTATCATAAGCAAAGCCAAGCATTCTCCACAATTTACTCATGTACAAAGTGTTTCTGAAGAGATCAATAAGTTTATCAGTCAAGATAATTAATATGAACATTTTTAACTCTCTTGGTTCCAATTATAATTTATCTTTTGTCTTTAAAACATTAACAATACAAAATAGTGCAGACTACACTAGAAAATTAAATAATTTTCTGCTTAAAAAATATAATGGACAACAGATCTTATTTTTTTATAAAGGAAGACAGGCAATTGAAACTGCATTAAAAATAGCGAATTTGCCAAAAGATAGTTTTATAGCAATTAATGGATTTACATGTTTTGCAGTTTATAAAGCCATAAAAAACTGTAATTTAAACATAGAATATTTAGATATATCAGAAGATGATTTAAACTTCTCAGCAAAAATATTAAATGAAGCTCTTGAAAAGAATAAAAAAATTAAAGCAGTTATAATTCAAAATACTCTTGGCTATCCAAGTGACATAACTGGAATAGAAAAAATTTGTATGGAAAACAATCTAATACTTATTGAAGACCTGGCACATAGTATCGGAACTAAGTATATGGATGGAAGAGAGGCTGGAACTATAGGAGATTTTACCACCATGTCATTTAGTCAGGATAAAATAATTGATGCTATTTCAGGTGGTGCTTTAATCATAAGAAATAAAAAGTACAAGAATAATAACGACTTTACTTTTTATAAATTAGATGAGAAGCAGCAATTTATAGACAGATTATACCCTTCACTTACTTTTAAAATAAAATTGTTATACCCGGTCAAACTAGGCAAATTACTTCATTGGACCTTTAAAAAATTAAACCTATTATCCCAACCTATGAGCTATTTAGATAATCACTTAATCGGTTTACCATCCTGGTATCATGGATTAATAATAAAACAATTTGAATCTTCTGAGAAAAATTTGCATCATAAGAAATCTATTGCTCAAATTTATTCTAAACATCTAAATTTAAAGGTGATAAACAAATACGTTTTCGATAATGTATTATTATCAACCAATCTGCGCTTTCCAATATTTGTTAACAATAGAGAAAAGTTAATCAACTATCTAAAAAATTATGGTATTTATGTTTCTGATATCTGGTATGACAGTCCCATTGCACCTAAAAAATATCAGGACGAAACAGATTACGCCAAGCAATGTAAAAATTCAGAAACAATATCTCGTCAGATTTTAAATTTGCCAACACATCTAAATGTTTCTCCTAAACAAGCGTTAAGGATTATAGAGAGGATTAATATATGGCTCGATATACAATAAAAAATATTAATAATAAAACACATTGGGATGATTTTCTCAAACTGCATCAGGAAGCTAATTTTCTCCAATCATGGGAATGGGGTGAGTTTCATCTTGCACTTGGTAAAAAAATACAACGTACAGGTTTTTACCATGATGATAAATTAGCTGGGGTAATGCTAAGTATAGTAGAACCAGCCAAACGTGGACGTTATCTTACGGTACCTGGGGGACCGATTCTAGATTGGAATGTAAATTTATTGGTAAACTTATTTGTAAATACTATTAGACAAATCGCTAAAGAAAATAATTGTGTATTCGTAAGAGTTCGACCTCAATTGATTTCTGACGATTTTTCCCGCAGTTTGTTTAAAGGAAATGGATTTATCAGCGCACCTCTTCATTTACACGCCGAATTAACCAACCAGCTAAATCTTTCTGATTCTGAAGAAAAACTATTAGCAAATATGCGCAAAGCAACTCGGTATGAAATTAGAAAGTCTCTAACGATTGGAATAAAGATTAAGACCTCAACAGATCCTGACGATATAAAAGCATTCTATGAATTACAGTTACAAACTGCCCAAAGACAAAAGTTTGTTCCATTTTCATTCAAATTTTTGTATGAGCAATTTAAAATATTTTCTGCCGGTAAAACCGCCTTATTATATAGTGCCGAATTTGAAGGAAAACTGTTAGCACAGGCACTCATCATATTTTATAATAAAGAGGCAGCTTATCATTATGGCGCCAGTACTCTTGAAGGGAGAAAATATCCAGGTGCATATTTAATTCAATGGGAGGCAATTAAAGAAGCCAAGAAACTTGGAATGAAAATATATAATTTCTGGGGAGTTGCTCCAGAAACTGATAAACAGCATCGATTTTATACAATATCCATCTTTAAACGCGGATTTGGAGGAGTAGATGTTGAATATCTTCATGCACAGGATTTGGTAATCAATAAATTTTTATATCTACTTAATTTAGCTATCGAGTTAATTCGTAAAAAAGTCCGACACGTTTAACAGCAGTCTTATAATATGAAATATACAACAGTTATGATAACTTATCGCTATGACTAAACAGGAAAAAGTTCTAGAAATTATTAAACGCTTAAAAAAAGTATACCCTGATGCTAAAATTGCTCTTAATTTTGAAAATCCTTTCCAATTATTAATAGCAACTATATTAGCTGGCGAGCATGGTAGATTCTGGAACCAAATCGTGCCTAGTCTACTAAATGTCTATGGAAAGCTAACGAAATTAGATCTTGATAAATTTATTCATGTTTAGTACTATTTAGTCATGATTAGTAATGTTTCGTCCATAAAAGTATACACCCCAGAGCAAGTAGCAGAAATGCTTCAGCTCTCTAAAAATACAGTATATGATCTCATTGGTCGTGGTGAAATTATTGCCAAAAAGATAGGTAAAGTCTATAGAATTCCGGCTAGTTCTCTTTCTTTCGTCTTTACAGGGCTTGATCATGATTTATTTAATGCTGAAAAAGAAGATATTAAAGAACTGTCACGAATACAGGAAACGTTAGCAAATGTTAGAAAACAATTATAAAGATGACTTTGAAAGTATTCGTTGACTCAGATGTCCTTATTTCCTCGCTCATTTCATCAACTGGTGCGGCATTTCTTCTTCTCAATCAGACAAGTGAATTAGAGCTCTTCATTTCAAATAAATCAAATGAAGAATTAGAAAAAGTAGTAAATAGACTTAATCTCTCCTCTCTAGAACTTCAACAATTGATACAGACAAGATTTAGCGTTGTCGATTTAGATGAGACACTGGAAGAAATAAAAAAAGAATTCTCAGATCATGTTTTAGACATTAATGATGCACATATTGTTGCTGGAGCTAAGAAAGCAAATGTTACCTTTCTTATCTCATATAATACGAAACGTTTTAAAGCAGATAAGATAAAAGATGAGTTTAATATTATTTTGACTACTCCTTCAAATCTCCTCCAGTATTTAAGAAGTATATAATTGCTGCCCAATCTACTGATGTTGGCGTTAATAATGTAACACCTGTATTATTTGAGCATTTTTCTACACCTGAAAAAATGGCCGCTGCTACCAGAGAAGATCTGGATAAATATGTTAGTAAAATAAATTTTCACTGGAATAAAACAAAATTACTCAAAGATGCAGCACAAATGATCGTGGACAAATTTAGCGGGAAAGTGCCAAACAATATAAAAAATTTGGATTATCTTCCAGGAGTGCTAGAAAGACCGCCAATGTTGTACTCAGTTGTGCTTTTCATAAACCTGAAAGAATAATCATTGACAGACATATGATTCGCATGTCCCATAAACTGGGTCTTTATGATTCTAAAGATCCCGTACGAATTGAGCAAGATTTAATAGATATAGTCCCTCAAAAGTACTGGATAGATTTTCCTTAATGTTAATTCTACATGGACGACATTGCTGTACTTCCAGACGCCACACTTGTAATAATTGTCCACTGGGCGACCTCTGTCCGGATATGCGGAAACCTTCTAACTGAATTGATTTAGGTAAAAGAGACATAGAATACATTTATTTTTTTTTAAACACCGGACTAATTCTAACAATCGGAGTAGGAGATACAATGGGTGTAGGAATTATTATATCCCTAATGTATACTACCCGGTTATGAATAGTCTCAAATTTGCTTATAGCTATAATCTCCCCAGATATTAACCCCAGGTAAAATCCTACTAAGGGAAATAGAATGAAAAAAAATAATGCTATAGCTTTGGATAATGGCGTCACTGTATTCAATGCTTTATGTAATTTCATAATTTATAATTAATTCACGACCCACCAGTTTACCGTAATATTAGCATTCTGCACAGTTGATAATCGGATAACAAATGTATTAATACCAGTTTTCGAGGTAGATACGGGGATTGGCATATCAACAGGTGTCGCAAAGATTTCTGAGTTAGCCGTTAAGGCATCAGTAGTTACAGTAACACTACTTTCTCCTTTATTGATTATAGCCTTACCTAAGGACGCCATTTGCGTGTTAGATGTATCAATATTTAATTTTTGAGCAGTGATTTGAGCGTTAATCACCATATTTCCAGTATTATCGATTGTGATCGCACCATTCTCTATATTAATTCCGGCCGTTGCCATACTTTGCAGCATCAAAGGCTGGCCTATACTATCCAAACTACCGTTTAATCCGTTAATCGTTAATAATCCCGCATTTATATTTCCGGTGATACCAACATCTCCCAATGTTGTTCTACCTAAAACGGTTAATTTTCCGGAAATTGTAGCGTTGCCCATGCTATCGACAGTCAAAGTATTATTATCCAGTTGGGCACTTATTGTTGCAGAGAACTGCGGTAGTGCTTGTGAATTAATCTGCGTTTGAAGGTTTGCTTGAGATGCAGTTAAGCTGTTAACCTCAGCCGAAATGGAAGCTACTTGCGATTGGAGAGTGTTAAATTGTGACTGTAATACAGTAAGAGACAAATTTGAACTATTACTCCCAACTATTGCTGGGGTGTTTTGCGTATTTAGTGAGCCATCACTGGCAATCTGAGTAGTTGAGGAATTGGATTGAGACTGAGTTATATTTCCATCCGAAGCTATACTAATTGTTGGATCAAACCATGAAACATTTGTGTAAATTAGAATACTTCCCGTATCATTGGGATTGGCATCATTGTAATCCTGCAGCGCTCTACCAACAATTAAACCAGGAGTTGTGGATTTCACAACTACTCCGGGAATAGAAGATGAAGTTAAAGGATCTCCGACTTTAATCGTACCATTTACGCTGGACACCTCTACCGGCACACGCCCGACTAGTGCTATCTGGTAGAGATACTGATGGCTAGAGTCTGTTCTGGCACCTGAATTGACAGTAACACCTGGGTTGGTTGAAACAACTCCTAATAATCCTCCTTGATTTGGACTTGTTGCCTTTACTACGGCATCGGAATTGCCATCATTTGCCATGACTACCACATCTCCTGGCACGAGATTTTGTGATGAGACGTAATCTTCTGCTACGTCTGCACCAGTATTAAGTGCGGCATCAGCATATATATTTCCTGGACTCATACTCACACTACAAACTCCAGCATGATTCGTCACACACAATCCTGCATTTTCTATTGTAGTATTGCCATTGTTGGCAATCGTGAATACCGGTGTACCAGAATTCGATGCCGTAAAGATATCAGAATTTTCTGTTTGATTAAGAGTAAGAAGAGACTTTCCAAAAGTTTGTGAATTAGTGATATAAGCTTCTCCCATAGTCATTGCTGGAGAATATGTATTGCCAACAACTAATTGTCCAGATACTGTAGCTGACTGAAGGGTAACTAATGCTTGCGAATCTATTACCACATTTCCAGCATTATAGGTGCCAAGAGTTAAGGAGCTTGAATTAAACACATCACCTGCATACATATTAATAGGAGCAGCTGACGTAATGGCTGAAGATATCGGGTTAGTAAGATTGATATCATAACCTATACTCAAATTCCCAGGTGAATTAAGCGCAAATGGTTCATTGGCGGTAATTTGAGTTTGTGAAACGGAAAAAACTGATGATCCTCCATTCTCAACATTTAAGATATTATTTAACGTCCCGTTACTACCGACATTTAGATCAAGTAAGTCTCCTGTGGCCGTAGTGGCACTAGTAGGATTCCAAGCGATTGAAGAAATTCCTGAATTAAATGTAGAGTTACCAGTAAAATTAACATTTAATAACCCACCGGAAGTCAAATTAGCCGATGTAGAGTTAAGCGACATAGCAGTACCTGTCGTTAGTGAATTAGCAGTTAAGTTAAAAGCCGTATTGGTCGTGTCAATATTATTCTGTGTCACATTACCGTTATAACCGATGGTAAATCGCATTGTACCTCCAGCGCTTGCAGTCAGAATATCATTATTGCTCGATCCAATCTGATTAAATATACCAAGCGCATTTCCTCCTGATCCACCCCCTTTAACCTCAAGAAGACTTTTCGGATTTACTGTACCTAAGCCAAAATTGCCAGAGTTGATATATGATACTCCCGAGTTAGAGCCGGAAAATTTAGTTATAGCACTTGCAGTACTGGTAGCTCCCAAGAGTAAATCATCTGTTATATTCGTTGGAGAGATTGCTCCGTTGTTTCTTTGGATATAGCCACTTATACCATTACTAGCTCCTATAATACTTGATGTGTATAGTGTAGTGATATAACCATTGTTCCAATAATTCGCATTAGAACCAAGATTATATGAGTTATTAGCATTGGGAACAACATTTGAAGATATATTACCTCCCAAACTCAAATTACCTGCTTGATTTATAGCAAATTCACTCGTTCCGTTAGTACTTAAAGACAAAAGATTACCACTGAATCCACTTAATGCATTTACACTCAGATTACCATTATTACCAACAGTAAATACACTTGCACCAGAATTACTGGCGCTCAGTATATCAGCATTCTCAGTCTGATTGAATATAGCCAATGCTTTACCATATACCTGACTATTGGTAACATACAAATTACCAGTATTCGCACTGTCTTGTGATGTAGTACCTACTGAAAGTTGTCCTGAGATAGAAGCTGCGTTATTAACACTAAGTGATTGTGAATCAATCACGACTACTCCCGCGTTATATGTCCCTAAGGTCAGATAGCTTGAATTATAAGGAAGGCCTGCATAGATATTTAAGGAACTATTACTTTTGATACTTGATAAGACAGGATTCGTGAATGATAAATCATAAGCTAATGAAAAATCTCCAGGGGCGTTAATATGCATGGGAATCCCTGCAGTAATTTGATCTTGTGAGACTGAAAAAACTGAAGATCCACCATTTTCGACATTAAAAATGTTATTTAGTGTTCCGTTACTGCCAACATTTAAATCTAATAAATCACCAGTTGCTGTTGTTGGGCTTGTCGGATTCCAAGCAATTGAAGAAATTCCTGAACTAAAAGCAGAATTTCCCGTTAAATTGATATTAAATAAACTCCCAGAGGTCAAATTAGCTGATGTAGAAAGAAGATTTAGCCCATTACCAGATGTTAAGCCGTTTGCATTAATGACAGCTTGGTTACCAGTTGTCGCTAAAGTTCCACTCAAACTTTCCAGAGCACTCGACGTTGCTACTGCGCCAACTAACAAGTCATCTGTTATGTTGATAGGAGATATACTTCCATTATTACGCTGAAAATAACTAACGCCTCCAGTACTTGGTTCCCATTGCGGAAGCCCCCCTGATGCTGTAAGTACATATCCGCTTGTACCAATTGGTAAGCTTGATAGTGTATTTGAAGCACTGGCATATAATAAATTTCCCGTTGTATAAGTACTTAAACCAGTTCCACCATATGTTGGTGAAATAGTACTTCCATTCCATGTCCCTGTTGTGACGTTACCAGAGGAATTAATTACAAAATATTTTGAAGAACCCGTGTTATTCTCTACATCCAAAATATCAGCAGAGTTATCACTAGTACCTCTTAAAGTAAGTGGTACTACCGCACTAGCACTTGCCGCTACAATATTTGTCAATGAGGAAATAGGAAAATTCTCTACACACTGGGCACACCCTCCACCGCCACCAGTACTTGGTTCCCATTGCGGAAGCCCCCCTGATGCTGTAAGTACATATCCGCTTGTACCAATTGGTAAGCTTGATAATGTATTCGAAGCACTGGCATATAATAAATTTCCCGTTGTATAAGTACTTAAACCAGTTCCACCATATGTTGGTGAAATAGTACTTCCATTCCATGTCCCTGTTGTGATGTTACCATTATAATCCAGAACAAATTTTGTAATTCCTGATCTGGAAGCTGTAAGAATGTTTTGATCGGTGCCTGTATAGTTTAAATTTAACAATGATTGACCAGGTACTTGTCCATCTATGTCAAAAAGACCAATCGGGATAGTGGTCCCAATTCCAAGACCAGTCCCACTATCATACAGTAATGAATCACCAAGGGTAGAAGAAGTGGCAAACTTACTAAGATAGTTTTGCGTACCAGAGACCACTGCACCTCCTAATGTATTCGTAATAGTGACATCTTTATTGACTGAGTCAGTTACCAGTCCTATGCCACTACCGGCAACCAGATTAAGAGTATCATTATTTGAATTAGCAGTTATGGTTGGTTGATTTAAAACTGCGATATTTTTAAAAATATTTTGTGATGAACCATTATCAGCATTAGTTATAGTTGTACCAGTTATCGAGATACCATTTCCAGCAGTTAAGTTAATTGCTCCAGTAGAGCCTTGAAATGATAGCACTCCGTTGTTGGTAATTGTTGGTGTTTGACCACCTGAGATGGATATTCCGCTTCCACCTTTAACTGAATATAATAAGTTTGGTGCTGTCACCGTAGATGCTATCACACTTCCAGCACCTGCTAATATATTTTGACCATTGGTAGTTATGCCTTTATTAAAAGTAGTGTTACCATTAAAAATGCTATCACCTAAAACTGTAATTCCTTTTTTTAAATTCAACCCACTATCAAAGGTTACGCTAGCAGTAAATTCTGCGGGAATATTAACTTGGAATAAATTGTCAGCTAAAGAAGCCTGAGTATTTGTACCCAGTACTGCAGCATCTTTTTTATTATTATGGGTGGACTGAAATGAGACTAAAATTTGTGAATTGCTTAGATAATACTTTGTTCCTCCCACTAATATTACTGCAATAGCTAGTATTGTTGTAGTTGACTTACGTTTAAATAAAAAACCAAATAGCTTCATCTATAAATCAGGAATCAAGCATGATAATATATTTATGGGGTATTTATTAAATCTAGTCAATATAACAAAGTCTGTCAGCTCAGTTATTGCAACTGCTACATAGATAGGATACGCTAAAATAGTCATAAAAAGGAAATACATCGATATGAATAAACCGATATTTAAACGTTTGTTATATTCACACATGTCAAATAGTTCAAAAGTAAAATTACCCAGCAATTTAGCAGAACTCTTAACAGAATATCGATTAAAACTAGATTATTTTAGACATAGCAGGTATTTTTATTTAATATTTTTAAGTCTGTTTATATTATTCACAATATCATTCATATCACTAAATGTGAATATCAAAAAAGCTCAGGCTGCCTGGTATAACACCAGCTGGGGATATAGACAGATACTCACACTGACTATTCCCAATAATGCCTCTACTGTATCTGGTATTGATGTACAAGTGGGAACTATCAATACCTCATCTCTAATTAGCGCAGGTAAACTGCAGAGTAATTGTTCAGATCTGCGTTTCACATCAGGAGTAACAGGCAATGTTCTCCCGTATTTTATAGACACAAGTGCTTCATATGGATGTAATACCACTACAACCAAAGTATGGGTAAGAGTAGATCAAATTCCTGCCAATACTACCACCTATACACTGTATATGTACTATGGGAATCCCGATGCTACTCCTGGAACTAATCCCACTCTTTTTTATAGAGAAAATGGACTGGTTGGATATTGGCCCATGAATGAGACTGCTAATTCCTGGAATGATACCACTAGTGAAGTTAAGGATTACAGTGTGAATCGGAATAATGGGACTGGGAGTGGCTATAGTGGTACATCTTCCCCAGTTAGTGGAGAGTATGGGAATGCTGGAAACTTTAATGGGAGTAGTCAGTATGTAAATATAGGAACAAACATATCGACCTTGGATCCATCTGGTGAATTTAGTATCGCAGGTTGGATAAAAACCTCTGAGGTGTGTTCAACTGCTAATTGCACAATTTTTTCTTCTGATGAGCAAACCAGTTCAAATGTTGGAGGTATTCTATTAGGAGTTTGGCAGTCAAAAGCCTACTTTTTTTCAGGAACAAATAGTGGGACAACGCAAGGTTCTAACTATCAAGCTGTTCAATCAACGCAAAATGTAAACGATAATACATGGAGATATTTAGTTGGAACATGGGATGGTTCGTATCTGCGTTTGTATGTAAATGGAGTACTGTCAAATAGTGTCGCTTGGACAAATGCAGCTGTATTTCCCTCTAATACCTATAACTGGTTGGGAGCTTATAACTACAACAATGCATTGTTGACTAGTTCTGTGACGAATGGTCTTATCGATGATGTCCGTGTATATAACAGAGCTCTCTCAGCTACAGAAATTACCAATCTCTACGAGAATCCAGGACAGAATGCTTATGAACAAGTAGGAGTTGTTATACCAACAACTTCATTTGGGACAGAGCAGGTTGGAGCTGGACCAGTAGCATACTGGAAGTTTGATGATGGGCAGGGTACTCTAGCAAAAGACAGTACGACAAATGGGTATAATGGAACACTTTTGGGCTCGACGTTACCAACGTGGCAAAGCGAAGATCAATGTGTAAGTGGTAAGTGTCTATATTTTAATGGTAGTACAAGCTATATATCTGTTAGTAAAGATATTCCATTTGGAGCAAATAATTTTACCATTTCGGGATGGTTTAGAACTACTCAATCTACGAGCTCGGGCTTTGCACAACTTTGGAATAGCGGTTATAATGGTGGTAATACTGATCTAGAAGTCGGCTTACAACAAAATTCTTTATACTTTTACGCCAGAGATTCATCAGGGGTAGTATTTAATAATGGTTCCCAACAAATTTCATCACCTCAACCATTAAATGATGGGAAATGGCACTATTTTGATGCAGTAAGAAATGGCAATACATTTTATCTTTACGTTGATAGCGTTCAAGTCGCTTCGGTAGGTAATAGCAATCTCGGAAGTGTTGATACAAGCAGTGTCACCCCTGTTATAGGTAACGGGAATGGAGCTATTAATAACAGATATTATAAAGGATTTTTGGATGACTTTAAAGTTTTTACCTATGCGCGTACACCATCACAAATCCTCTCAGACTACATTTCCCGGGGGGCAAAAACCGGTTCCAGTGCAGTATTGGGGACTGCCATAAATAATCAGTTTTCTGCGTTAAATAATGGATTAGTAGGGTATTGGAAGATGGATGAAAATAGCTGGAATGGTACCTCTGGGGAAGTAAAAGATAGCAGTGGTGATAATAATAACGGAACTGGAGTTGGATACACTGGAGCTGCAAATCCTGCTGGTAAATTTGGTAATGGTGGGGGGTTTAATGGAAGTAGCCAATATATAAATATTCCAGCCTCTTCAACACTTGCTCTGACAAAGTGGACTATATCGTCATGGGTCAATTTCTCTTCTTTACCCACGGAAAGTTTCATTTTTGGGTCCACGAATGCACAGGACGTCTATTATCTTTATTATTATTCTACCGGAGGTAGAGCTGGAATAATTTCAGGAACACCCGAACTAGTATATGGTTTTTATGGCACTGATTCAACTTATCATGATCATGGCTATGCAATTACACCACAAACAAATATGTGGTACTTACTAGCAGAATCATATAATGGATCAGTGATCAATTTATATATCAATGGTAACTTAGTTTCATCACAACCTGAGACAGGTACACCTGAGAATGGAGGTTCTGTTAGCCTGAGTCTTGGTTCACTGGGGAATAATCTTTATTTATCTGGAATTCTAGATGATTTCCGCATTTATAACCGTGCTCTCTCTGCTACGGATGTACAGAATTTGTATAACTATACACCAGGTCCAGTGGCGTATTACAACTTCGAAGAGGGACCGGGGAGTACCACTGTTCTAGATAAATCAGGTAATGGAAATAATGGAACGTGGCAGGGTACGCTGGGAAATCAATACAAACAGGGGAAGTATGGATGG
>DAIDHK010000020.1 GCA_027459725.1 Candidatus Levyibacteriota bacterium
CAAGCACCGATTACTTCTAATATGATTGAAGAACTCAACGGGCATCTTGAAGCAAGACTTTTCTCACTCCGTTCGTTACAATCACTTACTCATGCTAAGTTATGGTTCAATGGATATCTCCTTAAGAGAAGATTAACAAAATTCACTGATTGCAAAGGTAAATTTAGATACTTAAATGGGAAAACTGGGTAAGTATGACTAAAAAACTTGACGTTGCTATACCAACGTTTTTTTAATCTCTAACTGCCGTTTTTGTTACGCTTCTGCGCGTTTAGTGCCGCGGGAGAGACTCGAACTCTCACGACCATTATAGTCGAGGGCTCTTAAGGCCCTTGTGTCTACCATTTCACCACCGCGGCTCCTAATGCATATTTTACCGCATAAATTCTATTTGAGCAATCTATTAAATTGTTAGCTAGATCACATAGAATTACAAAACAAATAAATTAAAATGTATTTAGATCATGGCACAAATAGTCGAGACTGATACAAGTTTTGTTCCATCACTTGAATCCATCAGTTTGGAAGATACTTCTGACTTCTCTTCTTTGGCGAGAAATTATTTAGATAAGAATAGAAATAATTATCCAGATATTACTGATTTGAGGAAAACATCAGGGAAAACACAGACAGATTTGATAGATAGATTTTTTTCTTCAGTAATTTTTGTAGAGTATGTAAAAGATCTTATAGATTTACAAAAACGTAGTATAACTAATGGAGATAGTCACTCTTTAAAACCTTCAAGAGAAACAATGGATTTACTCTTAACATATTTTGGATATATTTTTTTGCAAACACATTTACAACCATATGAAATTATTACTACACCCATTCAAACAAAACATTTTTATCCAAAAGGCTCTGTCAATTCAAGCAGAATGGTAGTGTTTAAACCAGACTTAAAAAAAGTATATACTTTACTTACTCATACCGTCCATTTACCTCCAAGAAAACAAATAGATGAAAGATTAGTCTTTAAAAGAAGAAGTGCCATAGTACGTACGCTAGTACACAATGACAATTCCATTAACCAAGAAGTGGTAAGATTCGTTCAAACACACAATCTTCCAGAAAAAGTCATCTATCTTAAAAACCATTTTAATCCTATATCACTTACTCCCCAAGGATCACAATTAAAACGCATTGGCGATCAGAACGTGTCTATTCCAGTTTCTGTTCCTCAGCTCACTATTCTTTCGCGTCCTGGTATAGATTGTGCCAAGGATATAATGTTTCTTTATAAGACACCAGTTTAAAAAATTAACTTAACTTTATTAATAACTATTTAAAATAATACAGAGTCACAGACTAGGAATGTTGTGGCGGAGAGATATTTATCTCTTCAAGAGAATAGTCCAATAAATTTTTCATTTCTCCTCTTCTATCCTTACTGTTTAAAATAATCCCTAGTATGTTATGATCGTCATAATCTAAATAACTAATTAGACACCATCCAGCCTGAGGAGTATAACCATCTTTAAGACCTTTTACTCCTGGATAAGATGTAATTAAATTGACTTCATTACTCAAGACAAACTCTTTGTGTTCGCTTGTTGCAGGAATGGTATGAGTGTATTGAGAGGAAATATTCAACACTTGCGGAAAATTTTGCAGAAGATATTTACTGATAACTAATAAATCATATGCAGTTGTATACTGGTTGCCTTCTCCCTGCAAACCGGTAGGATTGGTAAAGTTAGTATCTGTTAATCCTATTGCCTGGGCTTTTTTATTCATGGCCTTAATAAACGCACTTCTACCATCTGGAAAGTTACTGGCAATTGTTTCAGCTGCGTCGTTAGCCGAATTCAGAAATATTCCATATAACAAGTCATTAAGGGTCAATACTTCACCATTACTCAAACCCATACTATCTTCTCCAACCAAATCTGATTCTGATACGATATAACGATCATCAGGTTTAGGATTTTCAAGAGCAATAATAACTGTCATCAATTTGGTTAGAGAGGCCATCGGTAGTCTTAAGTTAATATTCTTTGTCATCAGTGTCTTATTATCCGTTAGATCAAACATCAGTATTGCCTTAGCAGTGTATTTATCAGCAGCTGAAGCTTGTTTATTTCCAAGGCTTGGCAGCCATAAATCAAGCATTCTGACTTGGTTATTTTGTGTTAATGTCAAAAATGAAGGCAAGGGAGAAACATATCTGTTTAAACTTATTTTACCCCCTGGGAGGAAGTACCAGGTTATAGTTAAAATAATTGACATACATAAAGAGAGGCACAAAATATAGAAAAAATGACGCATTCTATTATTCTAACACGATTTTATAATCAGCTACTGAATAGCAAACTGAAGCATGTTATAATTTACTCATGATAAATTCAGCAACTCAATTATCAATGATTAGTTTTAATACATTAGGGGTACCTGTGATTTCTACTAATCTAAGTGAAAGATATGTAGCTCTGGCTGACGCGATCAACAATACCGACGCAAACGTTTTGGCTTTTCAGGAAGTACATACCTATATTCATTTACATATTTTAAAAAGAGTCTTACAAAAACAATTTCCCTATCTTTGTTATAAAAAATTTATCTATGGCCCCCAGGGCGGTTTGGTAATTTTTTCCAAACTACCGCTGGAACTGGAGAGTTTCAATCGGTTCTCAAAAAGAGGAACTTTTAAAAATAGCACTTTTTACGGTAAGTTTATTATGAATGGAATTCTGATTTGCCGGTTTAAAGATCTACCACTAGCAATTATTAATACATACTTAACTACCAATCCAAATAAAACTTGGGATTCAGAAGGTATATTTAAAACCATTCAGGAATCCCAAATTACTGATTTAAATACAACACTTGAAGATATTAAATCCAAACAATTAATGGCTATTGTTGCCGGTGATTTCAATTTTTTAAAAACATCAGAGCAATATAACAGATTTATTAAAGTTAATAAGGCAAAAGATGTATTTGCAAATTTTTCTCTACCAACTTATTTGAAAGGTAGAAAATCGTTAAAATTCTTATGGAGAGTTAAGTTTATTGATAAGTTTTTTGTTTTTAATGCCAAAGAATCAGGAAGGGTGGATTATATGTTTATAATTGATAGCAATAACAACATTGCTATAAAGGATACAAAACACTTGTTTGATGAGAAAGTAACCTTATTTAATGGGAAAGACAGTTATCTCTCAGACCACCTTGGATTATATGCGAAGTTAGAAATAAAAAATCCTCTCTAAGCTTTATCGTCGCATTAGATTGCTATTTACATTATTTTTATGTTAATATCTGAAACAGTTACAGCTGTCCGATTTCCTATTCTGTCCACAATAAATCTTTTATGTCAATTTTCAATAAATTATTTCAAATTTTATTATCATGGGTAAAAAAGTTTCCTCTCAAAAAAACTTCAAAACTAATAAAAAAATATCCATTTCGTGCATTCTTTTTAACACTCTTTTTATTATTTGTAGTTATATTATTGGGAAATCTGCTCAATACTCCCACAAAACTAACTAAACAAAAAGCTCCGATCATTCAAGTACAAACCTATCAAATAGGTACTCCACCTATGGAACAACTGCAAGCCCAAATACAAAAATCAGGAGTTGTATCAATCAACTCACAAGCTAATGGTATTATCCAGACTGTCAATGTAACAGAGGGACAAAATGTGAGTAAAGGAACTAATCTTGTTTATCTTTCTTCTAATTACCAGGGAGGTAGCTCCGTTGATATACAAGCGGAAATTGCTCAAAAACAAAATCAAATAACAGATGAGACTTATCAAGAACAAAAGGATATACTTGCCAAACAACAGGATTTAGCAAATAACACACAATCCAATAACGATCAATTACGAGCACTAACTGCTGATTCAGCCACTGAATCAGCTAATTTGATCAATCAAAATCAAACAATTCTAAATACAATCAATCAGAACTTACAAAATTTACAAACTTATGATGCAACTAATTCAGCTGCTATTTTACAAACTGAGCAGTTACAAGCTCAATATCAAGGAACTATAAATCAACTTAATAGTCAACAAAGACAGTTGGCTTATCAAGCAGATGCCAACCAACCATATACCCAAATACAGTACGATCAACGTGATATAGCTTTAAAGCAACTAAATATTCAGGAAAAAACATTGGACATAAACAAAGAGATTAGCGAGTTGCAGCTACAATTAGCCTATATAAATCAGTCTTTAATGTATCCCGCCTCTCCTTGTGATGGGGTAGTAGACAAGATTTATGTGACCTTTGGCCAGCAAGTAAATTCAGGTACACCTTTAGCTTCAATTTCCTGTAATGATCAAACTGTGAAAGCGATATTAGAAGTTCCAGCAAATCTAGCTGAAACTATTTCACGCGTTCAGCCTTCTTTACTTCATGTTAATAATCAAACTTTTAAACAAACTCCAGATTACATTTCCCGTGATGCAACTGATGGTAGCCTATACAGTGTAATTTATATTTTACCTTCCAGCGCCAAATACTATTTGAGTAATAGTTCATATATATCAGTAGAAGTGCCAATAGGTATTCCTAATACCAGTTCTGTCGATCCTTATGTACCTCTGGATGCTATTTACCAAACAGAAACCAGTGCATATGTTTTCAAAATAGTAAAAGATAAAGCCCAGAGCATAAATGTGCAATTAGGAGATGTGTATGGCAGCTACGTCAGTGTTTTAAATGGACTAAATAATGGTGATACTGTGATCCTCAACCGTAATGTAATTAATGGAGATAGAGTAACAATTAGTAAATAATAACTCGCAATCTTACCCAAGGAAATAGTCTATAAATCATATGGCAAGAAAATTATCATCATATATCTCTCAACTTAAATTTGATCCTAAATTAGATGATATGCTAATAGCTAAGTACTATGATAATCCTCGCCTGGTTATTATGGTCATTATTTTACTTTTGCTTGCAGGCATTTTCAGTTTGTTAAGTATTCCACGAGTCCTTAATCCCAATATTAATATACCCATCGTCATTGTCTCTACAGTTTATCCCGGAGCAGGACCTCAAGATGTAGAATCTTTGGTTACCATACCAATTGAAAATGCAGTCATGGGACTATCCAATGTCAAAACAGTAACTTCTACTTCTCAGGATTCCTCATCCGTGGTAGAAATAGAATTTAACGACGGGGTTGACCCTGATAAAGCTCAAACCGACGTACAATCTGCAATAAATAATGTATCAGGATTACAATCAGCTGTGCAAAAGTCAAGCGTACAAAAAGTCGATTTTCAAAATGTACCTGTCTGGACATTTATTGTAACAGGCAAAACCGATGATGCCAGTTTAAGCCGTTTTGCACAATTACTTAGTAACAATATTAAAAATGTTTCAACAGTCAGTAATGTCACAACATCGGGTTTGGACACTCAAGGAATACAGATTGTAATTAAGCCAACTGCAATTACTACCTACGAACTAAATCCCAATCAAATTACTCAGCTTATAAGCGCGGCAGTTAGTTCTTATCCGGCTGGAACGGTAAAAACAAATAACTCCATCTTTTCCTTAACTATTAATCCAGAACTCGCGACTGTGGATGATCTTCGTAATTTAATGCTTAATATTGATAATAAAACTGTCCCTCTATCCAGTATCGCTAATATTTATCAGAAATCACAACCAAATCAATATGAATCATTTTTTGCTTCAGATAATAAAGCACCCCAACATGGAGTAACGTTTAATGTTTATAAAACAGATTCAGCCAGTATTGATCAATCAGTAAAAGACGTACAAAAAGTTGTTACTGATACGCTCAGGCAATACAATAATGAATTTATTGTCACCAGTGAAATGAACACGTCTGCAATGATTGACCAACAATTTAGTGATCTTTATCACGATTTTTCTATCACCGTTTTATTGGTATTTTTAACCTTGTTTATCTTTGTGGGACTTCGTCAGGCGATTATTGCATTGTTGTCAACACCTCTTACCTTTCTTATAACTTTTATAATCATGAACATTACTGGCATTCCACTTTCTTTTATTGCTATCTTTTCATTACTACTTTCATTAGGACTGCTAGTAGACGATACCATAGTAGTTATTTCCGCTATGAGTATTTACTACAGAACTGGTAAATTCACATCTCACCAGACAGCACTACTTGTTTGGAGAGATTTTCTATCTGCTATCTCTACCACAACCATAACTACTGTATGGGCTTTTTTACCTTTACTATTAGCTACCGGCATAATTGGAGATTTTATTAAAGCTATTCCTATCGTTGTATCGTCTACGCTTTTAGGCTCTTATTTGGTGGCTATGTTTGTAACATTACCTCTCTTAATTATTATTCTTAATCCGACGATTCCACTCCGTGTAAAACTAACAGCTAAAATCTTATCCGTTATTTTATTAATATCGTTGTTTTTATCTATACTGCCTCAAGGAAAGTTATTTTTTCTAGAACTTTTAATATTAGTAATTTTTTTAATAGTCACATATCTAACCTGGTCAAGCCTGTCATCCAGAACACAAAAGTATCTTAGAATACGATTCAAAAAAAGTAAGCTTGTTTCACGCTTACCATATTATTTCACTCATGGAGTGTTTCGTATCGACGATTTATCGGAACGATACAAATTACTTATGTATAATATTTTATCCTCTGCAAAACTTCGCAAGCGCATATTAGTTATGGTCATTATTTTCTCTCTATTCTCATATTTACTCCTACCCCTTGGCTTTGTGCGCAATGAATTTTTTCCAAACACCGATCAGGATGCTTTTTTCATGAATTTAGAAATGCCCCCAGGGACAAATCAGCAAACAACAACCAAAGAAGCATTAAAAATTTTGCAACAAATTAAACAAACTAAAGGTGTCGATTATGTAACATTAGATGTAGGAACACAAGCAAGCGGCGGATTTGGCGGAGGTAGTTCTGGAAGCAATTTTGCTTCATTCTCTATTGTTTTACCTCCCAAAGCTGAAAGAAAAATTGGATCTATAAAGCTTGCTCAAGAAATGAGAGATAAATTTGCAAATTATACAACAGGTACATTACAGGTGGTAGAACAAAGCAGTGGACCACCAGCAGGGGCAGATGTACAGATAAAATTATTTGGTAATGATTTAACAACATTGGATGCATATGCTAATAAAGTAGAAAGTTTCTTACATAAACAACCTGGATTAACAAACATTGATAAATCAATTAAACCCGGCACTAGTAAAATTGTATTCATTCCGGATAAACCTAAATTAGCCAGTTATAACTTAACTATAGACCAACTAGGCATGTGGTTACGCTTATTTTCGAGTGGTATAAAAGCAAGTGATATACGTTTATCTGATGTAGGGGGGAATACTACAATGGATATTACAATTCGTATGGCAAATAATGAAGAATTTGTTAATCAGATAAGTAGCATTAATATACCGACAACCAACGGAAATATACCATTGCTATCACTGGGTCATCTCACTCTGCAGGCTAATCCGACTATGATTACACGTGAAGGAGGACAACGAACTATTTCTGTGACTGCTTCAGTTCAAGCCGGTTATTCAGTTAGTGAAGCTAATCAGAAACTTCTAGATTACGCAAATAACGGTTTAAATTTACCCACGGGTTACTCATGGTCAACCGGTGGAGTTAATCAGACCAATCAGGATTCGGTGACATCCATACTGGAAGCCATGTTATTATCATTTCTATTAATTATTATAACTATGGTCGTACAGTTTGGTTCCTTCCGCAAAGCTCTTATTGTTATGCTAGTTATTCCTTTATCTATTGCTGGGGTATTTATAATTTTTGCCATAACTCACACACCTTTGTCATTTCCCGCATTAATCGGTGTTCTAGCCTTATTTGGTATTGTGGTTAAAAACTCTATTTTAATCGTGGATAAAATTAATCAGAATTACCGCATTGGTATGAACCATATAGAAGCGATAGCAGATGCTGCATCAAGCAGGTTAGAACCCATTGCTCTGACGTCTTTTGCAACTATCGTTGGCCTAATACCAATCACATTGTCAGATCCATTATGGCAGGGTTTAGGTGGAGCAATTATAGCTGGATTAGCATTTTCAGGAACAATTATGCTCTTTTTTATACCTGTAGTATTTTACTACTGGTTTCGCAACGATATAGCATTAACTTCTAAAATTTAATCTGATTATATTCCGATATCCTTTGTTCTATTGACAATCTCTGCAAGTTTATCGCAAAATAAAATTATACGTTTAAAACGCTGCCCGTTTTAAATTAGTATTTATTTATTGATCAGGGTAGAGAAAGGAGAGTTATGGCAAAAAAGAAAGTTGTTAAGAAGGTAAGTCACAAGAAATCATCTTCATTAGTGCCAAATTCACTAGACGATACTGTTAATCATTATGTAGGTTATGGAGTTTTGATTTTAGTAGCTGCAGTGATGGCTTACGCACTCTGGATGCACTACGCCGCTTAATTTAGTTAAGTAACAAAAATATTCTCAAATAAAAATTGGAATAAAATCTGATTTTGTTTGAGAATTTTTTGTGATCTTAATTTTTAAATTTATTAATAGGTTTTAAAAATATAATTTGTAAGAAAATTGCAATAAAGCTTATATGATATATTGACAAACAAAATGCTCAAGCATATACTCAACATAATCAAGATATTCAGGAGTTTGCAGAAATTATTTTCTATAACTGCAAAATTCTTGATTCACACATTGAAGTTTTTGCCCAAACTTGCAAGATAATTGTTTTATTGTACTAGAAAATTAGTATGATAGTTAATTTTTGCATGCAAAATTCAAAAACGTTCTTTCAACAATTTAATATTTCCTATGTGATCCAATCGGATATTTCGAGTCATCGAAATAATTGATTGGATTTTTATTTTTTCAAAGAAAGGGGGTGAAATAATAAATGAATAAATACGCAATCTTAGGAGCAGCAGCAGTTTTAGCTATGTCTGTTACACCAGCATTCGCAGAAGATTGGAGTATGACATCCAACCATGCATTTGTAGTCAATAGTGTAACAACATCTTCAGATACTGGAGATAATGGAGTTAGCAACACTATCAGTAACAGAAATACCGGTGGTGGTACAAACACAAACAGTACAACTATTACTACTGGTAATGCAAATAACACAACACATATGGTAACTATGGCCAATACCAATGTTGGTCACAAAGGTGTTACCTTTAACCATGCGGGTGTTATGAATGAAGTCCAAACTGGTTCAAATACCGGTTATAACTCAGTAAGTAATTCTATAAGTAATACTAACACTGGATATTCTGGTGGGAGTAATAATACTACTGTTAAAACAGGTACAGCCAATAATACAACCGGCGTACTTACTGTAGTCAATACGAACTTTTCTTGGGATCATTAAATCTTTTTAAAGATTAAATAATCTTATTTGAAGTTTGGACCTGGGGGAATAAGCTTTTCTGCTCTTCCCCCAGGGGATAAAAATAATTAAATAATAAATGAAAATAAATTGCCCAGAAAGTAGTAGTAATGAATTTAATAAACAGAAAATTTAAACAAACTGTATCCATCATTTTAATATTAGTTATCATAATTTCATACTCAACTCCCATTAGAGTATTAGCTGACACACCTACTCCAAGTGCTAGCCCGACTCAAACTCAAACAACGCCAACTGATACAACTACTCCCTCACCATCTATAACTACTACACCAACTCCCAGCATAACAGTTACGCCAACTCCAACTAATTCTACTACTCCTTCACCATCTATAAGTACTACACCAAGTCCATCATCAGATCCAAGTATTACACCAACTCCCAGCGTAATAGTTACACCAACTCCCACTGATACCACCTTAAATAATTCAGCTGAAATTAATAACGTTGCTACTGACTCGGCCAACACCGGTACTAATACGATAAATGCTACAACCTCAGGATCTATTTCTGATAATCAACAGACCAGCAATAATTCTACCACTAGCTCAAATAATGACAAAAGCAGTGGACCAAATAACAATTCATCAACAACAAATAAAAGCTCCTCTTCTAATTCGAATATTTCCACAGGTAATGCCAATGCTAATATCAACAACACAAATACGGTGAATACAAATGAAATTAACTCACAAGTTATTACCCAAACCATAAATATTTTTGTTGATTATAATGGGGACTTAAATCTATCTGACCCAGCTACGTTTACAAATAATCTTATTTCTCAACATCCAACTGATCCACAAATAAATGTAGCCTTGACAAGTTCCAACAACTATACATATCTAACCAACGTCATAGTATCCAGTGCCAACACAGGCAATAACCAGATTAACAGTAATGGATCAACTTCTATTTCAACCGGAGCCGCCTGTTCTTTGGTTTCTCTTCTAAACCAGGTAAATTTGACCGTAATTAACTCAGTCGTACATCTGGTTACAATCAACGTATTTGGAAACTTAAACGGCAATATTATTTTGCCAGAGAACATTAGCCCCTCCAATTCAAATCCGGCGACATGTCCTCAATGTGGTGTTACCACCACTACCAACAACACAGCTGCTGTTAAGAATAATGTGGAATCAACTGCTAATTCCGGCAATAACTCTTTGGCTACTACTGATGCGAGTGCCAGCTCCAGTTTAACAACCGGAAATTCGGGCTCTGCGGTAAATGAATTAAACCTGATCAACACAAATATATATGGTGTTGACTTTGGAGGAGTATACATAACAATTCTGGGTAACTGGGATGGTAATTTCTTAGGCTGGAATGGACTTAGCGCGCAAAACGGCGGAACAAACTTAAATATTAATGACCTTAGTTCAAACCAAACAAGCAGTTCCTACAATTCAAGTGCGACTATAAACAATACTGCCGTTGTCAACAATAATATTATCTCTTACGCCAATACTGGTAGAAATACAATTAACTCAGCCAATGGATCAATTCATACTGGCAATGCGTTCTCATCTGTGTCTCTTTTTAACTTGATTAATACTAATATTATAAATTCATGGGGATTCTTTGGCTTCATTAATATCTTCACCAACTGGAAAGGAAATATTGGAGGACTAAGTGAATTCATAACTCCAACACCCACTCAGGTTAACCCCAGTAGTCAGAGTAATACGTTAGTTGTTGATAATAACAATAAAGAAGATGGGGGAGCTCTTTTACTCAGCGAATCATCCAATACCGGAGCATATATTTTGCCAGGAGATACACTGACAGTATTTTTAAATGGTAAAAATACCGGCACTGGCAAAGTTTATGGCACTACACTGACTGTGCATCTTATGTATAATGGCCAAGATCTGGGTGATCCGTCATATACAGTCGGCGATATGCCCGCTGGAAAAATATTCAAATTAACTACTGGCTTAAAAATTGCCAGTACTGCCCAACCTGGAACATATACACTACATGCAGTACTAACAGGAACCACAGGAAATAGTAACACACCTGTCACAGCTACTGCAGACACTAATTTCGTTGTCTACAATGGAACAAACCTGGCATCGGCAAATGTTAATAATAATGATAATAATTCCAAACCTGACAAACCTATGCAAACTTTAGTCTTGGGAAAATCAACTATAAACCCAACTGCCAGAAATGATTCCTATCTACTGGGTTACTTATTACTTTCTGTTATCTTATTCCTGTTAATCAAAGTTTCTCGTAATAAAGCTAAACTTATCGCCTTATGGAATCAGATCGAAAAAAGAGTCGTATTTGAATAGAATCTTATTACATTCCTTGATTTTGTATTTATATTAGCGCAAAAAAAATAAATCTGAAGCATCAAGTCTTCACTACGGTATATTTAATATCTATAAAATCTAGATAAAATATTTACTTTTCATGTTTTCTATATTAATACAATATACCACCGAAAAACTAATGGATTTATCTTTTGTGTATACATCCAATTAAACAAGTAAGTCGACACATGCAGCTATTAAGTTCTGAAACAACTCTTTCTATATACCCTTTTGGGCCAGCATATCCAATCCTTATCCTCTAAAAGAGGTGTGCTTTTTCCACATATTTGAAAAGCCTTTGCGCCAGAGTATAAAACCTCTCGCAAATCCGAGGGTCACCAGATTAACAGTACTGTCTAAAAATATTTTTTTGGCATTGTGCACTATACCAAAACTTCAGAATAGTAAAATATTTTAGCTTCCAATCTGATCAAAATTTGTAATATATATATTTTCGTGGATAAAACACTAAGTTTTCTTAAAGGGCAATGCAGTAACGATTAGTCTTTGCTGATCGTAAAATCCCGTACATGTATATAACGTTAAAGTATCTGTTTTAGTAGGTGCTATAACGTCAGTCTGATTAGGATACACCGCCGAAATCTTACTCACTGTATAAATATATTTTTTGTGTTGAGTATAGACATATATTACATTGCCAACTTTGGCATCTTTTAAATTATAGAACAAACCTACTCTTGCATGAGCAAAAATAACAGTATTACCAGGCATTCCAGGATGACCGCTACCTTCACCATAAGAAGCTGTTGTATCAGATAATTGCCAGTAACCATTTACCACCGGTGCTTTTACCACTGGTAAATCTATAGCTATTGCTGGAATGACAATTCTATTTGGGGTATCAGCGTTAAGTTTGGCGGTATATAGTATCGGATTAATGACAATCGGATTTCTGGAGGGGACTTGTAAATACCTGGGTGAATAAAAAAAGATCGCAACTGCCAAAACCAAGAACCCTACTCCTATTACCAGGTTTTCCAAATTTAGTCTATGCAATTTCTTATGTTTCTTTCCCCGTTTTTTCTTGTACAGAAATAATAAAAGAGGTTTTAATAACTTTTTCTTAAGAACTTTACGCCAATACTTGCGCATATTAATGCTAATATAGATTGTAATGCATAAGGTAAGGTGTTATCTCCGCTAGTATAAGATAAACCAAGTACTTCAGGACCTGTCGAAGCACCCAGGACACTGGTCGTCAACACACCGTTGCTTGATAACGTATTTGACCAATTACCTGGCATACATCCGTTTTGTCCTCTTACTCTAAAGTACCAACTTGCCGGATAAAGATTATTGATAGTATACTCAACAGCACCGTTAGTCTGAGAATTATTAAAGGAAACTCCGAAACTATCGGCATTGCTATTTGGCCCATAACTTACATAGTAACTTGAGGCACCTGAAACTGGTACGAAATATATTGTTGCCGAATTTCCAGTCAAATTGACTTGATACAACGTAGGTGCTCCTACTGGAGCCGGATCAGAGCAGCCTGGAGCCGATGCACTTCCTCCGCCACCGCTTCCACCATTACCACCGCCTCCATTATTACTTCCACCACCTTGATTTGATGGAGGTGTTGGAGTCATTTCTTCTGAGAGAGTAGGTGAAATACTGGGGGTAGGTTGTGTTGACGGACTCACTGATGGTGAGCATGAAGGAGAAGGACTTGGCTCGAGAGAAGGAGTTGGAGATTTACAAATTGATGGAGTGGGCGTGGAAGTAGACGGCGTAGGGGTTTGATTACAATCTGGATGATCTCCGTTGACATTCCAGTTAATTGGGCCATTAGTATTTATCCAGTTTTGGATTTGAGTACTATTGCATGAGTTCCCTGTTGTAATTGTAGTATTATTGTTATCAGCAAACACTGCGTTAGCTACTAAAATAAGTGAAGAAATAGCTATAATTGTTGCAATGAATTGTTTGGATTTGTTTTCCATAAAAAAAACTGCCAACGGGGCAGTTAACTGACGGTATGATATCGCTATGTTCAGACGTTGTCAATACATGGAAACGAATTCTTACATTTAGAATATTTTGTATAAATTTTTTATAATAAGCAAGCAAATATAGGATATGATATAATGATCATACGTTTAACCTTTAATATGGTTTTTCAGGCACAAAATTATGGATACAATTCAACACGATTCACAACATATCAGAAATATCGCGGTCATTGCTCACGTTGATCATGGCAAGACAACTTTGGTCGATTTCATGCTCAAGCAAACCCACACATTCCGCAGTAACGAGGCAGAAATGCAGCAAACCACGATTCTTGACTCCAATCCACTGGAGAGAGAAAGAGGTATTACAATCTTGGCTAAGAATACCGCTGTTTTTTATAATGACTATAAGATAAATATTATTGACACCCCCGGACACGCAGATTTTTCAGGTGAAGTAGAAAGAACATTAAATATGGCCGATGGGGCTTTATTGATAGTTGATGCACAAGAGGGACCAATGCCACAAACTAAATTCGTATTAAAAAAAGCTTTAGAGCTAAACCTTAAAATTATTGTGGTAATTAATAAAGTGGATAAGCTTTTGGCAGATATACCTAAAACTCTAGAACATATAAATGATTTATTTTTGGAATTGGCCAATGATCCAGAGCATTTAGATTTTCCTGTTTTTTATGCAATCGGTAGAGAGGGAAAAGCAGCTAATAAGCCTGAAGAGATTAATGATTCTTCAAACCTTGACCCGATTATGCAGTCGATTATCAATACAGTACCTGCCCCTAAAGTTATAGACGGAGATTTTCGAATGTTAGTAACCTCCTTGGATTATGATACACACAAAGGTAAACACGTTATTGGAAGAGTTTCTGCAGGACAACCTGAACTAAATATGTCAGTAGTTTTAATGAAAGAGGATGTGTCACGCTTTAGTGCCAAAATTGATAGCATATCCACTACTATTGGCTTGAAAAAAATGCCTGTCAATAAAGCCACAGCTGGAGACATTATTGATATAACAGGAATTAAAGATGCTGAGATCGGAGACACTATTGCATCTCCACAAGTAACTGAAGCACTACCCCGCATTTATGTAGAAGAGCCGACAATCAAAATGGCTATGGGAGCTAATACTTCACCTTTTTCCGGCAGGGAAGGTAAATTTTCAAATTCTCGCCAGTTGTTAGAACGATTGGAGAAAGAATTAGAATCCAATGTAGGGCTGAAACTTGCAATACAAGGGGATAAATTTGTTGTTTCAGGTAGAGGAGAATTGCATTTATCGATTTTAATTGAAACTATGCGTCGTGAGGGCTATGAACTACAAGTAGGCAAACCAGAAGTCATCATTAAAACCATTGATGGTGTAGAAATGGAGCCAATAGAAAATCTCATTGTTGATGTGCCCGAAGAGTTTGTGGGGGTAGTAACTGAGGAAATAGGTCGTAGAAAGGGCAACATGACCAACATGGAATCAGACGGTAAGGGTAATACCCGTTTAGAATATCATATTCCTTCCAAGGCATTAATAGGTTTAAGAAGTATGTTGCTGACTAGAACCAAAGGTTCAATTGTTATCAACACCATGTTTGAAAAATATGCTCCATTAACCCCTCCAGTTGCTAAAATCCGTAATGGAGCTTTAATTGCATCAGAATCGGGTGTTGCTCTCGGTTATGGATTAAGAAATGCTCAGGAAAGAGGAACTACCTTTATCGATCCAGGTACACAAGTCTACGAAGGAATGATCATAGGATTACATGCCAGACCAGAAGATATTGAAGTTAATGTAACAAAAGAGAAAAAACAATCAAATATGCGCTCAAAAGGTGAAGGAGTAAAAATTGCGTTAATTCCGCCAGTAATTATGAGTTTGGAACAATGTTTGGACTTTTTAGAAGAGGATGAGCTACTTGAGGTTACACCAGAAAATCTTAGATTGAGAAAAAAATATCTAACAAAAATTGACCGTGTACGATCAGAACGAGGACAGATATAAGAATTTAGCAAAATTTATTATCCTTATTCTTGTTTATTAACACTAACTAAGTGGAATTCTACGATTTAATTCTTCTAAATACTCTTCAGCACGATAAGCTATTTTTTGGAGAGTTTTAAATGATTCAACAGGATATTTTCCAAATGCCGATTCATCAGACAACATAACAGCACTCGCTCCATCAAAGACCGCGTTAGCGACATCGGACACTTCTGCTCTTGTCGGACGTGGTTGATTTACCATACTTAATAACATTTGTGTCGCTACAATTACCGGTGTATTGTATTGACGGCAAAGTGTAAGAATCTCTTTTTGCAATACTGGTACTTCTTCAATGGGAACTTCGATACCTAAATCACCTCGTGCAACCATGATAGAATCCGAAGCCTGAATAATTTCTTCCAGATGATTCATTGCTTGCTTTATTTCTAGCTTCGCACAGATCTTTATTTTTGGGTTATTAATAAGAG
The DNA here is from genome assembly GCA_027459725.1 of Candidatus Levyibacteriota bacterium. Taxonomy (GTDB): domain Bacteria; phylum Patescibacteriota; class Microgenomatia; order Levybacterales; family UBA12049; genus DAIDHK01. The sequence goes on from DAIDHK010000020.1 coordinate 16,198, forward strand.
TTCTTAAATCCTCAATATCTTGTGCATCTTTAACAAATGACATGGCAATCATATCTACATCATTTTTAACTCCAAATTCTACATCTTTTTTATCCTTTTGAGTCAAACCCCTGGTCGTTAAATTGGTTTCGGGAATATTGACTGCTTTGCGGGAGTATAAAGTTCCACCTCGAATTACCTTAGCTGTAATCTCAGTTCCCTTGATCTGAGTTACTAGTAATTCCATTTCACCATTGGTCAAAAAGATCGGATGGTTGATTTGAATGTCATTATGCAAGTATGGATCATTGATATAAATTGCCTCGTAATTATCTTTGTTGGTTGTAAAAACTTTAGTTTCTCCATCGACTAAAACGAGCCCTTCATCAGGCAATATACCAACTCTCATACGAGGACCCTGCAAATCCAAGAGAATTTTAACATCTTTATTGTATTTTTTGTTAAATTCCTGAATTAATTCTTTGCGTTTATTAAATTCATCGTAGGTAGCATGAGAAAAGTTCATACGAGCAATGTCCATGCCGTTTTTTACTAATTCTTCCAAAACATGGGTTTTTTCGGAAGCAGGACCAATTGTACAAACAGTTTTTACTATATGTTGCATAAGCGTATTATAAGATATGTTGTGATTTATGTCACTATTCAAAGAATAAAGTTTAATAGGAGTAACAAATATACTGTTCGTTACTTCTTAAACAATAAGTTTAAAATGTTACGTAAAATAGACAATAACAAACTAAACAATAGCGCCCACCAAAAACTTTCCACTGTAAACCCATGCACAATCTTCCCATTTCCAACAATTAAAATTAAGAAAGCATTAATAATGAAAGTAAATAGACCAAGCGTAAGAATATTAATAGGAAGTGTTAAAATGATCAAGATTGGCTTAAGAATTGCGTTGACTACTCCCAGTACCAAAGCTGTCCATAAAGCAGTCGTGAAATCTACGACATGTACACCTGGCAATAAATAGGCTGCAATAACGATAACAAATGCACTAATTATCCAGTTAGCTAAGATTTCAACCATATGCAAAGCATACGAAATCTCAACCATTTTTGCAAGATATCCTATTGCTTCATCCCAGCATTTTGTGTATCCTTATATATATAGGATAAATTATGAAAATTTCTAAAATCCACGCCAGACAAGTACTTGACTCCCGTGGTAATCCTACAGTCGAATGCGATGTTATTTTAGAAGGCGGAACTTTAGGTAGAGCTATTGTTCCTTCCGGTGCATCGACGGGGACAAATGAAGCGGTCGAGTTAAGAGATAATGATAAAAGCAAATACAATGGCATGGGTGTGTTAGAAGCAGTAATCAACACCAATACCGAAATAGCCCGCGCTGTCATTGGGATGGATGCCAGTGATCAAACCAGTCTTGATCAAAAATTAATTGATCTGGACGGAACTGAAAATAAATCCAGACTAGGCGCTAATGCAATCTTGTCTGTATCTTTAGCAGCTGCCCATGCCAGTGCAAACCAACGAAAGCTACCTTTATTTCAATACTTACATACTTTAACCAAAACGAACAAATCTGCTCTTTTACCAGTGCCGATGATGAATATTGTCAACGGAGGCAAACATGCAGCTGGGTCAACTGACATCCAGGAATTTATGATCATGCCCACGGGTGCAGATAGTTTTCACACTGCCTTGCGCATGGGAGCGGAAATTTTTCATGCCTTAAAAAAAGTTCTTAGTTCTGCAGGATATGCTACCACAGTTGGTGATGAAGGTGGATATGCTCCACATGTAAAACATGGCAATGAAGAAGCGTTACAACTAATCAGCAATGCAATAGATAAAGCTGGATATAAATTAGGAACCGATATTATGTTGGCTCTCGATGTAGCCGCAAGTGAACTCTGGAGAGATGATCATTATGAATTACAGACAGAAAACAAATCACTTAGTTCAGAGGAAATGATTGATTGGTATAGACAATTATTGAATAAATACCCTATCGTTTCCATAGAAGATGGACTAGGGGAGAGCGATTGGGAAGGCTGGACAAATTTGACTAAAGAGCTTGGGAATAAAATTCAGCTAGTAGGAGATGATTTATTTGTAACAAATACTAAATTTATTCAAAAAGGTATAGATAATAAATCTGCCAACGCTGTTTTAATTAAAGTCAATCAAATCGGCACCTTAACTGAAACTATCGCGTCTGTACAGTTGGGAAATAGTGCAAATTGGAATTCAATTATCTCCCATCGCTCAGGTGAAACTGAAGATACAACTATTGCTCATCTTGCAGTTGCATTGTCTACGGGACAAATCAAAACTGGATCACTTTCAAGAACAGATAGGGTAGCCAAGTATAATGAATTATTACGTATTGAAGAAATTTTAGGTAATAAAGCACGTTTTGCCAAGCCACAATTTGCCAAGTAAATAATGAACAAGTATAAACAAGTAGTTTTAATGATACTAGATGGATGGGGATACTCTGAAAAAACTGAATATAACGCTATCTATCAAGCTCACCCAGAATATTTTAATTACCTCTGGTCGCATTATCCTCATACATTAGTCCCAGCCAGCGGGGAAGCAGTTGGCCTACCTAAGGGAATTATTGGAACAAGTGAAATAGGTCACAGCATTATCGGAGCTGGTAAAATTCTAGATACTGATATCGTAAGAATTAATAAAGCTATAGGGAACAATACGCTTAAAGATAATGATGTCTTAATTAAATTATTTCTTAACACACAAAATAATCATTCTGCTTTACATCTGATCGGTCTAGTCAGTCCTGGTGGGGTTCATAGTCATCAGGAACATCTGTACGCTATTTTAAAAGCTGCTAAAGAACAAGGACTCTCAGAAATCGCCATTCATGTTATAACTGATGGAAGAGATACACCTCCACAAAGTGGAGCAGGGTATATAGAACAACTGGAAAATTTTATAAAAGATTTAGGAGTAGGCCATATAGCATCTGTGTCAGGCAGGTATTATGCTATGGACCGAGACAATAATTGGGATCGTACTGAAAAAGAATTAAAAGTACTACTTTCAACAGAGTGCGAAACTAGGCATGGTAAAGCATCTGATTTGATCAAACAAGAGTATATAAAAGGTATAGGAGATGAATTTATACCACCATTTTCTATTATAAATAGTGGACATAAAACACATCTAAATATTAATGATAGCGTCTTTTTCTTTAATTTTCGTCCAGATCGCGCGCGGCAATTAAGTAAAAAAATTTCAGAAAAGGTGGATTCCTTGTCATTAGTTTTTGGTACAATGACTGAATATGAAAAAGGTATAACTGATAATATTGCTTTTCCTCCAGAAAGAATATCAGTGACATTGGCTGATGTAGTAGCACAAGCAGGCATGTCACAAACACACGTGGCGGAAACAGAGAAATATGCTCATGTTACTTATTTTTTAAATGGAGGGAATGAGCACCAGCATCCTAAAGAAAATTTTGTCCTTATACCAAGTAGAAAAGATGTCCCAACTTTTGATTTAGCTCCGCACATGATGGCAGAACAGATTGCTGACAAAGCAATTGAAGCCATTAATAATAGAATAAATTTAGTCGTATTAAATTTTGCCAATGCTGATATGGTAGGACATACAGGTAAATGGGAACCTGCTCTTGAAGCCGTAAAGTTTGAAAGCTTACAAATTGAGAAAGTAGTTAAAGCAATATTGGCAAAGGATGGGGTAGCTGTAATAACAGCCGATCATGGCAATGCAGAAGAAATGGTTGATGACAACGGTCATCCTAAGACATCTCATACACTAAATCCCGTACCTGCTATTGTGACCATAGAAAATGGAATAATTAAAGATGAAGGGACCTTAGCTGACATAGCACCAACTGTTCTGAGTTTATTAGGTCTTCCGATCCCTCCACAAATGACTGGCAAATGCTTATTGATATAAATTTGGTTTAATTAAGAATTAGTGTGGTAATAATTCGCTGTTTCTCTTGATTTGACAAGCTAAAGTGCTTTAAAGTTATAACATATGGGTAATAAGCGACCCACGTGTATAT
>DAIDHK010000021.1 GCA_027459725.1 Candidatus Levyibacteriota bacterium
ACTTACCTCGTTTACTATGACGAATAACTTGAGAAGTTAACTGACAGCTGGGGCATTTGTATTTCTTCATATACCCCCTTTTTTACCTGTTTAGCTTGTCTTGTCAATCTCCACCACCTCTTGCAACTGCCACTTTTGATACGCTGTCTTTTAGTGTATTCAGCCTCGTAATGCATGCATTAAAACAAGAGTTTGCTATTTATTGTCGTGACTAAGGTATTGATTAAATTTTGTCAAAATCTTACTTGTAACTGCATATCTTTGTTTCTCTTCGAATGTCATCTCTGCAAATGTTTTTGTACCTCCCTTAGGGATAAATATATTATCCCAAGAATAACCCCCAGTACCTCGAGGAGATTCAGGCAAGTTTCCTTCTATTGTTTCTTCAATATATTTAACGTTAGTACCGTCAAAAAATCCCAAAACTGTTGTCCAATGGCAACCAAAATCATTAAAGTCAGTGGCTATCCTGCAAATTTTATCAGCTCCGGTTTCCTCAAAAAACCATCGGATTAATGGTCGGGGAATCCATTGAGACAATTTAGATATAAGCCTGTAGCTTGAACAATACATAGTTTTTTTACAATATCATATGCGCGCTTAATCTTATAGCCAATAATTTTATGTATATCAAATGATTGAATTTCGGGTAGATCATAATTTATATGCTCTATTTGATAATTTGGTAATAGTCTAACCGCATCTGCAATTTTATTTCTATTTTGAGTAACGAAGACAAGTGCTTTCATAGTAAAGTCATTATAGCAAAGCTGTAATATCACCACTAGTTAATTTTTTTCGTATAGTACGCTCTTGAATATTTTGTATTCCTAATGTTAAATACATCCTCTTCATCTATTCTCCCACATAAACAGTCATCAGTTTTTCTATCCAGGCACAAAAGTGGTCGAATGGAAATAGACCTGGGGTACTGTATGCCTAGCGTATCAAAATTTATTCTTACCCAATAGGACAAAGACAGCCTCAGAATATACCTTGATTATTATTATAGGACATGATACACTCTGGGATATGATATCCAGCTTGGCAAAATATATTCAATATAAAGACTCCCTTTTTGTGTGGTTATCTGTTGGGAAAAAACGTAAGTATGTTATCTCATTACTTACAGCTATTGTTTTTATCTTTTTGTTTCTTTCCTGGTTTTTGTTTATACACTATATTAACAACAAAGATTCTTATGTAACCAAGGTTATGGATAAAAAAGTGTCTAGATTGAAGATGAAGCCCACACCAACTATTGCCTCCCAACTATCCAGTAATAAGACAGATATTCTTAGATCTAGTATAACTCAGTCTATAATTCAATCTTCCCCTACCCCTACCCCTACTTTTACTTCTACAGGTAAATCTTCAATTACTACATCAACTTTGACTCCTAACTCCAGTGGATCAACTTCCTCTCAATCTTCTATTGTCACATCAACCCCAACAACTTCAGTTGCTACTCAAAATAATATTATTCCAACAAATACCCCAACTCCAGTACCTACCAGTATTCCCACTGTCACACCCACTCAAGCTACTAGTCAATCGTATACTGCCCAAATATCCACCAAGGTATATGCATATTCAAATGGGACACAAGTTACTGAAGGTAATATAAGCATTAAAATTATTAATCACGGTACTGGTGCAGTATTAGCTAGCGGAACCACAAACAATAATGGATATGGGCCTACTGCCTCTGTAACTGCAAATATTTCAATTGATGTCTATGCATATCCTCCAACAGATAATACCTGTGGAAGTATGCAGTCATATACTGTGGATGCTTATGGAACTAATCATGAAATTGATTTGGGGATTTATCCTATTGGCCAGAATCCATGCATAAAATAAACTTAACATAGTCTGTAATGCTACAATTCTCGTTATCTTTCTAAAAATTCTAATCTAAGGTATAATGCTATAAATCGGGGACTAGCTCAGTTGGCTAGAGCGCGCGGTTTGGGACCGTGAGGTCGAAGGTTCAAGTCCTTTGTCCCCGACTAGATACGACAGAGGGTGTTTTTAATACCTAGTTAAATTGAGGTTTTAATTAATAGAACAATATTTTCACTTCATCAATTTCAAAGTTCAAGAAAATCAAACGACAATTTGCATCCTTTACGATAGCGTTACCCACTTTGACAACTGTAATAACCCTTTTCGATGAGTTTATGAACTATCTGATAATGAGTGTTTCCTATTCGGGTTTTTTTATCTGTTCTTTTAACTGAGTATGTGATAATCTGAGTGAATAAATTTGATGAAAGAAAAGGGATTACCGGCAGGTATAACATTTGACAATCGACATTTATCATTTAGTCATATTCATAGACGTTTCGCTGGATCACTCTATGGGATACGGTTAGCTCAGAATATTCGCTATGCTCCATACAAACCAGATGGAGTCTCACATCAAGAATGGGAAAGAACATTAGGAATAGATGTTAACAACCTAAACCATCTCAACTTATCATTGGGCATGACGAGAAGTTTTCTAGCTAACTGTGCCTCAGCAGATGAACGTTGGAAAGGGAGAGTATCCACTGAAGCGGTGTTTACTCCACAAGAACAGCAATTATTATTATTAACAGCAGTAGTACACGACTGGGCTGAAGCAGTTGTTGGTGATATTCCCTATCACCTTAAAACGCAATCCGATGAAGAACGAGAAATGACCATATTACGAGGGCTTATCCATGAAGTACTAGGAAATGGGAATAGCAGTGCTCAATGCGATGAGATTGCTGGTGGTGTTCAATCCGTTCTGACAGATACAAGATCAAAACTAGGAAAAGCTTTTAATGCTGTTGAACGAGTAGGTTATGTCAGAACAGGACTTCGGGCGTGGGAACAATCGCGAATAATTAGTGGTCATCTAGGAAAAAATCTAGAAAATTTAGCATTCCAAGTGGTTCCATTCCATATAACAAAGCTCGTTCACTATGCCGAGATTTATCCTGCCGTTGACTCATATCTTTCATTCCACCAAAACCCAATCACACAAATTATAAATGCTCGAGACGGTGGCTCTACTAATCATGTATGGTTTATGAGATTTAGTAAAGGCAATAATGGTGAAAATATCTGAGTGTCTAGTCTTATTCCATACAAATTTAATAGATAACCGTTTGTAGGGGTAAATAAAACAAGCCGTTATGTTGCAAAATATTTACCTCAAATTCATATGGATCCCAAGGTTTGTGCACTAATGCAATAAAAGGTTCAAAAAGTTTAAGACCTATCGTGCATTCTAGACTTCTTATATATGCTCAAACTATTTTACTCTAATTATATTAATAATTTCATATCTTCTTCTGCAAATACAATTTATAGATATTAATTCCACCAGATGATATATGCAGAGCTAATACGTTTAGATTATTATGAAGTAACTCTTTGGCATTTTTATTTCTTAGTTCTTTGTTGTAATAAACACTAGATTAAGCAATTTTATTGCTATATTTCTTTATTAAAAATAGAAATTAGATAACAAAAGAAGGACGGTTCATTTTTATACAGATGAATTAAAATTTAAATACCAGAAATAGAGTATCCCATATCAACTAATATTGGAGAAAAGATAAAAAGAATTGGAAAAATAAGAACGTGAATTGTTATATGATTTTATTAGTTCTTAGCATTTTAAAGCATTCCGCAAACTCTCCCATACCAGTCATAGCACCACGATATCGATTCAAGCCCCTTATGGCTTGATCATAAGCTACATTATCTAGTTGGGATGAATGTTTTTTTAGCGCTTCAAGTTTAATATTAATTTCTGCAGTTATATCTTCGACATAGTTTATTTCTTGAATTGGTGTCCAAACTTCATAACATAATACTATAGGAACATACCATGGCTCACCTATTATTTCTTGAAAACTATTCATAGCAGCACGTTTTATGGCTTCATTAACTAGTATATAAGTATTACTATGATCACGATGGGACTCTAATTCATGGGGAAAATAAATTATATCAGGTTTATTCTCACGTATAATCTGCGTAAGTTTATTAATTGTCTTTGTTTCATATTCTATATATCCGTCTTCTAAGTTCAAAAAGATTGTTTCATCAAAACCCAGTATAGCTTTTGCATCCGTTATCTCTTTTTTACGAATATCAGCCATTTCATTTTTGGAATACTTTAAGTCCCCAGCATCACCATTGGTCATATAAACTATTTTTATTAAATGCTTGTTTTTGACGTGTTTAACGATGCTTCCCCCACAGCCTATAATATCATCATCCGGATGAGGAGAAAAAACCAATATATTCATATGCTTTTATATAATTTTAACATTTTATTTGCTGTATTGCTCCAGGTTAAATCCGCAACTTTATTACGTATTCCTTCACTTACTTTTCTGTGGGCATTATCGTTGATTAGCAGATGTTCAATCTGGGATGCTAAAAGTAAGGGATTGTTTACTGTAGTAATTAATTTCTCCCTTTGCTTGTCAATTATACTTGCAATTCCTGACACATTGGAGGTAATAACTGGTGTACCACAGGCCATTGCTTCTAAAGCAGCTATTCCGAATGATTCATAATGGGAAGGCATAATTACTACTTCCGCCGCATTATAATAGTAAGGTAACTCTGCTTGTGTTTTTTGCCCGACAAATTCTACAATATCTGGAATGTGAAGAAGGTGGCGTAGTCTATTTAACTTTTCCATTTCTGTTTTAATAGGTAGTTTCTTTTGAGTTATATCTCCTCCAGCTATTAACAGTTTAACAGGTAAATTAGGATTTTTATTAACTAAAATTTTCATTGCATAAATAAGAGCATCTATACCTTTTAGCGGTTCTATTCTACCTACGAATAAAACTATTTTATTGCCATATTCATGTATTCTATCTTTGGCTTTTTGTTGATCCATGGGATGAAAATGTTCAACATCTATGCCTGGAGGTATAACAACTAATTTCTCTTTCGGACAATCATACAAATATTGAGTGTATAATGCATCTGTTGAACTAGATGTTATTACTTTATCAACTTCTCTAATTAATCTAAATTCGGCCTCAACTCGTTCAGGAGTTTCTTCTTCTCTTTCATTACGGGCAACTAGATTTTTCATTAATGCCAGGGTGTGAAAAGATATAAAAATTGGCATATTTCTATCTTTGTTAATTTGTAAACCTATCAGACCTGATAGATAATAATGGCAATGTAGCAAGTCATAATTTAAATTTTCCTGTCTAACAAAGTTTTCATAACTATTAACAAAATCATCTAAATAATTTAACAATAATTTTTTATCAATCTGCTTTTCCTCGCCAGCGGTTAAATGAATTACTCGTAGATTTTCATTTAGTATAACAATTTTTTCATCCTTTTCTCCTTGACACCTGGTAAAGATGTCTATTTTGCATCCTTTTCGTGATAATTCTTTTGCTAGTTCGAGTACATACACATTCATGCCTCCAGTTTCTTTTCCTTCCAAGGATGCCAATGGACAGGTATGATAAGAAAGCATTGCTATATGTAAATCTTTCATAGGACTATGTGATTATAGCATTTTACTAAGTTTCAGCTAAAGACAGAGTTAAGATGATGGTTTAAATACACTCTGTAAGGATTTTATAGTGCCATTTTCATAGGACAACTTCCAGACCTCGCAGTTTTGGACATAGGTTCCTGTCTGTTTACGAAGATTGTTGTTGTTTAACTCTAAACCTTGGATCAGTAATTTTAACATCATGATTACATCACCGTGGGTTACCACGGTAATATTTTGCTTGTTTTTGCTTGTTTCTTGAAGAAAGTTGTTAATTCTATGTACAACATGATCCATAGATTCTGCTTCAATTGTATTTGTAGATGAAGAAAAAATGTCATAATCCATCATACTAAGCTCCGAATATTTTTTACCCTGATAGATAGAATTTATTTCTAACAGGTCATTTGAATAGTGAATATCTAAATTTAATTTAAGCGCGATAATTTCAGCAGTTTGTTTTGATCGAAGTAAAGGGCTGGAATAAAGTTCATTAATATATTGTGTCTTTAAATAATCGGCGGTTAAATCTGCCTGAATTTTGCCATTATTTGATAAAGGATAACCATCTAATCTACCATACCAAATCCCTCGCGAGTTTTCTACCTCACCATGTCTAACAAAATAAAAGTTGGTAATCATAACTTAATATATATCGAATTTCTCCAAAAGTTTTTTATTACCTTCAATTTGATAGTGCAAAAGTTCAGAATAAACTCCAGAATTCTTTGCAAGTGTTTGTGGAGTACCACTTTCCATAATTTTACCTTCATCAACGACTAAAATTTTATTTACATTTTGTATGGTAGAAAAACGATGTGCAATAATTATAACTAATTTGTCTTTCATTAAATTCTCCAAAGCATCTTGGACTTCTTTTTCTGATTTAGCATCTAATGAAGAAGTTGCTTCATCCAATATTAAAATAGGTGCATTTTTTAGAATAGCTCTGGCGATTTGAATTCTTTGTTTTTGTCCACCTGATAATCTGATGCCTCTTTCTCCAACTTCACTTTCTATACCTTTGGGTAATTTCATGACAAAATCATATGCGTATGCTAGTTTTAATGCTTTAATGATTTCATCTTCAGTTGCATCGGGTTTTCCATATGCTACATTTTCTTTTATCGACGTCGAAAAAAGTTCGTTCTCCTGAAATACCAGGGCTATATTGTGTCTCACAAATTTATGATCTAAACTTTGATAGTTTTTATTATTAATTAAAATATCACCACTAGTAGGTTGATAAAATTTGAGAATTAGGTTAATAATTGTCGATTTACCTGCACCACTATGACCAACTAATGCAACCGATTCATTACTTTCAATTTTAAATGAAATATCCTTTAAAACGTTTTCTGATTCATTATAGTGAAAATCTACATTCTTGAATTCAATTTCTGGTTTAATAACTTTAATGTATTTTTCTTTTTTATCATAATTTTCCACTGACTTTAGGTTTAATATTTCCAAGTATTCTTTTGAACCTGCTTCAGCCATCTGTAACTGAGTTAATATAAAGGACATTGCGAAAAGCGGAATTCTTGCTTGGTTTACGAGTTGTAAAATCAAGACCATTTCACCTATCGTTAGTTTTGAAATATATGTCTGATAGAAAACGATTATGTATATTATAAAAAGTATAATATTTAAAGATAACCCACGAAAAAAATCAAATATGTGAAATGTCTGACTTTGTTTAGCGTAAATTTTATTAATGTCTGTTAGTTGTCCAGAAACAGTATTATATTCTGTCTTTTCGCTTGTAAAACTTTTAACCAGACGAATATTGCTAATGACCTCCTGCATTCTTCCACGACTTCTGTCTTCAATGGCATTTTTTAAGACTTCCGATTTGCCCCATCTAATTGTTGAATAATAAGAAATTGAAAGATAAATTGGAAAAAGAATGAAGGTGAAAAAAGCAATTGGTATATTGTAATAACCTAAAACCAGAATTGTAAATATGCTCTGTAAAATGGTTGGCAAAATAAAGTTAGTTAATGAATTAGAAAATCCTTGAGTAGCAACAATGCCTCGAGTTAATTGATTAACTATTTTGCCAGAAATTTCGGAGTCAAAATAAGATTGAGGTAAAGTCAAGACTTTATCATAAAATTTTTCCGTTAAAAATTGTCTTAGTCTACCAGAAAAATGATCCCCTAACCTATCAGATACAACTTGTGCAATAAGGCTAAGTAAATTTACACCAAATGTGATAATGACTAAAGTAATTAACCAAGAAAGATTTCCCCCTTTATGTGTGATCTTTAGAGTAATTTGATCAACAATGAATTTAGATAAGACCGGTCCGACTAAAGCCAAAGCAGCAGAGATAAATATTAACAAGGCGATTAGTATGACTAACTTGTGCAATGGTTTAGATAAACGAACAATAGAAATAAGATTTTTCATCTTATATATTTTACACTATAATGTGCAATTATTGTGACAGAAGAACCAATATGGTTTAGAGTTTAAAACTTTTAAGCATTTTAATTAGGATTTTTATATGATATATCGCGTTTGTCTTGCCAGAGAATGTGTTTTATTTCTCCGATGATAGTATTTGCCCAGATGGCATATCCGAAATCCGAAGGGTGGAATCCATCATCTGACAAAACTTCTGGGTATGATTGAGTAAATATTCTGCTGGTTTGGTATAAGTCAACTAATCGCACATCACATAGCTCAGATTGTTTACGGATTACATTATTGGTTATTGCCAACATCATCTTACCGGCCAAACGTAAGTGTTTTGGAACCGCGGGGGCGCCAGTCATATCAGGTATAGTATTTATCACAATATCAGCGGTTGTATGGGTTTTTAAAGTTGATAATAATTCAAAAAGATCTTTTTCAAATTGCTTAAGCGAGGTTTTTTTTATGATATCGTTTGTTCCTACAGATATAGTAATCAAATCGGGCTTTAAATCAATCGCTTTGTCTAATTGATTTTCGATTACGTCATTGACTTTAGCATACGCTTTTCCTAAATTATGGTATTGGGTATTTTTTAATATTAAACGCAATTGCTTATGTATAACTCCTGTATACGAACGGTCCGGACTGCTGGCGCCTAAACCTTCCACAGAGCTATCCCCCAAAGCCACGTAAATAAAATCCTTTCGTTTGCGACGAAAAATATATGAAACGACTTTGTTGAATCTTTGAACAGATTTAAAGATGAGACTTTGCATTTTTATAAACTTTAAGCTAGAATATTTTTTCATATAGGTATATTATAACGCATAGAGGCAACTTTAAGTCTGAGTAATGTAGATGTCTATGCCTATTGCAGCTTAAGCGGTGGTAGTTCAGTGGTAGAACGCTAGCTTTCCAAGCTGGATGTCGAGGGTTCGAGTCCCTTCCGCCGCTCATAAATATCTCAAATCTAAAAATATTGTACGTCAAATAATAAAGAGAGACAAGAGCATTCATTATTAGAATAAAAAGTTACTAAAATCTATATTATGGAACCTGGTGAAAAGCACATTGATAGTGAAAGAAATGATGCTGATGCTGTAGTAGATCTTATTCGCCAAATGGATGATGTTGGTATGATGTCCCTAAAGTTGTTCGAAGGAAAACAAATGGTTGATGAAGACGGTACAGTAATTAAATATCGATTAAGTGATGGTGCAGTATTTACTGAAAATGATGAAGGGCAAAAAATAATTGTGCTTGAAGGAACAAGTAATATAGAAGAGATAAGAGATCGTATGGGAACTGGTCAATTTACTTTTTTTGTGGAATCTCAAGGAGGATATAGACCTATTTGGGTAGATTCATATCTCGATGCTCAATCTTTTCCACTCATGAGAAGTATACTTGCAAATAATAAGGACAACCACTTGCTTGCTTCCCGACTAAGTACTCTTTTCAGCTTCAAACTTGATGACAATGGAAAACCTGCTTTTGATAAGCTTATACCAGCGGTACCAATTCTGTCTACGCCTGGAATGCCTGAACCTTCTAACTCAACCAGTACTTTTTTGCTTAATAAAGAAGGTGAGACTTATAAACAATATTGGAGAGAAGAGATTCTTGTACGTCTGGATCCTTCAGATATTGAGCTACTTGCAATTAGAGTACAAGAAATAAGAGATATTGTCCAAAATCATTTGCCGCCTGGAAAACAGACTTAAGACGTTTTAATAAAAAGTAAAAGTTTAATTATCTACTTGACAGTAGTATCGAAGTTAGATAGTGTAATTATACCAGCGATATTTGTGAAAAAGAAAACTGCCCATAAGAACCATCATAAACAAAAGAAGACGAAATCCAGAAACTCTGGAAGTACATTTATTTCAATTCATTATATTTTTATAGGGGTTGTTATTGTACTGGTCGGATTAGCAGGTTTAGCTTATGCCCACACCCAAAATTCGGGTGGAGTTTTGGGTGCTTCTGTTTACTTCGCCGACAAAAACAGCGGGGATGGTGCCGATCAAGCAAGTTCAAATTCTACTGATAATTCGTCTTCATCTACAGATACTAATTCTACGGTCGGTGAAAAATCTCAGCCCGTTGAACCAAAAAATCTTCCTGAGATAAAACAGCAGGTAGAGCAAATTCAAAATGAAGTAAAAAATCAGGTTGAGAAAAATCAACTTCAGAGTATTGAAGTTAAGCCTCCTCAGGAAGGGTCTCCGTCAGGTGTCGTTATATTACATCAAAATAATGATGTTTCTAGACAAGTTGGATTGACAGCGTCACAGACAGCATCTTTAACTGAAATTAATACCCCTCAAGCGGGAGCAGTTAGTGTTCAAATAGGCAATGCAAATTCAGTTACTATTACCAATGGTCCCTATACAATCACCACGCAGTTTCCTGTCGTAGTTGATCCTACCACCCAAACTATGGCAATTCGTACTCCAAGTGGTGTAACCGTAATTAAAACGTTCCCAGCCCAGGCATTACAATCTCTTCCCCCACAAAATAAATTAAATTCTGTTACTTCGATAAATTTAACTGCTCAACAAGGAACTCCTGTCTATCAAACTACTGGAATTCAAATAAGAAAGTTTCTTGGTTTATTTCCTATAACTGGAAAAGTTAGTGAACAAATCAATGCCCAAACTGGACAGGTTACAATGACTAATATGCCCTGGTATTTTTCAGTGTTAAATTTTGCATTTCAGTCACCACAGACGACTTAAATAATAAAAGTATTAATTTGCATACTAAGAATTGGCTCTTTTATAGATGTAGAAGAAATCTTTATTATACCCATGTAAATAAGCATAACCACCATTTTGCATAGCTTTAAGTAAAGGATAATAATCGTATTTCCCTCCTCCCATACTGTCATAAATTATATATCGGACCCAGAATGGATTAATATCGAGTTGAATAGCGTTAATGACCCCTGCATCCTGCAAGGCCCTAGCTAAAGTCGAGGGGACTAGAGAATTACCAACGGCATAGACCAAATTGCCATCTTTTGTTATCCCTAAGCCGGATCTCCAAGTATACATAGAATTAGTCGTTGTTCTTCCCCAGGTGTCAGTACTATTATTATCGAATGACATTATTATTCCGTTTTGAATCAAAAATGGTCCGTTTTGTCTGGCAGCAACTACGTTTTTTGGTAATGGTTGTCCCGTATAGTCTACAATCTCAGCTTTCCCATCAGAGTATATTAATAACGTTGCCATATTTTTCCTCAATGGAACGTATGTCTTACCATCAAGAACCATACCATAATGCCCATCTGCAGCCATAAAGCCTCCATTAAATACAGCAACTAAGCTATTTGCTTGCTGTACTTGTGGAGGTACATACCCTTTTCCATAAACACCATATACTCCCCCCGGATAGTATGTACCTGCTTGTAGCCCTATAGACAGTTCATTCATATTCATCTTAACCAATGATACGATGGCATAATCTCTAGTTGGATCGGGTCTCACAAAAGTTCTTGCAATTGCTACTTTTTGCGGAAGCGCTGGGGTTTCTATTGGTTGCCATTCTCCCTCGGCAGGCAGTGGTAAAAAACTAGTGGTAGGGGTAAGCGGGTGCAGCGTCATACCATTTTTATCTAATGCAATAGTAGGACCCAATAAAGCATTTTCAAATGTAGGATTAAAGATATTTGCTGAAGGTTTTTGATATTTAGCTTCCATCTTATTTATGCTGTCACTGGTATTAAAATACCATGACTCCAGAGCTAAAGTCCTAGAATTACCTAAAACCGGTCTTAAAATATTGTCAGCTATCTGAGCCGCTAAGCCATTATTGACGTTACTTAAGCTGATATAGCCAAAAATTAATAGAATTATAGCTACTGCAGCTATAGCTTTTCTTTTAAATGTTAAATTTTTTATTCTTTCGATTAGTAACATGCAATTCTCTATTTTACTACGTTTTTCTGAAAAATGCAGTCTTAATATTATGTATACACACGATATTAATAATCTATTATTTCGTCTATACTAAATAAGTTATGTCAAATTTAACTAATGCATTTCACACCATTTTGGAATCTAACAAAATTGACCCCTATGTTGACTGGCTTGCATCATTTATCGTCCACAATGGTATCTATGCTCCTTCCTTACTTTTATTACTTGAAGAGTCAGGTATACCATTACCCATTCCTGGTGATGTCTATGTAGCATATACTGGATATTTAATTTCCAAGCACGTAATCTCTTTTCAATTTGGGTTTATATCTCTTCTATTAGCGGTATTAATAGGTGCATCCATTTTATACTACTTATCTTCACATTATGGACAAATAATAGTATTAAAATTTGGAAAGTATCTACATTTGAATGAAAAGAGACTTTTGACAGTCGAAGGCTGGTTTAAGAGATATGGATTTTGGGTGATCATCTTTGGCCGCCATATTCCAGGATTCAGAGTCCCGATCACTTTTTTTGCGGGAATTTCAGGCGTTCCCTATCCCGTGTTTATTGCAAGTACCTTTGTTTCAGTTATATTCTGGATTCTATTTTACCTTACAATTGGAGGAAAAGTGAGAAATAATATTAATAAACTCTTACATATACACAATTACTTATTTTATGGATTTGTTATTTTATTTGTGATTTTTTTAGCCTCAATCTTTTATATAATTTTACACAAAAAAAGAAAATCAAAAAAGAAACGTTAGAGGAAGTATTATTATTTTGTATTTCCGTCAATAGTTTGTATACCTTCTATTAATACTGCTATAAAGGATATAAATGGTACTGCTAATAATGCACCTGGAATTCCCAGCAGAGTCGCCCCCAAACCAATTCCAATTATTACCAATACTGGATTTATTCCAACTGCTTTTTGCATTATATTGGGAGCCAGAATATGACTTTCTAAAAACTGGATGAATATATACAGAACTACAACTGTTAGAGCAGTACTAAATGAAACCGTTAGAGCAACAAAAATTGAAGGTATGGCTGCTAAGGTTGGTCCAAGTGTGGGTACAAATTCCAAAAGACCAGCCATAATTCCTAAAGGTATGGCATAAGGAATTTTCAGCAAACTTAAGGATACTGCAACTGAGACGCTGATACACAATGATAAGAGTAATTGTCCTCGTGCCCATGCACCTAATCGTTCATCAATTTGTTGTAGGACAAAAACCACGTGTTTTTTTCTATCTCCATCAAACAAATTCCCAATCCATTCATGAAATGCGTCATGATACCAAAGAAGATA
The DNA here is from genome assembly GCA_027459725.1 of Candidatus Levyibacteriota bacterium. Taxonomy (GTDB): domain Bacteria; phylum Patescibacteriota; class Microgenomatia; order Levybacterales; family UBA12049; genus DAIDHK01. The sequence continues at coordinate 13,190 of DAIDHK010000021.1, forward strand.
AAAACTAACAAAAACTATCGTAATTAAAGAAAAAACTCCCCCAAAAACTGTCGTAGTCACATCTATTGCATTCTTGCCGACAGAATTGACATCAGATGAAATATAAGACTGGATTGACTTAGCATTAATATTAAAACCAAAACTAGAGCTAGACTGTTGAATAATTTTAGGAAAATGAGTAACCAATTTTTCAATCTCAGGAACAAAAGAATTGATTATGATCGTAACAAGAAAAACTATAATTAGTATGCCGAAGGTGTAAGGAATCAAAATTGACAATATTTTAGGAAATTTATGTTTTTGCAAATACTTAACAAAAGGAAATAAAGCTGAAGTTACGATATAAGACAAGAAAAACGACACCCAAATACTATGAGTTTGAATAACAAACCATGTCATTGCTATGAGCAGTAAAGCCATAATGACCTGATTTTTGAGTATAAATTGATATAACCTGTATCGATGAGACATACTGATGATAATATATCATGCGTGAGCCTAAATAGCCAGTTCTATGATTGTTTGCAGGTTAAAGACAAAATTGCTAAAATAGGTTTGGTTTGTAGTCAATTCAAACTAGTTTGCGCCTGTAGCTCAGCTGGATAGAGCACGTCGGTTCTAACGACATGGTCGGAGGTTCGAATCCTCTCAGGCGTACTGTATGTGATAAGCAAAAGAATTCAAATTAATTGCATACTTGTATTTTTCGTTATAACATTCTTAAATCTCTAACTTTATATATGGCTGATAAAATTGTTGTTGAGTTATTTGTCTAGATCTGCGAAACAATGCTGGAATTGCAGCATTATATATGGGAATTCCTGCATGTGTCTTTCCTTCAACTGAACCTAAATGTGCGTGTCCATGTACAATTGCAAAAACCTTTTCCCTATATATATCAGCGATTTGTTCATATAATTTTGACCCTAAGCTATAATGTTTGCGGTTAGATTCTCTTCCAATTGTTGATTGGCCCGGAAGATAATGCATGGCAATTATATTATGTCTGTAGGGTGAAGTTTTTAAAGCCGTTTTAAGGAAACTTATATCATCTGATACTTCTCTAATTCTTCGTCGCATAGTATAACTATTGGGGTACCTTGGTGCATAATCAGCGTGTGCTAAAGATCCATCAAAAGACCCTTCTATTCCGATTATTCCTAAAGTTTGTGAGTTTGAAGAATTCGAGATGGAGTACCTGTCTCTATTCATCATTATCAACCCTCCACTGTGAGACAATATCTTTTTTAATTCACCCCTCCCATGATTTCCTATTAATCCATATTTGGGAATACTAACTTTTTCTAATAAGTGTGCGATTTTAAATGCTAATTCTCTATCCTGTGCATCCAACTTACTATGGCTATTTACAAAATCCCCGAGAAATAATAAGATATCTGCTTCTTCTGCCATCTTATCAATTAATAGCTGCACATCGTAAAGATTAAAAAACTTATTATTATTACTAAGGTGCCAGTCTGATGTGACTGCAATTTTAAGCTGTTCTGTCATTATGAAATTTGTTTCTAGGCTATTTTATTTTGTTCATAGAGCTGTCTGGAAATTCTAAGCCAGACAGTGGGTTTTTCTGGTAATCTAAAAAGTAGATACTCCTTTTTTTTGCTTAATTCAGTCATAATTTGCATGCGGCTTTGGATGTCTTGTACATACGCATCTACATTATTACCATCTGAAGGAGGCGCCCAGATGGAGATGAATTGATTTAAATCATAAGCATTGTAGTTTTTAATGATATATTTTATTAGACTTATCATCTCATCACCACTTGCTGCCCATCCAAGGGTATTTTTGGCATAGTTTCTGTAATTGCCATCACCTGTTGATAAATATGGCTCGCCTGAGAGTGGTCTTTGGTTTCCTAATGATTTTGTTAGAACTGCTTCTCCGATTTTCCCCATGTCGCTCTCGTGTCCAGCCATAGCAAATATTAGAGTAGGATCAATGTACATTTTTTTGTTATTTATAACTAAGGGATTAGCCACGCAAGCATCAACTATATAACGGACCAGGTCTACTTTTGTACCATATCCGGTAGGATATCTTTCAACCGCTAAGTCTGGATTTATTCCATAAACGTAGGATCGTATCGCTTGTATGGATGCACTTAAAGGATGCAATAAATCAAAATTAGGATTTGGAGTGTAAGTTAAGTCATCGGGTACTTCAATACCCTGTGCTACGTATTTATGTGGATCACCTATAAAATACCTATTTTCTACAGGAGTATTTATACTCTCAGACTTAGGGTGGACTGCTATATGTTTTCCTTTTATAGAATATTGAAAAGTCTGGGTATTAGATCCATCTACTGATTTGGCATCGAATTTACTAATTATCGGAGGACGTAGACTGTCTTTTGTAACGGGTGAGGTCGCCAAGTTGTGGATATTTACCTGAGCTGCGACGGGATTTGTATCTAGAATCTGAGCAGGATAGACTGTATCTGCTTGTGTGATAATTTGAGCTGAAGGCTGTGCTCCAAAAATAGATGTTTGACCTGTACTAGGTGATAATCTATTAGATATAGATTGATAGATGTCAGAAACTCCATGGAGAGCTCCTATTGTTCCTGTTATACGTAGGGCAAATAAGGCCAGACCTTTATAACTGAATCGGGAGCGTCTTGAACTATCATATGGGTAGGCAAGGTTATTGGAGGCATCGAAACTTACCGTCCTAGCAGTATTAGGAAATCGAGGTCTTTCAATTCCAAACGACATAGTGTGCATTATACTATAATACTATAAATAAGTCAAAAGAGAGCGTATATTAATATAATATAAGACTATATAAAAACTTGAAAAAATAAAAGAAATTAAATAGAATTTACTTTCTAGTTTGATTTTTCTGAGCGGATATGTTGTAGAGTTTACCTATCTTAATTCCTTTTTCAAAAACAGTCTGCAAATTATGATTAATCAATTCAGTCGTTTCCTGAATGGCTCCTCTTTTTTTTGTCGGTGTAATTTGAATAGCAAGTTTTTCAGAAGTTTTTTCAATTTCTTTTTTTTCCATTTTGATATCAAGTTGAGTCTGTGAAGTTTTAAGCATGATATTTGATAAACCTCTTTCAAAAGCTTCAACGATGATTAGAAAAAGCAGTGTAATGAATAATGAGGCTATAGCATATGCGTATTGTTTATCAAATAAAAAGATTAATTCATTGAAAATGAGTAAAATAAACAGAATTATTTTAAAATACTGGTTAGTTTTCATTTCCTCTTATTACCCTCTTTCCATTTTACACTGGTCAACAAAGAAGAAAAAACGTCATCTCCGATTGCAATGCGAGTACTCTTTATTTCTTCATCAGTGGGATTTCTGTCTTGAAATTTTACAAAAGGTATATCTTCGATAACAGCAATTGGTTGTTGTTCATTACCCTCACCCATTACTGCGACTGCTGATGTAGCTAAAGTATCTGCGATGTTCGTTTTTTCTGCATGCATTATTCTACCGAAAATATCCGGTTTACCTATATAACTATTTATAGCCTTAAATCCACTATGAGATATTGCTACTCCGGTTACTCCCCAGCGCAGTGGAGAAGTACGACTATCTGTCATTACTACTCCAAGATAATTAACGCTAAATTTATTAGAAAGATACTCTCTAATTTTGTTTACACTTTCCTGCGGATTTATGGGCCAAAGTGTATAAAAACCATTACTGTTTGACTCATCTACGCCTGCGGATGCAACGAGTATATTTTGATTAATAGTAATCATAAATCCATATTGATTAAATTCGCGAGGTAGATAATATTCTGCTTCTTGTATAGCGAGTTTGTCTTTATCGATACCAGGTTGTGGCATAACCAATCTTCCTTCACAAATAGCCACGATTTTTGAAGTGACTGCTACAACTGACTTCTCTGGCAATTTAGTAATATATTTATCCAAAATTGTATTGATATTGTTATCTTTTTGGGTTATCTTATGTGTTTTTATGGCGGTGACTAACATAACTGAATTATATCATGTGCATAATAAATGCTTTTAGTTGACATTAGTATAGATATGATAGGAGGATGCTTGATAGCACGTTGTTAGAAAATTTGCTTAGAGGGTGGTATAATATTGCTTGGTTAATAATTAATTTATTGCTAGCAACTTAATCGAGTATTTATTATTATTTCCACATGGTGGCTGTAGCTCAGTTGGTTAGAGCGTCAGGTTGTGGACCTGAATGTCGGGGGTTCAAGTCCCCTCAGCCACCCACAAAACTACTTCCGATAGAAATATAGGCCTAATTAAACTTTGTGTTGATATAATTCGTCGATAATATTGATTTAACAACATAAATTGCGATAAAGTTTAAGTTGTGAGACAAAAACGGCCAATTTGTCCATCTTGTAGTATTGCAATGTCCTCTTGGGGTAAAACGTCTACCGGAAAGAAAAGGTATGGATGTTCCCAGTGCCACAGAACAAGAGTCTATCAACAGCATGTGCAAACAACAGACTTCTATGTATTGTTTCGTCAATATGTGTTATGGGGACATACCTATGAAC
>DAIDHK010000022.1 GCA_027459725.1 Candidatus Levyibacteriota bacterium
ACCTCTACTACATATTCAGTATACATAGTGTTGAAATGAGTATGCAAGAGAGGGTAGGGCGGAAAATGATATGGCACGGTCTTCTGATCTGGGACACCTCAACTAGGATCGCCTCAATCAGGGTATTTTAGGGACACTTTGTATTTCTGTATAAAGTTGGCACGAGAATCAAAATTGTACCGCTTCAGGAAAACACGCATAGCAAGAAGTGGTATCAAAACATGATGGCAAAGTATCTGTCCATGGGAATCCATAAATAAAGGCACTAAGTGATCCCTCTATTTTTTGTATCATACTTGCTCCATAAACATTGCCCGGGAATAAAGCTCCAGACCATGTTAGAACTGGCAAAGATTTAACAAAATTTTCAATATCTTCCATTTTATATCTACGATCTCCACGTTTACCTATCTTAATTGCCGCAAGTTTGTCTTCATTGTCCCACTTGCGAAGTGTTACCGGATTTACATCTAATAGTTCAGCCGCTTCTTAAATTCGTAACAATTTAAGAGAATCAGCCATATCTTTTAGTTATTTGCAATAACTTATATAAAGTATTCCATAGTTTTTTCCAAGAAGGCCAAATTCAACAGCAAATCCTTCATTCTTTCCTTATTTTTTGTAGGGTTCTAAAAGATCTCTGTACTTTACAATCGATTTTTTAAAGAATTTTTTATAGATAAAAGGCTTTATTTCATTGTGTCTCACATTTTATAAATTGCAATACTTTTAACTACTTTAATGATTTGTGCTTGTTGCCATACATATATAAAAGTTACTTCCAGTTCAATTATAGTGTGCGTAAATAATGCATAAAGCAAAATGTAAAATGCTATGTTCTATTTTGTATTTCTTTACTCATGTGCTTCAACTGGGAGGGTTCTTTGAAACTCCTCCCACACTCTTTCTGTTAATTCTGATGCTTGTTTTGCAAATTTATATGCCTTTTGCATATGTTCCGCTTCTTTTTCTTTATTGCCCAGTAATCTATGAATAGCAGCACGATGATGATGTTCTTCAGCTTTTTCGTGTAACTCTGCTGCATCTAAGTTAAGTGAAATAATATTATCCATAGTTAGTGTCCAGAAATTGCAAGCTGAATAACTTTTATAACCATAAGAACTACAGCAATAAGCAAATATCCTCTTAAAACAAGCATGCCAATTTTCATGGGTGCAGACCAAACAGACGGCTTAAGCGTTTCAAGAGATGGCATTCTCCATTCCATTTTTTCCTCAATGGACATTTTTTGCTTGTCTTCTTTTTTATGAGTTTTTAGATACAAATATCCTGTACCTAATAACCCTAATATAAGCACAATTCCAAGACCAATGGTAAGGTAAGTGACATTGATTACTGGAAACATAGTTGTAGCAGCAAGAATAAGAGAGAGCATAACCAATACTCCAATAATAAGACTTGATATTGCATTAATCACCGGTCCATTTGTCCATGGACCAAGCACTTCTTTATCATTACAAAGAAACAGAAGAAATACCGTTGCACTTGGAAGAAGAATTCCTGCTAATGCCTGGACACCAAGGGTGATAAGACCAAGTGGCGCATGAGGAATAAGAACAATTGCTCCGGCCAATGCCACAAGAGCAGAATATATAATATAAAATCCTTTTGCTTCTGAAAATTTTCTATGAAGAGAATGGTGTGTTTTAAATACATCGCCGAAGGCGTACGCAGTGGAAAGTGTAACCGCAGCTGCTCCAATCACAGATGCATCAATAAGAACAATCGCAAAAATATCTCCAGCACGTGCTCCTATGACTTGAGTAAGACCATTCGCAACGCCAAGAGCGTCTGTAAAATTCCCACCAAGTTTTGTTCCAAATAGAGCTGCTCCGGCAATAATGAGCGCTGCAGCCCCGGTATTAGTAAGTATTGCCCCAAAGTAGGTATCCAGTTTTTCATAGGATAACCAGCGAGGAGTAATTCTCTTATCAACTACGTTTGATTGTTGAAAAAATAGTTGCCATGGTGCAACTGTTGTTCCAACAATTCCGATAATAAGAAGTAATGCATCGGAGGTAAGTCCTCCATTAATATGAGGAATAAATGTATCTTTGAAAACTGTAGAATAATTTGGGTGAACTAGGATTGCTAAGGGAAACATTAGAAAACTAACTGCAATAAATCCAAAAAGAGACTGCTCCCATCGCCTAAAGCTACCTGTTAGAGTAATCCCAATTAGAATAGCAGCTGCAACAGGTACAGAAATATAAATGCTGATTCCAAAATAGGACATTGCTTGGGAGATACCAATAAATTCTGTGATGATAGTTAAAAAATTTACTAAAAAAAGATCTCCCGCTGAAAAAAATCCCCAGAATTTGCCAAAGCGTTCAATAATAAGTCGAGCATGTCCAACTCCAGTTATTGACCCAAGCCTTACTACCATTTCCTGATTAACAATAAGAACAGGAACGAGAAGAAGAAGTGTCCAGAGAAGACTTGTTCCATAGTTTTGTCCTGCTTGAGCATACGTTGCCACGCCTCCAGCATCATTATCTCCAACCATAACAATAATTCCTGGTCCTAAAATAGCCATGAAAATTAAGATTTTCTTCCACAAACTCTTGTGATTATGTGGATGATCATCTTTTCGTATTGTTCCAAACGCACCATGAATATCTCCGATATGTGTTGGATCAAGCACTGCTGTTCCAGCATGGATTTCATGCTCACTTGGCTGGGGTAAATATTTATAATAAACGTTTCTGAAAAATTCTTTCACGTTAAACTCCTTACATACTTTTTTGAAGTGCACCTGAAAGAAGAGGATAATTAATGAGGAACTATAACAAAAATAATCTACAAATCTCTTATAAACTCTTTTTGTTCAGCAGACTCACAACACCTCTTCTCGTTGAGTTTTGACTATCGCTGAGGGACGTATGCGAAACTAATCGTTTGAATTCTACCCAAGCCTCTTAATTCTAATTAATGCTTGCAAGCTACTTTGGACTAATCCTTACTCCGGAAAAATCTTTTCTGGCCTTTACCGTCTCTCGACGTGAGGGGTCAGCAGCTTTTATTCCCTCAGCAGTCTCACCTAACGAGGTGCAACTTACTGTCTACGAAAATTATAAAACTTAATTTTTCTCTTTGTCAACACCCAAAATATATTGATAGTTTATGTTATATTGACAACCTAAACTAAATAAGGGTAGAATATAAGTATCTGAGTATATGCTCAGATACTTTTAATACTATGGCAATGGACCCAATTAATGAAGAGCATCTACACATAGGAGAAAAAGCACTTCCCCCAGAAAATCTTTTACAAGTTGTTGTACAGGTTTTCGAAGCATTAGGGGATGAAACACGAACAAAAATTCTTTATGCAATTAGAAAACAAGAAATGTCAGTTCGTGACCTATCAATACTTATTGGCGTTTCAGAATCTGCAATCTCTCACCAACTGAAATATCTCAAAACAAGACACTTAGTAAAATCTCGAAGAGATGGCAATGTTATTAACTATAAATTAAGCTTTCGACATTTGTCAGCAGTTCTAAAAGAAGCAGAATATTATGCTGATCATCTCAAGAGTAAATTACCAGATCATCCATATCGAGAAGACGAGTAAAATATGAAGCAAGAGGAAAACAAAATACTTCACCATAGCAAAGAGGATTCTCATGAAGTAAATCACACTGCAAAATTAAATTGGCTGCGAGCTGCTGTACTTGGAGCCGATGATGGTATTGTTTCAATTGCGGGACTTGTTGTTGGAGTCGCTGGAGCTTCAAATCAACAAGGAGTTATTCTTGCCGCAGGTCTTGCAGGAATCATTGCCGGTGCTATTTCAATGGCAGCTGGTGAGTATATTTCGGTAAGTAGTTCAAGAGATACTGAAAAAGTATTACTTGAGAAAGAACGATATGAGATAGCTCATTTTCCGGAGGCAGAACTAGAAGAGCTTGCATGTATTTATGAGAAAAAAGGTCTAAGCAAAGAAACAGCTATGAAAGTTGCAAATGAATTATCCGCAAAAGATGCTGCGAGGGCACACTTTGATGCAGAATTAGGTATTGATCCAGATAATCTTACTGATCCATGGCATGCGGCTTTTGCTTCTGCTGCAGCCTTTACCATTGGAGCGATTATTCCCCTTTTTGCAATAATCCTTCCCCCAACTTCATTAAAAGTTCCAATAACATTTTTTTCTGTATTAGCTGCACTTTTCCTTACGGGTATTCTGAGTGCAAAAATTAGTGGAGCGAACGTTTGGAAGGCAACGCTACGTGTAGTAATCGGTGGAGCTTTTGCAATGGTGGTAACATATAGCATAGGGAGATTCTTTGGAATTAAAGGAGTTTAACGTAAAGGAGGTGAGAAAATGACAGGGTACATTTTAAACATTGAGAAGAAAACTCTCGAGAATGAAAATTTTCGAGAAGTTCTCTATACTGCTCAACACAGCCAATTAGTCTTAATGAGCCTCAATCCAAATGAAGAAATTGGAATGGAGATTCATGAAATTGTTGACCAGTTTATCCGAGTGGAATCAGGAGTTGGAAAAGCAATCTTAAATGGAGAAGAACATGACTTATCAGATGGAAGTGCGGTTGTAGTTCCAGCTGGAACACAACATAACATTATTAACACATCTTCAGACAAGAAGATGAAACTGTATACCATTTATAGTCCGGCTCATCACAAAGAAGGAACAGTCCATAAAACAAAACTAGAGGCTGAAGCAGATACAGAAGACCGCATCTAATTCTTGACAGAAGTCGCCAATAAAACTAAACTTTTTAGTTTTATTTAATGCATGAGGTAACCTGCATAAAGCAGTGTAATTCTGCTATTAAACCAATGGCCATGATAAGGTATACAAATTCTCTTTTTCTTTTTTAAATTGTACTTTAGTAAAATTAATAAACTTAAGACCTAAAATTGGTTCTGAAGTTTCATTCAACTTAAGACTGCTATTAGCACACATGTGCTCAGCGGCAGCCAAAAGTCTATCTTGTAAATCTTTACTTTGAGGATTCATATCTTGTTTGCATGTTTAATTATACTTCAAATTGCTCACTGGGGGTGTAGATTCAGAAGAGAGAGATGATGCTTGTCTAAGATCCATCGAGATATGAGGAATGCTGGTCTTAGATGAGATCTATAGGGCTTGCTGGCTATACGGCTCTAGAACCATTTAGTCCTCATAGCGATTGTCTCAGAGTAAGGCTAAATAAGACAATGAGACAGTATAAAAGGAATTGTCTCATTTAATGATGATACATTTATTTACTATCTCGTGTTCTTTACCCCTTGAGTTCAGCTGCAACTTTTGCAGGCCGGTCTGCTACCTGATCAAGATACCTGTCTATTATCTGATTTGTTAAATAGAAAGTTCGGAAATCATCTTCGTCAGAATAATGGTTTCTCTTTAAATCTCCCATGATTTGATCCGGATTAATAAAATCCTGAAGAACATCTACCTCTATGAATAATTTTGCCTCCAACACAGCAATATCAACTGTGTTATGCCCGTCATTGTATTCCAGATTGCATCAATGATCCTCGCCTTTAAGGTATATAATAGAAGCTTAGCGGAGGCACTTGCAGATATAGGGTTATTTTGATCCATGCTAATTAGAATAGATCATAAAATGGGGCTAAGTTTTCATAACGGCTCTATAAATTACTCCAAGTTCACGTACTGATTCCATTTTATTTTCAAATATAAACTTTTTGCATTCTCTGGGATTATCTTTATAAAGTTTGTGGATACAAAAAACCAAAATTTTTAGGTCATTAAAAGCTTGACTTGAAGATTGATTGTCGACGAGCAGGACCCAAAAGAATTGTAAACAAATTAAGCCCAGATTGAAAACGAAAAAGAGCGGTATTAAATAGAGTAAAATAATCAAGAGTAAAATTACTAATACAGCATTTCGGATAGCATGATATTTATATCCTTCTGAATTGTAGTTGGAGATGATATATATAGCTCCTTCTGGATTCTCAGATTCAACCTCATGGATTTTTAGATTTTTAATATCTTTTAGATAGTAATTAATGGTTTTACGATACTTAATATGTATTTTATAGATCCAAGACTTTTTCATCACAAACCAAAAAGTATTAGACCAGGTAAGTATTAGAAATGTGGCAGCTGAAGCAAGCAGTAGTCGGGCAAAGTAAAGAATAATACCGTTTTCATTTGAGATTATAAAAAATGGAAATAGAAAAATAACAGCAATGCCAATGATAGCAATTCGCTTGTCAATTGGAGGATACTTAACAGTATAATCAGCAAAGTAAAAGCAGGATCTTATATCTGCCATGATGTCATCAAATAAAACCTTTAATTTAAGCATTAATAAATTATATCACCACATGATTTATCTTCTACATTTTGTATAGGTCATGTACTTTTCGGACGGAGGGTTTGAATAAAGTTCATAGGCGACATGTATTTAAGTGATGCAGGTGGCATTTGATAGTTATACCAGTATAAATATTTTGTAAGCTTTTTTGCAAATTCGTCTTGGTCATAATAGATTTCGTTACTTCTTAGGATAAACTCTTCCTGTATGGTTCTCTTAAATCTTTTTATTTAGCTATTAATCGTAGGTATTCTGAGATAGAAGACGCCATCATAACGCACTTTGTAGCCGATATTATCTATCATGTCGGAGGAACCTTGGTATTAAGGCATAAAAGTTCACATCAATAGTTATAAAATGTAGGTATTTGGCGCGAGTCTAATATTGAGTTCTGATGTTATTATAAATTTTCGAGAAAAGATTAGGAAGTCTTGTGAAGATATAGTTCAAATAAATTTGATAAAAGAAGGTGGGAAGAGATAAAAATGATGCAAATCGGAACGGGTGTCTTGTAAATTGACTTCAAACAAAAAATACTAATTATTGTTGTATAAATCAGTGTATCAGAATAACTTAGTAAATAAATGGTAGGAGTTTTTTTGTTTGCTTGATATATTTTGTATAATCTTCACCAAATACTTTCTTCAGTTCCATTTCTTCCACGACAATACGTTGATTAAGCCCCCAAAATACAATAATTTCCATAAGTATAAAACTAATCCAATTACCTGTTGCTATTCCTATACCGGTCAAGGAAATCATAATTCCGCTATACGATGGGTGCCGCAGATACTTATAAGGTCCAGACTGAATTATTGTGTGGTCTTTTTGGATCATAATAGTAGTTCTAAAAAATTTACCTAATGTTTGAATTGACCAAAAGCGGAAAATTATACCGGCAAACACAAAAATTATCCCAATAGTAATATGTATTTGACGAGCGCCTGGTATAGAAAAAGATGAAAATGCTGAAAAATAGTTACCTAAAATAGCAGCAATTATCACAGATATTACTAATATCCTTTTTGTATTCCTATCCTTACTATTATCTAGTTGTCCCCATTCACGATAGACTACCCAAAGTTCAAGGATACCCCACGTTATTAAACTAAAGATGAAAATTGTATATATATTACTTTCCGTATGTATAGTATATCAGGAGAGAGAAAGAGCGAACAAAAGCTATAATAAGAGCATACTGGGGTGAGGCTAGGTAGGGATACCGATCAAGAACCCTTTAGTCATTATAGTTCCGGTCTCACACTGAGGCTAAATAAGACAAATGATACACCATAAAAGGCTATTGTCTCAAATTCTATCAATCTACTATGATATACTTGACATTCTTCTAGTATACTAGTACAATAGAATGCAGTGGGAAGTATTTATAGTATCATTAATACAGTAATTAAAGCAAAAAACGAGGAGGAGATGCAGAATCTTTTGGAAGGATTGCTTACTCCCTCTGAAACTGAAGAGATTGCAACCCGATTAGAAATAGTGAAGCTTCTCAAACAGGGTATGGGACAACACGCAATTGCGAAAAAACTCAATATTGGTGTTGCAACAGTTAGTCGAGGAGCAAAAGAAATAAAAGAAGGAAAATTTAAATATGTATAAGAGTAATAAAAATATAGCAGCATGGTGGAACCTCTCGAAGAGAGGTTAACTTCCTGTTGTGGGAAATAAGTAACCTCTCGAGATGAGAGGTTTTTTGGTGGAGAAAAATTATGAAAACATTACCTAAAATAAAATTATCACAGAAACCTACATATATTAAGATTGCTGAAGATGTAGATTTTTATGCGTTGTTTAAAAGAATTGAACAGCGATTTGATACCTGCTTTATTTTTGAATCTCTTGGAGAAGAAGGAAAATTCTCTCGATATCCAATCATTGGTTTTGATCCCTACCATATTATTTCTGCAAAAGAAAACAATTTAATAATAAATGGTGAGGTCTACCCCGTTAACAACCCTTATGTTGCTCTTCAAGATATTATGCCGTCTCAAACTATTACCAGAAACTATGCGGGAGGATTAGTAGGTTATCTCAGTTATGAGGCAGTAAATTATTTTGAATCCAAGCTCCATATTAAAGTACATAAGCTTTTTGATCAGTTTATGTTTGGCGTATATACTGATGGACTAATATTTGACAAACTAACTAACGAAGTTTTTTACTTTTATCATGATACCAATAGAAAGCATATTTTAGAAAAAGTACTTAAAGCAAAGCTTAAAAAAGAAAAATCGTTGCAGGTCAGATTTATTAAAGATGGATTGAGCAAAAAGGAACATGAAAAAATTGTTAAAAGAGTACAAGAACATATTAAAGCAGGAAATACTTTTCAGTGTGAAGTAGGTTTCAAAACGGAATATCAAATCAAGGGGGATACTCTAAAAATTTATGAAAAGTTAAGATCCATTAACCCCTCCCCCTTTATGTATTACCTCAAATTTGGCAAGAAAAAAATTATTGGAGCTAGTCCTGAGCTACTATTTTCACTTCGAGAGGGTGAAATGACAACAAAACCATTAGCCGGAACTATAAGACGAGGTAAAGATAAAAAAGAAGATCAACAACTTGCTCGCACTCTTCTTAATGACACCAAAGAAAGAGCAGAACATAACATGTTGGTTGACTTACACAGGAATGACCTGGGAAGAGTTGCAAGATTTGGAACAGTGCGAATAAGGGATTTAATGACTATTAAGAAATTTAGTCATGTTCAACATATATCAAGTGAGATTGTTGGGTTAATAAAACCAGAAGAAGATATGTTCTCCGCGCTTGCCAGTAACTTCCCTATGGGAACAGTGTGCGGTACTCCAAAGGTAAAGACAATCGAAATCATAGATTCTAACGAGCCAGAGGCACGAGGGCCTTATGGAGGTGGAGTTGGACATTTTGGGTTTAATGGAGATTGTACCTTTGCTCTTGCATTACGATCTTTATTTATTTCAGATGAATATGCCTACGCTCAAACAAGCGGAGGGATTGTGTATGATTCTGTACCAGAAAAAGAATATGATGAAATTCAAAGCAAGTTGGCAGCTATGAGAAAGGTATTAGAAATATGAAAATTTTGATACTCGATAACTACGATTCGTTTACCTTTAACCTCTATCAATATGTGGGAGAAATTCTTATGAATAGAAATGAAAAATTTATCTTAGATGTTATAAAAAACGATGAAATTACTGTTAATGAAATACGGCAAAGAAACTACGATAAAATTATTATTTCTCCAGGTCCCGGAGACCCAAGCGACAAATCTTATTTTGGAGTTTGTGGCGAAGTAATTACCAAAATCGGGAAAACAACTCCAGTTTTAGGCGTATGTTTGGGAATGCAAGGAATTGCTCATTGTTTTGGAGGTAATGTAATCAGAGCAAAATTACCAATGCATGGAAAAACGAGCATTATAAAACATGACAGCTTTCGAGTCTTTCAGAATCTACCCCAAGACCTAGAAGTAATGCGCTATCACTCTCTTATTGCAGATAAAACAAGTCTTCCTGATTGTTTAAAAATTACTGCAGTAGCTATAGACACAAAAGAGATTATGGGCTTGCGACACACGATTTTCCCGATAGAGGGTGTGCAATTTCATCCAGAATCGTTTGCAACAGAAGGTGGAAAATTATTGCTAAGTAATTTTCTTAGAGGAGGTAATAAGATATGAACCTATCACAAATATTGAATGATTTAGTCAATAGACGAGACTTAACCACAGAAGAAGCTGAACTACTTTTAGAAAGCATGATTAAAAAGATTGTTTCTCCAGTACAAATTGCAGCAATGCTTGTTGCTCTTCGAATGAAAGGAGAAACAGTAAATGAAATTGTTGGTTTTGTTAAAGCAATGAGAAAAAGCATGATTCATGTAGATGCAAAAAATGCAATCGATGTATGTGGAACTGGTGGGGATAATAGTGGAACATTTAATATCTCCACGGTTGTTGCTTTTGTTGTTGCAGGAACAGGAGTAAAGGTTGCAAAACATGGAAATAGAGCAGCAAGTAGCAAGTGCGGTAGCGCTGATGTTTTAGAAAAGCTTGGAGTTAATCTACAACTTTCTTCTCAACAAACGAAAGAAGTCATTAACAAAGTAGAAATGGCTTTTCTCTTTGCTCCACTTTTTCATCCAGCAATGAAACGCGTTGTCGAAGTAAGAAAAGATCTAAAAATAAGAACGGTATTTAATTACCTTGGCCCTTTTGCTAATCCTGCGTCTGTTGAAAAACAGCTTATTGGTGTTCCTAATATTGAAATCGCTCGAAAACTTGCTGAGGTTGGAAAAATTCTTAATTATAAACACCTCCTTATAGTTACCAGCGATGAAGGCTTAGATGAAGTAAGTATTTTATCAAAGACAACCGTATTCAATGTAAAAGCAAACACAATAAAACACTATTCAATTAACCCGACTGATTATGGATTTAAGAAAGTTGCAAGAAAAGAACTCCTAGGCGGAACTATTGAAGAAAATGCAGAGTTTATTAAAACTATTTTAACAGGAGAGAAAAATTCAAAAAGAGATATAGTTGTTTTAAATAGTGCACTTGCTTTATATGTTGCAGATGTAGTCAATGACATACAAGAAGGAATAGAACTTGCTGAAAAATCAATTGATAGTGGCAAAGCTGCCGTTGTATTAAACAACTTGATAAAGGAGACACAAAAATATGCATAACATGTTAAAAACTATTATTGAGAATAAAAGAAAAGCATTAAAGAAAAATATAAACAATAAATTCAAAAATGCAATTCTACAAGCAGATGGTATTGCCTTTATTGGGGAATTAAAGTTTGCATCTCCAGTAGATGGACATATTGGTTCTGTAAATATGCTTGCTGCAAAAGTAAAGCAATATGAAAAAGCAAAGTTAAACGCTATTTCAATTATTACTGAGAGGGATTTTTTCAAAGGTGATGTATCATTCATACCGACAGTAAAGCAACAAACAAGTCTTCCTATTTTGCAAAAGGATTTTATTATTGATGACTCTCAAATTTATGATGCAAGGACTTTAAGATCTGATGCGTTACTTCTTATTGCAAGAATTGTTGATACTGAAACCCTAAAAAGATTTGTGGTACTGACAAGAAAACTTAATATCGAGCCTGTCGTAGAGATTGCCAATAATGATGACTTAACAAAGGCACTACAAACAGAGACCGATGTTATTGCTGTAAATGCAAGAAATTTGGACACATTCACCATTGATGTACATTATGCTTGTAATTTGATTAGGAAAATCCCTTCTGAGTATATTCGCTTAGGTTTTTCAGGAATTAAGTCCTCTAAAGAAGTTTTATTGTATAAGAATGCGGGAGTAAAAGGAGTGCTTATTGGAACTTCTCTTATGAGAGCAGGAGATATAGGCAACTTTATCAAAGGAGTGAGAATATGAATAGAGTTAAAATAAAAATTTGTGGAATTCAAACCATAGAAAATGCACTTAACGCTATAGATGCAGGAGCAGATTTTTTGGGATTTAATTTTGTACCAACATCTAAACGATATATTAAACCTGATGACGCACAGATGATTATTAAAATCATTAAAGGAAAGATTAAAATTGTAGGGGTATTTCAAAATGAGAATATAAAAAAAGTAAAAAAGATTTTAAAAAAAGTTGATATTGACTATCTGCAACTGCATGGTCAAGAAGATCAGAAATATATAAAACAATTAAATTTTCCTGTCATTAAAACAATATACTCTTTAACTGATACTCAAAATCTTGTCGTAGATTACTTTCTTCTTGATCGAATTCAACAAGGCAAAGGTAAGATGGTCAAATCTGGCATTGCAAATGAAATTGTAAATAAGTTTCCTACTTTTCTCGCAGGAGGTTTAACTCCAGAAAATGTAGCTAATAAGGTTAGGCAAGTTAAGCCATTCGCCATAGATGTTTCTAGTGGCGTTGAAACAAACGGTGTAAAAGATCCAGAAAAAGTCAGAAAATTTATACAGAACACTAAAGGAGTAGCTTTATGAAAAGTCACTTTGGACAATATGGGGGGAGGTACGTTCCAGAAATGCTTATACCAGTTCTCGAAGAGTTAGAAAAAGTATATTTTAAAGCAAAGAAAGACAAAAAATTTCAGAAGGAATTTGAGTATTACCTAAAGACTTTCTCTGGTAGACCAACTCCTCTTACATATGCCAAAAATCTTACAGAAAAGTTAGGTGGAGCAAAAATATATCTAAAAAATGAAGGGCTTAATCTAACTGGTGCACATAAAATTACTCACTGCATAGGACAAGCTCTTATCGCTAAAAGACTTTGCAAAACTCGTCTCATTGCGGAAACAGGCGCAGGACAACATGGGGTTGCAACGGCTACAGTTGCAGCAAAATTTGGTTTTTCTTGCACTGTTTATATGGGGGAAGTCGATATTGAAAGACAACGGCCGAATGTGTTTCTTATGAAACAACTTGGTGCAACTGTCATACCTGTTTCTTTTGGAAGTAAAACCCTGAAAGATGCCGTAAATGCCGCTCTCAAAGATTATATCGAAAATGTTGACTCGTCTCATTATGTTTTAGGCTCTGTTTTAGGGCCTCATCCATATCCCACTATGAATAGAGATTTTCAGTCAATTGTTGGACGTGAGATAAAAAAGCAACTTAAAGAGTATCAAGAAAATAAGCCTGATTTTGTTATTGCATGTGTTGGTGGAGGTAGTAATGCCATGGGAGCATTTACTCCATTTCTCACTAACAAACAAGTTGCTCTCATTGGTGTTGAAGCAGGCGGACGAGGAAAAGGGATAGGAGAAAATGCTATACGGTTTAGTGGCGAAGGCTCAATTGGCGTTGTTGAAGGATATAAATCGTACTTCTTGCAAGATAATGATGGACAGCTTCAACCAACACATAGTATTGCAGCCGGACTTGATTATCCAGGCATTGGACCAGAACTCAGCTTTTTGAGAGATCAGAAGCGCATTGATTTTGTTAGTAGTACTGACAATGAAGCATTACGGGCAGTGAAGGTACTTGCTAACTCAGAAGGAATTATCCCTGCACTTGAATCTGCTCATGCTCTTGCCTACGCAATTAAACTCGCTCCTACTCTTTCAAAAGAAAAAGTTATTGTGGTTAATGTTTCAGGAAGAGGAGACAAAGATTTATTCATTCTTGCAAAAGCATTCAAAGATAAGAATTTTTACGAATTTCTTAAAAAGGAGGTTGGAAATGGTTACTAATCAACTTGATAGACAACTGCAACAAATAAAAGATAAGGGAAGAATAGGACTTATGACTCATGTTGTAATTGGCTATCCAACGCTAAAAGAAACAGTAATTATAGTAAAGACTATGGCTGAAAGTGGAGTAGACTTCATAGAGTTGCAAATTCCATTTTCAGATCCCTTAGCTGATGGGCCGACTATTATGAAAGCATGTGAAGAATCTCTAAGAAGTGGAACCAAGGTAAAAGACGCTTTTTCCATAATGCGAAAACTTACTCGAGAAGTTTCCATTCCTCTACTTTTTATGGCTTACTACAATACAGTTTTTAAATATGGTGTTGGGAAATTCTGCAGAGATGCAGCAAGTGCTGGAGCTAGTGGCTTAATTGTTCCTGACATGCCTATTGAAGAAGAGAACAATGAGCATTTCTACGCAAATTGTCAGAAATATAATCTTCATGCAATTCATGTAGTTTCTCCCGCATCAACAGATGAGAGATTGAAAATAAATGCAAGACATGCAACTGGTTTTGTGTATGCAGCTGCTCGACAAGGGATAACGGGAGCAAAAGGAGAACTTGAGAAAACATTGTCTTCATACATAACTAAAATCAACAATATCTTTATGATACCTATCGCCGTTGGCTTTGGAATTTCGAAAAAAGAACATATCCAAGCTTTGAAAGGTAAAGCGAATATTGCAGTTATTGGTAGTGCAGTAATTGATGTTATTGATTCATCTGATAGCAAAGATAGAGAAAGAAAAGTTAGGCAATTTCTTAAGAAATTAAAATCCTAGGGAGTTTTATCTTCAGATATAAATCAGTTCGTTCGAATCTGTAATGAACGATAACATTGAGGGTTTCCGAACGTCAGCTTCAATACCCGGGTTTTAAAGGTGTGGATGATGATGGTACGGATCCAGGATGTTCCGATTCTATACAATATTGCTTCTTTGTTGCAAGAAATCTTGAAATAAACCTTTAGTATTTGATAGGGAATTAAAGTCACCTTCCTGTGCAATTTTTCCATCATCAAAAACTAATATTCTGTTAGCATTTTTTAGAGTAGTCAGTCTGTGAGCTATGGAAATTACGGTTTTCCCCTTAAAAATCCTTTCAATATTTCCTTGGACTATGGCCTCATTCGTATTATCAAGAGCTGATGTTGCTTCATCAAAGATAATAAGCTCTGGAGATTGCAGCATTACTCTTGCCAATGCCAATCGTTGTCGTTGTCCACCACTCAAATTATTTCCGTTTTCTGACACTTTACCGTCAAATCCACCTAGGCTTTCATTTATTTCATCTAGTATGCGAGCGTTTTTAGCTGCTTCAATAAGTTTTTCCTCTGATATTGTTTTTTTAATTCCATAAAGTATGTTTTCCTTAATTGTTCCAGAGAAAACAAATGATTTTTGTGGAACATAGGCAATTTTTTCTGCTGTTTCTTCTCTGGAAATATCTTCTAAATTTTTATCAAATAAAAATACATCCCCTTTATAGTCATGTGTTAATCTTAACAAGATATGAATAAAAGTTGTCTTCCCACAGCCTGAGGCACCGGCAATGCCAATGCTCTCTCCTTTTTTGATTTTTACGCTTATATTTCTTAATACTCCGGTCTTTTCGTTATCCTTATATGAAAAAGAAAGATTTTTTACCAGAACAACCGAATCTTTTTTATCTGTTTTTGAATCTGATTGAGCAATGTTATCGTTAAAAGAAATATCTATCGGTTGATGTAAAAGATTATAAAGGTCATTTACCTGAATTGAGCTTTCATGAGCTTGATCAAGTATCTTGTGAATTTCATGAAGTGGATTCGTAATGTTTAGAAAAAGAATTGAATAAACTAAAATATCTCCTTTAGATATAATGCCTTGTGAAGCAAGATAAATTGACAGGGTAATTACAACAATATAGAAAAATGCGTCATTAAAGTATTTTGCAGCATCAAATAATGCCATATAGATATGATGTCGCATTTCAATTTTTCTTTGTTTCTCTGCAACTTCTTCTACTTTTCCGACTTCAGAGGAAGCCGTATTGAGAACCCGTATGGTTTCTATCCCTCCAAGCATCTCGACAACCTTTCCATCTATTTTTTCTTTTCCCCGAAGCAGTGCTACGCGAATACCCTTTTGTGAAGACACTTGCCAAAAAATAAGATAAAGGCCTGCTGGAATAACCAAAATCATGACTGATGCCATAAGTGGTTTTTGGAGGAAAGCGATACCAATAGCCGCAATCGCTGTAAAGAAAATTGGCATAAAATCCAAGAATGCTAATTTAAGAATTCTACTGAGTCCTTGCATGGAACGGAAAATTCTTCCATGCAATGAACCAATTTGTTGTTTGTAAAGAAATTCTCCTATGTCGGTTTTAAGAAGTCTACTTATTACGCTTACTGTTTGTTCTTTATCTGTATGGGTTACAATGTTTTCTATCAGGAGCTTTCTGATTACATTGAGCGCCTCTCTAGCTAAGATAACCACGATCATTAAAGCGATAAAAGGAATAACTATGTTAAATTGAAGTTTATTATTACTTGTGAGTTTATCTACGAGTCTTCCTAGGATAAGTGCTGGAATATTTGTTAAGATACCGGTAAAAAACATGATAATAGTCGCAACGACAAGATTTCTTTTGTCCCTTGGGTGGAGTAAATCAACCGCTCTTTTAATTCCAGTTAGAATTTCTTTAAACTCTTTATTCATCATGCTTAGTATATCAAAAAGCTAAGGTTCGAATCTCTCGTTAGTTCTAGAAACGATCGCAACCCCCTAGAAGATAATATTTAGGTACAATCTATCTCCTGAGATGGGAAAGGG
>DAIDHK010000023.1 GCA_027459725.1 Candidatus Levyibacteriota bacterium
GCTAACAAGTACAATGTGGATACCACTAACCCTGCTAATGCTTCAATAGGAACTGCTGTCATACCTGCAGGTCAAACTAGCGTTATGGTAAATACTACTGCCGTTACACCAAGCTCTGAAATATTTGTTACAGCCAAGTCTTCACACAGCAGCTCTATTTACGTTTCAAGCCAGACAGCTGGAAAATCATTCACGGTTAGTATTGATAATCCTTATTATAAGGATATAAAGTTTAATTGGTGGCTTGTAAACTAAGGGGTTGTACTTTAAAATTCAATTTTAATTTACCTCAAATGCAAATAATCTATTTCTTAAAAAAACATTCTGATATTTGTATCTATTTTTTTGGCATTATTGTTTTTATTTATTCTCTTGTTTCAATATACAGAATTATTACTGGTTTTACTCCGGATTATAGTATCTTTTATCATTCTACAGTAGACTTACTCCTCAATCATAATCCATATACGGATAAAAGTTTGTTTACCGTCTATAACTATCCTCCCGTAACAAATATTCTATTTCTGCCTTTTGTTTACTTGCCTTATTTTTATGCACAATTATTATTTACTTTAATAAATTATTTGTCTATCTTTTTCATAGTATATTTTTCCTTCAAAATATTAAACTTTAAACTCAAAATAAAATACTTAATACTAGCTACTTCTTTGTATTTTATTACTTTTCCGGTTAAATTTACTTTAGGTATGGGGCAGGTTAACCTAATCGCATACGCTTTTCTTTTATATGGATTTTATATGTCTCAAAACTTAAACAACAAGACTTCTTCCTTGATGCTTTTTTTGGCTATTTTACTTAAACCCGTCCTAATTATAACTTTATTAATTTATTTTATATACAAAAAATGGAAAATAGTTAAGTATCTGTTTATCATTGGGATATTTTTTGTTTTATTATCAATTATTTTAAATCAATTGACCTTTGACTTTTATTATTTCAATAGTGTTCTATCTAAGTTTTTTATCGGTAGTGGGGATACATATAGTATTGTATATTACAATCAGGGACTATTAGCATTTTTGTCAAGAATAATAACAGATAAAACTCTTATAAAACATATTTATGATTTCTCTGTCATCACATTTTTAATTATTATTGTAATAACTATAACAAAAAATAAAGCATCAGATGTTTTATCATTTTCTATAATACTTTGTGTAATACTATTTTTAGATCCTATTGCATGGCAGCATCATTTTGTTTTTTTATTTCTACCATTTATGGTTTTAATTGCTAATTTAAATTATTTATCCAAAATTCATAAGTTATTAATTTCAGTGGCATATTTATTATTGTTAATAAACTTTAAACATCCCATTGATATAACACGATTCCCATCAAATTTAATACTTTCTCATGATTTTCTTGGTAATTTAATAATATTAATTTTATTATTTTATCTCATTAATCTGAACATTAGTAATAACAAAAACTTATCTAACAAATAAGTAAACAAAATATTATCTTTTTTTGCTAAAATACACTGATGGAATATTTACCTATCTGGAAAAAAGTATCTAACAAACTGGATAGCTATCCAGGATTATTCAAATGGATATTTGGCTGGCCGTTGTCTATTATTGCCATCTATTTTATTTTTCGTTTATTTCTTTCTCAAGCAAATAAAATTGATTTTTCTTTAATAAATATAAATATCTGGATTCTGTTAGCAGGAACCCTTAGTTTATTAATATATTTTTTTCTAAGAGTAGCTTTGTGGCAAATTATTATAGAACAGTTAGGCGCGAAACAATCGTTTAAATTTACCTCATATTACTGGGGGTTAGCTGAACTCAAACGTTATATTCCAGGGAATGTATGGTCTATTGCTGGAAGAATGACACATTTCTCAAGTAAAACGCAAACGAAACGCGCAATCTTAAAAGCATACATCCATGAAGCTCAACTCGTGGTTATTGGTAGTGCAACTATTTCACTTTTTTCAACTACATTTATTCTGAAATCACTTTTTGATTTACATATTCCTTCTTTTATATATATAATAATAGGTTTAATTTTATTTGCATGTTGCTTTTCATTACTTTTTAGTAACAAATGGTTCAGTTCAGGAAAATATTCTCAATTAACCGTCCAGGGAGATTTTATTTTCAGACTTAAACTATTTTCTATTTCTACAGCCGCTTTTTTCTTTTTTGGATTAGGTCAATTTCTGGTTATACTATCCATATTCAATATTAATATTAATGAAATCTATATACTTTCTGGTTTACTTAGTTTTAGTTATTTAGTAGGTTATCTATCGCTGATCACACCCTCTGGTCTTGGAGTAAGGGAAGCCGTCATTACTTATTCTTTTTCAAAGATTATGTCAATTGGTTCTGCAGCATTAGCAGCCTTATTTTCCAGAATAGTTTTAATTTTAACTGAGATTGTGTTTTTAATAATAGTAACTTTATGGTTTTACACAAAGTTAAAAGTTTTAACCAATGCTGAGAAAATAATAAAGAAACATCCACAATTATCTGTTTTAATAATACTTGTCACATTATATATTGTATATTTTACTCTAACTACCTTTTTACGTTATGACAACTATTATACTGGAAGATTTGACTTAGGAAACATGGCTCAGACTGTATGGAATACTATGCATGGTAGGATATTCGAACTTACTAATCCTAATGGAACGTTTGATGAATCCCGATTAGCAACACATGCTGATTTTCTATTAATTTTACTTGTTCCATTCTATTACATCTGGACTGATCCAAGAATGCTTTTACTCGTACAGACTGTAGTAGTTGCAATTGGTGCATTTGGGGTATATCTAATTGGTAAAAACGTATTTAAAAATAAAAATTTGCCTTTGGTTTTCTCATTTATGTATCTTCTTAATCCTAGTGTTGAAAGGGCTAATTTATATGATTTCCACGCAGTAACATTAGCAACAACTTTTTTACTCTTTGCTTTTTACTTTATTCAAAAGAAAAAAATGTTTTGGTTTTTAATAATGGGAATTCTGGCAGGCTTAACAAAAGAGCAGGTATGGTTTATGGTGGGTTTGCTAGCTTTATTTTTAGGTGTGAGAAATAAAAAATACATATGGGGAATTACAGTTTTTATTATTATGACTTTTATTTCATATTATTTAATCTCTGTTGCTATTCCAAAAGCGTTAGGAGCACAACATTTTGCTTTGGAATACTATGCAGATTTTGGTGACACTCCGGCTTCTATCGTCAAAAATATGATTTTATCTCCTGAAAAAATATTGGCTAGTATTGTCGCTCCTGACCGTTTTATTTATTATTTAAAATTGTTTTCTCCCTTTGGTTTTTT
The DNA here is from genome assembly GCA_027459725.1 of Candidatus Levyibacteriota bacterium. Classification (GTDB taxonomy): domain Bacteria; phylum Patescibacteriota; class Microgenomatia; order Levybacterales; family UBA12049; genus DAIDHK01. Next base: position 3,322 of record DAIDHK010000023.1, read on the forward strand.
AACCTTACTAGCTCCTCTTTACTTTATTTTTGCACTACCAGAAATGGCAATCTATGTATTGAGCAATAATAATAATTTTATTCAAATTTATTATCAGTATACATCTACAATTACTCCCTTTATTGTCATTTCTTCGATTTATGGTTTAAATAATGTAATTAAACGCCTTCCTAAAAAGAATACACTGGTTATAAGCTTTTGCCTTATTATTCTTACCTTATGGACTTCGTATCTTTTTGGTCCATTACCCGGAGCAATTGAGCCAAATACTGATATGTTTACCAAACAATTATCCGATGGGAAAACTATTAATGATTTTGTTTCTCATATACCAAAAAAATTTAGCGTAGCAGCTAGTAATAATATTGGTTCCCATTTATCTGAAAGAAGAAACATTTATACTATTCCAGTGGGCGTAGATAAAGCTGATGTTGTTGCATTTTTATTAAATGACCCAGGAGCTCAACCATCTTTAGATTACCAAAAGGCTTTAGTTAAAAAACTTAAAAAGGATCCTAATTATATTATAAAATATGAAGATGATCCATTTATAGTTTTCGTAAAAAAATCAGACAAAACATATCACTGGATCTTTGACTAAAATTTGCCAAAAACAGACGTTTTCATTAATATATATGTATGAATGTAATTAAAGCTAACGGAAGTATCGAAAGTTTTAGTGAAGAAAAGGTTTTAAGTTCTATCAAAAGAGCAGGCGTTCCTCAATCATTACAGTTCCATATTTTGGAAAATGTTAGAAATAAAATATACAATAACATTCCTACTACAGAAATTTATAAATTTATTATGGAATCCTTAGATAGATCCTCTCAACCTATGACTAAAAGTAAATATAGTCTAAAACAGGCAATTATGCAAATTGGTCCAACAGGATATCCATTTGAAGATTTTATTGCCAAAGTTTTGACAGAAGAAGGCTATAAAACAATAACTAGACAAGTTTTAATGGGTAAATGCGTAAGTCATGAAATAGATGTAATCTTAGAAAGGAATGCCCAAAAATATATGATAGAAGCGAAATATCATAACAGCCCTGGAGCAAGAACAGACGTTCAAGTTTCTCTTTATGTCAAAGCCAGATTTGATGATCTAAAAGAAAAGCATTCTTTTACCCAAGCATGGGTAGTAACCAATACAAAGGCCACTAGTAACGCTATTGCCTATGCTTTATGCAGTGGTATAAGAATCATTAGCTGGAGTTATCCGGAAGGAGAAAGTTTAAGAGATTTAATCGAAAAAAGTAAAATGCATCCTGTTACTATGCTAGCTTCACTGAGTCAATCGCAAAAAGAAGAATTACTAAACCGGCATATTGTTTTATGTAAAGAATTGAGAACAAATCCTGACTTGCTAACTCTTTTACATCTTGGACCCGAAAAAAAAGAAAAAGTATTGCAAGAACTTGAGTATATTCATCAAGATATTCATTAATATTTTGAGTTACTTGTTTTTTAAATAGTCAATTTCCAGATAAATTAACGTGGCTTTTTATAAAATCACTCCTGCAAACTATTATCTTGAGCTAACTGCAATCTCTCATCGCGATCCCCCAAAAAACCATTCTGTAAGGTTTTTAACTTTATTGCATATAGCAGAAAACCATTTCGAATAGTATAACTACTGAATTTATCATTTATTTTATCAACTATCTCATCCAATTTTTGTTCCTTTCGCCACTGTGGGAAAGAGATACAGTTAAAACATCGTTATTTGCCAGGTCAGATGCCCATACACCAATTCTAGTGATATAACTGGGATATGTAATCTTTTATTTTTGTTAAAACTTCTTTCAAACTGAGCATGTTGTAGTGTCTCATAGATCATCAGATGCTTATTAAGAACCTTCATACAACTATTACAAATGATCTTACCAGAGCTAGTATAATCATTAAACAGTAAATGACCTCCAATATCTACTGTTCCTCGCAGAGTAAGCCCCACATATCTTGTATTGCAATTCTTACGCCGCATTTTATGGACAACTCTCCCATAAATCATCAATATTTTGTAAATAAATCTTTCATTATACAAATTACCAGCTAAGCAATACTGTCTACCGTCAGGCTTGGCTTCTGTTGCTATAGATAAAGTATGTATAGTCTCACTATCTTCATCCAACCCGACTTGCCTTAAAAATTTACCTTCTACATTTTCAAATTCAGCAATAAACATGAGCAGAGAAACCGTGAATAATTGAGGAAGTGTATAAACACTCATTCCATTAAGCCTCGTTTTGGCTTGGTTAGGTAGTTTTTTGTTATCATGTTGTTCTACATTGGCGAAAAAAGAATCAATATCTATATGTAGAATCCTTTTTTACATAAAAAGAATATATTCTAAATAAAAAGGAAAGAAAACTATCGTTTACCTCTAAACTAAATATAAATATGATAAAATGTCTATATACAAGAATTTATACATGGAGTTCCCTGGATTCATCTATTTCCTGCTATTTTGGCAGCAATAGTAGCATATTGCTATTTGAAAACAAAGCAAAGATATCTAAAAATACCTCTCTTCTTTGTGCGGTTAATATTACTTACAAATACATGTTATATTTTTATTGATCTAACGCGTATACAATTAAATTGGAGTAGTATAAATTATACTAAGGATATTATTTTACTAGTTCAATATATCATTCTTGGAATTATTGGTCTTGCTACTTATCTTGTGTCATTTATTCCCTGGGAGAAACTAATTCTCCAACATCACTTACTTAAACATCAACAAATCCTTACTATCATCCTATTTAACCTTCATCTAGCTTTTGGCATGGTTTTAGGTAGAACATACTTCATAAACTCATATATAATATTTACTCAACCAATAAAAATAATTTTTTATATAATAAGCTTACTAACATCTATAAATTTCATTGAATTAATTATATTATTTGGAGCTATCATAAACATAATATATTTTACATTTCGTCCTTTTTTACTAAAAAAGACGAATGCGTTTTTACAACTGTGATCTAGCGCACTGTCAGTTGTATCTAATAGTACTAATAATATTATGGTATATATACAATACTTGCTAAAATGAACAATCAATTGCTAAGATTATAATAGATCATGCCCAAGAGAGAAGAACAATATATTTTATGGTTTGATGAGATTGATAAGAATGATATACCTCTGGTAGGAGGGAAAAACGCCAATCTTGGTGAGATGTACCAGAATATAACTGGCTCAAAATCCAAAGTTTTCCCCAATGAACAGCTTAATGTACCATTTGGTTTTTCAGTAACGGCTTACGCTTATAGAACTTTTTTGCTGAAAAATAGGTTGGACGAAAAAATCAAATCTACGCTGAATAACTTAGACACCTCAGACATGAAAGCTTTAAATAATGCTGGAACTGTAGTTAGAAGTTTAATCTTAAATGCTTCATTTCCAGATGATTTAAAGAACTCAATTGCTCTGGCTTATGAGCAACTAAGTAAGAAACTTAATATTCCGTTAGAGAATCTAGATGTTGCAGTGAGATCCTCAGCTACAGCAGAAGATCTAGCAAACGCATCATTTGCTGGACAGCAAGAATCCTATCTAAATGTTAAAGGTATTGATAATTTGTTATATTCCATTAAAGAGGCGTTCGCTTCACTTTTCACTGACAGGGCAATATCATATAGAGCTGATCAGCACTTTGATCATTTAGCAATCGCACTGTCCTGTGCAGTACAGAAGATGGTCAGAAGCGATCAGGGATGCAGTGGAGTGATGTTCTCTTTAGATACAGAAACTGGATTTCGGAATGTGATTTTAATTAATGGTTCCTGGGGGTTAGGAGAGTTTATCGTCAAGGGAATTGTAACTCCGGATGAATATATGGTTTTTAAACCTACATTGGCTAAAGGTAAGAAAGCGATTATTAACAAAAGAATCGGAACAAAGAACAAAAAACTTATTTACTCCGATGATCTTAAAAATCCAACAAAAGAAATACCTGTAGAACAAAAAGAACGCGACAGATTTGTTTTAACCGATGAGCAGATTCTACAACTCTCTCGTTGGGGAATGATTATTGAGGATCACTACGACAAACCCATGGACATGGAGTGGGCATTTGACGGCAGGAAATTATATATTGTCCAGGCAAGACCCGAAACCGTTCAGGCGAGAAGAGACGTAACTGTTTTGGAAGATTATAAGCTATTGCAAGAAGGTAAAGTGTTGACAACTGGCACTTCTGTAGGAGAGAAAATTGGCGCAGGAAAAGCAAGATATATCAAGCACCCCAATGAACTAAATGACTTTCAACAGGGGGAAATACTGATCGCTGAAATAACTGATCCGGACTGGGAGCCAATAATGAAAAAAGCCAGTGCAATCGTAACCGATTCCGGTGGAAGAACCTCACATGCAGCAATTGTCTCACGGGAATTAGGTATCCCTGCCTTAGTTGGTTGTGGAAACGCAACTTTAAACATTAAGACAGGCACAGATATTACTGTTAGTTGTGCAGGAGGAGAAGATGGGAAAGTCTACCAAGGAATTTTAAAATTTGAAATAAAAAAAACGGATCTGAAAAATTTTGTCGCACCTAAAACCAAAATTAAAATGATCGTGGCTGATCCTGATTTAGTTTTCAATTACTCATTTATTCCTAATCATGGAGTAGGATTGGCTAGAGAAGAATTTATTATTAATAATTTTATTAAAATTCATCCTAATGCTTTACTAAATTATGAAAAAATAACAGATGCAGCAGTAAAAGATAAAATTGATAAATTAACCCTTGGTTATCCTGATAAAGTCAAGTTCTACGTTGAAAAGCTTTCATACGGTATTAGTATAATTGCATCAGCATTTTATCCTAATGAAGTGTTATTAAGATTCAGTGATTTTAAATCCAATGAATATGCAACTTTAATTGGTGGAACTCTTTATGAACCAAAAGAGGAGAATCCTATGATTGGTTGGAGAGGTGCGAGCAGGTATTACGATCCAAATTTTGAATCAGCATTTGCCCTTGAATGCCAGGCAGTTAAAAAAGTAAGGGAAGAAATGGGCTTATATAATTTGCAGGTTATGATCCCTTTCTGCCGTACGCCGGAAGAAGGTCAGAAGGTACTGGAGGTCATGGATAAAAATGGACTACCCCACCAGAAGATACCAAATGCGCTTGAAGTAGCTGCAAGTGAGGAAATTGACGAACGGTTAAGAGTTTGGGTAATGGCAGAAATACCTTCTAATATTTTATTAGTTGAAGACTTTGCCGCTCTTTTTGACGGATTCTCTATCGGATCTAACGATTTAACCCAATTAGCTTTAGGTTTAGATAGGGACTCTAAATTAATCGCACATGTTGGAAATGAGAATAATAAAGCAGTTAAAAAATTAATAAAAACATTAATTTCTAATGCTCATACGATGGCTATACCAGTAGGTATCTGTGGTCAAGCTCCTTCTGATTTTCCTGACTTCGCAGAGTTTTTGGTTAAGGAAGGCATTGATTCAATAAGCCTGCAACCAGACAGCGTCATAAAGACTTCACTTGACTTGAAAAAGCTGGAAGACTCTTTGAATAAATAATCGGTCAAATAATCTATATCTGAGATTAAAATCCATAAAAGGACATAGGGGCATTTCCAATTCTGTATCGTGGTTCAGACATTAGATTCGATGTGCACTCATCCGTACCGGGTAAGGTAGAAAAAGCTGCTTCAAAACCTTCAGATTGCAAAATTCGAATTGCCAGTGGACTAAATGATCCATAAGGGTAAGCCATAATATTTGGCGTAATACCTAAATATTGCTTAAATTCATTTTGTGAAGTCTTCATTTCAAAAGTAATCTTATTAGCATCTCCCTGTCCCAAAGGATAATGAGACCAAGTATGGTTATAAATATTTACCAAACCACTTGCCTGCATCTGCTTAAGCTGATCCCAGGTCATATAGTCAGAATTATCAATAAGGCCTGCTGGTATAAATAAATTTATAATAATATGATATTTCTGAATGATAGGATAGGCATATTGATAAATATCGATGTAACCGTCATCGTCGCTCAACACTACACTTTTAGGGGGTAATGACTGATGATTCATTATTGCATTGACCAATGTAGTAAGAGAGATAAAATTATAGCCGTGAGATACCATGTATCCCATTTGTTGATCAAACCATCCGTTGTCCACTGTGAGAGCACCATGGCCTTCTTCATTTGCTTGCGCCATCGGTTCTATATGGTGATACATGAAAACAGGGACATACAGGCAGAAACCATTTCCACTAACTACTGATCCATGAATATTTGAACCATCATCTAAAAGTTTAGCACTTGGAGTAGAAGTTGGAGTAAGTGTGGGACTAAGACTCGCAGAGTGGGAGGCGATGGAGGAATGTATTAATGGTGGTTTTATAATCTCTATTGCAGCTTTTTGCGCATATAAGCTATTAATTTTATTCCTCTGGTTGGGTGAACTAGTATTCTGTTGTAGAGCTAGTCCATAAAATACAGACAAGATCATTAAAACTGCCACACCAGTATAAAAGTAGATGGATTCTAACAGAGATCTTTTATCACTGGAATTTTTGAGTTTTTTTATTGTTATTGTTTTTTTTACTTTCATAAGTCAATTGTAGCAAAAAGCTCATACTTACAGCAAAAGTAAGCTTATTTCAATATATAGGGGAGATGGTGCTTAAAATCATTCTGTTGAACTCTTAGTAGTACCTTTTTAATAATATTTGAGTCGATATCTTGCATAGAAATTTGTGCAGGCGTTAATTTAAGATTAAAAGTATAATATAGAATTTTATCTGCCAACTCATACGTAAACCCCAACTCATCTTCATCTGTTTGCCCATCCCACAAACCAGCACTTGGAGATTTGGTTATAATTTCTTCAGGAATCTGTAAATACTTTGCTAAATCCCAAACTTGAGTTTTATATAAACTCTGAATCGGCTCAAGATCTGATGCCTCGTCACCAAATCGGGTATAATAACCTAGATAATATTCTGTTTTATTTTCTGTACCACAAACTAATGCATTTAATTCCTTTGCTTTATCATAAAGATATATCATTCTCATTCTAGCCATAACATTCCCTTTGCGTAAGTTAGTCACACTGGGTAAATTATTAATTACTGCATCTACCCCTGGCTTTATATCGATAATTTCAGCCTGTTTTTCAGGAATATTTAAATATTTAGATACTATTTGTGCGTCATGTACGCCTCTGGGGTTCAGATTTCCATATGGAAGCATTAATATATATACATTTTCTACACCCACTGCTTTACATGCTAAAGTAGTGCTTAAAGCACTGTCAATGCCTCCTGAAAGTGCTACTATAACTCTATCTAATTTTGATTCGTTAAATTTATTAAAGACAAAATTAGTAATCTCAACTATTTTTCGCTCCCGGTCTAAATCAAACATATTTAGTATTAATATTAAAGGTATAACTTTTTTTGTGAAATATACTTTTCAACAGCCGGATCTACCAGTCCTTTGATGGATTGCCTTTTATTCAACAACAATCTTAACCTGGTTGATGAATCTTCCAAGGGTTGATAATTAATATCTTCAATTATATTTACATTTGGAAACTTATTGGCTGTAGAATACCCATTACGAGCAACAATTACAAACCGCAACACTTCTTGCAATCTTTTCCAGTTATGCCACTTGTGTAATGATAGAAGCTGATCTGAACCTCCGATGAAAATAAACTCATTATATGGATAACGTCGTATTAGTAACTGCAAAACTTTGTATATTTCTGTAGATTCAGCAAGATTAATCGCTGTTTTTTCTATTTTAATATGTTTTATATCACGTATGGCTAGATTAAGCATTCGTAATCTATCAGCAATAGAAGCAACTATTGGATTCCATTGATGTTGGAAATCAGGCAACATCCAAACCTCATCAACAATCTTAAGTTTAAGAACTTCCCGGGCTACAGCAATATGTCCATTATGAACCGGATCAAAACGTCCGCCAAACAAACCTACTTTCATAAGAGATATTATAAGTACTGGTAATTTATCTGTATACTGATTTCTATTTTATATAGTATGTAATATATAATCATTGAAGTTAAAAAACTATGTGGTTTAAGTTAATATTTCAACTTGGCTCCTGAAGTACCCAGTTATGAGAAACATATGGCTCACTACATAAGTTTCTATTAAAACAGCATGGTCTGCGCATTCCTTTATTGAGCTTATCCAACATGACTCCAATGTGCTTTTGACGAGTTTGTGGAGTTTTTACTGCCCTAACCCATCGAACCCAGTCCCAATGAGCAAGAGGTGTTGTCTTATTCCATAAATCGTAGGCTTTAGGAGAAGAATTCAAAGCTTTTTTCATATCATCGGGTAGTTCAGGTTCAATCCATTCATTTGTTGATTCTAAATCTACTTGTACTACATCTCCCGCTGTTGTACCAGCAGCCTCAAGCAACTTTTTTTCTGGTCGAAACCAATGACTCGGTTTTTTCCCAGGTGCATACATTCCATCAGGCTCTAGTAAAGTTTTAAAAGGTATATTATTAACCGTTCCAGCAACCATGACCATCCCACGTGAAGGAAGTTTAGCTGAAGCATCTTCAGGTAATTTTAATATGGTCCAATCTCGTATTTTAAATAGTTTAGTTTGAAAATGTATCTTATCCATGTTATATAACTTAATTGGGATTATTTTAACAAATTTTAAATAATTTAGAAAATACTAACTGATAATTAAATTAATTAATCACTTGAGTATATGCAGAATTAAAATCTACTTATTAAGTAATTACAAGCATTAACCTCAAGGGCTATAATAGCCTGCTGTGCACGACAAATATAATAATACATCCACTTGACATACATCTTATAGTATGTTATATTATTTAAGTTCGATTTGAGGATGGTAATAACTAGCTATATAATTCAAAAACTATGTTATATCAAATTGCATTAATATTAGCCATGATTACAATGTCTACAAGACATGTTGAGGCTGCTATTATCCAGCCTCATATTTTAGCCAGCCACGAATTCTCACTCGAGAATAGATACCCCATAGCATCTGTAAACCAGGTATTTAAAGATAATATTCTTCTAGCCATAGCTTATGCTACAAATGTAAAAATTAATCCACAAAACGTAAAGTGGACCAAACTGGAGCAACCAGCAAAATATTCTTTATCTCTACTACCTGGACAAACTTTTGCCTTCCATTCAGATGTTTTGCCTCAATACACAGGAAAGGTAAACAAAACAACCAACAGTGATTTTAGTATCTCAGAGGGATATAAATCAGATGGTTATTTGCCAGGCGACGGAGTATGTCATTTAGCTTCCTTAATGTACTGGGTCGCAAGTGATGCTAGATTGAAAACTCTAGCCCCTACCAGACATAACTTTGCACCTATTCCTCAGGTACCCCAACAGTATGGAACTGCTATTTATGACACAGGCTTAAAAGGGAATTATACGAGTGAAGTACAAAATTTGTATATTACTAACAACAAAAATAAAACAGTAACTTTTGATTTTATTTATAACGGAAATGACCTCACTATAGAAGCTGTAGAGTAATAATGCGTAAATAGTATATAACTTATGATTAGGTCCTTGATTTCCTTGTTAGTTACCATTAAGCTAATAGTAGAATGGTAAAAAAACCTCTTAAAAAATCAAGAAAAAAACACAAAAGAAAATACTTTTTTAATTTTAAGCTATACTTGTTTTTATTGCTGATAGCCCTTTTCGGAACGTTAGTTTACAGATATTTTCAACGCACAAATTATTTATATCCTATTTGTCTTCACGAAAAGACATGCAAAACAGAGTTATCACTACATATAGACAATAATGTACCAGGTTTATTTCAAGGAAAAAAAATTATTCCTCCTTTTATTAACATTCAGGATCTAAACGGACAAAGCAATCAAGCGGTATTAGGACAAGCTACACCCTCAGCTACAAAACATATTTATGTTGATTTATCAAATCAAACTCTGGAAGCATATCAAGGCAATACGCTGATTTTGAAAACATATATCTCAACCGGAAAGTGGGACCCAACACCAGTAGGTAACTTTCATATTTGGGAAAAACTCTTAGCTACCAGGATGGCGGGAGGACAAGGCGCAGACGCTTATGATTTACCCAACGTACCTTATGTTATGTACTTCTATGAAGGGTATGGATTACATGGAGCTTATTGGCATGATAATTTTGGACATCCGATGAGCCATGGCTGCGTAAATCTAAGACAAGTAGATGCCAAATTACTATATAATTGGGCTGATGGTCCAAGCGGAAACACACCTGGAACTGAAGTATCAATTTGTAATCAACTAACAAGTAATCATGTTTGTATTCAGAACAACCCGATACAATAAATCTATGACTAAAATAATTAAAATAGAATTGTTTGCCATACTGCTAATCGCTATCGGTATAGTCTGGGAGTTCATCATGCCTAGTCAATCCAAATTTCCTGTATCCAGAATTGTAACTGTACCTGTAGCTCAAGCTACTTTGACACCTAATCCAAAAGTTAATGCACAATTTATGCTTGATCCAACAAAAGTAATAACTCCGACTACCGTTCCAACACAGACTGCCTCACAAATATCACCGGATGGAACTAAAGAACTTTATTTAACCACTACCTCCAATCCGGATGGTACGAAAGATTATGTTTTAACCTCAGAAAACGCAGATGGCAGCAATAAACAAACAGTCTATACAGCTTCTGAATCAGCTTCTGTCATATCAATTCCCTTTGATACATGGTCTCCAGACGACAAATATGTTTTTGTCATCAGAACATTTGACAATCAGACCAACGCTTTAGCAATGAGAGAGGATGGACAACCGATAACCACCAATCAACACTATATCAATATAACCAAATTATTCTCTGCCCAAAATACAAATTTCACTTATGATCAAACAACTGGATGGGCTTCAGATAATCTTCTTATAATCAATACTAAGGCCGCAGCTGGCACTCAGGGCACCTCATACTGGTTTGATGTTACTAATGAATCATTTACACCTTTAGCCACCAAGTTCTAACGCTAATAACCGCTAGTTCTAAAATTTAGTTCCTGTTTATAATTTCCAATTGTTTAGATATATTTCGGCTTAATTAAACAAACGTGTTGACATTTTAGGCCTCTTTGGTATTACTCTAGGATAGTTTGTCTTGATTGTAGAAA
>DAIDHK010000024.1 GCA_027459725.1 Candidatus Levyibacteriota bacterium
GGGAGGAAGGAGGGGAAGACGTCAAGTCAGCACGGCCCTTATGTCCTGGGTCACACACACCCTACAATGGCGAAAAACAACGTGTCGCAAGCTAGCAATAGCAAGCTAATCACTGAAATTTCGCCTCAGTTCAGATTGGGGTCTGCAACCCGACCCCATGAAGTCGGAATCGGTAGTAATCGCGGATCAGCAGGCCGCGGTGAATACGTTCTCGGGTCTTGTACACACCGCAAATTTAATGCGCGCATGGCAGCATATATTACTAATAGGTTAAAATCCTATCGTGTAGCCAAAAAAATTAGACAGGTTAGTTTCGGTAACGAGCTAACTGGAGGGTCTGAGGCAAAAAACAGCCATACTTAAGAAAGTCTAGATGACTTCTGCAGGGCGGTCAGAAGGAAATCAATATAAAAAGACTGTATGGATGTTTGGAAAAGCAATATATGTAACCCATGGAGATCCTTATAAGATAGAGGTTATTGCTTATAAGGAAGTCAGCAGATTCATAGTAGGTATTGATAGTAAACGAAAGTTTACTTATACTCAAGGAATCTACGAAATGTTAGCACCAGATTATATAGTTGGTTTAACTGATGGTGAAGGTTGTTTTTAGTTCAGATAAGAACAGATCATAGTATTGTTTTGAGGTATTTCATTACTCAAAGATTTGATAATAAAAAACTTTTTGATAAAGTTTGCAATTATTTTCAAATTGGGTATGTTTATATCAAATTTCAAGGCAATGATAAAAAGAAGACAACTTATGTTTGTGAGGTCACAAAACAGCATGATATTCATACTGTTATAGTGCCCTTCTTCAAACAATTTCCTTTACAAGGTGTTAAATCAAAATTTTTTGAAAGATTTGCAACAGTTGTTGCAATAACTCGTGGTCGGCAAGATACACGAAAACTTACAAAAGATGAACTAGAAAAAATATGGTATCTCAAACTCACTATGAATATACTTCATAATGAATGGACAAACATTTCGGCTCGCTTAGTGCCGGAAATCGGCTTGCTAAGTGGGAACGGAAAGTAACCTTAAGCTATTCCAATCCGTCAAGGCAGTAAAGTCAAGGGTGGCTGAAGCATCCTAGTTTTAGGGTACTAGGCCAAATTTGGCGATAAGGCTTAAGTCGTAACAAGGTATCCCTACCCGAAGGTGGGGATGGATCACCTCCTTTCTAAAATAAACTATCCCATTTATTTGGGAAATATAAATTTAGATTTGGGGAAGACATTGAACTTGCTTTGGATTCTAAGATTTCTTAGAAGGACAAACAAGGAGAGATGTATCGGCAACAGGTTGAGTGAATAGTACCTGTTTTGTCTCGCTATTACTTAGAGACAATAAAACTATTCTCGCACTTCCTACCACTTTTTGATTGTTAAAAGAGAAAACCTCCGTAAGGAGGTTTTTTGGTGGAAAATGATTACTCACCGGTAAGTGTGATGGAACGAAGTCTTTTGATTATTTTTTTAGTTTGAGGTAGCATACTGCTGGCCATAATTCTTTTTCTGTTGGCTAGTAGAACTGCCTGACGATGCTGCTGAATGGTTTTAATAGCTCGGTAAGGATACTCATAATATGGAGTAATTTTTTTCCAGCGTCTAAAAGAGGAAGTGACAATCAGATCAGTATCAAATTTTACCTGGCCATATTTGGCTATATGTAAGGCAAGATCAATATCTTCATGTACCTTTTCATCATCAAGACATACTTCGTTTTTGACTAAGTCCCAGGCGGTTCTACGCAGAGCCATGTTAGGACCAAATAGACAGTCATGGCCAATAATCTGATTAAATAGGCTGAAAAATAGATTGGTTGGCCAGTCTGCAGCGGGAACGATTTTAGGTACACCATAGAAGTGGGCCGGACCCGAAAGGGCTACCAGTTCCTTATTTTTAATAAATTCTTGTTTAATTCTTTTGATCCAGTCTGTGTGGACACGGGTATCAGCGTCGGTTCGCAGAATTAAATCATATTTAGCTTCGTTAAAGCCTCTATTACGGGCAGGAATCATCCCTTGTTCCTTCTCATGTACGATGCGTACTGGGAAGTGTTTGGCGATTGCTACACTTTTATCAGTAGAGTTATTATCAACCAGGATTATCTCATCAGCCTTGACTTGCTGATCAATTAAAGACTGTAAGCAGGGTGCCAGGTAGTTTTCCTCATTGTAAACTGGAACGATTACGGAAACTTTCATATATGCGTATTATACATTATTGGAGACCAAGTCTTAAATAACTCTGTAAATTGAACTCTGTAGCTTCCCAACAGGCATGGGTTTTGCTATACTGGCATAGTGCTAGGCGCGGTGGCGAAGTGGTAACGCAGCTGTCTGCAGAACAGCCATTCGTCGGTTCGAATCCGATTCGCGCCTCAAAAAATTAAGTTTATTAGCCTCAAATCGTTAGTATTTTGTGATGTTTTCCTCACGCTTTTTTGGTATCAATGAATTAAAATCAGGCAGTATATATGAATAAGGAGTTTGATGCAGGAATCTTAGCAGTGCAAAAAGAGAAAAAAGAGCCTCTTAGAAGGTTTGTAGAAGCAAGTGGGTTAATTGATGCTGTAGCCAAATTATATGGTCTGGCGACGGGTAGTACACTGGCGATAGTGGTGGGTCTGACCGGTTTAGTTGCTAAGGCTGAATTGTTGCAGAGTAATAAATAATATGCAAAAAGAAATTTTGAATAACGCTTGGCTGGGAGTTAAAATGACTGACAGGTTAACAGATGAAGCGAACAAGCTGATAGAACCGTATCTTGATGTATTAAGAGCACAAAATAAAACGGAGAGAAATAAAGTTATAACGAAGCTACTTGTAAGATTTAAAAAGTCTCAGCTTAAAAGAAGACAAATTAGAGTAAATCGTGTATTATATGCCCATGGATAAAGAGCGTTCTAAAGAGGCTGAATCACGTGAAAGTGAAGAGGCAGAAAGAGACGAAGGCGGTTATAGCGAGAAGCAGACTGATCTGGATGTTGAGATTAAGGCTGGTGAATATCAGAATTTACGTCGTTTCAAACGCTTTAATCAGCGTTCCCGCCAGGGTAAGATTATTGCTATGCATCAGGCGGTTTCCAACCGTTTATATCAGCTTACATCTATGTACTATCAGTTAGTGGGTAAATCTCCTAAACAGGGTGAAAAGCTTTTATTGGAATTGAAGAAATTGCGTCTAATGCAGGATTATCTATTACAGTGTCTGGTCTGGGAAGAAAAAGGTGAGTTGATGCAGACTAGCGTACCTCCTGAAATTTGGAAATTAATTAGTTAGATTTTCAACTTATTTAGTTGTTCTATGAAGTGTGGGCATTTATACCCTAAAATGGAACTCGATGTTTAATTATTTGCTTAGGTTCCAAGAGACATTTCAACAATTACATGTGCAATTACCCTCAGCGTATTGAACAGTATTATGCTACTATGTTCTTGTGTTAACAAGTTTCAATTTTCTTCAAAAATATATCCACCTGCAATACACTATCATGTTCGATGAACTTATCGAACTTGACTTCGCTACCGTTGGCTATTCAAATACTGCATCATCTGTCTTCTGGAACTGCGCACTCAAGGAAATTTATCTGATCAGGAAATTGTCGATAAAATTAATACGCTTGGCTTCAAAACTTGAACACAACGTATTTGCGATCTATTAAATAAAATTAAGATTATTGGTCATAAAGGTGGCAGAAATTTAACTGTAAAGGACTTGCAACGCTATATATGCAACACTGTTTATGCCGGAATAAATACTGAAAAATGGTCAAAAGGGAAAGCAGTTAAAATGAGGTCTAAGGGATTAGTTATAATACCTTTATTTAATAAAGCAAATAGAGGAAAAGAACCATTGTCGAAGATGAAGATACAGTAATGATCTATGATGATAAACTTTCTCAGTTTCTCATGAAGAAAAATAAAGATAATCTGCTATATCCATATAAAAACAAAATTAAAATACTTAACTCAGTTGAGGATATTATGTTAATTGAAGAAGATATTAATAAACTCATTACTGAAAAAACACAAGCAATAATAAGTAGAGATAAGAAAGAAGATGAAGTAATTGATAGGGAACTGGTTCTTCATCTATCGTTGTGGGTAGCCATGGAGTCGGACCATGCGCCTCTTTCTTATCAGGAAAGCGTTCTACCGCTGAACTAGCTACCCATCAGAGATACATTTTAGCAAATTTCAAGCTAAAAACCAATGTAGGAGATGTATTACTCTTTGTTCATGCTACTTTCTCCCAGGGGAGAAAATCTTTCCCAAAGTGTCCATAGGCGGCAGTGGGCAAATATATAGGTCTACGCAAATCTAGTGTCTCCAAAATACCTTTAACAGATGTGTCCAGCAGACTATTCATAAAGTCTTTGATGATTTTGTCGGATTTTTTGTTGGTGCCAAATGTCTCAATTTCCTGCATTAGAGGCTTTTTAGCTCCGATGAAATAGGCTAGACTGACTTCTGCTTTGTCAGCTAATTTGTTGGCGACGATATTTTTAGCTAAAAAGCGAGCTGCATAAGCACCGGAACGGTCTACTTTCGTAGGATCCTTGCCGCTAAAGGCACCGCCACCGACTCTGGCGTAGCCACCGTATCCATCAACTACTATTTTCCTGCCTGTTAAGCCACTATCTGCAGCAGGTCCACTTAGGTGCCAGACACCTGTACCATTGACGATAATGTTTGATTTGTTAATCTTAAAACCGTATTGGGTAAGTATTGGTTTAATAACTAATTTGAAGATATCATTTTTGACCTCAGCGAGATCAACCTTTTCAGAATGAGGTACGGCAATGACAACTTTATCTATGGCTACTGGCTTACCATTTTCGTAGCGTACTGTTACCTGACTTTTTCCATCTGGTCGTAGATAGGGAAGCGTTTTATTTTCTCTGATGGTATCGATTTGTTTTGTTAACTTATGGGCTAAAGTAATGGGTAGAGGCATCAACTCAGGGGTTTCATTGCAGGCAAAGCCAAACATCATACCCTGATCACCGGCTCCTTCGTTATCAACCCCCTGGGCAATCTCCGGTGACTGATTATGGATATAGCAATCGATTGGTGAATTAGCTGTAAAATGGAGTTTTTTGTCTATATAACCAAGTCTTGTAATTTGGTCCTTAGCGACTTGTATGAAGTCTATTTGGGCTTTGCTAGTAACTTCACCTGCAATAAAAACATGGTTAAAAGCCACTACAGTTTCAACTGCCACACGACCTTTGGGGTCTTGGTTTAATACGGCATCAACAATAGCATCGCTAATCTGATCGCAAATCTTGTCCGGATGGCCGGCACAAACGGATTCGGAGGTGAACGTGTAATTTTTTTTAAACATAAAAAAACCTCTCTTATACACATCGAGAGGTAGTTATTTGCATTCACGTAAACTACGGAATACCACATCTCCTCCCGGAAAGCACCGCGATCCAAGTTATATGGAATCGGTTGCTGTTTCGTCGGACGAAACTCCTGATGCATTTAGATATTAAAACAAAATAGAGTGTAATGCAAGAGGGTTTGTTATGCTTAGGTAGATTTTCTTTTCTTTAGCCTTATTTTACCTTCTTTTTCTTTTGCAACATAAACAGGTTTACCGGGAGCCAGATTTTCTAAAGATGCCTCTGTATGACGATATATTTCATGTAATAACTTTTTATGGCTAACTTTAATACCTTGTCTCTTAAGATAATTTGCAAGGCCTTGTCGATTATCTTTTACCAACTGTTTAATTCTCCCATCGTCGATACGAAAAACTGCGTTTTTACCATCGATTGCTTCGAATACAAGATTGGTGTTTTTATTTCTTATGACAGCGTTAGCCAGATGATCATCGAGATAGGTTAAAATTTGTATTTTTTTCCCTTCATGTGATAGATCTGTAACTGCCTTTACCAACTTTCTTATTTCACCCCTTTTTAAACCATAGTTATGTGGATTAGTCAATGCGAGACCTACATGCCCACAACCTAAATGTTTATCAGCATCTTCTCCGTGTCCTTTATTATCCGTATGAATACTGAAAGTTCTTCCATTGGATGTTTCCCAGGCATGGATCAGGCTAACTGTCTGTTTTGGATTAAGATGTGCTGTTGCCTGTAATGCCATCGCCCATTCCAGACTTCCGCCAGGTATTTGGATAGAACCTGGATCTTTATAACCTCGCTGGATATTCCGTCTAGCAAGAATACTATTAACTAGAGTTCCACGTGTCTCCAAAGGCAGTAGCACTAAAGATCTTATACCATCATAATTTGCGTATGATAATTCTTGTTTGGTAATAAAATGGACAGGAGTAGCTACTCTACGGTCATCGATACAAGTAAGACTATTAGTCATTGGTTTGACACTACCTGAACGATTTATCCAATTTTGTAGCCTTCTTCGATTAATATCGTTTACTTCGATTTTTGACATAATGTGGGAAATTATATTGCTTTAATTTTTTTTTTGCAAGCATAAGTGGATCAAAATCTTATTTGTATATATTTAATGAGATTTATGTAAGTTTAGCTTGTAGATACGAATAATAGATCTTGCAAGATTCTTACATAGTGCTATAATTATAAGAGGTGGGGTAACTCACTTTTTTTATGGTTGGAGAAACTTTTTTTACAGCAATAGGATGTATGGATGGGCGATGCCAGGAAGTCGTAGACGAATTTGGCCGTGCTCATTTTGGTGCTTTATATCCTGATACCATTACAGAAGCGGGTCTAGTTGGTATTCTAGCTAAGAATCCTTCGGACGAATTCCTGGATGGACTTAAGGAAAAAATTATGATTTCAGTTCAGAGGCATCATTCAAAAGGAATAGTAATCGATGGCCATTCTGAGTGTGCAGGCAATCCGGTAGACGAAACAACTCATAAGGAAAATGTACGTAATGCAGTGAAAGTCATTTCCGAGATGATTGATAATGCTGTCCCTGTTTTAGGAGTATATCTTTCCCGCCATCCTATGGATCAAACTCAATGGCAGGTTGCTGAAATTTATCCCTCCCTATAAGTGGTTTACACAATTAAGTAGATTGAGAATAACTCAAAAACATACCATATCTTCAAGATTAAACTAAACGAAATCTTTTTATCAGGTTATTTTGTAGCAGGACTAATAACAGGTTTAGTATAAGTAGTTGCCGCATTTGTTGCAGGAACGTAATTAATGGTCAAGACGTTATTAAAAGTAGTTTTATTCATTACTGAAGGGTCAATACCCCTTGCGGTGATCAGAGATTTTGGCAGGAATTTTATTTGTGTCTGAGTAATTTTATTTCCATTAGCATCAGCAGGATTAAAAGCAGGTGTCAATGTTAGAAGGGCCACTGTGCCGTATCCCTTATGTGGTTGATTTGTCTGTGCAGGAGTAATGCCATAAGCAAAAGAAATGGTACCTTCCATAGCATCAGCTTTGGGCGGAAAAATGACAAAAGGATTGGGAAAAAGAAGGCCATTGGCAATAGTCACCTGGCTAAATGCAGTTGGAACATAAGACATCTCCAGTTGTACCCCCGTGACATTATTGCCTCCGGTATTAAGTTGAATTGCCACAACTTGAGGCTTAGTACTGCCCAAAGTAAAGTTAACCGTATTGGGAG
Source organism: Candidatus Levyibacteriota bacterium (assembly GCA_027459725.1). Lineage (GTDB taxonomy): Bacteria > Patescibacteriota > Microgenomatia > Levybacterales > UBA12049 > DAIDHK01. The sequence goes on from DAIDHK010000024.1 coordinate 7,616, forward strand.
CAAAGCTCAGGACTGAATGGGCGAAAGGAGTTGGTGTGGGGACAATAGCTACCTTATTTGAATTAGGACTAATATTTTGTCGTAATGCAATAATAAGCAAGACAACTGTGATTATGAAAAGTATGACGATAAGACTAATTGTTCTTTTGGACATAGTTATATAATAGAATACTTATTTTGCTAATTGCAAATAGCAACAGCTTAATCAATCGGTGCACATAGTCCTTGGCTTGTGCAGTATTCATATTTAGGACAGGTATCTGCTGTAGAAGAAGGATCGCAGCTTACGCTTCCATTTGGAGTAGAAGTTATTTGGTTATAATCAATAGTAGGGGTAGGTGTATAGATTGGTGAAGGGGTAACAGTTGTAACAGGGTTAGGGTTTTGACTGGGGAGACCCTGACCATTCTGGACGGAGAGTTCACGTACAAAGAGATTATAATCCTTGCTATCCACAACCCCATCAGCATCAATATCAGTCAAAGCGCGATTAGCATGAGCCTCACAGGCGGGGGAGTTATAAGTACTGTTAGGATCTGTCATAGGTAGAGGATTTAGATCACCATAGCCACAATCAAGCAGGGCATTGTAGTCCTGAAGATCAAGTTGATTATCACCATTAATATCCCCAGCAGTCAGAGACTGGGTAGGGACAGTGACTGTTTGACCAGAGACGATATTAATATTACCGGCGAAAGTTTTTTCCAGGTAGTCATCCATTTTGGCTTTAATAACATAGTCACCGGTTGGGATAGAGCCCAGATTGACCGTACCAATGTAATCTCCAGCACTACTGTTGTAGTTAAGAGTGCCGGTAATACCATTAGCGCTACCTACAGGGTTATTACTACTATCAAAGACATAGACATAGATATTAGGATTGACACGGTTGAAAGGTAGAGC
>DAIDHK010000025.1 GCA_027459725.1 Candidatus Levyibacteriota bacterium
CCCTTTCCCATCTCAGGAGATAGATTGTACCTAAATATTATCTTCTAGGGGGTTGCGATCGTTTCTAGAACTAACGAATTTATAACACAATCAGGTCTGGTGATATAATAAGCCAGTGGATTTTAAAAATAAGGTAGTAATTGTTACAGGAGCATCTTCAGGTATTGGTTTGGCAATCGCCAGACTATTCTCTATCAGAGGTGCCAGAATTGTTTTGGCTGCACGTTCTGAAGATAAACTTAAATCTATATCTAAAGAATTACCTAATTCTTTGTCTATCCCAACTGATATAACAAAAATAGACGAAGTTAAAAAATTAATTGAGAAAACAATAGCCTCATTTAACCGTATTGATATTTTAGTTAACAATGCAGGAAGGGGTTATGATTCTTCTTTGGAAAATATAAAAATAGAAACGTTTCAGAAAATAATTGATTTAGATTTAATCGCACCCATACAAGCAATGCAGCTGGTTATACCCATTATGCGTTCTCAAGGTAGTGGAGAAATTATTAACATCAGCTCAGGTACTGCATTGATGGTATTACCGGAGATGGGAGCATATGCGGGCATTAAAGCAGCTTTGGCTAAGGTGAGTCTGACAGCTAATGAAGAGTTGAAATCAGATGGTATTCATGTACGAGTGGTATATCCCTATATCACAGCTACAGATTTTGAAAAGAATACACTTAAAGAAAAATCTAGAGAAGAGTCAATAGATAATAGCAATAGTTTGCCCCAACCAGATTCGGCAGAGTACATAGCAGAGAGGATTCTTTTAGGCTTAGATAAAAATCAAACTGAAATTTTTGCTCATGATTGGATGAATAAAACTAAATAGTTATATTCATCATTGACAACTGAAAGAAAAATGCTTATTCTCATATTAGTATATGAAAAACTGGGTTTGGGTTGTAATTATAGTCGTTGTAGTGATTGGAGCAGTTGGTTATCTGGGAAGACATAAAATCAAAGCGATGCTAGGAATGTCACAGCCTGCTCCAGTTATTATGCATACAATTACTTCTAACAAAACGAGCTCAGCTCTGGTTCCTTCTAATAATATCTACTTAGTTAAGACTAGTAAAATCAAAGGTCAATATTTGACTGATATTGCAGGTAATACGCTTTATACATTTGATAAAGATGTAACAGGTGTGAGCAATTGTATAGGTCAATGCTTGGCTATTTGGCCTGTTTACATTTCAGGCGCTGCTTCAGAAAAGACTTTACCTGCTAATATTTCAGTTATAAGTCGAAAAGATGGAGCTAAACAATTTGCCTGGAAGGGTAGGCCTTTATATTATTATGTACAGGATAAAAAACCCGGTGAGATAAATGGTGATGGTGTTGGAGGAGTCTGGCATATTGTAAAACCTTGACATTGATATTGTATTATTTTCTCCTATCTTTTTATTTGATACATTGCTCCTCTTGTAGTCCCGACTTTCTGAATAAAACCTCCATTTTCCAATTGTTTTAAATCATAACGCAACGTTCGATCAGGAATTTTTAGAAATCTGCGTTGTAGCTGATCAAGAGAAATGATTTTTTGTTCTCTAATAATAGTAACTATTTCCCTTCTTCTTGGAAGTAGAAAATCTTCAGGAGCAGGTTGGCTAAGTTCCTTTATTTCTACTAATATCTTTTCCGATTCATTAAGAACCACAGATAAAATAAATTCAATAAAAATATTTGCCTCATTTCTTTCAAGTACTGTATAGTAAGTTTGTTTTCTTTCCTGCAGGCCTTCTTCAACTGATAACAGGCCGTTAAAATCATAGCTATGTTGATTAAGAATAGTTTGCAAAAGTAATCTTCCAACTCTCCCGTTGCCGTCTAGGAAAGGATGGATTTTTTCAAAGGATAAATGAGCTAAAGCGGCTTTGATTAAAGGAAAAATATCCTCGGGGTAATTAATCATTTGCAGCAGCTCTGATAGCAATGTCTGAATCTGAGAAGGTGGAGGTGTCATATATACTACGTTTCCCAGTTGGTCAAAGATGGCACTTGGTTCATTGCGCAGTTTTCCGGTTTGTGAGGGATGTACGAGATTATACATTACTTGTTGATGTAGAGTTAAAATATATTGCAACTCAATATGATCTGGTGGTTTATTCTCCCGTAGTAATGAAAGAGCGGTAATAATATTTTCTACTTCCTGATGCTGAAAATCAGCCGAAGAAGTACTATTGGAGTCTTGAATATCTTCTATAGAGAGTGTATTACCTTCGATTTGAGCTGAGAAGACAGAACTTTTTAACAGACTTTGGCGGCGTAAATGGGAAAGAATTTTATCTGGAAGCTGGGTGTTTCCAATGATAGAACGATTGGCTTCTATCTTAGCTATTGCAGTCAACATGGAATTAGTTATTGAATAAGTTGGAGGAATTTGCATTGCCAGATATAGCAATATATTACCAGATGTGACCAAATATTGCCAGATAACTCCTTAATTAACAGTTAATATGAAAGCAGTTTGATCTTACAACCCTAATTCTTTTTGGATGCTCTGCATTGCGTTCAGAGTGATAGTGATAAATTGATCAAGCGGAATTCCCAACTTTTCTTCGCAGTTTTTAATGGCTTCCCTATTTGCCCCTTTGGCAAAACTTTTTTCTTTGAAACGTTTTAAGACGGTGAGGGTATCAACTGAACTTAGTTGTTTATCTGGACGAACTAATGCAGCAGCAATAATTAGGCCTGTTAATTGATCGACGCAAGCAATTGACCAATCTAGATCATTTTCTGGCATGACTTGCGTGTGTTCATAATTGTGAGCTTTAATTGCATGGGCAGTTCTATCTGAAATATTTGTTTCATATTCAAATAGCAACAGACCATGTTTATCGAGCATATTTTGCTCCTGCGCCATTTCATAATCAGCATCATGCAAAAGACCTGTTATACCCCATAACTCAATTTCATTTGCATCAGCTTCAGGATGAAAGTGTTTGCACAAAGCCTGCATGGCAACTTCACATGAGCGGCAATGCTTAATAAGATTTTTATTTTTTAGATGTTTAGTCAATATTTGATAGCTCTCTTCCCTATTCATATGATTTAGGATTATTTATTTCAGATTTTTTTGTATCCTGGCATAAATGTTATTAATCTGTTCATTATGATTGATTACATCGGATTTGTCACGTTTCAATCTGTTTTTAACTTCACCTAAAACTGTCTCCCATTTATCATCATTGGTAAATTCACGTGTAATTATTTTGATAAAAGGAGGTGTGTTTGCTAGATAAAACTCAACTTTTGCAGTTGATCTATCGACAATAAATTTTAATAGAAGATTGTTTTTATCTGAAAAAATTTCTCGCCAGTCTTCAGGTAATTTAATTCCTAAATATCTTACATTGAGTGCTTTTTCAATTTCATTTTGTCCTATCTGGTGCGTGGCAAAACCTTCAATGGACCAAGGGGTGACTTTCGTTACTATTCCTGCCAGTTTCATGTTATGAATGAGGTCATCAACAAATGCTTTAGACATGAAATAAGATTTTAAATAATTAAACTTTTATTTGCAAGAGTATTCATGTTAACATAGTGATATGTCAGTAAAGAGGGCATATAAAAAGATTATAGAGTGGCTGCCTGTTGAAGAAGGAATAGTTATTCTAATCCTTTTTTTCGCCTGCGTTGGGTTGTCCATATTAGCTTTTTTTACAGATGATTCTCTCGTAGCTAAACAACAAGAAACTTCTCAATTATCTGCAAATCTGGCAAGCATAAATAAAAATTACATCTCTTTAAAAAGTCAGGATCAGTATAAGCGCAATCAAACACTAGAAAGTTTGGAAAAAAATATTCAAACCACATATAAATATTCCATATCAGCATATCAGGATATTCTCGATTTAGAAGCACAGAATCAGAAAGTTGATGCTTTAAATGCATTGTATGTTGCCACAGTTGCAGACCTGGGTGACATGAACTATTCTTCAGCTTCAGCGGCATTGAAAGATTTGAAATCCCAAATTAGGCAAAAACAGGATGCACTTGCGGCAGCCAGTTCTCCTGGAGGAAGTGCTGCTCCTGTTAATGCCACAGCTTCCAATATTCCACCCAAAAATGGGTTCAATCAGCAATACGTAAAGACAGGTAATGGAACATTTTTGGTGGATATAATTGCTGCTGATTTGAATTCTACGCGGGTGATTGTTGACACAGCCTCTGGTTCTGATTGTGGTAACAACTGTCCAGTTTTGCCTTTGTCTGATTATATTTCTCGTAATGGTGCCTGGGCAGGTATCAATGGTACTTTTTTCTGTCCAACTGACTACCCAAGTTGTGCGGGCAAGACTGGTTCTTTTGATACATTGCTGATGAATAAAAATAAAACGTATTTTAATTCAGCCAATAATATTTATAGTACAGTTCCAGCCGTAATTATCTCTGGTACCAATGTGCGATTTGTTACTGCTTCAGAGCAGTGGGGGCGATCAACAGCGCCTGATATGGTATTAGCTATGCAACCATTACTAGTTTTAAACAATCAAATCGTATTTAGCGGTAGTGGAGATGCAAAATACAACAGCATAGGTACGCGGGGATTTATTGCCAATATCGGTAGCACAGTTTATATTGGTGATGTTTTGGGTGCGAATATGCAAGATAGTGCAGATGTATTGAAAACTTTAGGAATGAATAATGCCTTGAACCTTGATGAAGGTGGTTCTACTGCTTTATGGTATGGAGGATATAAACTGGGTCCTGGTAGAAATATACCTAACGCCGTATTGTTTGTAAATAAGTAGTGGGCCCTACAAGACTCGAACTTGTGACCTTTACAATGTCAATGTAACGCTCTAGCCAACTGAGCTAAGAGCCCAAACTGATTCCAATTATAGCATAAAAAATCTGCAGTTTATCTGGAGGACCTACTTAATCTTCTATAACCTGCTATGCGTAGTCCTAAAGGGCGATTATCATGTCTGATCTCTGCAGGGCCTCCCGGTATCGGTTGACGTTTGGATGGGACTGGTCTGATAATAGTTTGACGAGGGGAGAAAACATCATTTGAGAGTCTACGAATTTCAGTTTTTGGGAGATCCGAATTAATTTCAGATGGATTTCCCAGTTCTAGAATTTTCATTTGGCAATTATAATACAAAAATATAATTTTTGTATAGGTATCGAATCAACTCATTAAGAATCACCTAATTGTATAATCGTAGACTCACGAGTAAATCACCTAAAAAATCTGTCCAGAG
>DAIDHK010000026.1 GCA_027459725.1 Candidatus Levyibacteriota bacterium
CATCCTCTATGCAATTATGAATTAATTGATATTCGTGTTGTTATAATCTATCGATAAATAATTTAATATAAATCTGTCAAGTACCCCTTTTAGTAGACCCTCACTATTGATCTTTTAGCGAAAGTCCTGCTGTTTATCAAAAAAGAGGTTCGCAGTATCACATGCTTAATTTTTCAAAACTGGATTATAGAGTACGGAAAATATTATTTTATCCTTGATATTTCTTTCCCTATATCTCAGAATAAAAGTATGCAGGATAAACTGATAGAATATATTCAAACCCAACTCCAATCAGGACAAAAATCCGAAGATATAGCTGCAAAATTGGCAAAGAGCGGATGGAACCAGACAGACATTCTCTCGGGTTTCCGAAAACTCGGATACGCTACTTTTGGTGCAACTCCTCAGCCAAAAAAAAAGAAGACATTGCTGCTGGTGGCTTTACCGATCGTAGTTATTCTCTTTCTGACAGTTGTCATATGTGTGTATTTATATATCTCACAAATCTCAAATGCTGGGAATATAAGGAAAATAAACAACATCACTTCTCATACATCTCGCACACAAATTACATCTGTTTCTACGCCAACCACATTTGTTTCTCAGGTCACATTATCGCCAGCGCTTACCAGTCAACTAGCCAGTTCAGAAGCAACATTCGGACTCAATACCATAAAACAACTTGCGAATAATTTACCAACAGATCAAAACGTCTTTATATCTCCGCTAAGTATAGATCTTGCCTTGAGCATGGTATATAACGGCGCAAATGGCAAAACCAAAAATGATATGGCAAACGTGCTCGGACTGTCACAATTTAACATTTACCAGATAAATCAATATAATGGCTCATTGATCCAAACGCTCAACACAGGGGGAGGATTTGCGCTCAATGTGGCTAATTCATTATGGGTAGATCAAGGAAACACATTCATACCACAATTTTTACAAACAACGCAAAAATATTACAATGCTGTTGCAAAGAGCATAAATTTTCAAGACCCCGCATCTGCAGATACAATCAATACTTGGGCTTCCAATAAGACAAACGGGAAAATAACCCATGTCGTCGACTCAAATACTCTTCAGCAGCAAAAGTTAGCCCTTATCGATTCTGTCTACTTTAATGCGAAATGGAAAGACGAATTTGATCCCAAACAAACTACGACAAAACCTTTTTATCTCCAAAACGGACAAACAGAACAAGTACAGATGATGACAAAATATACACAAGATTCATATATAGAAACTCCTACTTTTCAGGCGGTCGAACTCCCGTATATAAACGGAAATATCGCAATGGATGTATTCTTACCCAAAATAAGTATGCGACAGTTCATCTCTACACTCAGTGAGACAGACTTGCGACAATATTTCTCGCAACTTCTTCAATCAACCGGAAAGGTACAGGGAACCATCGATTTGCCTAAATTTACCATGAATTACAATCAAGATTTAAAAGATGTACTCTCACAAATGGGTATGTCTATTATTTTTGATAGATCACTAGCTGATTTTACGCATATGCTACAAGGAAATGATTTATATGTATCATCAGTCCAGCATGATACATATGTCGCGGTTGATGAACAGGGAACAGAGGCGACTGCTATCACTGCTGTCATAATGTCTGTAGGTGGAGGGGGTGGTCCGACTCCCTCAATCAACTATTTGTTTAATGCCAATCGTCCATTCTTTATTATTATAAGGACAACAACAACCTCGGTACCATTGATCTTATATTCCGGTGTGATAAATAAACCATAAAGTGTATCAGTATGTTTTTTATTACGTCTCTTTCATCCACTTTTTCAGATGATGATTGTGTGTTCTGAATGTAGGAAGTAAGGAGTCTATGAAAATGTCGTTATAACCTAGTCCTCCCCATATACTCTCGAAGAGAAATTTTAGCTAAATGTTTAATCCTAAATTCAGGCCGTATAATTGTAAATATAGACAGTTATAGTCTCAAATCAGATGACTTATAATCTTATACTTTCCTGACGTCCTAGAATTGGTGTGGTTGAAAAAATTATTTATAATTAGCCTCATAGCTTTTTAACGAAGACTGGGATATAAATTCCGATTCCTAAATACTAATCAATTCCAAAAATTATTCAAACATAAATCACGACAACAAACACAGTTGTAAAAACTTTTACTCTTCCAGTGACAAATAAACATTTCTAGACTACTTTATAGATCTAAAACAATATCTTAGATAATTCTTTTATACAAATTCTATTATTGATTTAAAAATCGTTTAATCCCAAACCCGAACTGGGCTACCATCAGCCAGAAACCAATTAACAGCATTATTAATGCACTACCCGTAAAGGTTTTATCATTGATTTGCCAGAGGGACAGAAGTGTTGCTGCAATAAAATTTGACAATCCCCAACTAAGATTAATTTTCGGTTTTGTTTGTTTGCCAAAGGGACTGCGGGCGATAGTATCTGATAGTCCCCAAATAAAATGAGGCATCCCGTTTCCTAGTAAACCACCAATTAAGAAATACCAAATAAAGTATAAATGCATAATACTACGATTATACCCTAAACCTCATTGGTTTTTTACAACAACAATCTCTATGGTTATATTGTTGACAACAATGCTAAGCTATAGTAAATTTCAAGCATGACACCATTAGAATCATTGAGGACGGGTCCTGATAACAAACACATTGTTCATAAACCAGATATTTTTGACTTTCCAAGTCCCAAGGTGCTTGTAGAGCCGGCACAAGGTGAAGTAAGAGAAAAGTATATTCGAGAAATAGAGAGATTATTGTATTGTAGGGAGTTCACATGCGGCGATTTTATAGACTTTACTGAGATAATGACTGCATTAATTGGTGGAAATCAATCAAATCCGAAAGAAAGAAAAAGAGGGATGATTGAGTCAACAGAACTATCAGAGCATAACACAGGCGCAGAAATAACTGTTTGTAAAGCGTGGTCAAACAACTACATAAAAGGTGTAATATCTGTCCAAAAGGGCACTATACAAGAAGAATTAGGCTGTCAACTTAAATATCCTTATGGTCGGACAAGCAATAAGTACGCAGGAGTATATAGACCCAGTTATGCCTTGGAAGATGGTCTTATGCTTGTGGTATCGAATGTAGCTGGAGCACCTTTTAACATCACTTCTGTCTTATCCAATAATGAGTTTGGTCTTTCGTCACAAAGTTCGATACCATTAAGTTACGACGAAGCACAAGTGGCGTGTGGTAAAGTTTATGCTACTTATATATCAAACTCAAAATAGGAACATTTTTAAAATAATCTCTTTATAGTTCGTGGTTAAAATCTCTCTAAATGATTGATCCTATGCTATGTTCATATTAATCTAATTCCACCCTAAAGGACGGAGGTTTTACTCCTACGTCATGATTTATGCTTAGCTAATAAACTGCTGGTAAAATGTACATTCATCAAATAATTTCAAAGTTTCTTAAGATTGTGTTATCTGTGGTTTTTTAAAGAAAGGAAGCATCATGCAATTCCCACCTTTAGTTCAGGGATAATTTCCACTTCAACTATTTTAAGCTCAATTTTATCTAACTTTAATCGTTGATGGTAATCGTACGCAAACAAAATATATTGCATATAATGGCGTATATATGAATAAATATGAGATTTACCTTGATTAAGAAACTGTTTCTGTCCTTGACGAATATGATGAGAACATCAATATCTCACGTTCACAGTCAATCCAAATGGATATTCAAAATGGTGTGTCGGACAGACTGAAATAATTCGAAATAATGAGGTAATCAAACGATTTTCTCATTATAAATAATTATTTATTCCTAGCTTTGCTTGAGATATTTTTACTTGACAATAACCAGGTGTTATAAATTAATAATACTATAGAAATTAATACAGGAGTTATAGCTGGTCCAACATATGGAACTGGAATCAAGAAATATACATTTATATTAAATTATTTGTCCATCCACTAAGAATATTGAGAAAGATATAATAAAAGATGTTCCATGTCGCAAAACCAATCAAAAAAGCATCAAGTTTTTGTCTAAGTGTATTGCCACCAATATATCCAACAGACAAGAGCATAATTATTATAGAAAATTTTCTCCACATCTCAATTGTCTCATTTTTTAAAGTAAGTAAAACCGAATGATGTGGCCATATAAAGGCAATTAAACCTAAATTAAATATTACTGAGTAACTTTTGGCTGATATGTAATTTAATTTTTGACCAATAATTTAATGTATATAGACAACAACAATTGCTGTTTTGAAAAATATTGTTATCAGCATCTTCCATAGGGCAACACTGAGGTCGTTTCCGACTGCATTTGTAAGATTTGCTGCACACCCTGAAGTGCTATTCCACTTTCTTGGTTTAACAAAGGTACAAAACAACTATGTTTATGCCTAATACATAAAAATACTACCAGTTATTCCCTAAACATTGGCGGGGGCGTTCGTTTCTAGAACTTCTTTCATCTTGCTATGCTTTCGATTTGCACAGAATGCAATGACCCTGTACTATTTATAACAACATACTACTTACGGTTAAAAACTTTGTTATAATCATTAAAATAACAAACCTTTAATCTTCAAGTTTGTCATTTTATATTATGTTAAGAAAAATAATACTAGCATCAGAATCTAAAAATAGAATTAAGGTTATGGATGCCTTAAATATTTCATACGAAGTAATTCCTGCCAATATTAATGAAAAAGCTATTAGAGACGAAGACCTTACAATTAGAGCAGAAAAGATTGCAAGAGCAAAAGCTGAAAAGATCTTAGTACAATATCCAGATGCGATTATTTTAGCGGGTGATTCCTTTGCGGTAAATAACGGAAAAGTATTTGAGAAACCTGGAAGTATTCAGGAAGCAAAGGAGATGCTTAGAGAAGAATCAGGAGGAAGAGGTATATTTTATGCAGGTTTTTGCTATATAGATCAAAAAGACAATATTAATTTCTCAACCACAATAACTGCTAAGTTTAATATACGTATACTTCAAGAAATAGAAATTGAAAATTTTGTTAAATCTTTGCCAGTTCTAACATGGTCTGGAGCTTTATTCCCGGGCAATGTTTATGGAGCAAG
>DAIDHK010000027.1 GCA_027459725.1 Candidatus Levyibacteriota bacterium
AACACCAGTACTCTCTTTCTTATGCGAAACTATCCAGTTACGTACTGTGTTCAATAACCCGGGGGTATTATCCATATTTCGTTATTTATCTATCAACTCTCTTTAGTATACATACAGTTAAAAATGCAATGCAAGGGGGGAAAGATGTGATTAGGAATTATCTGCATTATTCTCGCATTAAATCGTTAGTTTTTATAAAAAAATTAGATTAAATTTAATCTTATATATTGAGAATGGTTTAAAAGTGGATTAGTGTCTCAACAGATCAGTTTTATTTAGATGTTAATATTGTTTTTAAATTAACAAGATTTTATCTTCCGGAAGTTTGTCGGACTGACAGAAGGATTAGATTTAATGATATTTTGTTTAAATCACACCTTCATTTTTTCGATGGTATATTAAGAAAGGATATATAATAATAGAAAATAAGAGTTTTAAAACTGAAGATGGTGTAATGTTCCCTTCCATGATCAGGCCTTAATTGGGTATAAAGCGTATAATCTCATATAGTCGTTGTGAACCGTTACGTTCATTTATGTCAGACAATACAATTGTTAAACGATCATCTGGAAAGCGAATTATACGACCTCTCTGATTTAAGTCAGCAGCATTCCCATCCCTAACTACTCTATTGATTGCAGACTTATCAGCGGGAATAACACGTATTAGACCATGGCCATTTTCTAATACAGTTAAATTATATAAATATGGATTAAGCTTCCATTTTTCAGGTGTTAGCTTATAGTCTCCTTCGCCAAGGACTTGTTTAAAAGGACTATACAACTTTATTATGTGAGCTATCACATGTGGATCATATTTTATATTTAAATTCAAACCATCTTTCATATTTAGATACTTGGGAAAACTTATTCGTTCAATAGCCATAATTTTAATTTATTTAGTTATATTTTAACAAATAATCTCATCGATGTATTATAATTACGATTGCTTAAATAAGCAAACTATGGGTTATTTATAATCTATTATATATTCTTTTTATATTTTTATACCATTACCTACCTGGTACTAATATCATAAAATCACCCCTTGACAACATATAAGTATGTGCTAATATATGCATATGGCTTACAACATTTATTCAGCTTTTGGAAATCAGATCCGGACAAAACTAATTCTGTGTTTAGCAAATAAAAGGAAAAATGTTACTGAGTTGATCAATACTTGCGGTCTTTCCCAATCTGCAGTTTCTCAACATTTAAATAAATTAAAAAAGTCTGGTATTGTAGACTCAAGAAAAGAAGGAAAAGAAGTTTGGTATTCATTAAGATATAAAAAAGCTGCCAAGATAAGTGATTTACTATTTTCTTTGGAGAAAGAAGTTATATGAATTTAGCGTATTTTAGAAAAAGTTCCTTTGATCAGAAAAAAACAGTTGAAAATGTAAAAAGTGTTGCACATAACCTAGGCCTAACAGTTATTGGTACAACAGAACTATCCAGTGGAAATGGTATTATTATTCATGTATGTAAACCGGAGTGGATGGGTAATCTTATCGCCAGTGATCTCAATTTAATTGGTTTGTTGCCATGTGCAGTTGCCATTATGACTAGAAAGGACGATGTTATGATAGGAGTTGGTAGCCCGTCAGTTATGGCAAGTATCTCGCAGAATCCGGCCATCTTACAACTCGCATCCCAAATGGAAAAACAACTTAAAGAACTCATTCATAAATCAGCAGGAGTTGAAGTGTTAAAACCATCAAAGATTACACTATACTCAACTACAACTTGCCCATACTGTAAGATGGAAGCTGCATGGCTGAGTCAAAGAAAAGTCAGTTACAAAGAAATTCATGTTGATTCCGATCAAAAAGCCGCTGAGGATATGGTTAACAAGACAGGACAGATGGGCGTTCCAGTTACTGCAATACAATACGAAGGTGGAGAAGAAGAATATATAATTGGATTTGATAAACCACAATTAGCGCAAATTCTTGGAGTAACTCAATAAAATAATATGACTTGTCCAGTAATTAATAAAAATGAAGGAAAGCTTGATCGTATTTTACGTATTATCATAGGCTTTATAGTTTTAATAGTAGGTTATACCTTATTTACAGGTATTGCTCAATTAATTGCCTATATAATTGCAGTAATAGCATTAATTACTGGTTTGATGGGTTTTTGTGGTCTCTATGCTATTTTTGGTATCACTACACGTCCAAAGCGTGAGAAACAACAAGCTAATAAATAGGATATGTTTCCCAAAGTTCCGATAATTTCCGCAGAAGAAGTAAAAAAAGCTATTGATAAAAAAGCAGATATTGCTCTTCTAGATGTACGCACAACTGGTGAATATGCTCATGGTAAAATAACAGGTGCAATTAATTTACCAGTTAATGAAGTTAAAGCTAAAATCACAACTATTCTACCAGACAAATCGAAAGTGGTATATGTTTATTGTTTGAGTGGATCAAGAAGTGTTTTAGCTGTTGATGCTATGGTAAAACTTGGGTATAAGAATGTTTTTAATATGACAAGTGGACTATTGGCTTGGAGGGCAAAAAAATTTTCAATGTCCGTCTAATAGTCAAAAGATATATAGATGCATAAGTTTACATATAACGAAAAGGAGCGTAGATTACTTCATAATCCTGATGAATTACTACAATCAGTAGGAGTTAAGAGCGGTGATGTATTTGTGGATATTGGCTGTAATGATGGGTTCTTTGCGCATCCCCCAGCAAATATAGTTGGTAAAAATGGCACAGTTTATGGAGTTAGCATTGGTGAGGTATCAATCCAAAGATTATTGGAAAAGTCAAAAAAGGAAAATAAAACCTGAATAAATTTAACCAATAGAAGAATAAATACCGTTATTTTATGTACTCAATAACTTCATTACTTAAACGTCTGACTTTAGGCCTGTGTTGGGCTTCATCACCACCCCGATAACCAAATGCAATCATACTTGTTGAATGGAGGTTTTTTTCTTTTAAACCTAATACTTGATCCACACCGTTCGCATCAAAGCCTTCCATTGGTCCTGAATCGACACCGAGCAATGCTGCAGTTTCAATTATAATACCGAGTGGGATATAGACTTGCGATTTTACCCATGCTTCAAGTTGTGCGTCATCCCTGCTTGAAATTGACCTATCAAGCATTGCTTTTAGACCATCTAATTGTGTCGGATCAACTTTTAATGTTTTAGCAGTTCGTTCAATACGCTCTTTGCTAATATTTTCTCGTGCATCGGTTCTATATGCTATTACAACTAATACTGGTGCATCAATAATTTTTGGTTGTTTATAGCCAACTTCATATAATTTTCTTCTAATATCTTTATTTTCAACCACAATAAATTTCCATGGTTCAATACCTATTGAACTTGGAGAAAGTCTTGCTGCCTCAAGGATTGTTTTAATAAGTCTCTCATCAACCGGTTTATTAGTATCAAAGACTTGTACAGCGTATCTCCAATTAAGTGCCTTTATAATTTGTTCAGGAGTAATTTTCATAATATATATTTAATAGTAACTATTTATAGTATAGTATAATTTTATCAATTTGTATACCAACATATACTAAATTTTCAAAATCAATCAATGTTATTCTTACAGATACGGGGAACGAATAGCTATAAATAGAAAAACAATCAACTGGACATGGATACATATCTATACTGAATTTACCCATAGACTCCAATCAGTTCTATTTGAAATATTAATAGATATTAAATAAGAGAAGTTTATTTATGGACCACAATTGCTCAAGCAATTACATCCTAAAAATCATGCTATGAAAAAATCTATAAGAAAATCAGTGAACAAAATCTAAATAATGGGGGTGGAATTGATCTTTCCATGTTCCAAAGACAACTATCAGACCATTCCAAAAGCCTTTAGAATATTTG
Organism: Candidatus Levyibacteriota bacterium; assembly: GCA_027459725.1. Classification (GTDB taxonomy): domain Bacteria; phylum Patescibacteriota; class Microgenomatia; order Levybacterales; family UBA12049; genus DAIDHK01. The sequence goes on from DAIDHK010000027.1 coordinate 3,877, forward strand.
CTACTCATTATCAATTTATTAGTTTGTAGCCGATAAAAAAGGCTAAGTGTATACTTAATACATAAAAGTACTATTGTGGATTTGTTTTATAAATAGATTTATTCGTTTCCTAAAATTTATTCATCTTTATCTGCTTTCTATTTACCTAGAATACAATAGTCCTTTTGAGTTCATTTATGCATATTGACTCAAGGGTATAGGAACTGATTAACTATAATAAGTACTCTTTGTAAAAAGA
>DAIDHK010000028.1 GCA_027459725.1 Candidatus Levyibacteriota bacterium
ACTTAAACTTTATCGCAATTTATGTTGTTAAATCAATATTATCGACGAATTATATCAACACAAAGTTTAATTAGGCCAGATAATGTCGCAAGGCGAAGAGTGATTAGCAAGTATTCATAAGGCGAATCAAACATTTCAGGGTGTGAAAATCTGCAACAAAATTCACGCACGTAATCAGGTAATTTGTCGCAACTGACATGATGATACATTCTTCTGATAAAGGTACGCAAGACCCCAAACATACCTTCAACTTCAGAGGTATGAGCAAACTCAAACTTTTTATGAATATCTCTGTTGTGGTATACAGGCCACCAATCATTAATATGCTTGTAGATAGCAGCACCATCTGTGTTTAACACAGTGTCAGCTGCCACATAAGAGTGGAGAAACTTCCAGGCATGTTCTCTGTTGGGATTGGTATGGGAAAGGATCTGGTAGGCAATTTTTCGAGAACCAATTTGTTTACCAAGGAAGAGAGCTCTCCCGTTTCTCCCACCAAAGTATGCTTCATCCAATTGGACTAAATGTTCTAAGGTATCTTGATCGTCAGGTAAGTGTGAACGAAATAGATCAAACCAATGATAGATAGTGGTTCTAGAGAGTTGGGATAGTTTTGCAGTTTGTTTGACTGGTACTTGTTGTGTCCAACACCACAGGACTAACCAAAACTGTTGGAGTGGCAGTTTGGTATGTGCTAACCAGGTATGCGAAAGCAGCGAGAATCTGGTTCGACACTTGCTACACCAGAAACGATCGTTGTTTTTACAAATCTTTCTTGTTTTACAAATTGGACAGAATATATTACTGCCAAACACAATCTTACGAAGATGCTTTCGTATTTTTGCTTCACTGGGTATTTGTCGGAATTGATACATCATAGTTTATTGTATCTCTTCTGCGACAATATCTTTATATATCCCAAAAAAATCCTCTTGACAACTACTTAGCAATGGTGGTATAACAATTGCTAGCAGTAAGCTGAAAACATTTGCTAAATATATTTTCTAACTTATTGCTTGCAAAATTAATTAATGATTCTAAAACGAAATAGGTAAAGTACGAATTATTAATACAATTTGTACTACTTATTACAAAATTCTAAAAGAAAGGAGGCGAGATATATGGCATTTGATATTACACCACGATCATTTTGGACATTTCCTACCATGCGTTCATTAATGGATGAGGTAGATGATATTATGGTATCCCCTGCTTCAACCAGTGGCCTATCGGTTTCTGAAGATGATAAAAATGTTTTCGTCAAAGCAGCAATTCCAGGCGTAGATCCTAAGGATGTGGAAATAACTTTTGATAAAGGAGTACTATGGATTAAAGCTGAAACCAAGCAGGAAGAAAAGGATTCCAAGCAGAAAGTATATAAAGAAATGGCAAGTTCATTTTCTTACCGTGTGGTAGTTCCGGGTGAATTAGATCAGGCAGAAGAGCCCGAAGCTACGTATAAACATGGAGTCATGACGATTGCCTTTGCTAAATTACCGCAAAGCCAGCCAAAAAAGATTGCAGTTAAAACTGCATAAGGACGTAATGCTCCAAGATGGTAAATGTAAATAAAAGGCTCCACTTTCGGTGGAGCCTTTTTTGTCTGCGGAGGAGGGGGGATTCGAACCCCCGGTCATCTCGCGACGACAAACGCTCTCCAAGCGTTCGCACTAGACCACTATGCGACCCCTCCAATCCTTAACCTTTAGCCTGCCTTCTAAACTCCGACTTTTAATTTTTTATTCAGATAGATTTTTGCTTCCTGCCAAACTTTTTTGTCCGTGGGAAATGTCAAACGCTGCTCAACTTCTTCAGCCGGCAACCATTCGACATTTTCCATCTCGAAATCATGTTTAGTAATATCACCCCCGGTAAATTCCATGACAAAGTAATAGACTGTTTTTTTAATTTTCTGGCCTTCGAACTGATACCAATATGTTTTGGCTGTTAAAGTATGTAAAATTGTTCCCTTTGCACCGGTCTCTTCTTCAACTTCTCTTAATGCCGTCTCTTCTTTGCTCTCACCCTTGTTATGATCCCCTATCAAACCTTTGGGAAACACCCATCCATGATGCTGTGAATGCTGGGCAACCAATATAAGAAACTTATTTCCTTCTTTTTTATATACTACACCACCAGCTGAGAATTCATACTTCATCGGTGCTTATTATAGCGTATTTTAGACAAGATGAGAATTCTTGTACAAGGTTCTATTTGAAAATGAAAGCACATATAAGCTAAAATAGGGGGTGTTAGTTCCCACTTTTGATTATTTTCGAATTGAATATTAAAAAATCATTGGAAATTGAGAATTGGAAATTGAACATTTATAACCTGCACCCGTAGCTCAGCTGGATAGAGCGCAACGTTGCGGACGTTGAGGTCAGTGGTTCGAATCCACCCGGGTGTACTAAGATAATTTAGATTTAAACATTTAGAACATAAAATTTGTATAAGACATGGGAGATATTGCTTTTTTAAGATTTCCTAAAAAGAGTCATAGAAAAAAGATAACAATTCCTTATGAATCAGATCTTTTAGCTGAATTCTTGGGAATTATCGCAGGTGATGGATCAATAAATAATAATTGTCAAGTAGTCGTCACTTTAAAATCAGAAGTTGATAGAGCTTATTCAAGATATATTGCTTTTCTTGTAGAAAAACTTTTTAACATACAGTCTTCGTTTATAGAAAGAGTCAATTATCATGTAATTAATGTTGTTACATCAAGTACAGCCTTAGTAGACTATATTGTTGAGAAAGGTGGAGTAAGGGGACATAAAATAAAAGGTTTATTAGATATGCCTGCTTGGGTTAAAACTAATAAAGGTTATCAAAAAGCCTTTTCACGTGGATTATTTGATACAGATGGGTGTACATATATTGACATGCATAAATATAAAGGTAAAGTTTATAAACATCTCGGTGTGGCATTTTCTAGTTACTCTAGCAAACTGCTGGAAAGTATATTTAATAGCTTAGTTATTGCTGGCCTTTCGCCGACAAGAACTACACAGAATAGAATCTTGCTAAGAAAAGAAAAAGAAGTATTAAGATTTTTTAATGAATACTCGCCAGTTTGTAGAAGACACTTAGATAAACTAAATTTATTTTTGGAGGAGTACCGAAGTGGTCATAACGGGGCCGTTTCGAAAGCGGCTTTCGCCGTAAGGTGAACGCAGGTTCGAATCCTGTCTCCTCCGCATTTTATAGATTTTGCCATAAAAACATTTATCATTTGCCCTCCTAGGCTAATGGATAGACCTGCCCGCCATGCTCCTGTAGCTTAACTGGATAGAGCATCAGGTTCCGAACCTGAAGATTGAGGGTTCAATTCCCTTCGGGAGCACAAATTTAAATTAATAGAACAATGTAGGCCTAATTAAACTTTGTGTTGATATAATTCGTCGATAATATTGATTTAACAACATAAATTGCGATAAAGTTTAA
>DAIDHK010000029.1 GCA_027459725.1 Candidatus Levyibacteriota bacterium
AAACTTGTATTTCCAAAAGAGGCTAAGATTCCAGATAAAATGGTTCCTGTTTATGAGGGAGTAGCTAAATATTTGATACGTGAACTGGATTTAGTCCACGATTCAGAAGAGGGAAAATAATCTTCATAGACAACTATTTTACATTCTATAACTGGCAAAACTGCTGTCATACGGCCTAAATATTACATGATTAAAATATTACTACTTTCTTATTGATCATGTTTGTTATATAACAGTGTAAAAGGAGGTGAATTTATATAATGATAACATTAGACTTGGCTAAAAAAGCTTTAGCAGCTGCAGAAAAAAAGGCTGAAGAGCTGAAAATTCAGGTTTCTACAGTAGTTGTAGACGAACATGGAGTGCCAATTGCCATGAGCAGGATGGAGGATGCTTTTGTTATAAGTCCCGATTTTGCACTAGCAAAGGCATTTACAGCAGCTACCTTAAAAATGCCATCTGGAGCTTTATCTGGATATGCAGTTGAAGGTAAACCATATTACGGAATAAACACCCTTTTTGGAGGTAAAATCACTACAATAGCAGGAGGTGTGCCTGTAAAAGAAAAAGAAATTGATGTAGTAATAGGAGCTGTAGGCGTTGGCGGATCTCCAGACCCTTCTCAAGATGAATTATGTGCTAAAGAAGCTGTAAAAGTACTGGAAGGATAGTATATCAAGATCTCTCATTAGGCTCATTATAAGCCTATAGTTGACTTATTAGATCTAGTTTGCTATAGTTTTGTTATGCTTGAACAGATAAGATACACTGATTATGGCGCTTTACCTATAGCTCCCGCTGTGGGTGTCAATCGTGAACAACAAACACCTTATGCGCTCAGATTTTCAGCAAATAACGCTCGTCATATTAATGCCGCTTCAAGAATGTTATTAAGAAATAAGGTTGGTGCGATTGCATTTAATGGTATCTACGGTTTATTTACCAATGCTGAAGATGATGCTGCTACACAAAGGATAATGCAAATAAAAGAAAGACCTAATGATAAGAATCTAATACTCGTAAGTACACCAGAACACCTTGACGAACATGTAGATTTTGAACACTCCTTTTACTCACATGAGCAAGTGGCAGAACTTCAAAAATATCTATATGCGCTAGGTGTAATAATGCCATCAAGCCCCAATGCGCCAGCGCATTTAGTAGCAAACAGAAACGACCAACAAACCATCCTTTCTATTTGGACTGAATATCCTCCTCTTAGGAAACTCATAACCGAATTTAGAGCAAAAGGTGGTAGAGCTTTAGCAGGAACATCAGCAAATAAGAGCGGGCAACCTACTCATGTTCTTACTCCGGAAATGTGGGAAGATTTTAAAACAGATGTAGACTTCACTGTCGAAGCAGATTATTCAGGTTTTCCTTTACCAGATATTCGTAGGAGGTCAACTTCTGTAATAGATTTGACTAAACCTCGTCCTAGATTACACAGATTGGGTAATGTAACTCAAGAAGAAATTCAGGAGGGTCTATTAAAATTTAAGTTCCCAGATCTTCAAATTATTGAAGAAAAAACCATATTCGTGCGTCCTCGTTGATAATTTAAACCATTCCCCTATATTCTCCAGTTGTGCAATAATAATTACATGTCTCTTCAACAAATTGTTTTTTTGACAATTTTCCTCACTGCTCTAATTGGTGTTGTTATCTTCGTAATTCTTCAACGTATTTATCAGTATTATTATAATAAAGAAAAACATTCTTTTAACGCCGCTGAAAAAATATTTGGATTACTACTCCAAACATCAGGATCAACTGAGACAATGCAAAAAATCGCGGATTACCTTCCAAATGAACTTAACTTTGCCACAGGTGTTATTGTTCTATATGAAAAAGACAAAAATGTATTGCGTCGAATTGTTACCTCAAAAACCAACCAAGCAATAGAAGCGGTTAATTTTATAAACACCGGACTTAATGTACCGTTTACACAAATTGCGGTTCCTATTGATGATCCGAACAATATAATGTCACGTTCAATACGTGAAAAAAAAGAATTTGTTACAGATAAGGTATACGATGTATTCACTCCTGTATTAAACGAACAGGATTCACTTAGGATTCAGCAAATTCTAGGTACACAATCAACTTTTGTCTATCCCCTATTTGTTAAAGAGAAACCAATAGGTGTCATCATTACGAGTTCTAAAAAGAAAATAAAAGAAATCACCGCCTATGAGAAAGAAATAATGCGAATCTTCGTTAGTGCAGCTGGTATAGCCCTACAAAATGCTTTATATCTATCCTCTATTCAAAATATTTCCGAAAACCTTAGAGAGGCAAATATTCAAGCTGGTCTAGCAGGAAAACTAAAATCAGATTTACTGACAATGGCATCGCATGAATTTCGTACCCCCACGTCTAATATAAAAAACATGATATGGGCTTTTGATAAACCTGAATTCATTAATAAGTTGACTGATAAAGAAAGACAATATTTTGATAGGCTTAAGGTTTCTGCCGATCGCCTGGAATATGTAGTAAACAATATTAATCAGATGTTAATGGCAACAAGCGGTAATCTGGAAGAAACAATGAATTTTAGTTCCATTCAAATAGAATATATTATTAAACAGGTATTAGAGGATAAAGAGATTGAATCAAGAGACGCGCTCGTCAAATTGAATTACCAGGAACCATCTGTTTTACTTCCCCCTATTGAGGCCGATTCCACGAAGATAAAATATGTAATCTATGAACTAGTGACAAATGCGCTAAAATATACAGGACAAAATGGAACAGTGTCTATTACAACAGAACTTCGAGATCATACGATTACTATTAAAATTATAGACAGCGGGAAAGGAATCCCTTCTGAATTGTTACCAAATCTCTTTCAAGGATTTGACAAGATAGACCCTATGCATACAACCCAATCAGGAATGGGGCTTGGATTATATCTAGTAAATAAAATAATTAAGCTACATAATGGCCAACTCATGGTTAATTCAGTTGTTGGAAAAGGTACAACATTTACTATTGAGCTTCCAGTGCAGTTGCTAACTAATGCAAATAGCTCCCCGCTTAATACAAATCAGCCTCACCATATCGCTTGACAATACTAATATTAGTCCTATAATGTGCCTATGGTAGAGCAAAGAGCAGAAAGACAGGTACCCACGCGCGAACAAACTATATCAGATTATGGATATGCGTTTGTGGCATATTTCTCAAATGAACCTAGAACTGTCGATACAGGTTCAAAGACGGCTTCCTTGGATACATTTACTAGATTAGGGATCAATCCAGAATACGCCGGGCGTTATGTAGGCTATCTACTTACTCAACCCAAGCTACCCGAAGTTAAAGCTAAAAAGGGACTCTCATCACCAATAAATATAGAGGAAACTCAAAAACTTGTATTTCCAAAAGAGGCTAAGATTCCAGATAAAATGGTTCCTGTTTATGAGGGAGTAGCTAAATATTTGAT
>DAIDHK010000030.1 GCA_027459725.1 Candidatus Levyibacteriota bacterium
CAATTAACTCCTATACAATCATTCATAGATATAAAAGCACCTGTTCTTCCAAAGATAGTCAGACAGGGCTTCACAGTTGTGGAGGTTGGAGCCAGGGGAATGTAGACGATGTAATGCTTGACTTAGGACACATCAACTAATTCAGCCTTGATTTAGACATTTTATTAAGTCTGGATAGTTTGGCGTATTTTGATAAAAGAAAGAAAGATACCGTTTCAAATTATCCTTACATGGCAAAATATATAACGCAATTTTATCTAACTTTTCAAACAGTTTGAAGATACTTAGGCTCAAAGTGTTCTATAAGTAATAAGTTAGATCTCTTGCTTACATATAACTTGCATTGCATCTATTCTTTCTTGATCTATGGCATCTTCATTTTTACATTTACCCAATTTTTACCAGTCAATATGTGAGTGATACCGACTCCAAACATATCTTGACTCAAGCTGGATTTTTCTATTGCCTCTTGGATTACCATTTCTCTCTTTGTCAATTTAAAATATCTTTACTAGATATGTCTGGTAGTATGTCTGTATTTTAAAATGTTATTAGATGTATTGGCAAAGAAAATTTCGTTATGAATGTTAATAAACCAATGCATTCAAGCTTACAAAAGTTGCTTATTTTTATCTTTTCGTCTAAGATAGTGTGTTTATGATCATAACTGAAGCAAATAAAAGCACAGTCGAAGTTATTCCTTATGATCAATCCATTCTTCTTGATCACTATTATGGAAATCCGAGACAAAACCCTATGCTAGATTTCGTGATAAAAAATCTTATAGCTGCAAGGAAAGCTAAAAGAGGCAAAAAATCCGATTTCTATGCAGATGATGCTTTGTTGAGGATAGGTTCCCCTGAGGGGTCAGAAGTTGACATTGTTCGAATCGTGAGATTGTATCCATATCCGATTGGTAGTTTTCTACCTAGAGCCTTAAAATCATTTGATCAGTTTAATGATTTTATAGAAGGAATATATGGCAATGTCACTAGCTCTGAACCAAAGAATTTAGATTTTAACATGACTCTTGCTCAAATCGAGGCATATAGAGATACAGGAATTATACGAATGGGATTGATAGCAGCAACTCACGAACTCCCAGTTAGTAATGTATATCGAAAATTACACAAATTTATGACGACTTGCTATCTTCCTACTGAACCAGATAGGGAAACACTCATTAACCGAAATCTTATTGAATCGAGACGAATGATATATCGTCTCCTAGTTGGCATCACCCCAGTTCCCAGCGAAAGACAAGCAGTTGAGGTCGCAAAATATTATGGCAAGCACAACCTCCTTGATATGCCTGGAAAGGCTATTGGTATTTATATGAGAGATGATGGAAGGCTTGCAACAAGTAGAAAAGTAACTATTTTTGAATCATATCAGCCCCGAGTACAACAGAGAGGCCAATTATACATTGTCCGTCCATCATAATCGAATTTTAAGATTGTTCCATCTAATCTTGAATCCAAAATTTCTTTAAACCACAATCAGTAAGAAGCTGAAAATATAAATCGTTATCATTAAAGATGAACTACCAATCTAAGCTGAGGATTTTGAACCAAAAAATCAAGCTCTGAAAGCTAAACTGGGGAATATTATTTAGGAATTTTTCTAAAATCAGTTTACTAATTAATTCATCAGGCTGGATGCTCGACACAGAAATGGCATGGCTTACTCTAAAAAATCAACGATGTTTGGGCATTTAATACCCTTTTAATAATATTACCATATATTAACTTCAAATTTTAGCTTCTAGGCTATAATTATAGCCTCATTATAACTAGAATGTTTTGTATAAAAAAAGTAACTTTAACATGGAAAATATTATTTATTCTCTTCGGAATTCTTGAAATTCTTCCAAATATCTACTATCTTTTTGCTATTTGGAATGTCTATTATTGGTATACTCAATGTAATGGATACGGCTGCTCAATACATCCTCCATCAAATTTCTACATAATTTCAATTTTTTCAATTATGATTGCAATTTTACAGCTTATATTTGTAATTCAAGACCGATTTAAGAAAATAAAATTTTTAACAATAAGAAGATTTTTTTGCTTTCTTTGGAACTATTCCTCTTACTGTCAAGCTTCTCATACATATTGATCAATTTGCTTTTACTTATAAATCCCGCAAATTATTATTGGATTTTCCTATGAGGGATAGGAAAAATTAATTACATTCAACACCACTTCTAAAGATCAGCCTGATAAATCTTTACTGTGTGTGTATAACTCTATCATTGAAGGATATCAGTTCATTTGGATTAACTTCTTCTTCGTCGCATTCCACTACAGTATCTCTGTTTTCTCAAAAACATGCCCACATTATCAAAAAATGTACCTATTGAGCATAACTTATGATATTTTTAGGGTAGATACAGAAAAACTTGTTTATTACGATAAGTTTTTCTTGTAATTCGCATACGATACATGCATCTACATATTAAATATAAATATGGGTTCATGACAATGATTATGTTGTCATAACTTGCTTTTAATTTAAATATTTTAGAAAGTATTAAAATCAGGCGGAATTATATTAGATAATAAATTACAGCTTTATTCTCTTTTTCTGAAGATTGAATTCGGATATCTATCTCTGAATCTATTTCCTATCTCTTTCCAAGTGGATCGTTTTAACAATGACGAATTAATACCAAAACCCGTCGCAGCAGCTCCTAAACCAAGATAGGGTAATCTCAAAGCTAATACATTATTAACATCATCTGCAGGAGGAAGTTGTGTACTCATTGACTCGGGAAGCCAATGTTTAGCGACATCAATTATAGGTACGGCTAAATTGTCTTTAAAAAGAGCAATATTTAGACCGATAGCTAGCCCCCAGAGAGCTGCTGAAATTCTTAGATTCCTACGCTTGTGATCATTAGCATAACTGCTCATGACATATATAGGTTTCGATTCACCATCTGTGTTGACAATAACCTCTTTTATTTTTGACATAGCAGGAATATATCATATTATAGGTCTTTATGCAACTATGAATATCGAGCAGAATTACTATCATGACTACTGCTGGATTTAAGTTGTACTGTAATTATGGGGTACTTATTAATTAATTATCCACCATGTAAAGGGGATAGGTTTTATAGCTGGTTTACTGATTCCAACCGTGAATTCCCCGATTTTCTTGTCACTTACCCCAAGGGGAGTATCAATAATTACTTGAGGAGTCAAAAATATTTCAGAGCTTGGTGTAACGGCAGTAGTATTTACCATAACGCTAGTTTGACCTGCAGGTATGACAGCAGTTC
>DAIDHK010000031.1 GCA_027459725.1 Candidatus Levyibacteriota bacterium
TGATGGAAATTGTTGGCATTCTATTGAAGTTAATCTAGATACTAATACAGTAATAGTAAAATATAAAGATTTATGGTATGGACTAGGATGTCCAGACCCCAAACGCATTAGCAATCTTCCTGAAGAATCAGTAATGGATTTAGGTCCAGTTGAACAATTTCCAGATGGAAATGTTAGTGGTCTATATAATAAAGGCCCAACATGTTTAAGTAATTTTAATACTGGAAATATTACTATTACTATGCAAGATGATCCAGATGGTAATCCAACCGATGAAGGAGTTATTCATGTATGGGGCTACAGTAGTCCATTGAAATTATGCAAGCCTTAAAATAAGTGAAATACCCACTTTGTATGTGGGTATTAAGGTAGGATGGCCTCTACCTTTTGACAATCAGGCCGATAAGGATACAACAATGAGGTATGTAATCTATCCAATTAGAGATTCGGAATGTACTGAATTATGGGATGATGAAGAAGTGTTTGCTACTAACGACTTAACCGAAGCTTATACTGCTGCAAGTAATCTTAGCGGGTCTTTTGCTTATGGAGTGGGAATTTATGATCTAGAAACAAATCTAATTGATTGGGGATTTGGTTTTGGAGTTGCAGTTCCAAACAATCTATAAAAAAGGAGAAACAGAATGTTTGAAATGAAATGGGCAACCCGAATTAAAAAGGCTAAAGTAAGAGGATATTTTACTGATGAAGATGTAAAATTAGCTGCTAGTTTTGATAATTGTGCAGTTGGAGAAAAACTATTTCTAGAAAATCTTGAAAAGCAATATAATCCCTTTTTAGATCGTATAGGAATGGAATTTTGGGTATCTGTTATAGACCAAGAAGTAGAACACGCTGAATTAGTTTTTAAAATGATAAAACTTTATAAACCAAATGATAGTAAATCATATAAAACTATAATTAAATTATTTAATTCCGATTTGTCTAAAAAATATTTAGATAAGTATTATGGAAGTTATTTTGAGGGAGCTAAAAATGCTATTTTGCAAGAAATTGCAGAAAAGGAGTTCACATCTTGAAATACCAAATCCATATCAGAACTATAAATAATGATAAAGAATATGAATGGTTGCCTTTACGTAACCCAAAAACAAATATGCCATACATTTTTTCATCGTTACTTGATGCATGTAGATTAATGTATCTTCACTATCCCTGTTCAACAGATGAAGATGTTAAAACAGTGAGAATAGAATGACAGATATACAATATTTTTATCAAAAAGAAAATAAAAATTATTATACTATAAGACAAACCAAATTTGGATGTAATTCAGAAATTATAGATGTTGCTTCTTCTTTAAAAGAAGCAAAAAAGAAAATAACTTCGTTAAATGCAAAATTTCTGAAAATATCCACATCAAATTTACATCTACAGTGTAATAGATGTCATCGTCCAATGACTGGTTCTTCAGTTTATGATGGCACATGTAAATGTGGAGGATTAATTGAGGGCGATAAAAATCCCAAAGAAATAGTAATCTGTACAGGGTGTGCTATTAAAATTCCTAAGCAAGAAGCTTTTTGGTTAGAACACACTGACACGTATGCCAATACTAATTGGCATTGTGATTATTGTGCGTCGAAATGTTCGCAAAATGATGTGGAGGACAAATAATGTCTTACTCAAATTATCGTGCAGAATTTATTAAAATGATGTTAGCTGAAGGCATGAATCAATGGCAAGCTGAACGGTTGCTGTATTATTCTACTCGACTTGATAGGTTGGCAACTGCTATGTGTAACGGCGATTATCCATGTGATAATGGGCAACGTAAAACGAAACAATGTAGTAAGTGTGATATGGGTTATGCACCAGAAAGTCTAAATAAGTACGGTGTATGCCCTGAATGTCGTTCACAGTATAATGTAGAACAAATACTTGGTGGGGTTGGATCAGGGTTTGAAGCTATTTTTAGTGGAGACCCACGTGGATGTGTACTAAAGATTAAAGTACCATCAGGACGTACCAATGATTGGGGTCGAGAAGGTATCTGTGTACCATCAAGTTTTAATCCTTAAGAGAGGAGTAATCAAATGTCTAATAACAAATACACTTATGTTTTGAGAACATGTTCAGAGAACATGACTTCTTATAATGATTTCAAATGGCCAAGAAAAGGCCAGGTGAAATGTGATGATTGGTCCAAGGAACCTAAGTGTGGTAATGGGCTCCATGGGCTGTTAATGGGGACCGGAGACGGAAGCCTTTTGAGTAGGGAGCCAACGGCTCAATGGCTAGTGGTTAAGGTTTTAACCAAGGACATTGTGGAAATTGACCAATCAAAGGTCAAATTCCCAAAGGGAACAGTCGTCTATTGTGGTGGGCAGAAAGAGGCCACTGACTATATCATTAGTCATGGGGCCGATGCTTCCAAAGTAGTGGGAG
>DAIDHK010000032.1 GCA_027459725.1 Candidatus Levyibacteriota bacterium
GTAGCCTCATCCATCTTCCAATATCCTACTAATCCATTATTTAACGCAGAAAATTGATTATTTGTGGCAGTCCCCAATACAGCTCCTGCACCTATACTATTCGAGCGTGAATTATAATCCGACAAAACCTGTGAAGCGGACCTGGCATAGTTGTATATCTTCGACTCATCGATATAACCTTGAAAATAATATCCACTAAAATGAGATCCAATATTTCCAATATTAAATTCTGTATTTGCAGGTGGTGCAATACTAATTCCATTAAACGATGAAACACTCGCAGAACCAGCGGCTATACCATCAATATAAAAAGTTGCATTACCGCTTCTAACCACACTTACCCCAACATAATGCCAAGTGTTGTTATCTGGTACTGCTATTGTACTACTTACACCTAAACTAGAACTTCCTGCACTATTTTGTAATCTTAAATAAAGATCGTTTGTAGATGACTGCTTCCTCAAATACCAGTACCCATTGTTATTCCAATCACCCATTATTCCCAAATCCGCGGATGAGGTGAATTTCACCCACGCAAAAACTGAAAAATCATTTGTACCATTGCCAAGCAGAGAATTACTGGACATAGTGTAACCAACATAACTGCTTGTACCGTTAAAATATAGACACTTACCACTTACACATTGATCTTCGCTTTGCCACGTTGGTAACGTCGAGCCCAAGAGTGTTCCATTATTCCCATTGGTTGTACTGTCTTTTGCCACAGTCCCTTGTCCATCATCAAACTTCCAGTATGCTACTGGTCCCGCCCCAACCTGCTCTGTTCCAAACGAAGTTGTAGGAATAACATATCCAACAGTCTGGTATGCATCAGCTCCAGGATTGGAGTAGAGACTTTTTATCTCATTAGTTGATAAAACACGGTTATAAACACGTGCATCATCAATATTCCCGGAAAAAAAGTAGCTTGGCGTTCCAGATTGATCTCGAGCACCAATTTCGTAATTCATACTGTTAGTTGGAATAGCTCCTGTTTGAGCGATTGTTCTAATAAGTACTCCGTTAAGATACAATTTCACATTTGATCCATCATATGTAGACGAGACAAAATACCAAGTATTTGTAGCTATAACTGCAGTGTTACTCATATATTCTGTCCCAAAAAGTACCATAACCAGATATCCACCAGGGTCAACTCTTAATTCATACCCCTGTCCATTACTTTTTGTTTCAATCATTTGATAATTTCCAGTTGATGTCGAATTAATCCAAGCTGATAAAGTTATGCTTGCTGTTATATTAAATACGCTATTTGTACCTACTTGGATGTACTGACTACTACCATTAAATGTCCCTGAATTCCCGTACTCACCTGATGGTAAACTCGTAGAACTGTAACCAGATCCTGTCCCGTTGTTTCCATTCACACTGTAATCCTTCACTTCCCCTGCTACATTGTTATAACTACTCTCATTCATTGGCCAATACCCTACTAATCCATTCACCCGGTAAAACAACGTGGGATTGGTCCCCGGAGTGGCACTAGGATTGCCATAATACATATATATAACGTATGCTGACGTGTCCGCTGGTATGCTATCCATCTTTACCCATACTTTTGTTGTGGTCGTGTTACACGCATACGTGGTACTGGTATCTATGAAGTATGGAATGATGTTATTTGTTGTCCCTGAGGTGAACCGTAAATCAGCACAGTTGCTTTGTAATTTCCCCGCTGATATTAGTGTTGAGGTGTTGATGGTAAGCTGTTGATCTATATTATTAATAGCTGATCCATTGGAAGTTATTGTAACTGTTATCGCTTGCCTGTATCCCCAATTCGTGTTATACCACGCTGCCTGGGC
>DAIDHK010000033.1 GCA_027459725.1 Candidatus Levyibacteriota bacterium
TCGTTAGTTCTAGAAACGATCGCAACCCCCTAGAAGATAATATTTAGGTACAATCTATCTCCTGAGATGGGAAAGGGGGTGAATTATGAATCATAAGAAGATTACTCATACAGAAAGAGTATTACTAAGTCAGTGGAAAAAAGAAGGATTATCAAATAATGATTGCGCAAAGAGGTTGGGTCGGCATATATCTACAATTGGTCGTGAGTTAACACGTAACAAAACTAGAGTTGCTATTGGTAAAGACTGGGAAATGATTTATGAACCAATTCATGCCCAACATATGGCTATGGATAGAAAACAGAATGCATATCTGGCTAAAGAACCACTCAAGAGTAAAAAGATCTATTCCTATGTTATAGAGCATTTAAGAAACAGTTGGTCTCCTGAACAGATAGCAGGTAGATTAACAAAGGTTGATCACCCAAGTGATCCAACCTGGCATATCTGTATGGAGACTATCTATGCATTTATCTACAAGAAGAAGACAGACCAGACAAAGCATCTTAAACGAGAAGCTATCTGGTAAAGAAAAAACTATAGTTACAGTAACTGATTATGACAGGCCATTATATGAATATCTGAGGCGCAAACAAGTCAGAAGGAGGAAGAAAAATGGCAGAAAATCCCAAAGAGTCAGAATACCAGATAGAGTCAGTATTCATGCCAGACCAAAGGTAATAGCTAAAAGAAAACAGTTTGGACATTGGGAGGGAGATAGTATAGTTGGTAAAAACCACATCTCAGGATTACATACAGAGTACGAGCGAGTATCAAGTCTTACACGCTTTGAGAGGGTTGACCGAATAACTGCTGCAGCAACAGTTATTGCCGGTAAGTTGATATTTGGCTCATTACCTCCTAAGGCAAGATTATCAACTACTCTGGATAATGGATCTGAGAACACTAATCATACTGAGCTAAAGATAGCATTTGGAATACAAGCATATTTTGCAGATCCCTACTCTTCATGGCAACGAGGAGGAAATGAAAACTGTAATTTATG
>DAIDHK010000034.1 GCA_027459725.1 Candidatus Levyibacteriota bacterium
AAATCAGATTGCCATTAAAAGTATTTCCACCCTTACTGGTGATGGCAACCGCCGAAATAACGGTGCCGTTAAAGGTTTCATTGCCGCGAAAATCCAAGGCATTAAAGCTGGCCAGCGCCGCGCCGCCGCTGGAGTATGGATCGGCCCAGTTATTAAGGCCATAGCTGGCTTTGATGTTGGCTAACCAGGGATACTCATTGGCAAGATTCCCAACGGATGTGGGCGTAGTCCCACCGCTTCCTCCGCTACCGCTACCGCTGCCGCTGCCGCTACCGCTACCGCTACCGCTACCGCTACCGCTGCCGCTGCCGCTACCGCTACCGCTACCGCTACCGCTACCGCTACCGCTACCGCTACCGCTACCGCTACCGCTGCCGCTGCCGCCACTATTACCATTACCGTTGCCATTGCCATTACCATTACCATTACCATTACCATTGCCGTTACCATTGCCGTTACCATTGCCGTTACCATTGCCGTTGCCGTTGCCGTTGCCGTTGCCGTCACCGTTGCCATTGCTGTCGCCGTTACCATCGCCGTTGCCGTTGCCGTTGCCGTTGCCATTGCCATTACCGTTGCCAGCATGGCTTTGGCTGTACATGGCTTGACTAAAGGACCCGGTCTGCGAGCCCGTCGCGTACGACAACTGACCGCTGGAAGAACTGCCGGCCGCCAGCGGCCCCCATGCCGTGGTGGCTGTGCCGACGCCCGCCGCCGATGATTGATAGGCATCAGGGCAAATTTCGTTCGCGGCGATGTTGTCGTCGTAGCCTGCAAGCTCATCGCACCAGAAGCCCCGGCTGCTTGCAGTATTGGCGTAATCGCTCGGATAAGCCCCCCTGAAATGAGCCGCGTAGCTGTTGGAAGCCAACGAAAGCTGCCGCAGGTTAGAGAGGCATGCCGCGGTACGTGCCAATTCTTGTGCCCGGCCTAAAGCTGCCGAGAGCAGCCCAATCAAAATGGCAATCACCACCATAACCACCAGTATTT
>DAIDHK010000035.1 GCA_027459725.1 Candidatus Levyibacteriota bacterium
TCATCCTTGCCTTGCTTGTTTCACTGGTTTCTTCCGCTATTCTCTCTTATATGTCGCACTATATATTTAGAAATTTATCGTTGCTACTGCATGGTTTAGATATTTTCGTATCCTTAGTTATTTTCTCTTTAACCTTACCCTTTTTGTATGTGCTGTTGTCCAAAGTAAAGCTGAGTTACGCTGCTGCACTGCAGGGGGCAGTTGTTAGTTCTGTCTTATTTACTATAGGGAAGATCATTTTGTCATACATAATCACGATAAGTGCGTCTAGCAATAAATACGGTACTGCTTCTTCAATCATTGCCCTGCTCCTCTGGATATACTATTCTTCACTCATTTTGCTTTATGGTTTAGAATATGCAAAGGTTATATATTATAGGACTAAAAAGTCCAGGTAATAGCCACAAAAAAGCAGAAAGCTGTTTACGTTTTTCAGTACAAAAGTCCTGCCCTTCTCTTGTACTCATAAACAGCTTCCTGCTTACCAATATTCTATGGTTTTAGTTTGTAGAAAGATAAACGGGAAGGCAGAAAAATTGAAATATTTTATTATTTCAAAGCCACACCTCCCCGATTAACGAAATCGGTATGAGCGTCTAATGTATCAGGGGCATTTAGCCGACCTGATACGGACACTCACACAGAGAAAATTACTATAACATATCATACGGAAGTATGTCAAGTATTATGGGACGGACCAGCAAAGAGGATACACATGCTTTGAGCCTAAATCGAACTCAAAATGATTAAAGGCTATCTGCAGGAAACTTCGAAATATTTTTGATAAATCGGAGGCTAAAGTAGCACAGCCGAAAAGAATGCAAAGCTAGCTCCGAGGATAGAGCCACCAATCACATCAGAGGTCCAA
>DAIDHK010000036.1 GCA_027459725.1 Candidatus Levyibacteriota bacterium
CTATCAACAGCATGTGCAAACAACAGACTTCTATGTATTGTTTCGTCAATATGTGTTATGGGGACATACCTATGAACAGATAGCAGATCTTTCAGGATATTCAATTCAGTATCTCAGTAAGAAATTCCATCTGTATCTCACACAGGAGCCACCAGATCTTCCACTTCTTGATCAATCACAGCAGACTGAGACCTTTCTGCTTCTTGATGGGTTATGGCTCAAGCGAGGGTTTGTCTTGATGGCCTACAGACAGTCTAAAAATTTAACCATACTGCATATCTCAGTAATCGGGAGAGAAGCAGCAACAAAGATAGCCAAAGACTTACGTCACTTGCTCATTCTTGGGTACCACTTTACAGGAGTTGTTTCAGATGGGGGTACAGGCATTGTGAAAGCTGTAGGAGATGTTTTTCCTCACAAGCCACACCAAATATGTCTTGCTCATTTACATCGAGATGTCATTGCAGCTATTGGCAAATATCCCAAAAATGAACGGGTAAAGCAACTCAAGCAATTAGCAGATCATGTCTGGCTGATTGAATCAAAAGAAGCACTCAGGTGGTGGCAGGAGCAAGTTGCTGTGTGGATCAATGCACATAACGCATACCTGAAGGAGAAAAAGTATGATTTGGACTACAACTGGTGGTTTATCCATAAAGGAGTTAGGCGTGCAGTGAGTATTCTCAGAGAACTTCCCCATACAAGTTTTCATTTCTTAGACTTTCCACTCATGCCAAAAACAACCAATGAAATTGAAGCACAGTTTGGACATTTGGGAGAAAGATGGCTATCTCATCGTGGGTTAAAAACCGAGAGCTGGGAACAGTTTATGAAAT
>DAIDHK010000037.1 GCA_027459725.1 Candidatus Levyibacteriota bacterium
CTCGATTTTTGGCTAAAAATATTGTGGCCAATAACCTAGCAGATAAAGCCGAAGTCAGTCTGGCTTATTTTATTGGAGCTAAGAAACCTTTGATGCAGGAAGTAGAGACTTTTGGTACGAATAAGAAATCCGAAAAAGTTATTAAAGACTTTATGGACGGACTGCTCGATACCTCAGTCAAAGGCATTCTGGAGGCACTAGATTTGCGCAGGCCCATCTATTTACCTACCGCTGCCTATGGACACTTCGGCCGAGATATTTTTCCATGGGAGCTGACTGATTCCATAAAGTAATCCTGATCGAAGGAGCTAGCCTGCGTACAAAGTTCGACAGGGGTGGGATAATATAAAGTATCTAGTATTAGGTATTAAGGGGAAATTGCTTAACACTTAATACCTAATACCAACCCCTGCTAGCCTCTTGAGCGAAAATTTGCTAAAATGTATCTCTACCTGGGTAGCTAGTTCAGCGGTAGAACGCTTTCCTGATAAGAAAGAGGTGCATGGTCCGACTCCATGGCTACCCACATTTATTCTATCAATCTCCAAATCTCTTGTGGAACATTCCCTTTAATTAACTCTCCCCTTTCTTCCCAAACTAAACATTGTAGAAGATAATCCTGCATTAAGCGTAGTTTTTTCAATTCCAAAAGCAGCTTCTCCCCATGCTGTGGAGATTTACCGACTAACTGATAATACATTGAGGTCAACTGATTCAAACGGTTAGATACTGCCTGATGCATGGCAATAATCTTACCCTGACGTGAACGCTGATTGAAACGCTTGAACTTTTTTAGATTATTA
>DAIDHK010000038.1 GCA_027459725.1 Candidatus Levyibacteriota bacterium
TCAATGTTAGTTAAGACGGATAAGCAGATAGGATCATGATGATAATTCTTGTAAAGAGCAAATAGTTTTTTGTTTATAGAATCATCTGATAGCTTCTCAGTTAACACATCCTCAATTCTTCTCATGAACGGTTTGTAGGTAGTATCTGATCTAACCTTAAGATCTCTTCTGATGTTCTCTTTAAAATGATTAAAACAGGTTTGGATTTTAATGGCAGGGAAACTATTGCGTGCAGCTAGTTTTAAATTTGCATTATCATCACAGACTAATAACTGTGGATAACGATTAAGAATACGAAAGTATGAAAAGTAGGTTGCCCATGCGTGATAGTTTTCACTAGGTGCTACCGTAAAAACAGGAATATCATGCTTAAAGTAATCAATGCCCCAAAGCAATGCATAGTCATAGTCAACACCTTTAATGTTGAAATATTTACCATCACAAACCAAAATGTTGGAGAAACGATTGCAGTACTTAAAGCTAAATTTGTTGTTATCTGGGAGCTGTAACAGCTCTTCTTCACATATTCTCCAGGCTGTCATAGCAGAGGTGTCATACTTTTGTCCTAGTTTTCGAAAAGATAATCCATCCAGATGGTCACTCAGCATTGCTTTTTTGTCTACATGGATTGTTTTAATAGAGAAGTACTTACTACAGCCTTTGCATTTGTAGCGAATAGACTTACCTCGTTTACTATGACGAATAACTTGAGAAGTTAACTGACAGCTGGGGCATTTGTATTTCTTCATATACCCC
>DAIDHK010000039.1 GCA_027459725.1 Candidatus Levyibacteriota bacterium
AGAAGCTGGTATATAGTATGCCAAAAAGGGTTTATACAAAATACACCATATTAAATACTCATTGCTTCTCTCCTTTCTTTTCCAACACCACTTTATAATGGTATAGTTATAATATGTCTAAGTTTCACCTGCCATTTCGTCGTCATTCTGAGCAACACGAAGGCGTTACGTCATTGCGAGACCACAAAGTGGAGAAGCAATCTCGTTTCATTTTGCACCCAGGTAGATTGCTTCGTCGTCTGCGACTCCTCGCAATGACGAAGAGGAGGGGACGGTATTATTACTTAGTAGTTGGGAGTCTCTTCCTTCTAGCAATTATTGCCTTTCTCACCATCCAGTTAAATGCCAAACCTGCTCAGGCTGCCTGGTATAGCACCAACTGGGGATATAGACAGGCTATCAACATCACCATTCCTTCCAATGCCAGTGCATTAAATAATGTTGACATGCAAGTAAGTTTGACTGGCACAGCAGCTACCAGTACCTTAATCTCAGCAGGCAAGATGCAATCCACCTGTGCAGATATCAGATTTACCTCCCAACTCACAGGCAATGTACTGCCATACTTTATAGATAGTGGATGTAATACAGCTACCACTAAAGTCTGGGTAAGAGTGGATACTATTCCAGCCAACACTACCACTATGACTCTTTATCTATACTATGGCAATCCTTCGGCTACCCCTGGCACTAATCCCACACTTTTCTATGACA
>DAIDHK010000040.1 GCA_027459725.1 Candidatus Levyibacteriota bacterium
CGTGTTGTGGTGAATGAACACGCCGATGGGCCCCTGCGCCGGCAGCAGGTGCGCCACGTGTTCGATCACGTGCGCAATGCTCGGCGGGGACCCGGGCCGCGGTTCTGGAGACGAATGCATCGGCGGCCTCGGGCGCGCGCCACGTTTAGCGATCCGCGTGCGTCGCGGTCAAGGTCTGCGTCCGCGCCGAGGGCCGCACCGCCGCGCCCGCGCAGAAGCTGCGCTTGGACGCAACGAATGCGATGCGAGCGCCGTGGGCGGCGAACGCCGCCCGACGACTCACGCCTCTGCGGTGAACGCGCGCTTGCCCGGCTTGCGCGCCGGCGCGGGCCTCTTGTGCCCGTTGCCGTTGCCGTTGCCGTTGCCGTTGCCGTTGCCATGGCCGTTGCCATTGGCGCGCGCCGCCTTGCCGAGCAGATCGTCGGCGATCTTCGCCGCGCGGTCGGTCTTCTCCCACGGGAACTCCGCGCGACCGAAGTGGCCGTACGCCGCCGTGGCCTTGTACATCGGCTTGAGCAGCCCGAGCTCCTCGATGAGCGCCTTGGGGCGCATGTCGAAGCTCGAAAGGATGTACTTCTCAAGCACGTCGTCGGCGACGTTGCCGGTGCCGAACGTGTCGACGTGCACGCCCACGGGCTGCGCCACGCCGATGGCGTACGCGACCTGCACCTCGCAGCGCTTGGCGACG
>DAIDHK010000041.1 GCA_027459725.1 Candidatus Levyibacteriota bacterium
GGTTTTTTCCATAACCACCACCCGTTGGTCATTTCGAAGTGTCCATGCCAACTCTCCATACCCTGTTTCAACAGCATACACTTTTGCAGCACCATACCGCAGCAAACAATCAACAAATCCGCCAACAGATGAACCAAAATCCGCACAGACACATCCCGTTATGTCTATCTGAAATGTTTTCAGGGCGTACTCTACTTTTTCTCCTGCACGGGAGGCAAAAGGCATTGTGTTCATTATGGGCTAAGAGGGCGAGATTTCCTTCGTTTACTCAGGATAAATCCTTCGGCACTCAAGACTATAGCTTCTCATCTCTACTCTCTGCGGAGAGGGCGAGATTCGAACTCGCGAAGGACTTGCGTCCTTGACTGTTTTCAAGACAGTTGCACTAGTCCACTATGCGACCTCTCCGGATAAAACGAGGAGCGCGGACAAACGACTCTTCGTCTTTTTATTATACTGCAAAATAGCCTCGATAAAAACCCTTTCTTGACTCTCCTCTTAATGGTACGCTACAGTGGGAGTATGGACGAGAAACGTGAGCCTCATGCAAAAGAATCAACTAATCCCTATACAGTCAAAACATTGCTGTCATGGAAAGCTCCCGGCAGACCGTACAAAAAACGGTCAAAAAGCTACTTTGCCAGCATCTTGCTTATCGCATTTCTTATTGAAATTATCC
>DAIDHK010000042.1 GCA_027459725.1 Candidatus Levyibacteriota bacterium
AAATGGAAGAGAGATTTGATCCAGATTGTTGCGGTACTGGTGCAAAATGCCTAGAAGGGGTTGTTTTTACTAAATGGGTAATAAAAAGAAATGCTGTTGGAATAGCAAGTAAGAAGAGGGTAAAAAACAAAAGTTTCCACCGCATACATGCAGTATACCACTTTGCTTATTGGGAGAAACGAGAAGATTAAGATGTATAATTTTCGAAATTATACGTTTCAGCAACGTTGAAATTTCTAAAGGAAATTTCTTACGTTGCGGAGAGGGCGAGATTCGAACTCGCGAATCCTTGCGGATCGGTGGTTTAGTAAACCACTGCACTCGACCACTATGCGACCTCTCCCTTCGTCGCTTTGCTCCTCAGGGTAAATCCTTCGGTGCTCAGGATAAACCCTTCGTTTTTTCTCTCAGAGTAAATCCTTCGCGACACTCAGGATAAACCCTTCGCCATCAGTAAACCAGTTTGCTCCTCAAAATACAGCCTTCTTGCTTTGCTGATTTTACCATTTTTAAAACGTCATTTATAGGGAGCGAAGGTTATGGAGACATTGGTAAAACGTCTTCATATTGTTTTGTATATTTTACCGATTGTTTATAATTTCTTATCTAATATAAAATGAACGAAGATGAATGCAGAAGTATTGTCGGCTCC
>DAIDHK010000043.1 GCA_027459725.1 Candidatus Levyibacteriota bacterium
GGGAATAGTGGCACAGGGAGTGGCTATAGTGGTACATCCTCCCCAGTTAGTGGTGAGTATGGGAATGCTGGAAACTTTAATGGGAGTAGCCAGTATGTGACAGCTTCAGATGCAAAATTTCCATCAGGAAGTAGCTCAAGAACTATAACCGCTTGGATTAAAACAACAACTAATTACCCCAGTGGAAGTTATTATCCCGTTGTTTTTTACTATGGTACGACCACCTCAAATAGTGCTATATTTTTTATCGTGGGCACTGAATCGTCTGATGGTCCATATGCAGTGAATACATTTTTTGTTTCGCAATATGGAGATCGTGTTTATGCTAGCTTGAGTAAACCTATTAATGATGGGAATTGGCATAGCCTTGTTGCAACTTATGATGGTAATATATGGAGGCTGTATGTAGACGGAGCACAAGCGGTAACGTCAGGAGCGAATAGTCATCCAAATATGTCCACAAACACAATATTAGGAGGAACATCATATATTGGGACTGATTATACAAGGGGTGCGGACGACTTTACTGGTTCAATTGACGATATCCGTGTCTACAATCGTGCGCTCTCTGCCAGTGAAGTCAGTCAACTCTAT
>DAIDHK010000044.1 GCA_027459725.1 Candidatus Levyibacteriota bacterium
TTGGGGACTGCCACAAATAATCAATTTTCTGCGTTAAATAATGGATTAGTAGGATATTGGAAGATGGATGAGGCTACATGGAGCGGGACATTGGGGGAAGTTATTGATTCGTCAGGTAATGGTAATAATGGCCAAGCGCAGGGGCCAACAGGAGATATGGCCTATCCGGTAGCAGGTAAATTTGGCAATGGAGGTTATTTTGACGGGAATGGGGGGTATGTCAGTGTACCCAGCACGAGTAGTCTTCATCCGGGAGATACTTTTACTATCTCAGCGTGGGTAAAAAGAAGTATAGATGGTTCATTCAATGCTATTATGGGAGCTGGTTCAAATGACTATCAACTAGCATTTGTTAATAACCATATTAAACTCTCCAAGCAATCAGTCGGAGATATTTTTGTTAGTACAAATACGTACACAGATACTACTAGTTGGCATCAGATAGTGGCAGTCAAAAATGGGGGACAGTCAGCCATAGTATATTATGATGGAGTTCCAATTCCTGGTAGTTATACCAACTATACTGTATCGGCAGGAACTAGCACAGTATATATAGGGGGAGATGGGTATAGTAGTGACGTAT
>DAIDHK010000045.1 GCA_027459725.1 Candidatus Levyibacteriota bacterium
CGACATGCAATAAGCCTTTACCTATAAGCTCTTTGCCCAAAGCCATTTTACGCTGAAAGCAATGAAGGGGTTTATCCTGAAATCTGTGAGGCAACATGAAGGGTTTACCCTGAATGCAATGAAGGGCCGGTAGCTTAGTTGGTAGAGCGTCGCTTTTGCATAGCGAAGGTCGAGAGTTCGAGTCTCTTCCGGTCCACCCATTCATCCGTAAGGACGAAACGAAGCGTTGCTTCGTAGTATAAAGAATTAAGTATTAAGTATTAAAGAGCTATGCGTAAATACATAATACATAATACCTGATACTAATTTCGTTCAGGCTTGTTTTCTAGAACAAGCCCCCTAGTTTAGAGGGGGTTTATTCTAAAAAACAACTAGGAATGTTTGGTTGAGAATGCATAATTCTTAATTCAAAATTCTTAATTCGTATTTAGGGCTCTTTAACAAGTGAAGAGAAATCTCGTATCCGCGAGCATACAAAAGGTCTTCAGCAGACCTTTCGCGTATACGGGAAGTTTATATTGAAAAATAGTCTACTCATAATGCCAATAATGAATGCCTAGGAGATTTTGACCGAG
>DAIDHK010000046.1 GCA_027459725.1 Candidatus Levyibacteriota bacterium
AGAATATATATTAATGGTATTCAAGCAACGACAAGTATCGTTCAGCAGGCGGGAACGGCTGGAGGAATAGGTAGCACTGATACGACACGAGACGTGATCATAGGTGCATACGATAGTAGCTCAAGTTATTCAAATAAATTCCAGGGTTTTATTGATGAACCGAAGATATATAATTATGCGAGAACAGCTTCACAAATTCAGGCTGATTATAATGCTCGGGGGAATGCGAAAGGGGCAGGGGCAGTTCTAGGCGTAGCCACGAACAATAATTTCTCAGCTTTGAATAATGGATTGGTAGGGTATTGGAAGATGGATGAAACATCTTGGAATGGGACTGGAGGAGAAGTAAAAGATTCATCGGGAAATAATAATAATGGAACTTCTTGGGTGGCTGCAACTACTTCTACAGGGTCTAATACTAGTAACACTCTTAACTTTCCCAATGCGTGGACTGACTATAATTCATTTACGGGACAAAACTTGACTGTCACTATTCTTTCTGGAACTGATGCAGGAGATACAAGAACAATTCTCTCTAATACCACCTCTTCCCTGACAATTTCTGGAACTT
>DAIDHK010000047.1 GCA_027459725.1 Candidatus Levyibacteriota bacterium
TACCTAAGTTTATCCCTAACGTGTATGGACCACTCCCACTTCTCGTCAACGTTGAGTCTGTACTGTTGTTTACAAATGGTAACGTACTCGTCGTGTACCCACCAAATTGGTTCGCATTGATTACTCCACTAGTCGCCACTCCCCCACTGTAGGTTAATGAGGCTCCACTCCCTACTACCATCGCTGCTGTGCTGTTCGTACCACTCGTTATCCCTGAAAATGGTATTGACCCAGCTGATAATCCACTGGGTGATACCCATGTAGGTGCCCCCCCTCCATTACTCTGGAGTACATATCCACTCGTTCCTGTGGCTGTTTGGGCTATCGTCCCGGTCGTCCCGTTTGTATACAGTACCCCTCCATTGGTGTTATATGCATTCGCTGTTAGTGTGCCGTTGTACCCTATCGTAAATTTAGTACTCCCTGATGCACTCGCTGTGAAGATGTCATTAGTACTAGCCCCAGTCTGGTTGACTACCTCTGCCGCATTACCCCCTGTGTTTCCTCCGACAACTGATAAGAATCCAATAGGTGAAGTCGTACCAATACCCAC
>DAIDHK010000048.1 GCA_027459725.1 Candidatus Levyibacteriota bacterium
TTATCGACCATGATGATCTCATCTGCTTTGACTTCTTGATCTATAATAGATTGTAGGCAGGGTGCTAGATAGTTCTCTTCATTGAAAACAGGTACTATTACTGAGACTTTCATATACCCATATTATACATGATCACTGGCTTTGCGAAATAGGTTGAGTTGATCGTGTGTTTAGCTTCCTATTAGCTTTGAATTTTGCTATACTGCCTTTAGTAAGTACTCTGGCGCGGTGGCGAAGTGGTAACGCAGCTGTCTGCAGAACAGCCATTCGTCGGTTCGAATCCGATTCGCGCCTCAATTTGCTTTTCTAGCCTCAGGTTGTTAGTGTTTTGTGATGTTTTTCTCATGCTTTCTTCATCCTGTGATAGTAAAATTGATCTAGTTCAAGATATGAGTAAAGAGTTTGATCCCAGTTTATTTACTGCACAAAAAGAAAAGAAAGGGCCTTTACGTAGGTTGGTGGAGGCGAGTGGAGTAATTGATGGAGGAGTAATCTTGTATGGTTTAGTTGCTGGGTCGGCTTTGGCAGTTGCTTTAGGTTTGACAGGGTTGAT
>DAIDHK010000049.1 GCA_027459725.1 Candidatus Levyibacteriota bacterium
CTGCAATTTTTACAAAAACCGCAAAAAAAGTATGCTATTTATTTGGGGGTAATTGCGGGAATCGGGGAGTTTATAAAATCAAGCAGTCTGCTGTTCTCAGCTGCATTTTTGTTGATATTGGTAATATGGGAAATTAGGGGTAGGAAATCTAAACTAAATTTGAAAGAAAGTTTATTGCAGGCCGGCATAGTTATACTGACTATGATGTGTGTCGATAGTCTGTTATTGATCAATCCGATGTTTTGGCAGACTTTATCTTCTAATAGTCGCTATTCTTTGACGTTGAGTGATATTTTGCATTTACCATTCTCTATTTGATGGAATAATCTGGAATCCAATGTAGAAATTATGTGGTGGTATCTTACGCCTTTAGTGTTAGTTTGGGTGATCGGGGGGATAAGGGATATATGGGTTAATCAGCAAACAGAGAAAAAGATATTTTTAGTTATGGTTTTACTGCCAATTTTTTTAGAAACTTTCTTAAGCCGAGCCAGTACCCAGAGATATTTAGTGTCTTTTC
>DAIDHK010000050.1 GCA_027459725.1 Candidatus Levyibacteriota bacterium
AACAATATGTACTCCTGTCCCACTGATGGTTTTTCCATCTATTGCTATCCCTTCTCCATCTTCCCTCGGAACAATTGCTTGCATCCAACTTCCGAGTATTTCTTCAAAAATTGATACATCCAGGCAGGAAAACACTCGATAAAATGTTGCTGCATCAGGAGTATGACCGGAGATGATGGGAATTTGTTCTTGCAACACAGTCTGATAATTCTTCGCCCATTCCTCCATTGCCTGATAGGAGGTGTAGCCACTACATAACGCTAAAAGAGCCAAAAGCAAAATGACTGGCAATTGATGTCTTCTCCCTTGAGCTCGCCTTGGATCAGGTATTGATGCAAGAAAATACAATAATGTGGTTATTGGCTCAGGCTTGACTGAAAATACACTGGAGAATGACAATCCTTCCGGTAATACGATATACTGTACTTGCATAACGCTTCCTCCTCACGGAAATCTAAGCAATTTCTATCGTGATTCAGTAGGAAGCGTTTTGTCAAATTTAGAATGCAATGGCCCTG
>DAIDHK010000051.1 GCA_027459725.1 Candidatus Levyibacteriota bacterium
AAGGCAAAAAAGATGCAGGGCAAACTATGTTTGAAATAGACTAAAACCCCGACCGTAAGGTCGTGGGAAGTTTATATATTTTTGTTTAATCCTAAACCACTCACTCAACCCGTTTTTTTGGCTTAGTGATAGTTTCCTCTTTTGTTTTAGCCAAGTCTCGATCTTTTAATGCAGTTTGCCAACCAGTAATACCTTTATCCGTTGTGACTTTTCTCCAGTAGGGAAATCGAGATTAGTGAGTCTTTGTTGAAGGATTTTAGGGTTATAAAGATTCATATTGTTTGAATTTAATTATGAGTATCTTTATATAAATTGAGTTGAAATACCACCTCGTCTATCATCCTATCTTTTACCCAAGCTTTTTGTTTGTTGTCTACAAGCTCCCCCAGCCCTGCTAACAGCTCGGTCTTTTTAATACGCTTTACCTGTTCTTGCGCTTTAATGAGAGCATCCGACAACGACATGCCGGTTTTTTCTTTAAGCACTTCTTCATTGATCTGCC
>DAIDHK010000052.1 GCA_027459725.1 Candidatus Levyibacteriota bacterium
GACAATGAAACATGATGATCTATAGTAATAAATGGATAATGTTCGTTTTATATTATTTACATTGATATGACAAGCAATAAAATACTTTATATAATATTTGGAATAGTTCTGTTAGGATTAGCTGGATTCTCATTTAGTCATACTACGCAGACCACAGTTACATCTCCAACTGTTACACCTCAGCCTACTTTAGCTCCCGGTTTCTTAAGTTTTAAACAATCAGCTAGAAATGATATACAATTACAAACTTTTACTCCAACTCCTACTATACAGTCTACGAAAAACACAGGTGTTGATTTTTCTTCACCCTCGTTGGACTGGGATGATGTTGGGGCAATATTTTATTACACTGGATTTAATCCATTGAGCAGTAAATGTACAACAGAAATAAACTTCCCACGACCTTACGGTCGGGGTTTTAGTCTATAAACTTCCCACGACCTTACGGTCGGGGTTTTAGTCTATTTCAAACATAGTTTGCCCTGCATCTTTTTTGCCTTG